>NZ_JBNWCH010000012.1:0-122251 GCF_053522485.1 Agrobacterium sp. 22-209-1
TCGCCACGCGCTACGACAAGCGCCCGGAAAACTATCTCGCAGCTGTCAAACTCGTCGCCGCAAGAATCTGGTGTCAGAGTTTATGAGTCGACGGCCTAGTGCAATCGTCAACGAAGGTCAGCACCCGGAACCTGCTTCCATCGGTGAGTTGATCCGACACGAAGTCCAGTGACCACCGATCATTGGCGGTAAGCGGGACCAGTATCGGTGCTCGTGTGCCTATCGCTCGTTTTCGACCGCCGCGCTTGCGCACCGTCAGCTTCTCTTCCCGATAGAGCCGGAAGAGAAGCTTGTGGTTCACCAGGTGACCCTCACGCCTGAGCAGCACATGAAGGCGTCGATATCCAAAGCGGCGACGTTCATGCGCCAGCGCCTTCATCCGCTCGCGAAGGTCATAGTCATCGCTCGCCTGGTTTCGCAACGGATCGTCATCCGGCAAAAGCCGATGGTTTTACACGCCCGCCGTTCGCTCATCTGGTGGTGGATCATCAGATGAGTGACAGCGTTCCGCCTTGCTGCGGGCGTCACCATTCTTTCCCAAACGGTCTTTCAAAGCCGCATTGCCGAGCATCGCATCTGCAAGGAGCCGTTTCAGCTTCGTGTTCTCGTCTTCCAGCGTCTTCAGACGCTTGGCTTCGGATACGTCCATGCCGCCGAATTTGGCCTTCCATTTATAGATGCTGGCATCGCTGACGCCGTGCTTGCGGCAAAGCTCCGAGACCCGCGTGCCAGCCTCGTGCTCCTTCAGAATGCCGATGATCTGTTCGTCTGTGAAACGATTGCGCTTCATTCCCTGGTCCTCTCAATGGGCCAGAGCTTACTTCAAAATGGATTATTTCAACGGGGCAAGGTCAGCCGACCTTAATGTTGAGTTTCGAACGACGAGCTCTCCCCGGAGAGTGACCGTCTTCAAATCCGAGTGCCCCTTGACCATACTCAGAATTGCATCAATCATTTCGTCGCGCGGTTGCTCATAGGTGGTAATGCCATATCCGAACGAACCGGATAGCTCGTAGTTGTCGAAGCCCACTATCGCAATGTCTTCAGGCACTTGAAGGTGGAACCGCGCCCGGATTTCATCCATGGCGCCCATCGCCAGAATGTCGTTTTCGCACATCAGGACATCGATGCGATCGTCAGTAGACGCCTCGCTCAAGTACTTCCTCACCGAGGCGGCGCCAGCGTCCAGGCTGTATTTTTCCGCGCTCATGTGGACAATGTCCTGGATACCTTTTTCCGCCCAAAACTCCGTGAAATAGTAGCTTCTTTTTAAAGCTGTAGACAAAGCCGTAGCACCACTCATGAAGCCTGGGCGCCTATATCCCCTCGCATGAAGGTGGTCTACGATTTCCTTGAGGGCCAGTTCCGCGTCGCAGACAACAGCGGGAACGCCGTCGATCTGACTGTCGCGTGCAAGCACGAACATAGGCGGCATGCCTTGCCCCTGCTGCAGGTCTGTCAGAGTTTCGTCACGAAACGCTGTACCAAAGAGAATGATGGCATCGACCTGACGCTGGTCCGCGTGGAGAAGGGCGTTTACATGGTCAAAGTGACTGTTGATATTGATCAGCATCACCACCAGGCCGGCCGCCTGGAGCTTCTCGGTGAGCGCCTCAAGGAAGGGGAGTTTTTGCGGGTTGGAAAAGTCATCCACGAAGACGGCGATCTGTCCCGTCGAGTTGGTTGCGAGGCTTCGTGCAAGGAGGTTCGGCGTATAGTTCAAAGCTGCGGCAGTCTCCAGTACCTTCCGCTTGCTTTCGTCAGTAATAGAGGCGCCCGGTGTGAAAGCGCGGATTACGGTCCACTTCGAGACTCCTGCCGCATCCGCTACCTGTTTTGCCGTTGCTCTCTTGCGCATGAACTCTCCGGTAATGGAACATAAATTCCATTTTTCTGATCCAGTGAAATGAATGCTTGCTTTTAACGCATTGTGACGTAACATGCACCTGCTTGCACCCGGTAGCAAACAAATTTGCACCCGGTAGCATTCGAATTTGTCATCCAGAGGAGTGGGTGACATTGAGGAGGAAAAAATGAAATCCATTTGGAAGAATGTCGCTTCTGCGGCTATTGCTGTGTCACTGGCTGCAGCGGGGTCGATAGGCGTCAGAGCCGATGAACAGCCCAGCATCATTGCTGTCACTCATGGGCAAGCGTCCGACCCCTTCTGGTCGATCGTGAAAAACGGTATGATGCAGGCCGGCAAGGACATCAATGCCAAGGTTGACTATCGTGCACCGGAGACCTTCGACATGGTCGCGATGGCTCAGCTCATTGAAGCTGCAGTCAATCAGAACCCGGCGGGTATTGTAATTTCCAATCCCGATCCGGATGCGCTGGGCCCGGCGATTGCCAAGGCTATTGCGGCCGGTATCCCCGTCATTTCCATGAACTCCGGCATTGCCGCAACGGAAAAGCTGGGCATCAGGCTCCATGTTGGCCAGGACGAACTTACCGCAGGCGTGAAGGTCGGCGAAAAACTGAAGTCGCTCGGCAAGAAACACGTCCTTTGCGTAAACCAGGAGGTCGGAAATGCCGCTCTTGACCAGCGTTGCGCGGGGACGGCGAAGGGCTTCGAAGGTGGAAAGGTTACGGTCCTGCCGACGACAGCCGACCCGGCGGAAATTGAATCGAAGATTCAGGCTGCTTTAACCTCAGATCCTTCCGTCGATGTCGTACTTGGCCTGTCGGCACCCCTCGTTGGTGAGCGGGCGGTCGCTGTTGTCGAGAAGATGGGCAATGGTGACAAGGTCAAGGTCGCTTCTTTCGATCTTTCGGCGAATTTCCTGAAGGCTGTTTCGGAAGGCAAGGCACTGTTTGCCGTGGACCAGCAACCCTACCTTCAGGGGTATCTTCCGGTCACATTCCTCGCGCTGAATGCAAGATATGGCACTATTCCTGCTGGAAACGTCGCCTCGGGTCCGAGCTTCGTCGAGAAGGATGCGGCAGCCTCGGTGATTGAGAAATCCTCCCAGGGTATCCGCTGAGCGGAACCCCTCTAGCAGCTCTCGCACCTCCAGCGGGAGCTGCCCTCATCGCCTGGCATCCGATCCGCGTGACGCGTGAACGGCAACCGATGGCGCACGTAGAAAACTTACATCTGAGGTATGCCCATGACGCTGGCCAACGAACAGAACGGGTCACCGACTCGATCCGACGAGCGCCTGAAAAAGGTTTCGACTTTGACCGCGCTCGCGCGACGTCCGGAACTCGGCGCCGTCGCAGGATTGGTGCTCGTTACGATATTCTTCATGCTCACCGCAAACCCAGCCATGTTCACACTTGCCGGTATTGTAAACTTCATGGCGCCAGCAGCCCAGCTCGGAATTCTTGCGGTTGGTGCGGCACTTCTAATGATCGGCGGCGAGTTCGATCTGTCCATCGGCTCGATGGTCGCATTCGCGGGGCTGGTTTTCGGCACGGCCCTTGTCGTCCTTAATCTCCCGCTCAGTGTCGCGATCCTGATCGCGCTTGCTTTTGCCGTGGTCATAGGTGTCACCAATGCCCAGCTCACCATGCGCACCGGGCTTCCATCGTTCATAGTGACGCTTGCGTTTCTCTTCATTCTTCGCGGCTTAACGCTCGTCGGCCTGAAGTGGGCGAGCGGCGGTTCAACCCAGCTTCGCGGGATGAGAGAGGCTGTTGCGGACAGTCCCCTTGCGCCGCTGTTTTCAGGCGACGCCTTCCCGGGTCTCTTCACATGGCTTGGCAATGCAGGAATTATCGAGACCTTCCCGAACGGAACGCCGAAAGTCCCGGGTATTCCGGTGGAAATCCTCTGGTTTGTGCTCATTGCACTCGTCGCGACATGGGTTCTGCTTCGCACACGATTTGGAAACTGGATTTTTGCATCGGGCGGTGACCCGAAGGCTGCCCGCAAGTCGGGTGTTCCTGTCGCCCGTGTAAAGACCACCCTATTTATCGTAACCGCGATGTGCGCCACTCTTGTCGCCATTCTAACTGTCCTCGACGCCGGTTCGACTGATGCCCGACGCGGTTTTCAGAAAGAATTCGAAGCAATTATCGCGGCCGTCATCGGCGGATGTCTTCTGACTGGCGGATATGGTTCGGCGATCGGTGCGTTCTTCGGTTCGATCGTCTTCGGCATGGTTTTGATCGGCCTCACCTACACGTCGATCGACCAGGATTGGTACCTCGTCTTCCTCGGCGGGATGTTGCTGACCGCCGTTATTTTCAACAACATCATTCGTAAGCGTGTGACGGGAGAACGCTGATGAGCACGACCCAGACACCACTCGTCGAGGTCAAGAACCTCGTCAAGCACTTCGGCTCGATTATCGCACTTAACGGCGTTTCGCTGAGTGTCCACGCAGGAGAGGTTCTGTGCCTTCTCGGAGATAACGGAGCCGGGAAATCAACCCTGATCAATACTCTTTCCGGCGTTCACAGGCCGACATCCGGCGACTTCCTCGTCGAGGGGAAACAATATCTCTTTACCGGGCCAAGAGATGCGCTCGATGCGGGGATCGCGACCGTTTACCAGGATCTGGCGATGATCCCGCTGATGTCTGTCACAAGAAACTTCTTCATGGGTCGCGAGCCATTGAAGGGCTTCGGTCCGTTCAAATACATGGACATGGAATTCGCGGATCGCGTTACCAGCGAAGAAATGAAGAGAATCGGCATCGATGTTCGTGAACCCGGACAGGCCGTCGGCACGCTCTCCGGTGGCGAACGTCAATGCGTGGCGATCGCACGCGCCGTGTATTTCGGCGCAAAAGTCCTCATTCTTGACGAACCGACATCTGCACTCGGTGTTGCGCAAACCTCGATGGTTCTGAAGTACATCGATCAGGTGCGCGGCAAAGGTCTGGGCGTGATCTTCATTACCCATAATGTTCGACACGCTTACGCTGTCGGAAACCGCTTCACGGCTCTGAACCGGGGCAAGACACTGGGCACCTTTGCCAAGAATGAAATTGATCTCGATGGTCTCCAGAACCTGATGGCTGGCGGTAAGGAACTCCAGTCACTCTCCGCAGAACTCGGCGGCACCATCTGACGACACTCAAAAAAATCGAATTTTGGCTCGGCAAGTTTGCCGGGCTTGAGCAGCCATATCCAAAAATCCAGGGAACCACCCCAAATGAGCAATGCCCATACTACCCCGTTTCCGTTGGCCGCCTGCGCGGAGATGCTGTGGCGGGATAAACCAATCGAATGGCGCGCGTCGCGATTGAAGGAGCAAGGCTTCGGCGTTGGCCTCTGGAATTGGCCAGAGCACGATATCGCCAAGCTCGAAGCCACCGGTGCAACCTTCACAATTATGAACGGGTACCTGACCGGCCGCCTCACCGATGATGCGGGCGCCGCCGAACTTTTGAGAACCGCGCGCGAAACGGCTCAGATCGGCAAACGTCTTGGCGTGCAGCGCCTCAACCTTCACGGCACGGGCCTCGGGGATCGTGGCCTACCGGTTCAGCCCGTCGAGGTCGTCACGGGAGCCATGTGGCTGAAGGCTCAGGAGACGCTACGTCGTATCGTTGACCTCGCGGAAGAAGAAAATGTGGTTTTCACGCTGGAGAACCTGAACCTCCCCGTCGATCACCCCGGCGTGCCGTTCGGGCGCGCCGAAGACACGTTGGCGCTTGTATCCAGCATCGATCACCCGCGTCTGCGTTTGAACCTTGACCTCTACCACGCGCAGATCGGTGAGGGGAACCTGATCGAACTTTGCCGCAGGAGCCTGTCGTGGATCGGTGAGATTCAGGTGGCTGACGTACCCGGCCGATTTGAGCCGGGCACCGGCGAGGTGAATTGGAAGGGGATCGCAAAAGCCCTGAGCGATATGGGCTACTCCGGCCCGATCGGGATGGAAGCTTGGGCATCCGGAGATGCCGACGCCGCGCTCGCTGCCTTCCGCGAAGCCTTCACTCTCTGATTTCAAAAACAGGACTAAAAATCATGACCAAGGTCAAAACAGTCAACGTCGGACTTATCGGGGCAGGGCGCATCGGTTCATTCCATGGGGAGAGTGTCGCAAGAAGGCTCGTAGACGCGGAGCTTGTGGCCGTCGCTGATCCCGCTCCCGGGGCCGCCGCAAAACTTGCAGACGCGCTGGGCGCCGACGCTTCTTATACCGACGTCGCAGAAATGCTTTCTCACCCCGGTCTGGATGCGGTCATCATTGCCACACCTGCACGCTTTCACACCAATATCCTTGTGCAGGCGGCGGAGGCCGGTAAAGCGATCTTCTGCGAAAAACCGATGGCACTCACGCTTGAAGATGCGGATCGCGGTATTGCAGCCGCCAAGGCCGCAGGCGTTCCCCTGCAGGTCGGTTTTAATCGCCGTTGGGACCAGGCATTTTTTGAAGGCCGCGCAACGATCGACGCTGGAAAGGTCGGCGCGGTTCAGCTCATCCGGTCACTGACGCGCGATCCCGGTCCGTTCGGCGGTGATCCTGACAGGATTCCGTTGTGGACGATCTTTTATGAAACGTTGATACACGACTTCGACACATTGCTTTGGTTGAACCCCGGCGCAAAGCCTGTCGAAGTGTTTGCAATGGCAGATGCATTGGTTCGCCCGGATGCACGCGACAAGGTCTTCCTAGACACGGCGGTCGTCAATATCCGCTTTGACAACGGGTCTATTGCGGTTGCGGAAGCAAACTTCTCTGCAATGTACGGCTACGATATTCGCGGCGAAGTATTCGGCTCCGGCGGAATGGTCACGATGGGCGACGTACGACGTTCGAGCATGACGCTGTTCGACGCGACTGGCGTATCCAACGACACATGGCGGCGCGACACGGACCACTTCGTCCAAGCCTACACGGCGCAGCTTGCTTCTTTCGTTGAGGCGGCTCGTCGCGGTGTTGTTAAGAATGCACCCACGGGAGCTGATGCTCGCAACGCTCTGGCGATCGCCCTTGCTGCCATTGAATCCGTGTCGAGAAAACAGCCGGTTCCTGTGAGTTGAAGGCCTAGCTGACAGGGGCGCTGTCGGCCTCTGTCAGCACATATATGTTGGAAAAGTTCGTGACCAGAAGCCTGTTGGTGAGGCTAAGAGGATCATCATAGAAGCGAAAGCAGAAGTTCAGAAGCCAAAAACGGGCTTGTCGCAATCATTTCTGCACGTCGCAATTACCCTCTGACCGCCGCTGCTTTCACGCTTTGTTAACCTTTTGAAGTCCGAAGAGGCGCGCAAGGAGATCATTCTGGTCGTTTACGGTCCAGCCGCCTGAAAAACCGAAGCCCTGCCTTAGCCACAGCATCGCCTCGAAACCCGCGATCGTTCGCCGCGCCGTGTTGAATGACTGGAAGCCACCAATCTTCGGCATGTTCTTCTTCACCCGGAAATGGTCGCTCTCGATGCCTTGCTGCAGGTGTTTGGTGACGTAGTGCACGGAATCCGGATGCAGAAGCCCATCGTCAACCGACGTTTTAATCGTCGATGGAAACGTATTGGCGCCATCCGTGCCGATCCTGCCGGGCGACAATAACGGATCATCTTTCAGCATTTTGCGGAAGAAACGCTTGGCGGCATCGAGGTCGCGCTTGGCTGTCAGCAGGAAATCAACGGGATTTCCTGCTTTGTCGATGGCGCGATACAGGTATCGCCATTTGCCGCGGACCTTCACATAAGTCTCGTCGATCCGCACCGATCCACAATGTGGTCGGCGAAACCGGCGAAGCCGCTTCTCGATAATGGGCGAATAAACCAGAACCCACCGATTGATCGTGCTGTGATCGACCTCGAAGCCACGCTCACGGAACATCTCGTCCAGATCCCGATAACTGAGCGGGTATCGCAAATACCACGTAACCGCCTGCACGATCACCCACGCCTCGAAATGCCTTCCCTTGAAATCGTCCTTTGATTGGCGCTTTAGCTTTTCGGCAATGGCATTCAGAATCATTGGCTTGCTCCGCAACTTTTGGAGCGCGAATTTCTCTTCCGATGGTCAACTTTCCGTTAAGCTAGAAAATTTGCGACAAGCCCGGAGCGGCCATCCCGTAGTCTAGGCGCGCATATTGGGCGTAGGCGCCGCCACCGACAATGCCCATGACACGGTCTCCGACTGCAAATCCGCTCACCCCGTCCCCCATGGCGATGACCTGACCAGCGACTTCAAGCCCGAGAATAGTGCTGTCGCCGTAGCTTTGTGAGCCATAGACACCTTCACGAGAAGGAAAGTGCTACAAATGCTTGCAGATGATAACGAACTGAATGGTCGAAACGGTTTTGCGTCTTAGGCAAAGATGAGGGACCGACGGTTCGCAGAACATCTCGCTGTTTACGTCGATGTCGTCCGCACCGGAAGCTTCTCGGCTGCGTCTCGGCGCCGGGCCGTCACGCCCTCGGCTGTCGTTCGACAGATCGATGCGCTGGAGAAGGACCTCGGAGTTCCTCTCCTCGTTCGCTCGACACGGGCGCTGTCTTTGACGGACGCGGGCCGTCACCTGTTTGAGCGCGTCCAGCGCCTGCTTGACGATCTGGCCGACACCCATGCCGAGGTTGCCGCTTTCGATGGTGCGGTCAGCGGCACGTTGCGGATCGCCTGCTTCCCGACGTTCGGAAAACGCTACGTCATCCCTGTTCTCGCATCTCTCGCGCGAGATTATCCGAACCTGCATGTCGAGCTGGATCTCACCGAAAGGCTGGCCGACCCCGTCGCAGAGCGGCTCGATCTGGTGGTGAGGATGGGTGATCTACAGGATAGCACGTTGATCGCAACCAGGCTGGCGCCTCTTGATCGCATCATCGTGGCGAGCCCTGCCTATCTTGAGCAATATGGGGTGCCGGAAAGTGCAGATGCGCTTCGCCAACATCGTGTCCTCGATAAGCTCCACGGTAACGATCTTCTCGGTTGGTCTAATATTCTTGGCGCGCCAATAGGGGAGGCGTGCGAGCGCGTCGTATTCCGGTCCGACGATTTTGAAGCGATGAACGGGGCTGCGATCGCCGGGATGGGGGTGGCGTTCCTGCCGAGCTGGGTCTCGGGGCCTTCCGTCCAGGCGGGTGATCTTGTCCGCCTACCGCTATCGGGCGAAGGTTGGAATGAAAGGCCTTCCGGGATCTATCTTCTTCGTGCGCTCCAGGTGCCATCTGCGAAGATCAGAGCATTCACCGAGGCGCTCAAAAATCATATCGGGACTCCGCCGCGTTGGAGTTGAGGCTCCCCGCAACAGGAAATCAATAAACGGCAGATGAGCAGGCAGCTGATAGCTGCCGTAGTTCGGTTCCCTTCAAGGCGAGGAGCAGAACGATGATCTCCCACTCCGCCATCCATAATCGTGTCTTCTTGAGTTTCATCCCATACGTTTCTGGTTCCCGCTGAACATGCCGCCGCGAAACACCTCGGCTTCCGGGTTGAGCGCGAACAGGACGACATCGGAATCGGTTTTGGCTATGGGCTTGTCATCAACCCGACGCGCGAACGCGCTTTCGCCGCTAACGATCGTGACGTCGCCGAAATCTATCGCCCCGTCGAAGACATAGAGCAGAAAAGCTGTCCCGGGATCGGCCGCGGCGGGGAGGCCCAGCTGCGTGCCCTTCTTGATGTGGGCATCGAACACCCGGACATTGGATCGCACAATAAGCGGCGCCTCCTTTGGCTCGGCAATCAATCGCCACTCGTTTTCACTGCTCGCGTCAACGAAATCATGAAACTGCACCATCGGCTCAAGATCGGGAGCGTTGGGCCGCAGGAAGATTTGCAGCGCTCGAACCGGGCTGTTTCCGAGCATCAGCTCTTCGTGCTGGAAGGTGTGGCCGGCATTCATCATCATGAAATGCGTCTTGTCGAGCTTCTTCTCGTTTCCGACCGTATCGCGATGGAGCATCTCGCCGCTGCGGATGTAGGTCAGGATCTCATCGTCCTTGTGCGGGTGCATGCCGATGAGGTGACCGGGTTGCACCTGGGCGCGATCGATCCTGCCGATCGGACCTATTCCGCTATCATCGGCCGTCAGGGAGAGACCCGGATACAGGATTTCGACGCCGAAGCCTTGGTCGATGTTCCCGCGCATCCGGCCTGCGGAAATCTTGGTGATGGTCATTGGAATTTCCTTCCATTTCGGGCGCGGGCGATTATCGCCCGCGCCGATGAACACGATATCGTTCCGACATCAGTGATAGTTCAGGATGCCGACCAGCTTCTGACCGAGCGGGCTCGTCCAGTCGACGGCAAGTTCGGAGATGATCTGGTCGACGGTGGTGATGATGGCTCCGGCCTTTTCCATGCGACGGAGAGCAAGGTCGTCGCCGTACTTGGTGTAGGAGGCGGAAGCATCCGCCGAGACCTGAACCTCGTAGCCTTCGTCGAGCATCTGCAAGACCGGGAAGGTGACGCAGATTTCTGTCGTGACGCCTGCAACGAACAACTTCTTGCGGCCGGTCGCCTTGACCGCCTGGTTGAAGCCGTCGTGGTGCATGGCGTTGACGATACCGGGGCGCTTGATACGGGCGTCAAAGGCTTCGGGCAGGATTTCCTTGAGTTCCGGAAGCAGCGGTCCCTGGATCTGGTCTTCCATGCTGGATGTCAGGATGGTCGGGATATTGGCGGCCTTGGCGATTCGGGCGAGTTTCAGCGCGTTTTGCTTGACCAGGTTGATATCGTGCGAGTGGGTCCAGGCCATCGTGCCGATCTGATGGTCGATCAGCAGCATGGCGGAATTTTCGGGGGTGAAGACGTTATTATGCATTGTCGTGTTCCTTTTGCTTGTCGGCGGTGGGTGAAATTCGGTTTCGATCCGCTCGATGACTTGAATTTGGCGTTGCGATCGGTGGTGCGGTAGCTCTATGATTTGCCACTCTGTAGAACGAAAAATGGAACGCAAACATGATCAGCTTCGAGGACATGCAGACCTTCGTTGAGGTTGCCGACGGCGGAGGGATCACGGTCGCGGCCCGGCGTCTCGGACTGCCGAAATCGATCGTCAGCCGGCGGCTCGTCCGCCTCGAAAGCGAACTGGGCGTTCAGCTTTTAGCGCGCACGACCAGAGGCGCATCACTCACCGAAGCCGGTGTTTCCTTCCGCGAGCATGCGGCGCGCATGTGCCTGGAAATGGACGTGGCGCGCGAGGAAATGTTGCCGACCGGGGAGTTGCGGGGACGACTACGCGTGGCGGTTCCTTCGTCCTTCGGTCCCGGACACTTCGCGCCGGCGCTGGCCGAGCTTGCCCGCCGCCATCCGCTGATGCAGCTTCACGCGCACTACAGCGACCGGTACGTTGATCTGGTGGCAGAAGGGTTCGATTGCGGCATACGGGTCGGCTACCTTCAGGATTCAAATTTGACGGCGCGCAAGATCGGCGCCTTTGCGGCCGGATTGTTCGCCAATCCAGACTACCTGAGTGCCCGCGGCATCCCGAAAACGCCCTCGGACCTGCTCGAACACCAGGCCATCCTTCAAGGGACCGAAAGCTGGAGGGTGTCGGACGGCAGCCGCACGGTCGTCGTCAACGGGCAGGGAAGGTTCAAGGCGGACAGCGCCGTGGGCATCGCCGAAGGGACGGCGGCCGGGCTGGGTGTCGCGGCCCTTCCTGTCGTGATCGCGCAAAGCTACGTGACGGCGGGCGCGCTCGTGCCGATCATGACGGAATACAGCCTGCCGGAGATCGGCGTCTACATCGTGCGGCCGCCGGGATCGCATGTCTCGCGGAAGGTCAGGGTGCTGATCGATTTCTTTGTCGCGCGGTTCTCGGCGAGCGCCGCAGGGGATGCGTCCTAACCTCGTGCGGAGAGCCGACGCTCCTGAAACGCGACGCCCCAGTCGCGCATGGCCATGAGCACGGGCGCGAGCGTCTGCCCGAACGGTGTGAGCGAATACTCCACGCGCGGCGGGACTTCAGCGAAGACTTCGCGGGCGACAATCCCGTCAGCTTCAAGCTCCCGGAGCTGCATCGTCAATGATCGCTGGCTCGGATCGCCGACCAGGCGGCGCAGCTCGCCAAACCGGCGTGGCCCGTCCAGCAGCCGGTAAATGATCATGGGCTTCCACTTGCCGCCGGTGACATCGACGGTGGTCTCGACGGGACACTTCTGGCCAAGGCTCATCCTGGTCTCCAATGGTGTACTTTCTATCCCTATAGGCAGAACTGTTGCCTACTTGCAAGATTGCCTGTACCGCGCCTAATTGGAGCGAGTTGATTGGAGGTGTTGTCATGCGCGCTGCGTTTTACGAGAAACAAGGAGCTGCGAGAGAGGTGCTTGTTGTCGGTGACTTGCCCGACCCACAGCCGGGCGCCGGCGAGGTCAGGGTGAAGGTGGCTGCCTCGGGCATCAATCCTTCCGACATCAAGACGAGAACCGGATTCGGGGATAAGGCCATGCCATTCGCGCGGATCGTTCCACATCAGGACGGCGCGGGCGTGATCGACGCCGTCGGCCCCGGCGTCCCTGATACAAGAATCGGCGAGAGGGTCTGGATCTACATGGCGCAATGGGGCCGCGCGTTTGGGACAGCTGCGGAATTCGTTGTCGTGCCGTCCGCGCAGGCCGTCATGCTGGCCGACAACGTGTCCTTTGAGATCGGGGCCTCACTCGGCGTTCCTGCGATGACGGCGCATCGCTGCCTGTTCGCCGATGGTGACCTGCGCGGCAAGCGGGTTCTGGTGCAGGGTGGCGCTGGGGCGGTCGGCAACGCGGCGATCCTGCTTGCGAAATGGGCGGGGGCATGGGTGGCGGCGACGGTGAGCCGCGAGGAGCAGGCAGAGGTGGCGCGAGCGGCTGGGGCCGACCTTGTGCTCAACCGGCACGAGGAGAACGTCCCGCATGCCATACGATCGGCGACGGGCGGCCATGGTGTCGATCGTATCGTGGATGTCGATATCTCCGCCAATATCGAAGTGGCAATCTCCTGCCTCGCCCGCGACGGTGTCGTTTCGGCCTACTCGACGGAATCACCGGAGGCTAAGCTCACAATCCCGTTCTTCAAGGCGCTGCTTGGAGGCTTCTCGTTCCGTTTCGTCTATGTCTACACCATGCCGGAAGCGGCGATGCGTCAGGCGACTGAGGAGATTTCGGCCTGCGCCGCTTTGGGGACATACGTTCCGCAGATCGCGAAAACATATGCCCTCGACGCAGTGGCCGATGCCCACGAGTTTCAGGAGAGCGGCAAGGCTGTCGGAAAGGTCCTCCTCCAAATTCGGAATCCGTGACGCGGTCCGCTCAAACTCAGCTTATCAGGCGATAACGGCTTTCGGTTCTAAGAACGCCTCGAGGCCGAACACCCCATACTCGCGACCGATCCCCGACTGCTTGAACCCGCCAAAGGGAGCGAGCGGTTCATGCGGCGCGCCGTTGACGACCACCCGCCCGCTGTCCAGTCGATCCGCAAGCCGCTGCATATGAGCGGCGTCGGTGCCATGCAGATAGGCCTGGAGGCCGTAGGGGGTGTCGTTTGCGATAGACATGGCTTCGTCTTCGTCGCGGTAGGCGATGACCGACAGGACCGGCCCAAAAATCTCTTCGCGTGCGATCCTCATCTGATTGTCCACGCCGAAAAAGATCGTTGGCTTCGTAAACCAACCGCGATCCAGACCGGCGGGCCGCCCAGGGCCACCCGTCAGGAGACGGGCGCCTTCGCGCGTTCCCAGTTCGATGTAGGACTGGACGCGATCGTACTGCTTGCGGCTCACCATCGGCCCGATCATTGCGTCGGGATCGCTCGGGGCGCCGACCTTGAACGTCTCGATCTCCTGCTTCAGCCGGACCAGGACGTCATCGAGCCGAGGGCTCGGAACCAGAATGCGAGTGCCGGCGATGCAGGCCTGACCGCTGTTGATAAAGCCCATCCGCAGTACGGCAGGAATGACGACGTCAAGATCGGCATCGTCGAGAATGATGTTCGGCCCCTTGCCGCCAAGTTCCAACGTGACGCGCTTGAAGCTCTCGGCCGCGTTTCGCATGATTTCCCTACCAACGGCGGTTGAGCCCGTGAAGGTCACCTTTGTGATGTCTGGATGCCGGCTGAGTTCCGCACCGACGACATTGCCGAACCCGTTGACGATGTTGAATACACCCTTCGGCAGACCCGCTTCATGCAAACACGCCGTCAGGATCTGCGTCTGGATCGCGCTCATTTCGCTCGGCTTGATGACGATGGTCGAACCGGCGGCGATGGCGGTTGCGAGCTTTGAGGTGATGAAACCGATATCGCTGTTCCAGGGGGTGATAGCCGCAGCAACGCCAGACGGCTGCATGACCACGCGGGCGCGGCCCATTTGGCGCTCGAATTCATAGTCCTCCAGAACGGACGCCATGGTGAGGAAGCTCGAAGCGGCATGGGGAATAGCAAAACGCGTGAAGTTCTGCGGAGCGCCATATTCGAGCGCCATTGCTTCGGTGAGGTCAGAGACGCGCGCGGCGACTGCGGCGTTCAAGCGTTTCAGCATATCGATGCGCTCGGCCTTCGACGTGCGTGAGAACTCGGGGAAGGCGCGCTTTGCCGCCGCGACGGCTTCCCAGGCATCCTCGCCGCCGCCAAGCCTAACCGTGCCGATCTTCTCTTCCGTGGACGGATTGTGGAGATCGGCCATTTCGGTGCCCTTTGGCGTGACGAACTGACCGTCGATATAGATCTTGTCGATGTTGCGCATTTGAAACTCCTTCCGACTGCCAGGCCTATGTGGCATTTCAGGACTGTCCTGATAAGCTGGCCAAAATCGTTCAGCCTGATAGGAGATGACGGACAATGATGCGTGGCTCGCTCGCCGAACTCGAAGCAGTTCTCGCGGTGTCTTCCAGAGGCGGGTTTCGGGCCGCAGCGCGCGAGCTTGGGATCCCGTCGTCGTCGCTCAGCCAGCAAATAGCTACGCTGGAGGCGCGCATGGGCGTCAGACTGTTCAACCGTTCGACGCGCAGCGTGGTCCTTTCCGCCGCAGGCGAACAATTCGTGGCGAGCGTCGGTCCGGCGCTGGAGGCCATTCGCAACGCCGTCGAGCATGTCGACGAGCATCGTGCCGAAGCCACGGGTACTCTGCGCATCAACACGTCGGTGGGTGCGACCCGGATGATCCTGACGCCGCTGATCCTGGAATACATGCGAAGGAACCCGCAGATGGCGGTGGAGATTGTCACGGAGGGGGCACTCGTCGATGTCAATGCCAGGGGTTTCGACGCGGGGATAAGGATTCGGGAAGCCGTTCCGCCCGACATGGTCGTCGTTCCTATCGGCGACAGCGTCCGGCCGGCCATCGTCGGTTCGGTCGAATATTTCCGCCAGCATGGAAAGCCGCAGGTTCCGGCAGATCTTCAGAACCACGAGTGCATTCGGGCCAGAATGGCGAGCGGCACGCTCTATCGCTGGGAGTTCGAAAAGCGAGGAGAGAGCATCATGCTCGACGCTCCCGGCAAGCTCACGCTCGACGATAGCGACCTGATGCTCCGGGCGGCCCGGGAAGGAGCCGGACTTGCCTATCTGAATGAATGGCAGGTATCAGACGACGTCGCGGCTGGAAGGCTGGAGCAGGTTCTTGCCGACTGGACCCCGCCCTATCCGGGGCTCTGCCTTTATTATCCGGGAAGGCGGAATATCCCCGCCAAACTGCGGCGGTTCGTCGATCTCATCAGGGACGTTCGACACGGCAGCCACGTTGAGACCCAGCCTCAGGACTGAGGAATCTCTCGCCAACTCTGCGGTAACCAGTAGCTTTTAGCGGGCCCATCCATCGAGCTCACCACGCGGATCGGTTCCAAGCACTGTTGCACACAGCGTAACGGTGCACTGTCAAAGATGAGTATTCAGCCCGCTGATCGCCCGTTGCATCCTTTGCGCATGGATCGGGAAAGGACCCGGTCTTCAATCAGGAGCGATCACATGAAACTTTATCACCATCCGCTGTCAGGCCACGCGCACCGTGCCCGGCTTTTCCTCTCGCTGATCGGGCTCCCCCACGAGCTGGTCGAGGTCGATCTGAAGGCTGGCGCCCACAAGCACCCCGACTTCCTGAAGATGAATCCTTTCGGGCAAGTACCGGTGCTGGCGGATGGCGATGTCTTCATTTCCGACTCCAACGCGATCCTGGTCTACCTCGCCAAGAAGGCAGGCCGGACGGAATGGCTTCCGGAAGACGCAAAAGGGGCGGCTGAGGTTCAGCGCTGGCTTTCGGTTGCGGCAGGCGAGATCGCCTACGGACCGGCCGCTGCCCGTCTGGTGACGGTCTTCGGCGCCAAGTTCAATCCGGAAGAGGTCATTGGCCGTGCACACACCATCCTTGGCCGGATCGAGAGCCAGCTGCAAGGGCGGGAATGGCTTGTGGGCAATCACCCGACGATTGCCGATGTCGCTATCTACAGCTACGTCGCGCGCGCTCCGGAGGGCAATGTCGATCTGAGCGCCTATCCGTCCGTGAATGCTCTCTTGCGTCGGGTCGAACAACTTCCGGGCTTCGTCGACTTCGTCAAGACGCCGGTCGGCCTTGCCGCCTGACCCTCGACAGGGTGTGCGATACGTCGCGCGCCCTTCGCCTCTTTCCCCTGGAGAACGCAGATGTCCATGACCCTCACAAAACTGCCGACGTGGCATGAAGGCGAGACCTTTATCCAGGAAAAGCTCGGCGTAAAGGAACGCATGGCCGCAGTCGGTCAGCGTGTCGTTCGCGATTTCATGCCGGACCAGCATCGCGACTTTTATGCGCAACTGCCGTTCATCGTCCTTGGCAGCGTCGACCAAGCCGGTGATGCCTGGGCGACTTTTGTCGAAGGTCAGCCGGGGTTCATGTCGTCGCCTTCGCCTGTTGTGCTGGACATCGCCGCGACCCGAGATCCAAGTGATCCCGCAAGTGAAGGGTTGGCGGACGGCCTCCCGATTGGTCTTCTCGGTATCGAGATGCACACCCGTCGTCGCAACCGCATGAACGGTTTTGTCTCAACGATAGAGGGCGGTTTCCGCGTCGATGTTGACCAGAGTTTTGGAAACTGCCCGCGTTACATCCAGCTGCGCGACTTCGCGTTCGAGCGCCAACCGGGAGCACCGTTCCAGGGTGAGGCGGAGGAACTGCCCGTGCTGGATGATCAGGCACGCGCGATCATCCAGCAAGCCGATGCTTTTTTTGTTGCCTCCTACGTCGATCGCGAAGACCGGCGCCAGGTGGATGTCTCCCACCGTGGCGGCAATGCCGGATTTGTTCGCGTTGGCGACGACGGCGTCCTGACGATCCCCGACTTTGATGGAAATCTTTTCTTCGCGACGCTTGGCAACATCCTGCTGAACGGAAAGGCAGGACTTCTGTTCGTGGATTTCGCAACGGGCGATGTGCTGCAGATGACGGGGAAGGCCGAAGTCATATTCGACTCACCCGAAATCGACGCGTTTCAAAGCGCTGAGCGGTTTTGGACATTCAAGCCGACACGTATCGTTCGTCGCCGCAATGCATTGGCTTTAAGATGGGCATTCCAGAAAGACGGCTGGTCGCCAAGCTCCCTGATGACAGGCAGCTGGAGCCAAGCCGCCGACCGTCTCCGCGCGACAGAGCTTGCCACAAGCTGGCGGCCAATGACCGTCACCGCGATCGTTGATGAGAGCGCAACGATCAAGTCTTTCCATCTGCAGCCCGGCGATGGCGCAGGGCTGCTCCCCCATAGGGCGGGTCAACATCTACCTATACGGATAAAGCTGCCCGGCGAAGAAAAGTCGATCATCCGCACCTATACGCTTTCGGTTGCGCCGTCCGATGGTATCTACCGCATCAGCGTCAAGCGAGACGGCCGGATTTCGCAGTTCTTGCATGATAATGCTGCCGTTGGCGATGTCATCGAGGTGCGCGCGCCGGCCGGCGACTTCAGCATCGACGCCGGGTCGACCCGTCCGGCGGTTCTTCTCGCAGGCGGCGTCGGCATCACGCCGCTGCTCGCGATGCTCCGTCATGTCGTCTATGAGGGGCTCCGCAAGCAACGCGTCCGCCCGGTGACGCTATTCCATGCGTCTCGTTCCAAGGCCGATAGGCCGTTCGACAAGGAGATCGCCAACCTTATCGGCGTGACGAAGGGCGCCGTGCGCTTGGTCAGGGTTCTCAGCGACCCCACGGATGCTGAAGAGGGCAGGGATTATGACGCCGCGGGGCGGATCGATATGGCGATGCTGACGCGGTTTCTCCCCTTCAACGACTATGATTTCTATCTCTGCGGACCTGCCCAGTTCACGCAGGGGCTTTATGACGGGTTGCGGGCTTTCAACATCGCTGACGATCGTATCCAGGCGGAAGCCTTCGGCCCGTCGTCGCTCATCCGCACGGGGCTTGCTACACCAGCCGTGATATCTCCCGCCGCGCAGCCGTCGGATAAACCGGTGCCGGTCATATTCACGAACTCCCTGAAAGAAGCACGGTGGACACCTGGTTCCGGCACTCTCCTGGAGTTCTCCGAGGCGCGAGGCCTCGAGCCCGAATTCAGTTGCCGCGAAGGCAATTGCGGGACGTGCCGGACGAAGCTCGTCAAGGGTGCCGTCGCTTATGTCAAGCAGCCCACCGCGAAGATCGGCGTCGACGAAGTGCTGCTCTGCTGCGCCGTTCCAGCCGAACAGGAAGGCGGCCTGCAGCTTGCTGTGTAAGCGGCGATTGCTGCGTCCAGCGCAACAGTCCCTTGTTTCCTTTCGATCTTCAGCAAGTTGTGCCACCGGATCATATTCAATCTCAAGAGAGCAACGTTTCTCTCAACCGAAAAAGGAGAATACAATGTCACGCATTCCTACCCCGGCCACCATCGAAGACGCTCCGGAAGCCTCTCGTCCGATCCTTGAGACCATCCAGAAGCAGATCGGATCCGTTCCGAACATTTTTCGGCTGGTTTCCAACAGCCCTGCCGCATTGACGGGCTTGACCTCGCTCCAGGGCGCACTCGGCAAAGGCAAGTTGCCGCCGGCCACTCGCGAACGCATCGCGCTCGCCATGGCTGAAGCCAACAGCTGTGATTACTGCCTCTCGGCCCACACCTTCACCGGCACGAAATTCGCCAAGCTCGATGAGAGCGAAATCGCCGCCAACCGCAACGGCACGTCGAAGGACCCCAAGGCGGCGGCGGCCGTCGAATTTACCCGGGCATTGACGGTGGCTCGTGGTTCCGTCGCGCCAGCGGAAATCGCCAAGGTTCGCGACGCAGGCTACAGCGACGCGGAAATCGTTGAGATCATCGCTCATGTCGCCCTCAATATCTTCACGAATTATGTGAATGAGGCCCTCGACACAGAAATCGATTTTCCCCGCATCCACCGAGCAGCTGCGTGATGCCTGGCCGGAAGGCGGTGCAAGACGCACCGCCTCGCCCACGATTGACCATCAACCCCAGAGGAACTTTTCCATGTCTCGTCCCCCGCTTCCCCCATTCACCAGAGAGAGTGCCATCGAAAAGGTCCGGTTAGCCGAAGATGGCTGGAATAGTCGCGATGCTGCCAAGGTCGCGCTCGCCTACACGCTCGACACACGCTGGCGCAACCGCGCCGAGTTCGCAAAGAACCGCGCCGAGGCCGAGGCATTCCTGACGCGCAAGTGGAACAAGGAACTCGAATATCGCCTCATCAAGGAACTATGGGCTTTCACCGGCAATCGTATCGCCGTGCGATATGCCTACGAATATCGCGACGACAGCGGCCAGTGGTACCGCGCCTATGGCAACGAGAACTGGGAATTCGCCGAGGACGGTCTGATGCGGGAACGTCACGCCAGCATCAACGAACACCCGATTTCCGAAGCCGACCGGAAGTTTCGTTGGCCCCTCGGCCGCAGACCAGACGACCATCCTGGCCTGACCGATTTCGGCTTTTAAGCCTTAACCCGAGGAGATGAAGAATGGTCGGCTCGTCAATTGATCCACGGGCAAGACTTTCAATAGAACTGGCCCTCACAGGAACGAATGCGAGCAAGCCTCTACTTGCCAAACAAGAAGAAGCCGGTCGTGCCCTCGGGATGACCGGCGCCGAGATAGATGTGGCAAGGCGGGGTTCAAGCTTCGACTTCAATACATCGATCGCCGTATCACTCGCTTTGAATGCCTGTCGCGAAACGCGCCAGCGCGCAATACGCGCTGGCATTTCCGAGGAAACCTGTGAGGAAATCGAACGCATCGCGCTTTCTCTTCGTGTGCAGGCCGCCTGAACCTCAGTTGCCTCTTGAGGCTTCGGTTCCGAGCACTTAAGGTGCTGGAAACAAACGCGATTGGGGACGAGGATGGATCGGTGGCAGGCAATGAGGATCTTTGTAAAGGTTGCCGAAACCGAGAGCTTCGCAGACACCGCTCGCCAGATGTTCATGAGCGCCCCGGCCGTCACGAGAGCGATTGCCTCGCTCGAAGACCTGATTGGAGCTCGCCTCCTGGTGCGGACCACCCGCTCTGTGAAGATGACCGAAGCGGGGGCTCGCTATTTTGAAGACTGTCGCCGGATTTTGGCCGATATCGCTGAAGCGGAGGCGGCCGCTGGCGGCTCCTACGCTACGCCGACGGGAACTTTATCGATAACCGCGTCAGCTCTGTTCGGGCAAATGTACGTCCTCCCGATTGTTACAAGCTACCTCGACACATATCCGACGATGAAGGCCAAGACGCTGTTCATCGATCGACCGGTCAACATTGTTGAGGAAGGGATCGATGTCGCTGTGCGTATCGGTCATCTCCCGGATTCAAATCTCTCTGCCGTCAAGGTCGGAACGGTCCGTCGCGTCATGTGCGGTTCGCCAAAGTATTTCGAGCGCCACGGCGTTCCGAAATCGCCAGACGATCTCAAAGACCACCGCATCGCTGCATCGACAGCGGCATGGGCTTCACCTGAATGGAAGTTTGCCGGCGATCTGCGCGTATCCGTGGATGCGGCCCTGCAATGCAATACCAACGAAGCGGCGATACAGTCCGCGCGTGAGGGATGGGGCCTGACCAGGGTTCTCAATTACCAGATCGGCCCAGCCCTCGTCGCAGGAGAACTCCAGATCATTCTCAGCGAGTTCGAGGAACCAGCTTTGCCAATTCATATACTCCATCCTGAAGGACGCCATGCTCCAGCAAAGGTCCGTGCCTTCGTCGATATGGCTGCATCCAGACTACGCGAGAACCGGCTTTTGAATTGATGTTTGGCTTTCCAGGGTGAAATAGTCGGCGATCAGGTTGCTTTTGGCATGCTCATTCTGTCGCATTCATATCATCTGATGAAATAATCCCTTGTCGAGTACGAGCATTCTCCCTCCAGGAAGAAAGAGCGATGGTGGTTGCAGGCAACAAGCCTCCCGCAATCACTCCTGAGGAAAACCACAATGTCTCATACTCTCGCCGTACTGCTTCTCGCATCCGCCAGCATCTTTGTTTCCGCTTCAGGCGCGACGGCCCTCGCCGCAACACCTGCCATCACGCAGCAGGCGCCTGCAACGGTCCATTATCGCTCCATGAAGATCGATGGGGTCAACGTCTTCTATCGTGAAGCCGGCCCCGCCGACGGCCCCGTCGTCGTGCTGCTTCACGGCTTTCCGACATCGTCCCACATGTTTCGCAACCTGATCCCGTTGCTCGCAGATCGCTACCGCGTCATCGCCCCTGACTATCCGGGCTTCGGCCAGAGCGATGCGCCGGATCACACAAAATTCGAATATTCCTTCGGCCACTATGCCGATATCGTCGATACGCTGCTGACCAAGCTCGGTGCTGCCAAATATTCGATGTATGTCATGGATTACGGCGCACCTGTCGGCTACCGGCTGGCGCTCAAGCACCCGGACCGCGTCACCGGCCTGATCGTCCAGAACGGCAATGCCTATGATGAAGGCATTCGTGATTTCTGGAACCCGATCCGCGCCTACTGGAAGTCGGGCGCGAAGAAGGACCGCGAAGCGCTCTCAGTGCTCGTCGCACCTGAAACAACCAAGTTCCAGTATACCGATGGCGTCAAGGACCTGTCCCGCATCAGCCCCGACAACTGGGTCCATGATCAGGCTCTACTCGACCGGCCGGGCAACAAGGATATCCAACTCGACCTCTTCTACGACTACCGCACGAACCTGCCGCTATATCCGCAGTTCCAGGCTTTCTTCCGCGGTCGCAAGCCGCCGACGCTGATCGTCTGGGGTAAGAACGACCAGATCTTCCCGGAACAAGGCGCACATCCCTATCTGCGTGACCTTCCTGAAGCTGAGTTCCATCTGATCGACACGGGACATTTTGCGCTTGAAGACAAGCTGGATGAAATGGCGCCGCTCATTCGAAGCTTCCTTGATCGCAAGATCTCGAAGTGAAACGCCGCTGGCTTCCTGCAACTGCCGAAATGGTTGCGGGAAGCCTCACCCGTTCGTGGGCTTCGATGTCGCAGGCGTTCAGTTTGTTTTAAACGCCTGCCGTGTCAGGTCAGGAAACCGTTGCAGACCAGATGCCATCATTAGATGCTTTTGGCGCGTAGCGTTACTTAAAATCAGTGGGTTGGTTGGATTAGGTCGAAGTCCAGCGGTTTGATTCCTGTCAAGATGAAGAACTTCGCGAGCATGTCTGCACAGGCTTCCTTTCCACAAAGTAATATACTCTCTTAAGATTGCTAGCGGTTACCATCCGTCATGGATGACCTGTCAGGTTACAGACACCGAACGAGCTATATCAAAAAACGCCCGCACAAGCTTGCCTCCGCTGCGTTCGCGCAGGCATATGAGAGCCTCATCCATGAGGATCTGCGGGCCGTCGATCCGGATGGGAAGAAGGCGATTATCGTGTCCGAATTCGGCGTAGGATACAAACCCGACACCACCACCCGATGCAACGATTTCTCGTACTGCTTCCCGGCCTCTTGCTTCAATTCTCGGCATAAATGTCACGCCGCATTCACTGGCCATGGCCTCTAATTTCTGGCGCGTCTTCGATCCCTGTTCACGCATGACCAAGGGGTATTTTGACAATTCTTCGAAGGTGGCCACTCCGGACAAAGCCAACGGATTATCCTTGCTGGCGAAAGCGATAATGGGCGTTGAGTTGAGTTTCAGGACTTCAAATTCGTTGCCTTGGGGGATTTCACCAAGCACGCCGATATCCGCGTCGTAGGAATGCAGGCTGGTCGTCACGGTTTCGGTATTGCCTGCATCGACGATAATCTGGACGTTAGGGTAGGTCTTACGGAAAACCGCTAGAATGTGAAGCAGATGATGCGCCGCGTCGGCGACGATGCGGAGTTTTCCGGAGCGCAACGCACGCGATTCCGATAACATGTCGAGCGCCTGCTGCTCCGTGTCGAACATGCGGCGTGTGACTTCCAGGAGCTGCTGGCCCGCGTGGGTGAGTACGACCTGCTTCTTGGTCCTGTTGAACAGCAGGACGTCGTATTCCTCTTCAAGTTTGCGTACCTGATCGGAAATGGCTGGCTGGGTCAGGAAGAGCGCTTCGGCCGCGCGGGAGAAGCCACCGTGGATCGCCACATTGTGAAAAGCGCGCAACTGCACATACCGCATCTTCTTACCCCAAGTATAGCATCAGCCAATGAATGCATCAAAACGAACGATTTGATTTATGTAAAGGGACAAGTGATGCTGGCCTGATTTTTCTGGAGCATTGCGGAGCGCTGGCATGAACATTTACTCGGTCTTGCTCGAACTTACGGCTGCGGTCGTCTTGTTGCTGTTTGCAATCAGCCTGCTTCGAACCGGTATCGAACGATCCTTCGGTGAGATCATTCGAAGGACGATGTCAGGCCCGACGGGCCGGATACGGGCCGCGATCAGCGGGTGCGCGCTTGCTGTGTTGTTCCAGAGTTCGACTGCCGTTGCGATGCTGACCGCAGGGTTTTCCGCGAGCGGCCTTATTGGTCTGGAGACCGGGCTGGCTGTCTTGTTAGGCGCCGATCTCGGATCCGCATTGGTGGTCAAGGTGCTAACTTTCGATCTGCACCTGTTGGCACCCGCACTCCTGATCGTGGGCGGTCTCACGCATCTTAAGGCGGGATCAGCTGTGATCAGGAATGGCGGAACCGCAGTTCTGGGAGCTGCTTTGCTTTTGATCTCCCTGAAGATGGTGGGAGGTGCGACCGCGCCTCTCGCTCAAAACTCGGTTCTGCCAATCCTGGTGAGCTATATCGGACGCGATCCTGTTACGGCGATGCTGCTCGCTGCTGTTTTCACATGGGCACTGCATTCCAGTGTTGCAGCTATTTTGCTGATTTTGACCTTTGCTTCGAAGGGGGTCATCTCCGTCGACGTTGGCGTGCCACTTATCCTTGGCACGAATCTTGGCGGTGCCATGATCGCTGTCTGGTTGACAAGGGGGCAGCCGCTCGATGCACGCCGTCCGCCACTGGGTAATCTCCTTTTCCGCGCATGTGCAGCCCTCGTGACACTTGCATCCCTGTATGCTGGCCTTCCCATGGTCTGGCTACCTGGCGCATCCGACGCCGCACAACTCGTCAATCTGCACGTCATTTTCAATGCCGGGCTTGTTGGCTGCGGATTGTTCTTATGTAATCCAATGGGGAGGTTTCTTAAGCTCATCGTAAAACCTCCTTCGGATGAGGTAAAAAGCTTTTACCATCGCGACAGTGCCTTGGACCAGGCGCTGATTTCGACTCCAACCCTTGCGTTGGCGGCCGCTGCTCGCGAAGTGTTGCATATGGGAGAACTTGTTTCTCGCATGCTTGAGCCGGTGATGAAAATCATGCAGGCGCCGACAATGCCCGAAATCTGTGAACTTCAGGACCTTGATCACGAGGTGAACCGAGCGCATCGCGAGATCAAACATTATATCGCCGCCGTGAACCGGGGAGTTCTTGACGAGGAACAAGCCAGGCTTGGAATGGAACTGGCGGAAGCAGCAATCCATCTCGAATATGCCGGCGATGTGATCGTGAAAAGCCTGCTGCAATTGGCTGAGAAGCGACTTGAGAATGGTAAGAATTTTTCTTCAGAGGGCTGGGGAGAACTAACCGAACTCCATTCGACGGTAGCCTCAAATGTCAAACTTGCATCCAGCCTTCTGATGTCTCCGGATCCGTCGATCGCCCGCCAGCTTGTGCGACAGAAGGAACATGTGCGCCGGATGGTACAGGCTAGCAGTACCCGGCACATCCTACGCCTGCAGCAAGGTGTCCAAGCCAGCATCGAGTCCAGCAACATGCACTTGGAAATGGCGCGCGCTTTGAAAGAAATCAATTCGTTGGTCACGACCATGGCTTACCCGCGGCTTATCGCAAGCGGTGACCTGCTCGATAGCCGCCTGACATCCGTCGCGTGATGTATAGGCGTAAGTAATGATTTTATCTAAAAGAACGATTTTACATATATGTCGATAGGTCTCATCCTTGTCCTACAAGCTCTAACGCGAGGACTGGAAATGACAATCGAGACATTGAAGGAAAGTCGTCAGCCACTGGAGTCTCCGAGATTAGGGGAACCTTATCTGCTGACCCCGGGTCCTCTGACGACTGCCTATGAAGTGAAAGAAGCCATGCTTCGGGACTGGGGTTCATGGGACGGCGACTTTCGCGCCATGACCGCAGAGCTTCGTCGTGAACTTTTGGACATTGCAGGAGACGTCAATGGCGAGTTCGACTGCGTGCCGATGCAGGGCAGCGGTTCGTTCTCGGTCGAGGCCATGCTCGGAAGCTTTGTTCCCAAAGACGGTAAGGTTCTGGTTTTGATCAATGGTGCCTATGGCAAGCGCATTGCGCAGACGCTGGGCTATATCAACCGCAGCCATGTAATCATCGACAAGGGTGATTATATGCCGCCGCGAGGAGCAGAGGTTGCCGCTGCTCTCGATGCCGATGCGGCGATAACACATGTGATCGTCGTGCATTGCGAGACTAGTTCGGGCATTCTCAACCCCTTGAGGGAGATATCGGAAGCTGTATACGCGCGCGGTCGCAAGCTTCTTGTGGACTCTATGAGTGCGTTTGGTGCCGTACCGGCGGGGATTGCAGATTTCCGCTACGAGGCAATCGTTTCGTCCGCCAACAAATGCATCGAGGGTGTTCCCGGGTTCGGCTTCGTCATTGCACGCAAGACAGAGCTTGAGGCCGCCAAAGGCCGCAGCCACTCGCTGAGTCTTGATGTTCACGCTCAATGGGACGCGATGAACAAGACGGGGCAATGGCGCTTCACGCCGCCCACCCATGTCGTGGCAGCCTTCATCGAAGCATTGCGCCTGCACCGTAAGGAAGGTGGTGTCGCTGGACGAGGAGGCCGCTATACCCGCAACCGTGATATCATGGTGGCTGGAATGCGAGACGCGGGCTTCGAGACGCTGCTCGGCGATGACTGGCTGTCGCCAATAATTGTCACCTTTTTCAGCCCGGCTGATCCGAAATTCCGGTTCGAAACATTCTACGATCTCATGAAGACCAAAGGTTTCATCATTTATCCCGGCAAGTTGACTGTTGTCGAAAGCTTCCGTGTCGGCTGCATCGGTCGCATGGACGAACATGTCATGCGCAAGGTCGTCGAAGCCGCCCGTGCTTCGCTCGCAGAAATGGGTGTTACCAGCGCAGCCCCTCCCGAAGTCGCTCTTGCAGAACGCAGCCGCTTGGCTGCCTGACCAATCAAGGATACCGGAGTTTCCAATGAATCAGATTTCCAAAATCACTGTTGATGCAAACAGGCGTTCCTACCCATGGCCTCTGGTGCCGGCGATCGCCATCTGCCTGGACGGTTGCGAACCAGCCTATCTCGACGAGGCAATCGAGGCGGGCCTGATGCCGACCTTGAAGCGCATCAAGGCGAGTGGGACTGAAAGGATGGCGATGAGCGTCATTCCAAGCTTCACCAACCCGAACAACATGTCGATTGCGACCGGCCGGCCGCCATCGATCCATGGCATCTGCGGCAACTATCTTTACGAGCCGCAGACGGGCAAGGAAGTCATGATGAACGACCCGCGCTTCCTGCGCGCGCCGACGATCTTCAAGGCGTTCTACGATGCTGGAGCCAAGGTTGCCATCGTGACGGCAAAGGACAAGCTGCGCGCTTTGCTCGGAAAGGGCTTGAGCTTCGACGATAATCGGGCGATCTGCTTTTCCTCGGAAAAATCCGACACGTCGACAAAGGCGGCAAACGGCATCGACAACGCTTCGGCCTGGCTGGGGCTCCCCGTGCCCGAAGTCTACTCGGCCGATCTTTCGGAGTTTGTTTTTGCAGCTGGCGTCAAGCTTTTGAAGGAATTTCGTCCTGACGTTATGTATCTGACAACCACGGACTACGTTCAGCACAAGTATGCCCCGGGCGTTCCCGAAGCGAATTCATTTTACGAGATGTTCGATAAGTACCTGACGCAGCTTGATGCGATGGGTGCTGCCATTGTTGTTACCGCCGACCACGGCATGAAGCCCAAGCACAAAGCCGATGGCACGCCGGACGTGATCTATGTCCAGGATGTACTCGACCAGTGGCTGGGGAAAGACGCGGCGCGCGTGATCCTGCCGATCACCGATCCCTACGTCGTCCATCACGGTGCGTTGGGCTCCTTTGCGACCGCCTATCTGCCAGAGGATGCAAGCCGCGAGGACATCATCGAGCGTCTTGCGGCCATCGATGGGATCGATCTGGTGTTGGCAAGGCCGGAGGCCTGTGTGCGGTTCGAACTTCCAGACGACCGGATCGGCGACATCGTTCTGATCTCTTCGGAAAACAAGACCCTTGGAACCAGCGAGCATCGCCACGATCTTGCCGCCCTCAATGAGCCGTTGCGGTCCCACGGCGGGCTTACCGAACAGAGGGTTCCCTTCATCGTCAACCGGAAGCTTCCCGATCTCCTCAGTGCAAACTCCCTGCGAAACTTCGATGCATTCTTCTACGCGCTTGTTGCCGCCGCGCAGCCGGCTAGCTGAGGTGATGTCATGACCAAGGCTGAAACAGACTTCAAGCTTCGACATGAACCGATGCGCATTGCTGGCAGGCCGGTCTCGACGGATGCTGTCATCGAAGTTCGCTATCCCTGGAACGATGCGGTTGTCGGCACTGTGCCGGCGGGCCATGCTGAACATGCACGGGAGGCATTTGCAATCGCCGCGGCGTACCAGCCAAAGCTAACGCGTTATGAGAGACAACGTATCTTGCTGACGGCTGCCGACGCGCTGGTGGCCAGAAAGGAAGAGATTTCCGATCTGATTACGCTGGAGCTTGGCATATCGAAGCAGGATTCCCTCTATGAGGTCGGACGTGCCTACGATGTCTTGACGCTCTCCGGGCAGATGTGCATTCGCGACGACGGCGAAATCTTTTCCTGCGACCTGACCCCGCACGGCAAAGCCCGCAAGATTTTCACGATGCGCGAGCCCCTGACTGCGATTTCAGCGATCACGCCGTTCAACCATCCTCTCAATATGGTGGCGCACAAGATCGCGCCTGCCATCGCGACGAACAATTGCGTCGTTCTGAAGCCGACCGAACTGACGCCAATGACGGCACTTGTCCTGGCTGATATCCTTTACGAGGCCGGCCTGCCACCGGAGATGCTGTCCGTTGTTACCGGTTGGCCTGTCGATATCGGAATGGAAATGATCACCAATCCCGATTTCGATCTCATCACCTTTACCGGTAGCGTACCCGTCGGCAAACTGATCGCAGCCAATGCCCGTTACAAGCGGCAGGTTCTGGAACTGGGGGGCAACGACCCGCTTATTATTCTCAACGATCTTTCCGACGACGATCTCGCGCGGGCGGCCGACCTTGCCGTCGCCGGTGCGACCAAGAACTCCGGACAAAGGTGTACGGCCGTCAAACGTATCCTGTGCCAGGAAAGTGTTGCGGACCGTTTCGTTCCCCTCGTGCTTGAACGGGCAAAGAGGCTTCGGTTTGGTGATCCGATGGATCGCTCGACCGATCTTGGAACGGTCGTTCACGCCAAGGCAGCTGAGACATTTGAGAAGCGTGTTCACATGGCGGCCGAGCAAGGAGCGGAGGTTCTCTACAATCCCGGCCGTAACGGCGCACTTTTGCCACCGATTGTCCTCGATCATGTCCCGCACTCTTCCGAGCTGGTTATGGAAGAGACATTTGCACCGATCATACCGATTGTCCGGGCCCCCGATGACGACGACGCCCTGATCGCTTTATCGAACTCCACCGCGTTTGGCCTATCTTCTGGCGTCTGCACGAACGATTTCCGTCGAATTCAGAAATATATCGCAGGGCTTAAGGTTGGAACCGTCAATATCTGGGAGGTCCCTGGTTATCGCATCGAGATGTCGCCCTTCGGTGGGATCAAAGATTCCGGAAATGGCTACAAGGAAGGCGTTAGCGAAGCGATGAAGAGCTTCACCAACGTCAAGACCTTCTCTCTTCCCTGGTAAACGCATATATGCCGGTCTTTTGAAAAAGGGGCGCTTTCGCGTCCCTTTTTTTGTAGTTCATCAATCCTGCTATATTTTAAGGCACATAGTATAAATCGTCTAGAAAAGTGATTTATATTTGCGCATGACGAACGTCATATGCCTGTTACATAGGCGTGCATCTCATCGATTCAATTTTGGAAATGATAAGAATAATAAATTTTACTAACTGATGCGTGCGTGCAGAATGGGTACCAGCGGACGGGCCACGGCGGAAAATGCGGTCGTCTCCTGCGATTTTTGGCACATTTCAATTTTCAATGAAGGAACCGGACATGAACAGGCGCACGCATTTTTTCATGGCTTTGGCAGCAGCCACTATGCTTTCCTCTGCTGCACTCGCCCAGACAGAATTGACTGTCTATACTTCAATTGAGGCGGTTGATCTTGATCGATACAAGCAGGCTTTCGAGAAAGCAAATCCTGACATTAAGATAAACTGGGTGCGGGACTCGACCGGCGTCATGACCGCCAAGCTACTCGCCGAGAAGGACAACCCGCAGGCGGATGTCGTCTGGGGTGTGGCTGCGACCTCGCTGCTACTCCTGAAGTCCGAAGGCATGCTTGAAGCCTATCAGCCGAAGGGTGTCGAAGCCCTCGATAAGAAGTTCGTTGATGCCGACACGCCACCTTCATGGGTGGGAATGGACGCTTACGTCGCAGCACTTTGCTACAACACCAAGGAAGGCGAGAAACTTGGTTTGAAGGCACCCGTCAGCTGGGAAGATCTGACCAAACCCGAGTACAAGGGGCACGTGGTCATGCCCAACCCAGCCTCTTCGGGTACCGGCTTCCTGGACGTGTCCGGCTGGATACAGACATTCGGCGAAGAAAAGGCCTGGAGTTACATGGACAAGCTCCATGAAAATATCTCAGCCTACACCCATTCCGGATCCAAGCCCTGCAAGATGGCGGCGTCCGGCGAAACGGTCATCGGCGTATCCTTCGAGTTTCCGGGAGCCAAGGCAAAGGCGGCCGGCGCGCCTATCGACATCATTTTCCCGAAGGAAGGCTCTGGATGGGAGGCTGAAGCGACTGCCATCATCGCGGGCACCTCGAAACTCGAAGCGGCAAAGACCTTGGTCGACTGGTCGATCACCAAGGAAGCCAACGAAATGTACAACGTTGGCTATGCCGTTGTTGCCTATCCGGGCGTTGCAAAGGCGGTCGAATTTCTTCCTGCCGACATTCCGTCTAAAATGATCAAGAACGATTTCGAATGGGCCGCAAACCATCGTGGCGAAATCCTCAAAGAATGGCAGAGACGCTTTGACGCAAAGTCGGAACCGAAGAGCTGATGCGGCGGTAGTCCACTCGGGACCCAGACGGGGTGGCCGGCGGCCACCCGTCAAACGAAAGGCTTGCCTTCTTTGATCGGAGCAACATCATGAGACATGCTTTGGCAGTCGAACCGACACATACGAGTGTACAGCGCCCTGTTCTGGAGGGTGACAGTTTGAGGCCGGAGTATCTGGAAGTTGCCGGCCTGTGGAAACAATATGACGACTTCGTCGCGCTCAGGGATATCTCGCTCCTGATCAGGCAGGGTGAGTTCGTCTGTTTTCTTGGGCCATCCGGCTGCGGCAAGACGACGTTGTTGCGGGCAATCGCAGGGCTGGATCTCCAGTCGCGCGGCTCGATTGTTCAGGCAGGCAAGGATATTTCCACCCTCCCGGCTTCGAAGCGCGATTACGGTATTGTCTTCCAGTCCTACGCGCTGTTTCCAAACCTGACGATCGAAAAAAACATATCCTTCGGATTGGAAAATGCCGGACGTCGCCCCGCAGAGATCGCCGCGCGCGTTTCCGAACTACTGTCGCTTGTGGGGCTTTCAAGCCAGGCAAAAAAATATCCGTCACAGCTTTCCGGCGGTCAGCAGCAGCGTATTGCGCTTGCCCGTGCGATTGCGGTATCGCCTGGCCTTCTGCTGCTGGATGAGCCGCTTTCAGCTCTTGATGCCAAAGTCCGCGTTCACCTGCGCCATGAGATCAAGTCGCTGCAAAGAAAGCTCGGCGTAACGACGATCATGGTAACGCATGACCAGGAGGAAGCCCTGGCAATGGCAGATCGCATCGTAGTGATGAACCACGGCGTGATCGAACAGATCGGGACCCCGACCGAAATCTACCGGCATCCGAAATCCCTCTTCGTCGCCGATTTCATCGGCGAGACAAACCAGTTTGAAGCGCGCGTCGCGACAATAGGTTCGATCGAGATCGGTCGTTCAGAGTTTTCCTGCGATGCCAGTCAAATGGCAATCGGCACGCAAATAACCGCCGTCGTCCGCCCGGTGGATATCATTCCGCATGGCGCGGATGCCCACACCGCGAATGCTGCTGACCGCCCAGTGACACCCCAGAACCTGATTGATGCACAGGTTCTTGATATGGAGTTTCTTGGCATGTTCTGGCGCACGCGCCTGACCGCTCCACGGCTCGGGGAGACTATTCTGGTTGCGGACTTTTCCGTTAATGCGGTGCGTCGCCTCAGGATCGAGGTTGGCGGTGCTATACAGGTCGAAATCCCCCGTGACCGCCTCCTCCTTTATCCGAAAGGAACCTGATAATGTCACTTGTGATGGACGGGATGCCTGCGGGCAGGACACTCAAGCAGGACATTTCGCGAGACGAGTTTGTCAAGCGGGGGCTCATGGTCGTGATTGGCCTCTATCTGATCGTTGCCTTGGCCGCACCCTTGTATGTCATGCTTTCCAAGTCGTTTTCGACGTACCGTTTCGACCTCGGCAGTTTTGAATTCCAGGTCAGTGATGAAAGTGGTTTCAACTGGACCGATCCGACAAGCGCCGCAAAACTGAATGCAGCGACTGGTGCCTTTTCGGGTGCAGACCTCGACACCACCTCCGACGGTCGTCTGGCCGCAACGAAACTTTTTGCCGAATTCAACTTCCGCAGTCCTGTGAAGTATCGAATCCGCGGCACATCAGACGACGCTGCCTATCTCGTTGGATCGACGTTGCAGCGGGGCACCAGTTGGCAGGAATACGATTCCAATACATTTCGTCGCGTTGTTCTTCGTCCGGCTCGTGACTTCGGCCTTTCAAATTTCTTGACTTACTTCTCCACGCCGGCTCTTGCACAATCTATCCGTAATTCTGTTTTGATGGCTACGATCAGCACCGTTGCCACGGTCAGCATCGCGTTCGCGCTCGCCTATGCACTCGCACGGAGCTGTATGCCCTGGAAGGGAGCGGTGAGGGGTATCCTGACCATTCCTATCCTCGTTCCATCCTTGTTGCCAGGCATTGCGCTTGTTTATCTGTTCGGCAACCAGGGGGTATTCAAGGACTGGTTGCTGGGTTATTCCATCTACGGGCCGATCGGGATTGTTATTGGTTCGATTTTCTTCACGCTGCCGCATGCGTTCATGATCATTTCGACCGCTCTGTCGATCGCCGATGCACGCCACTACGAAGCTGCAGCTTCGCTGAGGGCCAGCAAGTGGCGGACGTTCTGGACCGTCACGGTGCCTGGAGCGCGCTATGGCGTTGTTTCGGCCGCGTTCGTTGTCTTCACGCTGGTCATCACTGACTTCGGACTGCCGAAGGTTATCGGTGGTCAGTATGGCATGCTCGCTGTTGACATCTACAAGCAGGTTATCGGTCAGCAGAATTTCGAGATGGGCGCTGTCGTATCCGTGATCCTCCTGTTCCCCGCCGTTCTTGCATTTGCGGTCGACCGATTGATGCAAAGGCGGCAGGTTGCACTGCTTTCGGCTCGCGCCGTTCCATATGCCCCGAAGCCAAACCCGCGGTTCGATACGGCCTGCTTCGCATTCTGCAGTCTCGTGGCGGTGTTTGTCCTTGGGATCATCGCCATGTGCCAACTCGCAGCCGTGGTGAAATTCTGGCCCTACGATCTGAGCCTTACGGTCAAAAATTTTGCGTTCGATCTCATGGATGGCGGCGGATGGGATGCCTATTATAATTCAATCCATCTCGCGCTTCTGACTGCAATATTCGGTTCCATTGTTGTGTTCGCCGGGGCGTATATGGTCGAAAAGGCGCAAGGCTTTGCTCTTGGTCGGGGGATGTTCCATTTTCTGGCGATGATGCCTATGGCGGTCCCCGGAATGGTTCTCGGGCTGGCTTACATCTTCTTCTTCAACGATCCCGCCAACCCCCTTAATTCCATCTATGGAACTATGACCATTCTGGTCGTCTGCACGGTGACACACTTTTACACCGTCGCGCACCTGACGGCCCTGACTGCACTGAAGCAGATGGATCCCGAGTTCGAATCTGTCTCATCATCGTTGAAACAGCCCTTCTACAGACTGTTTTTCCGCGTTACGGTCCCCGTTTGCCTGCCTGCTATTCTCAGCATCGCGATCTACCTTTTCGTCAATGCAATGACGACGGTGTCCGCCGTGGTGTTTCTCTACGCTTCTGACACGAAGCTGGCGTCTGTCGCTGTGCTCAACATGGATGATGCAGGTGACATCGCACCCGCAGCCGCGATGGGCATGATGATTTTCTATACGAACGTTATCGCCAAGCTCATCCATGCCGGCGTTGCGCGAGGAATCCTCATCCGCACGCAGGCCTGGAGATGACCGGCGGCGTGCGGAAGGCCATCTTGGAAACAACAGAAATGAACGAGTTGATTGACGGCGAGGTTTGCGCGTCAATCCGTAAAGCGGAAAAGATCATATGAACAGCAAGCTTGACCTTGTCGTCGTCGGGGCGGGTATTGTCGGCCTTTCCATGGCGTTTGCGGCCGTAAGAAGGGGCAAGACAGTTCTGATCGTGGAGCGCAACTCAAAAGCAATCGGCGCGTCTATTCGAAATTTCGGTTTCATCACTGTCTCTGGACAAAAGGAAGGCCAGCAGTGGGAGCGTGCCCGGCGCTCGCGGGAAATCTGGGAAGACGTCGCGAAAGAGGCCGGGATCGAAGTGCTTCACACAGGGTTGGTCATGCCAGCTTACAGAGCCGAAGCCGAAGCGGTGATGGAGGCTTTTCTGGCAACGCCGATGGGTGAAGATTGCGGCCGTCTAACACCTGCTCAAGCTTTGCAGCATGTGCCGTGTATACGGCAAGATGGCATGCGAGCAGCTCTCTGGAGCCCGCATGAACTGCGCGTTGAATCGCGTGAAGCACTTCCCAAAATTGCTGCGTGGCTGGAACAGCGTCACGGCGTGGCATTTCAGTGGAACACGGCGGTCACCGCGATCGATGGCACCAAGATCGTGACAAGCCGAGGCGTGATCGAAGCGCAGGCTTGTATCGTATGTCCCGGCAATGATTTCTCGACCCTTTTTCCAGAACGTATAGCGGCTGTTAATCCAAGTATCTGCAGTTTGCAGATGCTCCGTGTGATGCCGGACCAGCCTATCCGGTTCGGCGCGGCGGTAATGTCCGACATGAGTTATGGCCGGTACGAAGGCTTTGCCGATCTGGCTCCAGCCCGGGCGCTCTGCGACCGCCTGGATAGTGAGCTTGGAGAGATGCGTTCAGAAGGAATTCATCTTATATCGGTGCAATCGGCCGATGGCTCACTCGTCGTGGGCGACAGTCACGTTTACGGCGATGCACCTGAACCGTTTGCCAAGGAACGCATCGATCACCTCGTGATGGAAGCGTTCGATCAAATATTTGACTTGCCCAGTCGAAAGGTGGTTTCGCGTTGGTGTGGCACCTATGCTTCGGCCAGTAATCCGGTCATGATCGACGAGCCCGCCGACAATGTCCGACTCGTAATTGTGACCAGTGGCAGCGGCGCATCGACGGGTTTTGCACTGGGGGAGCAAGTCGTCGAAGAGCTTTTCGCCTGAAGACGTGACCGAAAGGGCCAATGTGATCACTCGATTGCAACAAATTTTCGAGTCATCGGTACTCTCCGTCTGTGCTTGGTAGTTCATGCCGCTGGCAAGAGTATCGTGCGGGCTGCAACTGACGGCCTTCGAGATCGCCTTCCGGCCACAGGACTCAGGCATTAAATAATACTCGCGCAGATTTCCGGAGTTCAGCCTTCCCACGCGCGCCAGCACTTTGTTTGATGGACGTGGCTTGCGTCTTGCCAGTCGCGCAGCGACACACGTATCACAGAAAGTTAGATGCGGGTCGCAACGTTACTTTTTCTTTTTTCCCTGGGGACGCGATTTCTAAGTCCGGCTGATATATCGCCGTGTCATTACTACGGGTTGGTCTGAAAATGCCCGAGACCAATCGCAAGGACAAATCCCGTCCAATCATTGATGATGTGAGCACCGGTAGACACCCAGATATTTCTTGTAGCGATGAAGGCGAGCGTCAGAAGGGTACGGGTGAGGCCAATCCCTATTAAAGATTGCGCCCAGTGCCAGTCATATGTTGGCAGATGCGCAGCGCCGAAGAGAAGCCCAGACATGATCAGAGCTATAACAATCCCTGACGTTCGCGCCATGTGGAGGCGTCTTACGCAGAACCAAAGTATTCCAAGGAATGGTAGGATGCCTAGTAACTCCTCTCCAAACAACTGGATACAGGTGACCACAAACGTCTCTCCGATCTTGACGGTGGACATGGTCGCGAACGCGTCCGACATCGGGTTTGGACGAAGCTCGAAATACTGTTGGAGCATCCAGCCCGTTGCGAGCGATCCGATAAACGTGATCAAGCCGAAGAGCACCATGAGAGCCAAAGATTGACGGTTAATTGGTCGGAAGAGGCACTTCCAATACGACCCGGCTGCTCTTCGGAGAACCATCAGCGGGATAGTGGCAAACAGAAGCGCCGGGACAATATTGTACGGGAAGCTGCGCATCGGGATGAAAATGAGCGCCAGAAAGGCGATCATCACTGACGCCATAAGAAAAAGCCATCCTATCCCTTCAATCTCAACCGGCCTTCCGTTGTATAGTGGGAGATCGCGTTCCGATGAGATCATCTCGGAGCCTCTGATGAGATGGCTATTCGACGTAGAGCGTGAGATCGTAACCCGCGGACTCGTTGCGACGGGCGGCGTTTCGCATCAGGTAGACATCAATTACATAATTTCCGCTTGAGGGGATTGAGATGCTTGTGCCATTGCCGTCGATGGCGCTGTTATACATCGCTGCGTCGGCGCCAGGCGCTGTCACATTGAAGTACAAGCTCGTATTTCGCGAGTCGAGCTGAACGTTCATCGTCTGGCCGGCAGTAACCGACATCACGTATTGAACAGTCTGATAGCCCTTGATCGAGGACGTAATGGTCGAAGTCGAGGAGCCTGCGGCAAAATGCACAACTTCGCGCCTTACGTCGTTTGCTAAAGCTGGAACTGTCGCAAAAATGGCAGCGCTGAAAATCAGGAACTTGATGGCCTTCATCGAATGGCTTCTCCTAACCGGCAGAGTGAAATGTGTCTTTCAGGGTCCGTCACTCTGATGCGCGCGTCGCTTCGTGTACTACACCTGGGTAGCAAATTCTGGAGATGCGTCGAGCGAAACGTAACTCGTCAGAGCCAAATAGGGAAGCTGGAAAGGCTAGGAATTCAGCGATTGCAACTACATACCTCACGAAGAACCGGTGACATCAGACAGTGGGGATGTGGACACGATTAAACTGCCGATTGTTCGAGGAGTTGCCATCGAGCTGGCGCATGGCTAGTGTTCTGTCGTGAAACAATGGTACGCTTTTTCATGACGACGCTAATCACAGACGCTCCGTATTGACGAGGCTTTACCACTTTTTCGATGAGAGATGTTTCGGTGGCATCGAACAGTGTCCTGGTGCCGATCAATAGAGGCCGGATTGGATTTCCTAAAACTTCTTCGCTCATTCGAAGAATTACTCTTCGAAGTCATGACGTGGTTCATTTACTATCCACGTACAATGTGGCTTACGATCACGCACCCACTGCGTATGATCGACTACTCAGACCATGAGCTGAAAGAAGGTGTCGAGCGGCAGTACACCGACGCGCTCAGTCCGCCATTACTGCTACTGATCACCCTAGCGGTTGTGCATTTCACCGAACTCGGTCTAAATCTCGAACACATTCATCCCGGGAGCGAAGTCGCAAAATCGTTTATCAGTTCTGACCAAAATTTGATAATAATGAGATCGTTCCTGTTCGGACTTTTGCCTCTGTTCGCTGCACTTTGCTACGTACGCAAGCGAGGACTATCTCTTGAGCGGAAGAACCTGCGGCCCGCATTTTTCGGACAATGTTATTTGGCTGCGGCTTATGCACTGATGGTCTCGCTATCCTATATCGTCAGTGGCCAGAGGTTTGCCGGAGCAGCCGCTATCGGGACTGCGGTGTTGGTCGTAGTAACACTCTGGTACCTTTACGTACAGGCGCTTCAGTTTAGACGTTCTCTGGCTACAACCTCTCTAACAGCTTTGATACTGGCTCTGAAGGTATACCTTCAGGCATTTTTCTTCGTCCTCATCATTGCCCTGATAGTGACTGGAGGAACAACCTGATCTGAGACGCTAAACGTCAGTCCAAATCCATAGAAGAGTTTGAAACGATGTCGAGGTTTCTCCTTCCGCCTGGCCAGTGAGCTGCAAGCCGAGAGATTGTTGGCTGGCGACGGAACAATAGTACCCTCTTGCCACGGGTTTTCTCTAACGAGTCAACGCGCCGCGCGTAACTATACTCGGCGAGCTCATGAAGTCGTCTTCCTGTAAATCCCTAGCCGATTAAGCCGCTGAGCTTCATAAGATTTCACTCGTTAGATCAGCGGGTCGCAGGTGCACTTCCCTTCAAGGCGCCAAGGTTCTTGAGTGTCCAGGCCGACTGTCATCGGAATCTATTCATTTCCGGTCATGTTCAATTATTGCCTGAAACGGTTCGGCAGAAACGGAAGCGCCTCGCCGCTGATGCGATTTTCGAGTGCGTCGAGCACGAGATCTGCTGTCTTGGGAGCGGCGGCAATGCCGACATGCCCGTGGCCGAATGCGGCGACAAGACCAGGGTGCCGCGACAGCGGGCCGATCACCGGCAGGCCATCCGGTGTGGAGGGACGATGCCCCATCCAGAGCCGAAGCCTGAGTGTCTTGTCCGTGGACAGATAGGGGTAGCTCGCCAGGGCATGCCGTTGCAGCACCTGCGCGCGCTCCCAATTCGGAGGTTTATCGACTGATGCGAGCTCGACCTGGCCCGAAAGGCGCAGACCCATGTCTGTCGGTGTGTTGGCCATCCGGCCGGTGCTCGGCATCACGGGGATCTCGAAAGGCGTTTGCCCCGATGTAACGGTCACATGGTAACCCCGTTCGCTCTGCATCGGAATGCGCACGCCGAGCGGGCGCAGCAGATAGCCGGAATGTATGCCCGCAGCCACGACGATGCGGTCGGCAGATAACGTTTCGCCGCCCTCGAGCACGACCTGCGGTGTCGCGCCGTCGAGGATGGCGGTCACGGCGGATTGGTGGAATTGGACGCCCCTGCGCCGCGCGGCGTCCACAATGCCGGCTACATAGCGCCCGGTGTCTCGGCAATGAGCACCGTTGACCACATGGATGGCGAACCGGTAGGCAGGGCCGAGTGCCGGCAGCCTTTCGCGGATTTCAGCCTCATTCCATTCCGCATAGGCAACGCCATTCTCGCGACGCAGCTCCCAGCTCAGTGCTTCCGCCTCGAAGGAGGCTCGGTCGGGATAGGCGTAGAGCAGCCCCTTTTGAAGAATGAGCTGCTCCTGTCCGGTCTTCCGCGCGAGCTCCAGATGCCGTTCGGGTCCATCGTGCAGCAGGAAGTTCAGTAATTTCGCCGTCCGGCGCACGCGTGCCTTGCTCGCACCTGCCCACAAAAAACGGAGGAGCCACGGCGCCAGCTGCGGCAGAGACGCCCAATCGATCGTCAGCGGCCCGTTTCGGTCGAGGAGGAAGCCGGGGACTTTCCGCCACAGGCCAGGCATGCTCATCGGGATGATTGATGCCGGGCTGATCCAGCCGCCATTGCCATAGCTTGCGCCGGCCTCGCTGCCTGGCGCATTGCCATCGCAAAGGACTACATCCCAGCCCGCTTCCGCTAATCTTAATGCTGTGGTGGCACCGATGATGCCCGCGCCGACCACGATTACCTTGCCTGTCATTGCCGTTTTCGTCCTGCTCTCAGGAAAGTCCGCCATGGAAATGGCTGAGGAATTCCCGCGTTTTCGTCTCGCGGGGTTCGTTGATGACCTGGCGCGCATCGCCCGACTCGATGACGAAGCCGTCCTGCATGAAGATGACGGTGTCGGCGACATCGCGGGCGAAAGCCATCTCATGGGTGACGAGGATCATCGTCATACCCTGCTCGGCGAGTTGGCGGATGACCGCCAGAACCTCACCCACCAGTGCCGGATCGAGTGCCGAGGTGGCCTCATCGAACAGCATGACCTCCGGTTTCATGGCCAGTGCCCGGGCAATCGCCACGCGCTGCTTCTGTCCACCGGAAAGCTGCTCCGGGCGTGCATCGGCTTTCTCGACCAGCCCGACTTTGGAGAGCAGCTCCATCGCGAGTGTCCGCGCAGAATTGCTCTCCTGTTTCAACACGCTCACCGGCCCGATCATCACATTGTCGATGACGCTCATGTGCGGGAACAGATTGAAGTTTTGAAACACCATTCCCGTATTGGCGCGGAAGGTTGCCAGATCCCGGTCGCGCATGGCGACGTGGCCCGAGGAAAAGTCCATCCGCCTTCCGCCGATGGTGATGCAGCCCGCATCGGGCAACGACAGCAGATTGAGGCTGCGCAACAGGGTGGATTTTCCCGAACCGCTCGGCCCGATCATCGCCACGACATGACCGCGTGGCACGGAAAGATTGATATCTTTCAGGACCTCCAGCGGTCCAAAGGACTTCTTCAGGCCCACGACCTCGATCATCGGTTCCGTGCCGGCCATCGTCTGGATCTCGTTATTCATGTCCTGCGGCCCTCCAGCCAATGCGCCAGGCGTGTCATGGGAAACAGGACGGCCAGATAGATGGCTGCAATCAGGGTGTATGTTTCGAGTGGCCGGTAGGTGGCGGATGTCACCAGTTGACCTTGATAGAGCAGGTCGGGCACCGCGAGCACGGAGAGAAGCGAGGTGTTCTTGAGCTGCAGGACTGACTGGTTCACCAGCGGCGGCACCATGCGGCGCAAGGCCTGCGGCAGGATGATCTTGGCCATCAACTGGCCTCGCCGCATGCCGATCGCGCGGCCCGCATCCCATTGTCCCGTATCGATCGAGACGATGCCGCCCCGGATGATCTCGGCATAAAACGCGGCGCCGTACATGGTCAGCGTGATGAAGGCCGCCATCGCTGGCGAAATCTGGATACCGACCAGCATGGGCAGGGCATAATAACACCAGACCAGTTGCACGAGGACAGGTGTACAGCGGAACAGTTCCACGATCGTCATGATCGGAACGGTAACGACTTTCATCCCAGAGAGCCGGGCAAGAGCGAAGACCGTGCCGACGACGATGCCGGAGATGATGGTCAGAACAGTAAAGCCGACCGTATAACCCAAGCCTTGAAGAAACAGGCCGCGGTACTGCCAAAGGCCGGAGAAGTCCCATTGATACTGCATCACAGCGCGCTTTGTTCGGCCCCGCGGAATATCCGGGGAGAGGTTGATGTAAAAAGCCACTCGCCAAGCGTCAGGATGTCGAATACCGGAAGGCCGAGGGCTGCCGAGATCGCCTGTGCAAAGGGCGGCATGTTGGTGCATTCCAGCACGATTGCGCCGACCGAGGGATGCTCGGCGATGAGCTTTCGGGCAACATCGATCACTTCGGCCTCCAGCGCCGCATGATCATATGCCGCGGAGCCCTCGATGAGCGCATGAAAAGCGCCGCCGGAGGGCACGCCGCGCACGGGCACCGATGGATCGGCCCCACAGGCTTCGAACACGTCATCACCCAGGCTGGCGGCATCATAGGTTATCACGCCGGGACGCAGCCCGGCGCCAAGCGTCATTTCCACCATGGGCAGCTGCATCAGGCTGGAGGCGGCGACCGGCACGCCGAGCGCCTCGGCCAATTTCCGCTGATGTCGCGCCATGAAGCCGCAAGACGTGATGATTGCGCTGCAGCCCTCCGAGATCAGCTCTCGTCCGGCGGCGATGAAATCTTCAACGAGACCCTCGCCGCCTGCACGGACGACGAGGGAAACGGACGCACCGCGCACTTTGCGAAACTTGACCGGAAAACGCCATGACCCGGCATGGCCGACATCACCAGGTGGACGCTCGAACGTCGTATCCAGCATGATGATGCCCAAGGCACCTGAGGAAGCGGACATTGGGTTCCTGTCAGAACGTCAGATTTGCAGGCAATGCAGCCTTGTCGACCCCGACGAGTGCGAGGCTTTCGACAATCCAGTTCGAGATCTTGCCCTGCTCGCGGCGCTCCGCAAGCCAGGTATCGACATAATCGCGGAACTCGCCATTCGGATCGCGGCGCACACCAATCGTGGTCGGCTGGCTTGCATGGGGTTCAGGAATGATAAGCTTGACATTCGGCGCAAGGTTCTTCGTCGTCACGACAGCAAGCAGGGCGACCTGAATGATGGCGTCGGCGCGGCCCGACTGAAGCGCCAGGATGGTCTCATCCGCAGATTTGAGCGCGACCAGTGTGCAGTTCGGCAGGTTCTTGCGGGCGAAATTGTCCTGTGTCGAGCCGAGGTCGACGGCTACCCGCATCTCCGGCCTGTTCATCTCCTCCCACTTCGTCACTTCCAGGTCCTTGCGGGCAACGAGGGTGAAAGTATTGTCCATCAACGCCTTGGTGAAGTCGACAACCTTGGCGCGCTCCGGATTGTTGCTAAGCCCGAACATGATGTCGATCTTGTTGCTTTGCAGATCGATCACGGAATTGCCCCAGGTCGTCTCGACCAACTCCAGTTTGACGCCGATATGTTGCGCCAGATCACGGCCCATTGCGACGCAGAAACCTTCCCACTCTCCGGTCGCCAGGTTCTTGTGATAATAAGGCTCGGTGCCTGCAAACACGCCGATCCGCAACGTACCGCGGGCTCGGATCGCTTCGAGCGTTGCGCCTTCGGTTGCTGCGAGAAGTGCGGAAGATGGGAGGAGTGCTGCAGCCCCTGCAAGCAGCATTACTCTTCCGAAGTCACGTCTGTTCATGGCCATATCCCCAGTTGATTATTCGTTCCCTATTGCGCCTTGCGGGCGATCAATGCGTTGTCGCGATTGATTTTATTGGAAAGCACGACCGAATAGGTCACGCTCTCGATTTCCTCGATCCGGGCAAGCTCTTCGATCAGGGCTTCCAGATCTTCCAAAAAATTGACGTTCACACGGCAGAGGATGTTTGCCGGGCCGCTGATCGCATCGGCTGTCAAGATCTCCGGGTAGCCGCGCAATACCACGAATAACCTTTGCGTGGCGCGCATGGCGGTGGTGATGAAGATATAGGCTGAAACGCTTTGATCGATCTCGCGGCGACCGACGATCGCGCGATAGCCGAGAATGACGCCGCGGCGTTCCAGCCGCTCGAGGCGCTCCTGGACACTCGATCGTGCGAGGCCGACACGTCGGGCCAATTCACTGGCAGGCACGCGTGCGTTTTCCTCCAGGATGCTGAGCAGATTGCGGTCAATGCTGTCGCCGTAGTCCATGTCGTTCCCACTTTCTTTTGTGGAAAGACTGCGTTCAAACTTTCCCAAAGAAAAGCATTGAAAAATGGGTTCTTCATGACTTTTATTCATGATCCCCAACAGGAGCTTCGTCATGCGCCGTTTTCTGCCATCCTTGAGTGCCCTGCATGCATTCGATGCATCCGTGCGTCACTTGAGTTTTACCAAGGCGGCCGAGGACATGGGGATCACCCAAAGCGGCATCAGCCGGCAAATAAAAAACCTTGAAGATTTTCTGGGTCTTACCCTGTTCGAGCGCGCCGGGCCTAAACTGATCCTGACGGAGGAGGGCACGCGGTATTATGATGAGATTTCGCGCCTTCTCGATAAGCTGGAAGATGTCTCCATCGATGCCGTCCGCGGTCGAAAAGCACAGAGCATGCTGAAGATCGGCTTTCCGCCGACACTGATGCGGCGTTGGGGCGCGTCGATGCTGACCGCGTTTGCAGCCGCGCATCCCCAGACATGGTTCGAGGTTTATCCCTGCCGTCACGATCTCGATTTTGCGACATCCGAGCTGGATCTGGCGTTTCTGCGCGGCACCGGAAATTGGAGCGGAGCGCGCAGCCAGCTGCTCTTCGACGAGGAATTGGTTGTAGTTGGCGCGCCGAAGCTGATGCCGCTGCAAGGTCTCCCGAACGACGAGGCGCTGCTGGAATATCCGCTGATCCAGAATTCCAGCCGCCCGAGCCTGTGGCTGCATTGGCTGCGGGGTGCAGGCGTGCACTACAAGAGCCGCATTTATGGCCCGCGCCTGCCGAACTTCGATATGATCCTTGAATGCGCCATCAACGGTATGGGACTGGCAATCGTTCCCGAATTCCATGTGCGCACCGAACTGGCCGCGGGGATTTTGAACCCCGCTCTAAGCAGGCTTCAGACATCGGGCGAGGGCTTTTATCTCTGTTTCCCGCAGGCGCGGATGAACTCGGCCAATGTGCGGATCTTCCGCGACTGGTTTGCTACCGAATTCGCGCGCCGGCGGCAATTCCTGCCTCTGACGCATCCCTTAAGTCAAAAATAGGACTTTTCTATGGGCTTCAGTTCAAGCGGATCTTCTCCCCGCTTCAATAGCCAGGAATAGACCGGCGGCACTCGGTCTGCGATGGATTCGACGTGAACGTCAATGAAGCACGGTCCGTCGTCATGGGTAAAGGCGGCTGCGAGTGCGGCATCGAGTTCCGAACCTGTCTTGGCTGTCCATGCCTTGAGGCCATAGGCTTCCGCGATTGCCTGACCGCGCGGCGCCAGAAAGTCGACGCCAAAGCACTGATTGTGACCTTTGAGCCGGTGGAGGCCCTTGATCCAGCCGAATGTGCCGTTGTTGAAGAGGATAAGGATTGCCGGTACCTGCAAGCGCACCAGCGTTTCCAATTCGCCGACCGTCATGCCGAACGATCCGTCGCCAAAGAGACCGATCGGCCTCTTGGATGGATCGGCCCGCCAGGCTCCGACCGTGGCGGGAAGGGCCGAACCGAGTCCACCGAAGGCGCGCGGAATGGCAAAACGCGTTTCACGATCATTGATTTTAAGGAAGCGCGTCATGTAGGGCGTCGGCGTGCCGGCGTCGGAGTAGATCAAAGCCGGCTTGCAGGAGGCATGGAGGGCCTCATTGAAGGCACGTACGGCCCTCTCCGGCCGCAAGGGAACCCGCTCGTCGGAAAGCGCTTCCTCGGCGTGCTCCCAGAAAACCTTTCGACGATCATTGAGGCTGCCGATCCACGCTTCGTGTCGGGCGGGTTCGATTGCAGCGTCCAGTGTCAGGAGTTCTTCCAGAACCAACAGGGCATCGCCCTGGATGGACAGCAGATTCTCATAGTTGTTCGCCATGATTTCCGGGGAGATATCGATCTGCGCCAGACGGCGATTGAGGGTGATCCGCGGGAAGGTCCAGCCGATGGTGACGACCGAGCCGATGCGCGAGCCAACGAAGAGCGTGAAATCCGAATGCTCCAGCGCCCAGTTCGCATGGGGATGAAAGCCGTTGTCGCCGATGACGCCGATGGCGAGGCGGTGGTCGTCGTCAATGGCGCCTTGGCCGGTCATTGTCGTGCACATGGGCACGTTGTATTTTTCGGCAAGCTGCGTGATCCGGTCGCCGGCACGCGCGCGGTTTACCCCGCCGCCTGCCACGATCAGCGGCCTCTCGGCCCTGGCCAGAAGTTTGAGCAGGTCCTCCAGCTTCGAGCGCGGCGGCAGTGTCGGGTAAGCGGGGAAGGTGCGGCATTCCTCTTCGACATGAAGGGAGATCCGCCCCGGGTCCACTTCGGCAAGCAGCATGTCCTCCGGAATTTGCAGATGCACGGCGCCGGGTTTGCCAGAGCATGCGACACGAAAAGCCCGGCGGATGATTTCCGGCAGTTTTTCCGGCGATTTCACCTGAACGGACAGTTTCGTCACTGGCTCGAAGAGCTTAGCGCAGTCGAGTTCCGTCAGAACGCCGCGGCCTTCGCCGGGAAGCGGGATGTCGATGGTGAGAAGAATTACTGGCACGGACGAGCCGTTCGATTCGGCGACCGGGGGCAGCGAATACATCGCGCCCGCGCCTGAGGGGCACTCGAAAACCCCCGGTCTATTGGTGAACCGCCCATAGGCGTCAGCCATGTAGCCGGCTGAACGCTCATCGCGGGCCATGACATGACGAATCTTGTCTTCACGCAACTGAAGGGCCTCGTAGAGAGGAACGTTGGTGTCCCCCGGGACGCCGAAAATCGTGTCGACCCCGTAACCGATGAGCATTTCCACCAAAATATCCGCTCCACGCATTTCGTTCTCTCCTGTCTGTGCTGCAGGAGGATAGGACCGTCGGGAGCCGGCGGGGACCGGCGATGTGTCGGGCCTATGAAGCGTGAACCGTCAGATTGCCGGTCTCGGCCGCTGCACGGCCTGTCGCCCACGGAAATACTCAGACGAAATTCACTATGTAGGCCGCTACTCGCTTTGCGCCTGGTGCAAAGAATTCCGGTCGCTGCCGAACTCTCACCGCGAGGCAAAGCGCTATTGCCAGATTTGTTGGCCCGTATCTCGCCGCTCGGATAGGACCACATCAATCTCAACGGACAATATCGTTGGCCAAAGTCTAAGCGTAGGACCTCTTCGAAGCATCTTTGGCATTCACGGCAGCCAAAGCCTGTTCAATCGACGTGTAAATCTCGGTATCGATGCCTTTAGCGCGCCACGAGACGACGCTTAGGACGTCGCCACGCCTGTTTTTTCTGGCAAAGAGAACCGTTCCAGGCGGTAGGTCGCTGTGGTGGATCATTGAGAGCACCTCCGTTCGAACGTATGGCCAGAATTCGTTGGGTATCCCCATTGCCAAAAGCGCCTGCAACTCGTTCCAGAACAGTTTCGAGCTAATCGTGCGATCGTCTTTCTGAACTACAACTACATAACGGCTTGCCTGTCGCAGGCGGAGCAGTACAGGCAAGCTTGTTGACTGGGGTGACACGTGTTGTCGACAGTTCATCAGCGGTGAAATTCCGTCTATCTTGATATGATTTTCGAAGCCAGCGGTGAGAACCAACCGGTTGACGCCTTTGCGATGGCGATCTTCTGGTTGGGCACTCGACGTCTCTACCGGGCAGTTTGAACGTCCTGTTGCCTGCCAAGATGGAAAATGCGGCGCGGCAGCACGGCGAGGGCCGTTAATCCACCGTATGCGATGGCCGCCACCGCCACGATCTGGAAAAGGGAATTGAGACTCGCCTCAAACCAGATCACCGAAGCCCACCCGACGAAAGCAGCCAGGATCATCCTGACTGTTCCGGCAAGAACCGGGAGAAGAACACGCTTCAGTCCCTGGCTTGCAAAATAAAGTGCCAGTCCCAATCCAACCGCACCATACGCCGGTGCGACGATTTGCAGATACTGCGAGCCTAGCTCCTGCACATCCGGATCTGCCGTGAACAATCTCATCCAAATCATGGGGAACAGAGTGGCGAGAATGCCGATTGTCTGCGTGATGCCAAATGCAATACCTGCGCCAACCCAGGCGACCCGGCGGGCGCGTTCGATCTGGCCCGCTCCGATATTAATCCCAACCATGGTGACGATAGCGGTTCCAAGACCGAAGATGATGGGAATTTGCAGATAATCAAGCCGCGATGCGATGCCGAACCCCGCAATCGCATCTGCGCCGAAGTGGCCAACGGCTGCCGTTATGAAAGTAACCGTCAGATTGACCTGGATCGTGCCGACAGCGGAAGGCAGGCCGACACCCAGAATGTCCTTGAACAGTCGACCTTGCAGCGGCACAATTTTGAGCTTTAGCGGGCTGCTTGACGAGCGCAGGTAAAGGGCAAGCACCAGTGCCGCGATCAGATAATAAATGAAGACCGCAGCGCCTCCGCCTGCCACGCCGAGTTGCGGGAAGGGCCCCCAGCCGAAAATCAACGGCGGCGACAGGACGAGGAGAAGGAACGCGCCGGAGATGATGACGAGTGCAGGCACGTTCACGTTGCTAGCGCCCCGCAGGGCTGCCGAAAGCAAAGCCGTGATCCAGATCGGAATGGAGCCTGCGAACACAATTCCTGAATAGATGAGGGCGGCCTTCAGGGTTTCTCCCGTCCCTCCCATTGAGCGGTAGAGCAGAGGTCCAAGGAGGATTGCAGCGACTGAGAAAATGGCTCCGAATACTGTGGCCAGAACAATCGCATGCCAGACGAGCCCATCGGCATCAGCGTGGCGGTTGGCACCCAGCGCTCGCGCCACGGCTGAGGAAACTCCGCCTCCAATTCCGCCATTCGACATCATTTGCATCAGCATGAGGACCGGAAAGACGAGGGTCACACCCGCTAAAGCCTCGGTCCCAAGGAAACTGACGAAATAGGTTTCCGCGACCCCAACAAAGGTCTGGACCACGAGAACGACGACCGTGGGCAATGCCAGCCGGAACAGCGCGGGTGTGATTGCTCCATGAAGAATTCCATATGGTGTCTTCTGTGAAATTGTTGAGACATGAGAATTTTTGCTGTCCAGCACATCCGCCATGGCTGATCCTAAAAAGTTCTCCGAGGCTCTGCTCCGCTCCCAAGGCCTGGGTTCGCAACCGGTTCTCAGAATTTAAAAATAGATTGGTTTCGAAATCTAAATTATATAGAGTTCATACGCAATCTAAAATATCGCTTACGAGCTTGAGACCGGAGCCCGTGCAGGTGTTCAAAACCCATGTTTCCGATCAAGGATCGATAAAAGCTGAAATGGTGGAAAACCCACTTGCCGGGGACCTATGCTTTGCCGTGCAGCGGACAAACCGCATCATCTCCCGCCAGATCAACGATGCATTGCGCTCGACAGGACTAACGGCAGAGCAGATATTTCTTCTTGCAGCGATTGGTGAAGCAGGTTCCCCTCGAATATCGGAAGTTTCGCTACTTCTTGGCCTTGACCACTCAACCGTCGTTTCAAATCTAAAACCCCTGGTGAGAAAGAATTGGGTGACGATGTCCGTGGATGTCGAGGATCGCAGGGCACGAAGGCTTCTGCTCACCGGCAACGGGAGCGCTCGGCTTGTAGTGGCATTTGAACGTCTTCGGAAACTTGAAGACACACTGGTGAAAAAGGTTGGCGGGGCACAGAATACTCTTAGCCTTTGCCGGATGCTTAGCGAGCTATCAACAGCGTGCGCTGGACCTAGGCCGCGCGCAGCCGACACCGGCAACTGACTGCAAGGATACAGCCATCACCCTCTATTTTCGGCGCCGTCTTCCCGTACTACCTCCTCATGGGGCTGTGCCTTTAAGCCAGCCACTTCGGTCTCCAGCCGGTCCAGCCGTTTCTCCAGCGCGATGAGGTAGTCTCCCTGCGGATCGTCGATACCCAGGACGACATCTTCCCACGATCGCCATTTTTCTCGAAAACGTTTCAACATTTAAAATCTCCATCGCCATCAACTTTATAAGTCGGCATTTGCATGCCTGGCAGTTTGAGCGAGCGTTATGCCATTCTCTCTGAAAGAGAGATCACCTCTGCCGGTTGCCGCAAACCGGTTGCGACAACGGAAACTCTTAACCGCCCTGTCAGCGCATCATTGAAAGTCGCGCCGACGACGATATTCGCGTCGTCGTCGACTTCTTCGCGAACACGAGTTGCAGCTTCGTCGACATCAAAAAGGGTCATGTCCGGTCCGCCAGAGATCGAGACGAGAAGCCCTTTCGCTCCCCTGACGGACGCTTCATCGAACAGCGGATTGGCAATTGCTGCCTCGGCGGCATGTCGGGCGCGGGCGTCTCCCGTTGCCTCGCCCGTGCCCATGACAGCACGGCCCATGTCCCGCATGACTGACCTTACATCGGCGAAGTCGAGATTGATCAATCCTTCCTTGGCGATCAAATCGATGACGGAACTGACCCCGGCATGCAGCACATGATCTGCCATTTCGAATGCATCCGCGAAAGTCGTCTTCGCATCGGCAACCCGGAACAAATTCTGATTGGGGATGACGATCACCGTGTCTGCGCATTCGCTGAGACGCTCGATTCCCTGCCGCGCTGTTCGCATTCGCTGCGTACCTTCGAATGTGAAGGGCATGGTGACGACGCCGACCGTCAGTATGCCTGCCTTGCGCGCAGCATGGGCGATAACGGGTGCGGCACCTGTTCCCGTTCCGCCCCCCATGCCCGCCGTCACGAAACACATATGGGTTCCGTGGAGGTGATCCATGATCTCGTCAATCGACTCTTCGGTTGCCGCCTGTCCAATATCGGCCAATGATCCGGCGCCAAGTCCCTCCGTGACGGTCGGGCCAAGCTGGATAAGGCGTGGCGCTTTTGACATGGACAAAGCCTGGGCATCGGTGTTCGCAACGATAAACTCCGCACCCTCGAGACCCTGCATGATCATGTTGTTGACAGCATTGCCGCCGCCACCGCCGACGCCGATGACGGCAATCCTCGGCTTGAGGAGCGTTATGCCGGGCGGTGAAACGACAGTCGTTGGTTGCATAGCGGGAGTGTCCTGGTGGAGACTTTGTTCAAAGGTGACCGCGCGCGGGGGGCTAGTCAGCCAATGGCGTTCGACTGCCTCTCTTCGGCCAGCGTCGAAACACTGCACTTGCATTGACCCCACCGAAGCCGAAGCCATTGGATATCGCATACTCAACATCGAGAGGTCGGGCATCGTTTGCGACAAAGTCGATGCCATTGGCCTCAAGGCCTGGTGAACTGAGATTCAAGGTCGGGGGCGCGATCTGGTGCTGGAGCGCCAGGATCGTAAAAATAGCCTCAAGGCCGCCGGCGGCCCCCAGCAGGTGTCCCGTCGCCGACTTCGTGCCGCTGACGGCGATCGACTTCTTTTGGCCGAACAGGCTCTTGATTGCTCTGAGCTCTCCAAGATCTCCAACCGGGGTCGATGTCGCATGCGCGTTCAGATGGCCGATTTCGTGCGGCGCGATACCTGCCTGCGCGATGGCAATCTCCATCGCCCTGCGCGCGCCGCTTCCGTCCTCTGGGCCTGAGGTAATGTGATGGGCGTCGGCCGTCGTTCCGTACCCGACGAGTTCGGCAATCGGCGTCGCACCACGAGCAAGGGCGTGGCTCAACGCTTCAATGACGAGGATGCCTGCGCCTTCACCCATCACGAAGCCGTCGCGCGCGGTGTCGAAAGGACGTGAGGCCTTGGCCGGGGTCTCGTTAAAGCCTGTCGATAGTGATCTTGCCGCTGCGAAACCACCAAGGCTTACAATGTTCATACAGGCCTCGGTTCCGCCACAAACCGCAATGTCGGCTTCATTGGACCTGATCAGTCGCGCTGCATCGCCAATCGCCTGAACGCCGGCGGCGCATGCCGTCACCGGTGCTCCCAGCGGGCCTCTGAAACCATGCCGGATAGAGACTTGTCCGGCAGCGAGATTGACGAGAAAGGATGGAATGGTGAAGGGCGAGAGGCGGCGGACGCCGCGTTGGTCGACGGTACGCACCGCCTCCGTTATCGCGGGAAAGCCACCGATGCCCGATGCGATGATTGTCGCCGTTCTCAGTTTTTCTTCTTCGGAAGCTGGCTTCCAGTTCGCCTGTGCGAGAGCCTCTTCCGCCGCCGCCAGCGCAAAGATGATGAAGCGGTCGACCTTACGTTGATCCTTCGAGGGCAGGGTCTTGTCAGGATCAAATCCTCCTTCAGGATCTTCAGCCAGGGAAGGGACCACGCCTCCGATTTTTGAAGGCAAATCCCCGACGATGTCGTCACCCAGTCGCCGGATTCCGCTTTTGCCAGCAAGAAGCCGGGACCAGGAGATATCGACATTTGCACCAAGGGGGCTGACGGCTCCCATTCCCGTGACAACGACACGACGCATTTGCATTTCCACCTGTTAACGATCAAAATTTTGGCATGCCTTCGGCACCCGACCGAATGACCGGTCGTGAACTTGGGACATGCGGTTCGCGCTATTCTCTTCTGATAGCGTGGGGCTACGGCCGAGCTGTGCCAGCTATCGGCGACGAATATCCAAAAACCATCCGTTAGCCGCCATCGCGGCCAGCAATGCGCCGGACCTCGCTCGCTGCCGCATCGAGTACACTCGTCGAAAGCGCTTCATCCCCAATGATCCTGGACAGCGTCACCGCACCGATCATCATGGACAATATTGCCATGGCCTTGTCGCTTCGAGTTCTATCGTCACCCTCTCCGATAAGCTGTTCAAGCACCTCGAAGTGTGCTCGGATACCGTCTTCAAACGGGCGCCGAACTTCGGCGGTTTGACGCGCAGCGTCGGAGCCGAGAGCAACGAGCGGGCATCCTTCTGCCTTCTCGCCACTATGGTCTTTGGAAAGGTAGAAGGTGATGATCGATTCCAGCGGATCCGACGTGTCTGCTGCGGCATCAGACCACCTTCTCGTGGCGCTCTCGAGAGCACGCCGTGATGCAAGCGCCGCAAGATCGTCCTTGGATGCGAACTGCTTGTAAAATCCACCCTGGGTGAGCCCCGCACCCTTCATCAGGTCTTTCAGGCCAATCCCGTCGAAACCATGCTCTCGAAACAAGCGGCTGGCGACGTTGATCACCCGTTCCCGGTTTTCCTCTGCCTGTACACGGCTCACTCGCATGTGGACCTCCAATTAGATTTCATTTGACATCTATATGTCTTTTAGAGTTAGAGTGCAATCTAATATTTTCAGGATGGCCGTCAAGAAGGGGCGATGAAATGAAACGGAAACTTGTTGTCACTGCTGCAGCAGTGCTGGCGCTGGCCGCAGGCGGAGCCGCAGCGCTGCTGCTTCCGACGCAGGCACCCGAGGCAAAGGCTGCCGATCCCCGGACTTTGGCGCCACTGGTCAACCTCGCGACAGCCAGGCTTCCTGGCAATTCGAGCAGCAGCTTTACCGGAACCGTTGGTGCCCGGGTCCAGAGTAATCTCGGCTTTCGCGTTCCCGGAAAGATCGTTGAACGTTTTGTCGACGTCGGGGAGCAGGTAAGCGCTGGACAGCCATTGATGAGGCTTGACGAGACCGATCTTCGTCTTGCTCTGACCGCCAAGCGAAACGCTGTCATCGCAGCACAGGCGACATTTGTCCAAGCGAAAGCCGATGAGAAACGCTTTGCCGTGCTGGTGAAGACCTCTGCTGCCTCGACGCAGCAATATGAACGATCGAAGGCCCTGCTGGATACGGCGACGGCACAGTTGGCCGCCGCTCAGGCTGACGCCGATGTCGCGGAGAACGAAGCAAAATATGCGGTTCTCGTTGCCGATGCGGATGGAACCATTGTCGAGACGCTCGGTGAGCCGGGCCAGGTGGTAACCGCCGGGCAGCCGGTTGTCCGGCTCGCGAAGTCTGGTCCGCGCGAAGCCATTGTCTGGTTACCCGAAACCATGCGTCCTGACATTGGAGTTCAGGCTTCCGCATCGGTTTATGGCAGAAACAATGCCGAAAAGGCCAAGCTGCGCCAGATCTCCGATTCTGCCGATCAGCAGACCCGCACCTATGAAACGCGCTGGGTGCTTGAAGGGGCTGCGTCCAATGCTCCACTGGGGGCGACCGTCACTATCGAAATCGAGAACAGAGATGCGCAAAACCACGCCGAACTGCCGATAGGCGCCCTGTTGGATGACGGGACGCGCACTGGCGTCTGGGTGATCGATCAGCAATCGTCCGTCGTGAAGTTTCGTGATGTGAAAGTAGAGCGGGTAAGCGAAGAGAAAGTGGTCGTCACTAACGTCAAGCCGGGAGAGGAGGTCGTTGCGCTTGGCGCACATCTTCTGAAGGATGGAGCGCAAGTTCGCACCAGCGTTGGGACAAAAGAGGTGACAAACTGATGAACCTCAATCTGTCCGCCCTTGCGGTTCGCGAACGCGCCGTCACGCTGTTCTTCATCGTCCTTCTGTCGCTTGCCGGCGTCTATGCCTTCGTCAAGCTGGGACGCGCCGAAGACCCTTCCTTCACCATCAAGACGTTGACGGTCACGACTGTCTGGCCGGGCGCAACCGCGCGCGAGATGCAGGATCTCGTTGCCGAGCCGCTGGAGAAGCGCATTCAGGAATTGGCCTGGTACGACCGGGTCGAGACAACGACGCGCCCCGGCTTTGCCTATCTTACCGTCACGCTCAAGGACAATACGCCGCCAAGCGCCGTCGCTGAAGAATTTTATCAGGCGCGCAAGAAGCTCGGCGATGAAGCCAGAAACCTGCCGCAGGGTGTGCTGGGACCGTTCGTGAACGACGAATACTCCGACGTCAGCTTCGGCCTTTACGCTCTCAAGGCGCAGGGCATGCCGATGCGCGATCTCGTCCGGGAAGCGGAAAAGATCAGGCAGGACATGCTTCATGTTCCCGGCGTGAAGAAGATCAACATTCTCGGCGAACAGCCCGAGCAGATATTCGTAGAGTTCTCCTATGAGAAACTCGCCACGCTCGGCATATCTCCTCAGGACATTGCCGCAGCTCTTCAACGGCGCAATACCGTTACGCCCGCTGGCTCGATCGATACGCAGGGTCCGCAGGTCTTCATTCGCCTCGACGGTGCCTTTGACAGTGTTCAGTCTATCGCTGATACGCCCATCGTCGCTTCCGGCCGCGCGTTGAAGCTTTCCGACATTGCTGAGGTACGCCGGGGTTATCAGGAGCCGGCAGGCTATGTCATCCGTCATGACGGCGAGCCGGCCATCATGCTCGGCGTGGTCATGCAGCAAGGCTGGAATGGTCTGGAGCTTGGCAAGGCTCTTGAAGAGCGCTCGAGCCAGATCGCACAATCATTGCCCCTTGGCATAACGCTGACGAAGGTCAGCGATCAGGCCGTCAACATTGACGCGGCGGTGGGTGAATTCATGGTGAAGTTCGCCATGGCCCTCGGCGTCGTGCTCTTCGTCAGCCTCATTGCGCTGGGCTGGCGGGTGGGCATTGTCGTGGCGCTTGCCGTGCCTCTGACGCTTGCTGTCGTCTTCATCATCATGCTCGAGACGGGGCGCTTCTTCGACCGCATCACGCTCGGTGCATTGATCCTGGCACTTGGCCTGCTTGTCGACGACGCCATCATCGCCATCGAGGTGATGGTCGTGAAGATGGAAGAGGGTATGGATCGCATCAAGGCGGCTGCCTATGCCTGGAGCCACACTGCGGCACCGATGCTGTCGGGCACGCTTGTGACCATTATCGGCCTGATGCCGGTCGGTTTCGCCGCCTCTGCAGCGGGTGAATATGCCGGCAATATCTTCTGGATCGTGGGTTTCGCACTGATTGTTTCCTGGTTCGTGGCGGTGATCTTTACGCCCTATCTCGGCGTTAAGTTGCTTCCCGATATCAAGCCGGTGGCAGGCGGCCATCATGCGATTTACGATACGCCGAACTACAGACGCCTGCGCGGTGCGATCGAATTCACCGTCAAGCACAAGTTCCTGACCTGCGCCATTGTTGGCGTTGTCATGGCGCTTTCGGTCGTCGGGATGGGTGCGGTGAAGCAGCAGTTCTTCCCCACATCGGACCGTCCTGAGGTTCTTGTCGAAGTCCGCATGCCAGAAGGCACGAGCATCGAAACGACAACCGCCACGGTCAAGAAACTCGAGGCGTGGTTGAAGCAGCAACCCGAAGCGAAGATCGCCACCAGCTACATCGGCCAGGGCGCCCCCCGCTTCTTCTTCGCCATGTCGCCCGAACTGCCCGATCCTGCCTTTGCGAAGATCGTTGTGCTGACATCCGACGCCCATGAGCGTGAGGTGCTGAAACTGCGTCTTCGGGAAGCCGTTGCGCAAGGGCTGGCGCCCGAGGCATTCGTCCGCGTGACGCAACTCGTCTTTGGTCCCTACACGCCATTCCCCGTCGAGTTTCGGATCAAAGGACCGGATGCCGAAGAGCTGTACAAAATCTCCGAGCAGGCACTTGCTCTCATGAGCTCGGTACCTGATGTCAGAAATGCCAACCGTGACTGGGGTAATCGAACACCCGTTGTCCGGTTCGTTCCCGATCAGGATCGCCTGAACCTCATCGGCATGTCGTCCGCCGAGGCTGCCCAGCAGATACAGCTCCTGCTGAGCGGTGTTCCCGTCACGCAAGTCCGTGAGAACATCCGAAACGTTCCTGTCGTGGCGAGAAGTGCCGGCGAAATCCGCCTCGATCCTGCCAGACTCGGGGACTTCTCGCTCGTGACGAGAGACGGCCGTGCGATCCCCCTCGATCAGATCGGCCACACGGAGGTGCGCTTCGAAGAGCCGATCCTCAAGCGCCGTGACAGAACGCCTGTGGTGACGGTCCGATCCGACATTAACGAGGCGACGCAACCGCCGGAGGTTTCGCAACAGGTGATGACCGCTCTTCAGCCACTCGTTGCATCTCTGCCTGCTGGTTACACAATCGAGATGGGCGGCAATATCGAGGAGTCCCTCAAGGCGAATACTGCCCTTGTGAAGGTGTTCCCACTGATGATCGCAGCGACCCTGATCGTCATCATCCTTCAGGTGCGCAGCCTGTCGACGATGACGATGGTGATGCTGACAGCACCGCTCGGTCTTGCAGGCGTCGTGCCGACCCTGATCCTGTTCAACCAGCCTTTCGGGTTTAACGCGATCCTGGGTCTTATCGGCCTGGCGGGCATCCTCATGCGCAACACGTTGATCCTCACCGAGCAGATCAAGGAAAACAAGGCCGCGGGCCTGGACGACTATCATGCCGTTATCGAAGCCACGGTGCAGCGAACGAGGCCCGTCATCCTGACGGCGCTTGCCGCGGTCCTAGCCTTCATTCCCCTGACGCATTCGGTTTTCTGGGGTTCGATGGCTTACACGCTTATCGGCGGAACGGCGGTGGGTACGCTCATCATCCTGCTCTTCCTGCCGGCGCTCTATGCTGCATGGTTCCGCATCAAGCCACCCAAGGCAGACATGGGTTCGACAGAGCACGGAAACTCGGAAACAGCGCAGCATTCGCTTGCTGCGGAATAGCCACCGTCCCTCCGCAGCAGATGATGCTGCGGAGTGATAATACTGCCTGGCGAGAGGTGGCGTGTGTTTTGAGTGCCCACTGTACCCTTTCGGAAACCATGCCCTCGTCCCGCTTCAATCCTGCCAATGAGGAGCCTTGACATGACCCCTGTCGTATCCATCTTCAAACATCCGCCCGACGGGGGTAGAGGATATCACCGGGATATGCGCGTCAGGTGGGCTCTCGAGGAAGTCGGCCAGCCTTACACTCTACGGTATCTGACTTTTTCCGAGATGCGCCGCCCCGAATATCTGGAAATACAGCCATTCGGCCAGATGCCGATCTACCAGGAGGGCGATCTCATTCTTTTCGAATCCGGTGCGATCGTGCTTCACATAGCACAGCGTTTCGCTGGCCTCCTTCCCGATGAAGCAAATGCGCGCTCGCGTTCCATCATGTGGATGTTTGCAGCGGTCAATACGATCGAGCCCTGTATCGCCTCTGGCAGCGTTGGTCATCTCAGTCAGCGGCTCCAGCAACTGGGCGATACGCTTGGAGGGAAGGAGTGGCTTGAGGGGGCTCAGTTCAGCGCCGGTGATCTCATGATGGTGAGCGTACTGCGGCCGCTCAAGCACTCTGGTATTCTGCTGGATAGCGCTGGCTTGCAGGACTATGTCGAAAGAGGCGAGCAACGATCCGCGTTCCAGCGTGCGCTGGGCAATCCACCAGCGGACAGGCGAACGGCGTGAATTGACGGCATAAGCATCCGTCACACCTTTCACTCTCCAGGCGAGAATCCCGCATTAACTCGACCGATGTTTCCCGCTTCTGACCATGTGCCTCCTCAATTTCTGCAAGCGCGTTTTATTTCGCTTGCAATCTAATTGAAATATAGATTACAAACGAAATCTATATTGATTTCTAGTCCAACGCTAGTTTTGGAGAGCGTAGATGTCGACAGACAAGATTGTTGTGGTGACCGGAGCATCCTCCGGCATAGGGCAGGCGACCGTGAGGTTGCTGTCACAGAATGGGTTCAAGGTGTTTGCAGGATCGCGCAATCCGGACAAAAGTGGACCGGTTCCCGGTGTCGAGTACGGGCGTCTCGATGTGGACAATGACGAGTCGGTGAGGCAATTCGTCGATTGGGTTCTGTCCCGTTCAAGCCGGATTGATGTCGTGGTGAACAATGCAGGCGTCTCTCTCGTCGGGCCGGTCGAAAGCACGTCGGACGATGAGGCGAAGGCCCTTTTTGAAACCAATCTCTTTGGCCCACTGCGCATGATACGAGCAATATTGCCTGCGATGCGACAGCAGAATTCCGGTCTGATCGTCAATGTCAGTTCGGTTCTCGGCTTTCTCCCCGCACCTTATATGGGCCTTTATGCCAGCAGCAAGCATGCGTTGGAGGGACTGTCTGAAACGCTTGACCACGAAGTTCGGCAATTCAACATTCGCTCCGTCCTGGTCGAGCCGACGTTCACGAGGACAAGTCTCGATGTCAATGCGAAGCAGACGGAGACGCGTATCGACGACTACGCCACTCAATTAGCCAAATCCAATGAGGCCGTCCTTTCCGCCATTAGGACGGCAAGCAGTCCTCAGACTGTCGCCGCCGAAATCATGGCAGCAATCACAGGTCCTCACAAAATGCGCAGACCGGTTGGAAAACAGGCTACACTTCTGAGCCGCCTGAAACGGTTTATTCCAGCCAAGGCATTGGATGGCGGCATCAGGAAAACGTTTGGGCTCTCCCGGCTGTAGGCATTCGCGGAGCTTGCGCACCACAAGCAGAAAGTAGGGCGTCGGCATTCGGAAACTTCACGGCTTGTCTCGGACACATTTGCTTACCTTCAGCTCCGAGGGCGGAGAGTCGATGACTGTGCGCCTGAAGGGCAAGACACCGATCGGCCCGAAGGGCCCGGTTTACCGCTTGGTGGTCACGCGCCTGCATAAAAGTGTCCGACGCAACCCGCGGATTGCGTCGCGGACGGATCACCGCCGGCGCCAGCAATCCGCGCATGCGGACGCGGTGGTTCCGTGTGACATGGAAAGGGTTCCGGCAATGTGCCGGAACGTATTCCGCCACAGGCGGAGAAAACCGGCACAGACTGAAATAGTCGCTGATCCCAGCGGCGATTTATGCAGTCAGGCCGGATGGAAGTCCGCGAGGCGATGTATTCGGCGGAAAGAGCTGACGGTAGAACGCTTCAACACGGGTCGGCGTGACACGCTCAGCCTCACGAAGGATTGGCAGCCCGAGTGCATCGGCAGGAGCGGGCAGAAGCACCGAAGCCGTCAGACGGCACGCTTCGCAACCGGATCCGATCTTGTGGTGATCGTGCTTGGCCTTGCCATCCTCCGATGGGAGGCAGAGAACCGGAAGAGTTCCGTCCGGAAGGACTTATTGTGCTATTTCGCTGAGAGGGATCTGGCTGTTAGCCAGCGTCGGTGGCTCATTGGCAAAGCCTACCAACAACAAGGCAAGCGCGCACATGGTGCGCACGACGCATTGTTCGGCAAAGCCCAATCGCTTGATCATCGATCCCCATAGTGCCTCTTGTGACACAATTCAGACACTATATGCTATGCGGATTCTGTACAATGCGGCATTTGAACGCCATCATTGGTCGCTGAGCTCACCTGAGGCGATGGCGCTATCATTGAGGGATGATTGATGTCAGCAAACGCGACGAGTTTTACCAGCAGGCATATTGCCGCGGCGTCTGTTCCCTGCGCGACAGCAATATCCACCGCCGCAGCCAGGGCCGTGAGCCGATCGAGATCGGCAAGCTCTATTACAGCAATGTCGATGCTGGCAACGACGTGTCAGGCTGAGGCCATGCGCGACGTCGCGAGAAAACCGGCGATGAAGTCAACGGCCTCTTCGCCGCTTCTCAAACCGAGGTGAATACTCTTCTGTATCCCTGATTTGCCGATACTGACGGGACGAACTCCGAGCTCGGCGGCTTCCCGACGCACCAGCCAGTTCGGGATGGCGCTGACGCCGCGACCGGCTGCGACGAGCTGTAGCATCATTTCCGTGGTCTCGACATTCCGGTGGTGGCGCGGGCGGCAATTTGCAGGCGCAAGGAAATGCGTGAACACATCCAGCCGCTCGGGTGGCACAGGATAGGTGAAGAGCGTTTCATCCAGCAGATCCGCAGGTTCGGCATGGTCCTTGGCCGCCAGAGAGTGATCGGCCGGTACGGCAAGAACCAGTTCGTAGTCGAACACCGGTAGATAATGGACGCTAGGCGCTTCGATCGGGTCCGGGGTGATCAGGATATCGATCTCGTATCCGGTCAGCGCCGCCACGCCGCCAAAAGCAAATGATGTCGTCAGTTCCAGGTCCACATGCGGCCAGTCTACCAGATAGGGCTTTGTCACGCCCATCAGCCATTGGTGACAGGGATGGCATTCCATCCCGATCTTGAGCGAGCCTCGCTGTCCGTAGCGGTAGTCGGACAAGACATCCTCAGCCCTTTCGATCTGTGGCAGGACGCGCTGCGCCAGCGCGACGATGTAGCGGCCGGCCTCGGTGAGACGAAGATTGCGGCCGTCCTTTTCCCACATGGCGACGCCATAGCGTTCTTCGAGCTTGCGGATCGTGTGGCTCAGCGCGGACTGGGTCACATTCAGCCGTTCTGCCGCCGCCGTCAGACTGCCCATGCGATCGACTTCGCGCAGGATCGACAGATGTTGCCTGTCCAGCATCGTTATGCGCCTCCTTTGTCGAGGGGAAAGACTTCTATCTGTTCGCTGTCTCGAACAGGAACCGGCCGGTGATCTTCGTCGACCGCGACCATGGTGAAATGTCCGGTAGCCGTGATATGCCGCTCGCCCGTCAGAAGGTTTTCCGACCAGAGTTTTGTCTCGACGGACATGGAACTGCGGCCAACGCTCGCGACACGTGCCTCCGCCTCGACGATTTCGCCGATCTCGATTGGCCTTGCAAAGTCGATACGCTCGGATGATGCCAGCACCACTAGCTTGCCGGAGTAGCGCGATGCCGTCACGAACGCAGCTTTTGTCATGTAGGCGATTGCCTCGCCCCCGAACATCCGGCCGACGCTGTTAGCCTGATCCGGAAAGACGATTTCGACCATGGCAAGCATATCGCTTTCGCCCGGCGCGTCCTCGGGAAGCAGTTTGGGTAAGGCGTAATGCGCGGCGTTCTCGCCCTCTGGAACGGCAACCATATGGAAGACGCCGCGCGTACAGGTATGCCGTTGACGGCCGACAATTGTCTCTGCCACCATCTCGACCTCAACAGTCAGGGAACGGCGGCCAGCCTTGACGGGTCTTGCCGTGAATTCGACGATGTGCCCGATGCGTGCGGGCTGTTTGAAATCGATACGTTCGCAGGACGCGGTCACAAATGGTGCGCGCCCGAAGCGGGTCGCCGCGATGAAAGCGACTCGATCCATAAGGGCGAGGCCGGTCCCTCCGAAAAGAGTTCCGTGATGGTTTGTGTCACCAGGGAAGACGATATCGACGAGTTGTGTTGTCGACAGGTGCTGCATGGGCTTGTCTGTCGTGTCGGTGCTGATCATCGGCGCTACCATCAGGTTGTGGCAGGGCTGGGCAATGACGCAGAGACGACGGCGCAGAGATGCCGATCGCGAAAGCGGCACTCCGGGACACCCCGCCCGTGGACGTTATCTGTCGTGGCAGGTCTCCTGGCTCGCGGATGACCGCTCCCGCCCGTCTTCCCGGGATAAACCCAGTGACAAAAATGGACGTTCGCTAGCCGCTTACAGTTGCGGGGGCAGCTCCGGCATCTGACCGAATTCCCTCTTAGCTCCGGACTGTCGTCCACAGAACCACGACGGTAAACCAATGTCCCATGCCGCTCGTGGGGTCAAGGCCTCGTTTCCGGTCGGCGGGCCAGACCACCCCGCAAGCCATGTCGCTTACCCAAAACCATGAGGACGGCTCATGTTTCAATGAAATGAAATCAATTTTTCTCCATCAACGGCTCAGGCATAAGAGGGGCGCGCTCCAGGCCATAGACAAGCTAAAGATTGTTGATTGAGAAACACGAGAGAAAAAATGAGAGCACTGAAAGAAAAAGAAACAGATTCAGGGTTTTTCTCGGTCCATGAGAACAATATTGCCATGAGCGGTGAATTTACGTTCTCTCTCAAGAGCATTCCTTTTGACGAGGATTATCAACCCTCGGAAAATACGCGGCTCACGACTAACTTCGCCAATCTGGCCAGAGGGGAGAGCCGCCGGGAGAATTTGCGCAACGCGCTGAGGATGATCGACAATCGCTTCAACGCCTTGGCGCATTGGGACAATCCGAAAAACGATCGTTATTCTGTCCAGCTCGAGATCGTTTCCGTCGAGATGAGGATTGATGCTGAAGGCAATACTGATGCTTTCCCCCTGATCGAAATCCTGAAAACGAATATCGTCGATCATAAGACAGGCGAACGCATCGAAGGCATCGTCGGGAATAATTTCTCCTCGTATGTTCGGGATTATGACTTCAGCGTCGTGCTGCCGGCTTACAATAAGGATCGCCTGGCATTTGGCACGCCGGAGAATTTTGGCGATCTGCATGGAAACCTGTTCAAGTGTTTCCTGAATTCAGATGCCTACAAAGAACACTTTCAAAAACTTCCGGTCATCTGCCTGAGTGCCTCCAGCAGCAGGACATACAGCCGGACCGGTAATCAGCACCCTGTATTGGGTGTCGAATACCAGCAGGATGAATTGTCGTCGACCGATCGATACTTCCAGAAAATGGGATTGAAGGTTCGCTTTTTCATGCCGCCGAACAGCGTCGCGCCTTTTGCATTCTATTTTCTCGGTGATCTGCTCGACGATTACACCAATCTCGAGCTCATCAGCACAATCAGCACCATGGAGACTTTTCAGAAGATTTACCGGCCCGAAATTTATAACGCCAATTCCGCGGCAGGGGCCTGTTATCGCCCGAGTCTCGGGCATCAGGACTACTCATTGACGCGTATCGTCTACGATCGCGAAGAGCGTAGCCGGCTGGCTGTCGAGCAGGGAAGGTTCGCTGAGGAGCACTTCATCAAACCCTATGGGACTGTTCTTGAGCAATGGTCTACCAAACACGCCCTTTGATGAACTGAAAGCATAAGGTCCCCCATCATGAAAACACTGTTGCCCACGTCAACCGCCGGCAGCTTGCCGAAACCTTCATGGCTTGCAGAGCCTGAGAAACTCTGGTCGCCTTGGAAATTGCAGGATGACGAACTGATCGAGGGCAAGCAGGACGCCTTGCGCTTGTCCTTGGACGACCAGCGGCAGGCAGGTATCGATATCGTCAGCGACGGCGAGCAAACGCGCCAGCATTTCGTCACGACATTCATCGAGCATCTCGATGGTGTCGATTTCGAAAAACGCGAGACCGTCAGAATCCGGGATCGCTATGATGCGAGCGTTCCGACAGTCGTCGGCGCCGTGTCGCGCAAACAGGCGGTTTTTGTCGAAGACGCCAAGTTCCTGCGTCAGCAGACCAAACAGCCGATCAAATGGGCTCTGCCGGGGCCGATGACGATGATCGATACGCTCTTCGACGATCACTATAAAAGTCGCGAAAAGCTGGCCTGGGAATTCGCCGGGATCCTGAACCAGGAGGCTAGAGAACTGGAGGCTGCCGGGGTGGATATCATCCAGTTCGATGAACCCGCATTTAATGTCTTCTTCGATGAGGTGAATGACTGGGGTGTTGCCACTCTGGAAAAGGCAATCGAAGGCCTGAAATGTGAGACTGCCGTTCATATTTGCTACGGCTACGGTATCAAGGCCAATACGGACTGGAAAAAGACTCTTGGGTCGGAGTGGCGGCAGTATGAGGAAACTTTCCCCAAGCTGCAGAAATCCAGCATCGGCATGATCTCCCTGGAATGCCACAACTCTCACGTTCCGATGGATCTTATGGAACTGGTTCGCGGCAAGAAGGTGATGGTCGGAGCGATCGATGTTGCGAGCAATACCATCGAGACGCCGGAGGAAGTGGCCGCTACTCTGCGAAAGGCACTTCAGTTTGTCGATGCCGACAAACTTTGCCCTTGTACCAATTGTGGCATGGCACCCCTGTCTCGCCGGGTAGCACGAGGCAAGCTGAATGCTCTCGCCGCAGGAGCGGAAATCGTTCGAAAAGAACTGTCAGCCTAGCGTTACCGGAGCCGCAGGAGGCCGACATGAACATGGTGAACCATCGCTTCGATATTGTGGACAAAGCCACGTTTCGCAACGGCATGTCGCGTCTCGGCTCTGCGGTCAACGTCGTCACCACCACATACGGCGGGAAGCGTTACGGCTTCGCCGCATCGGCTGTTTGCAGTGTCAGCGACACGCCGCCGACACTTCTCGTCTGCATCAATCGAGCCAGCTCATCTTTTCATGCGTTTGAGCGTGCGCGACACTTCTGCGTCAACACGCTGATGCCGGGCCAGGAGGATATCTCGAACGCTTTCGGCGGAAAGAGACCGGTGAAGGATCGATTTGCGCTTGGCGAATGGAAAGACGGCCTCACGGGTGTCCCGATTCTGGCTGACGCCTCGGTCAGCTTTGAATGCGAGCTGACCAATGCCGTCGACGAAGCAACGCACCGAATTCTTTTCGGGTGCGTGATCGACATTCGCGAGAGCGAAGAGCAGGCAACGCTGCTCTACTGCATGCGTCGCTATCTCAAGGGATAGCGGATACAGGCCGTCGTGACACCGGCGTTCACCTCTCCCACCACATCCTCCGAAACTCTGTTGTATGTAACGTACAAGATGGAATCCATGTTTTGCAATAGCTCCATTTCGGGGCTCTACAGGTTCAGGGGGCGGGAGCGAGGGGTTTGTGCCATCTCCTCCTGATGCCCTCGACGTCGCAGGGCTGCGACCAGCAGTCGTTCGATCCATTCGACGATCGCGGCATTCAGCGTCCTGAACACGCTAATGAAGCAAACCAGTTTTTCCAGAACTTCAGCCACGTTCACCGGGTCACGGGTGCAGGCTTCGGCCGTCTTTGGCACGGTTCGACAGCTATCGGGCACGGCATTGTGAAGGATGTGATGCCGAACGCATCACCGTTTCGGTGAAATGTTGCAAAGCTCCACTGATTTCGAGCAAAAGCTGCGGCGCGGTGGGGTTATGATCGAGCCGCTATGCGCCACGAGCGGCACGAAACAGTGGGAATTGATAGAGGACATGCGTGTGAGTGAAATCCTCAAGCTCGGAGAAAGAAACCAGATCGACGCCTTCGCGATGCAGATCGACGATGTGGCGAGGGCGGACCTTGAGCAGCTTCATGCGCTGTCGATTTCGGTCGGCTGGCCGCACCGCCCGCAGGACTGGCAGTTCTTGCGCGACGCCGGCAAAGGCGTCGTTGCGATCGATGACATCGGCCGCATCATGAGTTCCGCCATGTGGTTCCGTCAATCGCCCGAGCTCGCAACGATCGGCATGGTCATCACCTCGCCGCGCTTGCAGACGCATGGCACGGGCCTCTGGTTGATGGAAAATGCGCTACAAGATCTTGACGGCATAGACCTGCGCCTCAACGCAACGCGGGCTGCCCAGAGGCTTTACCTGTCCCTCGACTTCGTGCCGGAAAAGATTGTTTATCAGTGCCAGGGTATCGTCACCGATGCGTCCGTCGAGCAGGATTTTTCCGGCGACTTGCGGGTCTTGGGCGCTGATGATCTCGCCGCAGTGACGGCGCTCGACGCGGCGGCCTTTGGCGTGGTGCGCTCAGGCGTCATCGAAAAGCTCATGGCCCATTCGCGAGGCTACGGCTTTTTCCACGATGGCATACTGAAGGCTTTTGCCCTCTGTCGCCGGTTCGGGCGCGGCCATGTCGTCGGGCCGATTGTGGCCTCGAACGACGAGGAGGCCATCGCTGTCGTTTCGCCGCATATCCGCGATCATGAGGGCCGGTTCCTTCGTCTCGATACGCACTACGAAACAGGTGACTTTGCGCTCTTCGTGCAGCGCAGCGGTCTTACCGTCTACGATACCGTACTGACTATGTCGCGGGGCAGGCGGCTTGCGGATTTTGCGACGGAGGGAACGCGTGCGTCGGTGACTTACTCACTGGCCAGCCAGACACTTGGCTGATCATGCTGAGGCGACCGGCCGGCCTGCCCATTCGGGCCGCCGTTGTTAAGCCCAGCCTTAACCGGGCACTCAGGCGAGATCGACTGTCGATCTCTTGCCCTTTCAGTCATCCTGTTCGAAGCGCACGGAATACGTCGTGCAGGACCAAGGAGAGGGCGTAGCGATGAAACGAGAGAACCAGTTTTACATCAACGGCGAGTGGCAGGCATTCGCCGATGTGAACCTGCTGCCGGTCGTCGATCCGGCGTCTGAACAGGTTACCGGCCATATCCCTGCCGGAAGCGCCCGCCACGTTGACCTGGCCGTGGCCGCCGCGCGCAAGGCCTTTCCCAGTTTTGCCCAATCGAGTATCCCGGAGCGGCTTGCGCTTCTCAAAAGAATGCATGCGCTCGTCATGGAACGCGCCGAGCTCTTCGCCCAGACGATGGTGAGCGAAATGGGAACGCCGATCAGCTTTGCCCGGTCGTCGCAGGTCTTCTTTGCCGCCGAACATATCCGCGTCCAGATGGAGACGCTCGAGACCTATCCGTTCCTGTCGGTGAACGGAGGCCTCGCGACAGCGAAAGAGGCCATCGGCGTCTGTGCCCTAATCACCCCCTGGAACTGGCCTCTCTACCAGATCACCGCCAAGGTGGCGCCCGCGATTGCCGCTGGCTGTACGATTGTCCTGAAGCCCAGCGAACTCTCGCCCTACAGCGCGCTTCTGTTTGCCGAACTGATGCATGATGCCGGCACGCCGCCCGGCGTCTTCAATCTGGTCAGCGGCACGGGCGAGGCCGTTGGTGCTGCTCTGTCCAGCCATCCGGATGTCGACATGATCTCCATCACCGGCTCGACGCGTGCAGGCGTGCTGGTCGCCCAGGCGGCCGCACCGACCATCAAGCGCGTGGTTCAGGAATTGGGTGGCAAGTCGCCCAACATCCTGCTGGATGATGCCGATTTCGAAATCGCGGTCCCGAAAGGACTGCAGGCGGGCATGCGCAATGCCGGCCAATCGTGCAGCGCGCCGACGCGGATGCTGGTGCCAGCGCACCGGCTTTCCCAAGTAGAGGAACTGGCGCGCAACACCGTCCATGCCATGGTGGTTGGCGATCCGCGCGACGCCGCGACAACGATGGGGCCGATCGCCAACCGCGCCCAGTTCGAACGCGTTCAGACCATGATCAGGGCCGGCATCGATGGCGGGGCCAAGCTCGTGGCAGGCGGACCTGGTCGTCCTGGCGGGATCGAGAGTGGCTTTTTCGCACAGCCGACGGTCTTTTCCGACGTCACGCCTGACATGCGCATCGCGCGCGAGGAAATCTTCGGCCCTGTCCTGGCGATCATGCCCTATAAGGACGAGGAAGAGGCTATCACAATCGCCAACGACACGGTCTACGGTCTCGGCGCGCATGTGCAGTCAGGCGATATCGACCGGGCGAGACGCGTGGCGAGCCGCATCCGCGCGGGTCAGGTTCATATCAATTATCCGGCCTGGAACGGTGCGGCGGCATTCGGCGGCTACAAGCAGTCGGGCAATGGGCGCGAATACGGCGTCCACGGACTTGAGGAATATCTCGAGACGAAGTCAATCCTCGGCTACTGACCGACTGATGCCAAGTTGCCGCTTCGCCATGGCGGCGGCTTGAGCGACTGACGCAGGAGCTTCAAGAAAGCGGTGGAGCGGGCGCTCCGCCCGTGCCTCGATCCCAGCATGGCGATGATGTCGGCCGAGGGAAGCTGCCAGTCGGGCAGCACTTCCTGCAATCGGCCGGCGACGAGGTCTTCAGCGACGCTCCATTCCGACCGCATCATCACGCCCTGGCCCGCCAGCGCCCAGTCTCGGATGACCGAACCGTCATTGCTCGACATGGCTGGATTGATACGCACTGTCGCAGTCTCCTGCCGGGGCCTGGTGAAACGCCACAGCGTCACGTCTTCTTCGTTCTCGCGGACGGCAAGGCAGCGATGCCTGGCGAGATCTGCCGGCTCCAAAATCGGCGACGCCGAAGTCAGATAGTGCGGACTGGCGCAGAGAATGCGCCGGTTCGGCGCCAGCGTCGTTACCACTTGGTCGAGATGTCCCCGCGCGCCGATGTGAATGATCACTTCGAAACTCTCCATGAGCAAGGCGGAAGGGTGGTCGGACAGTTCCAGCGTGGCGAGCGCGTTCTTATGCTCGCGCGCGAACGCCTCCACGACGGGTGCGACATGCTGCCTGCCGAACCCGTGTGGGGCTGCGATCCTCAAATGTCCCCGCACCACGCCCCTGCGGTCCGCCAGGGCTTCTGACAGCTCATCGATTGCGTTGCTGACGATAACGCTGTGCGAAGCGACGAGCGAGCCCTCCTCGGTCAAAAAGAGGCTTTTGCCGGTTCGATCGATCAGCCTGACACCCACTTTTTCTTCGAGCGCACGCAGCCGCTGAGTGACGGCTGGCGGCGTCACGTTGAGTTTGCGCGCGCTCTCCGCCAGGGATCGCGAGCCGACAAGGACCGAGAAAAAGGCGAGATCATCGGATGTAAGCATTAAGTTCATCCTGAATTTAATATTCTAATCGCATTAATTTTCATCTTCATACTCAGGAGGCAAGACGTTTGATCGAAGAATCGCGGAAAAGCCTCGATTTTCGCGGCCGCGCGGGCGACAGCTTCGTGATGAAGCTAGGCTATGTCGGCGCCTGGAGGACGATCGAGACGCTGCGTAACCTTCGTCACGGTCACCTGAAGAACTGCGACGTTCAAGAACAGGCATCTGTCTCAAGTCAGCAGCCAACCTGCACCAGAATAAGAACGGCTTTCGTCCAGACGGCGCAAGTTACCGATGTGTTCTCCCGGACCATTTCCGGTAGGGATGAGCAGTCAATCCATACAATGAGACGTTTGGTCGCCGGCTGCCCGGTGAGACCGACTCAAATGCTTATCCCTCGGCATAGACTTCAGCGAGATCGCTTAAGTCCCAGTTTCCGCCAGACAGCACGGCGCAGACCTTTTCATTTGGCTTCAGATTTATCGAGCCAGCCAGCAGCGCCCCCACCGTGATCGCGGCCGCCGGTTCAGCAATCAGCTTGGCATCTTTTGCCAACGCACGCATGCCATCAACGATATGTCGGTCTTCAACCAAAATAATCTCATCGACGTATTTTTCAATGATGGGAAACGGATTCTGGGCCGGCACGCTGAGCCGCAGCCCGTCAGCAATCGTGTTCAGCAACGGAAGCGAAGTGCGCTCCTTATTGATCCGGCTCTGGTAATATTTCGGCGTCAAAGAGGGCTCTACGCCGATGACGCGCACGGAGGGACTAGTTTCCTTGATGGCTGTTGCGATACCCGAAATCAGTCCGCCACCGCCGACGGGGACGATGACCGTATCAACGTCCGATAGATCATCGAGAATTTCGCAGCCGATCGTTCCCTGGCCTGCCATCACAATCGGATCCTCGAAAGCGTGGATGGGGGCATATCCGTTTTCGGCGGCCATCGCGTAGACGTGTTTCCACCGCGCTGCATTGTCTCCGTCAAAGAGAACGACCTCTGCCCCCAGCGCTTTTGTGTTCTCGATCTTGATCTTCGGTGATGTGACCGGCAGCACCAGAATAGCCTTCACGCCCAGCATACGGGCGGCATAGGCTAACCCCTGTGCGTGATTGCCCGAAGATGTCGCGATAATCCCGTTTGCAATTTCGTCCCTGGACAGCGAGAGAGCCTTGTTGAGCGCGCCGCGAATCTTGAAGGCGCCAGTAACCTGCAAGGTCTCAGGCTTGAGGTAGAGTTCGCAGTCGACAACCTTTTCAATCTTGTCTGCGCGCAACAGGGGCGTATGCCGGATATGGGGTTTCAGGCGCGCTCGCGCGTCCTGGATGTCCTGAAGGGTCGGGAAGCTTGTCATGGTGATCACTCGAAAAAGGAAAAGAATGCGCCAACATTGTTGGCGAGGGCGTTCTGGTAGATGGACCGGGCAGTCGTGTTATCCTGGATCGCCATGCCGGTGGAATCGAAGATCGTGATTTCCTCATCATTTGTCCGACCGGATTTCGCGCCGAGCAGGACCTCTCCTATTTCGCCATGGATGTCGTCCATGGTGATGATGTTGTTTGCGAGCGGATGAAAGGTTTCACCCTTTTGCGAGCACTGCGAAATGGAATCGACGACAATCTTCGCGTTTCGGAATATTTCGGGTTCGAGTTCCTGTTTGCCGCGCTGATCAGTGCCGATCGCAACGATGTGGGTTCCAGGTTTTACCCAATTGGCCTGCACCAGATCGCCTTTGCCGCGCGTCGTCGTGATCAGAATGTCCGCCTTTTCGACAGCGTCTTTCTTGGACGCCGCCAGCGTAACCGGTATGTTAAACTCGCGCTCTATGTCCTGCTTGTAAGCAGCCAGGGCCGCCGACGTGCGGCTCCAGGCGTGAATCTCGTCGATCTGCATGATCCTGCTAATCGCGCGGATCTGCATTCTCGCCTGATTGCCCGTACCGATCGATGCAATGACACGGGAATTTTTTCGGGCAAGGGCCTTCACTGAGACGGCGCCAGAAGCCCCAGTTCGAAAGCCTGTGATCAGACTTCCATCCAGTATGCAGATAAGCGCGCAGCTTGTGGCGTCGAACAGCAGAATGGTTCCCATGCTGTTCGGCACGCCATGCTGCTCGGGGTTGTTGGCGAAGCCGCCGGAATGGGCTTTCATCGAAATCATTTCCGCCTGCTTGTGATAGCCAAGCTTGAAATCGATCTCTCCGCGTCCGTCCGGCAGGTGGATGCCGATATAGTCGGGTTGTGCGACCTGGTTGCTGCTATAGGCCCTGTAGGCGTCTTCCACAGCGCCTATCACCTGCCGCATGTCGATCAGGCGCCTTACCTGATCCTTGTTGAGTAGGAGCGTTTGCATCGCTGACATCGGTTTGCTCGCGGTTCCCTGCAGACGCATGCGGCTGCTCGTGTGATGACCGTGCTCGATATTTGTCTTCATTTATCGCCGCATAGACTGCCGGTGAACGCAGATTGTTGTGATTGACGTCGCGGCTTACGCATAAAGTTTGCCGACGACGATCGAACCGGACGTGTGCGTTCATCCGTCGGTGGCGATCTCGACTGCAATCAAAGCGCGCCGACATTCACCTTCGATCCGTCAAAGAAGCGCGACAGCCGGAAGGGCGTGGGATCAACGCAGGGTTTATCATTGGCAACCAGGTCGGCCGCGAGTCGTCCAATGCCCGGACCGATGCCAAAACCGCGACCGGACCCGCCGGCCGCCAGATAAAAGCCGCGCACGCGGTCGACTGCAGAGATCACCGGCACTGCGTCCGGTGTGCAGTCCACATAGGAACCCCAGCTATCGGCGATCGTGACGCCGGCAAGCGCCGGGAACTGGTCGTGGACACCCTTCAGCATGGCGGCAATTGTGCGCTTGCTGGGGGCCGGATCAAGAATCCGCATCCGCTCGAAGGGCGATGTTTCCTGCATCGTCCATCGTGCCAGCGCTTCCGGACCGCGGAACATCGACGTACTGACGCCGATCTGTACGGCCTTCAGCCGTTTCAGGAACATCGGCATGAACCAGCGGGCATAGCGCATGCCCTGGGGCGTCAGGTCAAGTGTTGCCCTGCCGCTGACGGCCAAAGTGTAACTGCCATCGAGCCGGCGCGTCAGCGAACATTCGGGTGTGTAAAGGGCATCGCCGACATCCACCGTCGGTACTGTGCGCACCGCCGTCTGGCGGACACTTGCCTGCGGAAATATGACGCCGTAGGGCCGACTGAACATGGATGCCCATGCGCCGCCGGCATTGAGGACGGCCTGAGTCCTGATCGTGCCTTTTTCTGTGATGACCCCGGCGACTGCGCCGTTGACAACATCCAGCCCGCGCGCGGCGCAATTCTGGTGGATGGTTGCGCCGAACTTGCGGGCACCGCTCGCGATTGTCGGAGCGGCAATGGCCGGCTCGCCCTTGCCATCATCAACGGAATGAACCCCGCCGAGCCATCGACGCCCCTGCGCCGGAACGCTTTCATGTGCCTCCTTGGGGCTCAGCATGCGCGTATTGACATCGAACTTACGGGCAGTCGTCTGCCATTGCTCCCATTCCGCCAGCTGTTGCGGATTGTCCGTGGCATAGAACAGGCCGCACCGGCGGAAGCCGACATCCTCGCCGATCTTCGCCGCGATCTCGTCCCACAGGTCCATGGCGACGCCCGAGAGTGGCAATTCGCGCTCATCCCGGTTCTGCCGGCGGCACCAGCCCCAGTTGCGGCTCGATTGCTCCGCGCCAACCAGACCTTTTTCCAGTAGCGCCACGGAGAGACCACGTTCGGCCAGCGAAAATGCTGCGGACGCGCCGATGATGCCGCCACCGATGACCACGACATCGGCCTTGGCCGGGAGTTCCGGGTCGCTTGGGATGGATCTGAGCATTGGAGTCATGAATCTTGACCTAGGTGAGTGGTGTTCTTGCGACCGGATGTTCGGTGGATTTACTGGCCAATGACGGCAATCGCGTCGATCTCGACGAGATAGTCATAGTGCAGTTCAGGGACGGGAACGACTGTGCGGGCGGGGCGCGCCTCACCCAGCCGTTCGGCATAGACCGCGTTGAAACGCGGCCAATTGCTGACCCCAACGATGTACGCCGTCACGCGGACGAGATCGGCCGGCTGCCCGTCGGCGGCCTTGAGGATCGCCAGCATGTTGTCGATTGCTTGCGCAGCCTGCGTCTCGAAACTGTTGTCGGGCAGGGGCTCCCCGTCGGGGCGGATCGGCAACTGGCCGGATATGTAAAGATGATCACCGCCACGCCTTGCCTGGACATAATGCCCAGCCGGGCGCGGCGCGTCATCCGTGCTGATGTCCAGCAATCTTGTCATTACCAGCCTCCAAAGCGCGGCCAGACGGCTTCCACATCGCGCGAGACCCCGCGCACGATATGATAGGCGCCGTGCTGTGCCGCGGTCGCACAGGCGTGGTTGGGCAGGATGCGGACGCGGTCTCCGACGGCCAAGTCTGGAAGGCGGCCGTTGGAACCCGGCCGGACAGCAATGATCCCGTGCTCTTGGTTCGCATCGGCAACGATCACATCGTTGAAAACTTCGCCGTTGACGTCGCAGACGAGACCAAAGCCCATGTCGAGGGGCTGTTTGCTGGTGCCGCGGTCCCGCGACAGCGACATCCAGCCGCCATCTGTGATGATCCAGCCCTTTTCGCGCTGGTGGCCGATGACGGTGGCGAGAACGCTGAGCGCAATGTCATCCACCCGGCAGATGCCGATCCCGGCCATGACCAGATCGAAGAACACGAAGACTCCAGCGCGGACTTCGGTCACGCCGGTCAAATCCTTTGCGTGATGAGCCGTCGGCGTTGAGCCGACACTAACGATGGGGCAGGGCAGGCCGGCGGCGCGCAGGACCTGCGCTGACTCGACGACAGCCCGGCGTTCTGCCTCGGCGAAGCGTTCCTGAGCCTCCGGGCCGCCGCCGCGATAGCTATCACCGGCATGAGTCAGTACGCCGCGCAACTCGGCGCCGGCGGCAAGTACTTCGCCGATCTGAAGCAGCCGGGCATGGTCATGGGGCGGAACGCCGGAGCGATGGCCGTCGCAATCGATTTCGATGAGGGCTGGAATGCGTAAACCCGCCGCCTTGGACGCTGCGGCAATAGCCTCGGCCTGCTCGACATTGTCGGCCACGACCATGAGGTCGATGCCGCGGTCCCGCATCTGGGCGACACGAGCGAGCTTGTCGGGTGCAATCCCAACCGCATAGATCACGTCGCGCACGCCTGCTGCGGCGAACTGTTCGGCCTCCTTCAAGGTCGATACGGTCGCAGGCCCTTCCGGCGAGGTCATGACCTTGCGGGCGGCCTCGATCGACTTGGCAGTTTTCAGATGCGGGCGTAGAGAAACGCCCAGTGCATCGAGACGCGTCCGCAGCCGCGCGATATTTCTCTCCATCCGATCCGCATCCACGATAAGGCAGGGCGTTTCCAGGGTGTCGAGCGTGCTGGCGAAATTGGGTTCTGTCCGCATTTGGAGCGTCCTTACATCCATCAGTCCGGTTTCCGGTTTGATCCCAATTTGCCGCCAACTCATAAAGTCTGCAATTAATGACTAGTGAATGTTGGATTTAGCTTTCTGTTAATCTCTTCACCTCCAGGCCTTGCCTTGAGCAGGCTTTTCTCGTGGCAGTCAGAGTTTCGGCCCAGGAATATTGTCTCTGGCATGGTCGTTACGACCGAGCCTGTGTTGCCGGATGACGCGGTGATTGCGGTTCGTGGTTTGACCGTTAACCTACCGCGCGGCATGGAGCGTCCACACGCTGTTGAGAACGTACCCTTCGATCTCAAGCGCGAATATTGGCTGAAGCAACAAGGGAACGATTTGTTTTAGGCATTGTCATGTACGACCATGACAAGGTGATCCCGTTCGGAGAGCGGCTATCCGCTGTCCCAATCGCGGCGTTGTGGCGTTAATAGTAAGTGTAGCAACGTCGTTAAAGAAAAAGCGGGCCGGCCGACTGGCCGCCCCGATGGAAATAGTCTTGTTTCATTCCGCTTACGCGGGACGCTCCTCGCCTGCATTCGGCCGCCAGGTAATCAACCTCTTCTCCGCAAAATCCAGAATGAGGTCAATAACAAGAACGAAGACCGCCAGGATGATGATGCCCGCGAAGACGCCGACCGCATCGAAGTTGCCTTCCGAGCGGGCGATTAGATAACCGAGGCCAGCGGAGGCTCCCAGATATTCTCCGATGATTGCGCCGACCACGGCAAATCCGACGGAGGTGCGCAGCGACGACAGAATCCAGCTCGCCGCAGCGGGGAAATAGACGTGACGCAGCAGATCCGAACGCTTGGCGCCAAGAATGCGAGTATTGGAAAGCACGACCGGATTCACTTCGCGCACGCCCTGCATGGCGTTGAAGAAAGTGACGAAGAAAACGAGCGTAACCGCAAGCGCAACCTTCGACCACAGGCCGAGGCCGAGCCACAGCACGAAGATCGGAGCCAGAACCACACGCGGAATGGCGTTCACGGCCTTGATGAACGGATCAAGCACCCGGGCGACGAAGGGGCTGAGGCCCAGCCAGACGCCGGCGCCGACGCCGAGACCTGTACCGATGAGATAGCCAAGCACCGTTTCGCTCAGCGTGATGCCGACATGCTTGTAAAAACCGGCATCGGCAACCCAGTCAATCACCTGTTTGACGATGTCATAGGGCGCCGGAAAGAAGAACCGGTCGATGGCGCCCGAGGTGACACCGAGCTGCCAGCCTCCCAAAAGCACGACCAGAAGAACGACCTGGATGATACGAACATTAACGGCTTGCATAGCTTTTCTCCACTTCGCCACGCAGGGACGCCCATATATCGCGATAGAGCGTCATGAATTTTGGATCGAGTTTGATTTCCGCAACGTTGCGGGGACGTTCAAGATCGACAGGGAAGCTCTCGATGACGCGGCTCTTCGGGCCGGCAGCGAGAACAACAACCCGGTCTCCGAGCGCAATCGCCTCTTCCAGATCATGGGTGATCATGACCACTGCACGGCGGTCCTCCTGCCACAGGCGCAGCAATTCGTTCTGCATAAGGTGCCGGGTATGGATATCCAATGCGGAGAAGGGTTCGTCCATGAGGATGACCTTCGGCTCGGTGATGAGTGCCTGCGCCATCTGCACGCGTTTGCGCTGCCCACCGGAGAGTTGGTGCGGAAAGCGGTCTCCGAATCCCTTCAGGCCGACCTTTTCAAGCCAGGACTGAACCTTGGCGCGCCGCTCATTTTCGGGAACGCCGCGGAACATCAAGCCAAGCTCGACATTCTGAAACGCTGTCTTCCAGGGAAGAAGCGCGTCCTGCTGGAACAGATATCCGATGTTGTTCTGTACGCCCTTGACGAGCGAGCCGTCGATGGAAACCTTGCCCTGCGCTGGCTTCAACAGGCCCGCAATGGCGTTGAGAATGGTGGACTTTCCGCATCCCGTAGGCCCAACGATGGAGAGAAACTCGCCATCGCCGACCTTGAGATTTACGTTTTGTACGGCAACAAACGAACCGAACGCCATGGTCACATCATCGATTGCTACCATCGGCGGGGGCTTCAGTTCCGTCACGGGTTCTAGCTTTCTGGCTGGCGAAGACATGGCGGCCTCTCAGTTTGCGGCCTTCGAGGCAGCAGCCTCGACGAACTTGTTGGTGTAGGTGGTGTTGAGATCGATCGTCGCCTTGGCAACCGCATCATTGAAGCTTTTCAGAACGGAAAGCGGCGTTTCGAGATCGGCAGGCTCGAACTTGCCGTCTTCGGAGAAGATCGCCTTGGCTGCTTCGACAGCCTTGATGTAGGTCTGCTTGTCGCCGGACACGAAATCATCGGGAAGCTTCGCGACGATTTCTTCCGCAGAATGCTGCTTCATCCAGTGCAGCGCCCGAACCGTTGCATTGGTGACTTTCTGAACCACTTCTGGATTGGCATCGATATAGTCCTGCGTCGCGTAAAGGACCGATGTCGGATAGATGCCGCCATAGACATCCCTGGCGCCCTGATCGCTACGGGCATCGATGAGGATCTTGCCCAGTCCGCGTTCCACGACGATGGTCGCGGCAGGATCGTAATTGACGAGCAGGTCGATCTTGCCCTGCTGCAGAGCGGCTACGGCTGCAGCACCCGAACCGACGCCGATGATGGAGATGTCGTTGTCGCTGAGATCATGCTGCTTCATGTAATAGCGAATGAAGAAGTCCGAGGAGGAGCCGGGCGACGTAATGCCGACCTTCTTGCCCTTGATCGTCTCGGGCTTGGCCGGATCGAAGTCCGTGTCGTTCTTGCCGGCGAGAACCAGGCCCGAGTTACGGGCAAGCTGCACGAAGCCGACCACATGCTTGTTCTGCGACTGCATCTGGATCGTATGATCGTAGAAGCCCACGGCAACGTCCGTGGAACCCGCGACAAGCGCCTGCAGGACCTTCGACCCGCCTTGGGCAAAGTTCTCGGTCGTTACATCAAGGCCCTCCTCCTTGTAGAAGCCAAGGCTCGCAGCCACGGGGAAAGGCAGGTTGTTGAGGTTGTAAGAGCCAACGCTCATCCTGACGGCTTCGGCATTGGCTGATGCTGCCAGCGCACAGAGCGCGGCGGTTGCAAGCAGATATTTACGCATAAGGGTCTCCTCCCGGTTCAACTATATTTTGCGCCACTATGGCCGCGTCTAGGCTGCGTCTTCAATCGCAGCGGTTGGTTTGGCAAAGGCGAAGCCTTCGAAAAGCCTGCGCGCCGTTCTTACAAGTCCGGCCGTTATTGCTCCGTTTCGCATCTCCAGCTGCACGTCGAGGCAGCCGGCGGGATGTTCGATGCGGATCTGGGTTGGCACCGAAAGGCCTCCAACCATATCATAAGCGACAGAGCCTTTGGTGACAGCCGCGGTTGCGATGCCAACAGCACCGGTCGTCGCCAGTGCAGGATGACACTCGTTGGGCATGAAATACCGTACCGAGAGAGTGCCGCCTCTGCGGGCGGGCGCAACGAGCACCGGTTTCGGAATGACCATGTCTTTGACATCACCCATTCCCATCAACTTTCCAGCCTCGATGCGGATGCGGGTCATCCGTGCGATGAGGTCCTTGTGAGCGCTCAGGGTTTGCGGATCCTCGTACCCCGTCACGCCGAGATCGGGTGCGCGGATGAGAACCATCGGAATGGCACAGTCTATGGCCGTCACGTTGACGCCATCGATCAGATCAACCGGCTTTCCAGTTGGTAGCAGCTGGCCGGTCTTCGCACCTGCTGCATCCATGAATGTCAATGCGATGGGTGCCGCCAGACCCGGAACGCCGTCGATCGAGGCGTCGCCGAGATAAATAACCTCACGACCGCGTGTCGGAACTTTCGCCTCGATCAGCTTGCCGGTATTCACGTTATGGATTCTCACAAGAGTATCCTTGCCCCGTGCTTCGACAAGTCCCGCTTCGATAGCAAAAGGGCCGACAGCGGCCAGCATGTTTCCGCAATTTGGCGAATAATCGACATACTGCCTGTCGGTCCGAACCTGCGCGAACAGGTAATCAATGTCCGCGCCCCGGACTGTGGAAGGGCCGATAATCGCAACTTTGGACGTAACCGGATTGCCTCCGCCAATGCCGTCGATCTGCAGTGGATGGCCCGACCCCATGATGGAGAGAAGGGCCGCGTCCCGGTCTACTCGATCACGGGGAAGATCGGATGCGAGAAAGAACGGTCCACGCGACGTTCCACCGCGCATCAGCACACAGGGTATCTTCAGCAGGTCGTTCATGGGTTGCCTCAATATTGCATTTGGCGGATCAATGCGTCGTGTTGTTGCAATATGAGCAAAAGAGTCTAATCTGTTAAATGCAATGTTTTGGAGTTTTATTGCGATATGAGCATCAATTGCGAAATTCTGGATTTGCGGGCGTTTCAAGCGGTGGTTGAATTGGCCAGTTTCCACAGGGCCGCCGAGGCGCTTCACATCTCGCAACCGGCGCTCACCCGCCGTATCCAGAAACTGGAGCAGGCGATCGGGGCGCCCCTTCTGGAAAGAACGACACGCCACGTTGCCCCCACTGCCATGGGACAGGAAGTCATGCCGCTCGTTCGGCGTATGCTCGAGGAATTTGACGGATCGCTTTTTGCCATGAAGGACGGCGCGCAACGGCGTGGGCTTATCACCATGGCCTGTGTTCCGACCGCCGCCTTTTACTTTCTTCCCACCGTCATCAAGACCTTCAGCCAGCAATATCCCCACATAAGGCTGAGGATCAGGGATTTGACAGCCAATGAAGGTCTTCAGGCGGTCGCCAGAGGCGAGGTGGAATTCGGCATCAACCTGATGGGCAATTCCGATCCCGAGCTTTCATTCGAGCCCCTCATCGATGACCCCTTCGTGCTGGCGATGAGGAAAGACCACCCTCTGGCAGCCTACGAGACAATCGAGTGGGACCAGCTGGAGGCCTTTCCGCTGGTTGTCGTGGACCGTTCAAGTGGCAACAGGACGCTTCTCGACAGCGCGCTTGCGCGATGCAATCTAAAATTGAACTGGTTTTACGAGGTGACGCACCTGAACACATCGCTCGGTCTTGTGGAAGCTGGACTTGGGATTTCCGTCCTGCCGCGGTTGGCAACGCCGCAGGGCGATCACCCATTCCTTATCACCCGGCCGATCGTCAACCCGGTGGTTTCCCGCACGATAGGCATCGTGCGGAGAAGGAGTAACGCGCTGTCTCCGGCGGCGGAAAAATTCGTGGAAATGCTGTTGAGAACTTGGAAAACACATTAATTTTACAACCTCGTGCGGTCTAAACCTCAGGCCCTGATACGCGGGATTGTTCGTGAGCATCTGGCCACTTTGGAGTAGTGTCGAGCTATTGCTGTTGGTTCTAAGCACGAGATCGCCCGCGGTCGTTCCGCGACCAGCGCTCGCCAATCTAGCGCCGTGATTATCTGATCATTTGCCTCGCAGCGAGGATACCCCCTCTTGAAGTGGAGGATGCCGGCGCGGCAACTGCCATGACAATACCGTGGCCGAGAGCTTCTTCGATCTGTTGAGCCGGGAGCGGGTATGCCGAAAGGTTTATCGCTCAAGAGACGAAGCCAGGCAGGACGTGTTCGACTACATCGAGATGTTTTACAACCCGAAGCGCAAACATGTCTAAAACGGGATGCTGTCACCCGTCGAGTTCGAAAAACGGCAGAAAACGTAACCCGAGGGTGTCTACGAAACGCGGGGCTATTCAGTTTCTCTCCGGAGCCAAGCGTCATCGCTCGCTGATTTCAGCCTGCTTTTGCGGGCTTGTTTGTCTGGCGCTCGTCTGGAACATCAGTATGGCGCTTCAGGAGCAGCGACGAAACGCGGCTGAAATGGCATGCGGTTTCACGTAGTCGGTTGCGACCGCGCTTCGCCCAGCTCTTTTCCAACGTCCAGCTTGTTCAACGAAACCGAAGGTTCCGGCGTGTCAGCTGATCGACGGAGGTGCAGCCCATCAGTTTCATGCCGCGCTCGATTTCGATACGCATCAACTCGAGCGCTCTTTCCACGCCCGGTTGCCCGGCAGCAGCCAAGGGGAAAAGGTAATAGCGGCCGAGCCCCACGGCTTTTGCACCGAGAGACAGTGCTTTCAAAACATGGGTGCCGCGCTGCACGCCGCCATCCATCATCACGTCGATCCGGTCGCCGACCGCATCGACGATCTCGGCCAGCTGATCGAAGGCGCTGCGGGAGCCATCGAGCTGGCGGCCGCCGTGATTGGAAAGCACGATGCCGCTGCAGCCGATGTCGACGGCGCGTCTGGCGTCATCCACCGACATGATGCCCTTCAGGCAGAACGGCCCGCCCCATTCGCGCACCATCTGCGCCACGTCGTCCCAGTTCATCGAAGGGTCGAGCATGTCGGTGAAATAGCGGCTGATGGAAAGAGCGCCGCCGTCCATTTTAATGTGGTCGTCGAGCTGCGGCAGGCTGAAGCGCTCATGCGTCAGGTAATTGATGCCCCAGGCCGGCTTGATGGCAAATTGTGCGATGCCGGAAAGATTGAGCTTGAACGGAATGGCAAAGCCGGTGCGCTTGTCGCGCTCGCGGTTGCCGCCGGTAATACTGTCCACCGTCAGCATCATCGCCTCGACACCGGCGCTCTTGGCGCGCGCCATCATATCGCGGTTGAGGCCTCGGTCCTTGTGGAAATAGAACTGATAGACCTGCGGGCCGCCGCTGATCCGGCGCGCTTCTTCCAGGCTCGTGGTGCCGAGCGAAGAAACGCCGAACATCGTGCCGTATTTTCCCGCCGCGGCCGCAACCGCCCGTTCCCCTTGATGGTGGAAGAGGCGTTGCAGCGCCGTCGGCGAACAATAGACCGGCATGGACAGCTTCTGCCCCATGACGGTGACCGACATATCCACATCGGCCACGCCCCGCAGCACATCGGGAACGAGATCGCATTTCTCGAAGGCGGCCGTGTTTCGCCGATACGTCACCTCGTCATCGGCGGCGCCGTCTATATAATTGAAGATCGGTCCGGGCAGACGCTGCTTGGCCATGCGGCGAAAATCGTGGAAATTATAGCAGTCTTTGAGTTGCATCTTTTACTCGACCGGTCAGGTTTGAAAGCTTTCAAAAGAGTGTCGGAAACCTATACCGGAGATTTGGAGCGGGCAATCAGGCCACGGACGATTTCCGCAGGCTCGAAGCGATGGATGCCGCGAGGTCGGAACGGCAGGAGATGTTCCGCATCGAGGAGCTTCGCTGAAAGCCAGAGAACCGACATCCACATTTCCGTGCCCTGCAGGCCGGCCGGATGCCCCTCGGCAAAGGCAAATCCTCTGTTCCTTTGCCAGCGTCCCTCATTTCGGCGCAGAATTTCGCGGGCTATCTCTTTCGCCTCGTCCTGCCGGTGATCCGTCTGTTTCAGGCACAGAAGAAGCGGGTGGATTGTATCGAGCAGGTTACAGGCATTAAAATCCTCGCCGTGGAAACCGCCATAGGCACGATAATTGGCGATAACGGAGTCTATTGCTGCGTCCGGATAGGGAAGGGAAAGGCCGAACTGCGCGTAAGAGCCGCGGGTAAGCCGGTAAAAACCGTTGACCGGTTGCAGCAGGCCCTGTGCGGCAGTCGGCTCACCCCAAAGCCCGGTGGTTTTGTCCGCATTCATCGCCAGCCAACCGAAGAGAACGGTGAGGTTGTCGCCGGATGTGAAATAGCGCCTGTTGAAATAAAGCGCGGTGGCGATGGCGTCTATTGTGGCGCCGCAATGCCATGCCCGGCTTTGCCACGGCAATTCTTCCAGCAGGAGGATGAGTTCTTCGGCGCGCAGACGCTCAATGAAAGCGATCGGCTGTTTTGGCGCAGCTCCGAAACATTCAAGCGCATATCCGACAGCCAGAATATTATAGAGGACGGCAGGGTCCTTCTCGGGAGATGTAGAAGAGCGGTGGTGACGGTTAAGAAAAAGCCCCGTTTCTTGATCCTGCAAGGCCTGAAGATTGGCCACGGTTTTTCCGGTATCGAAAGCGATCTTTTCCTGTCCGAAGGCTGCTGCGATCTCGATGGCATCGCACAGATGCCTGACGCTTTCGACCTCACCTCCAGATGCATCGGCGGAACGATAGACGCCATCCTCGCCATAGGAGCGGATGGCCACAAGCCAGTCGTCCGCAATCTCCTTGCCGAGTTCTCGCAGCGGGCTATCGGGTTCCATCAGCGTCGGCGCGGCCGCTTTTTTTCCGCGATATCGCAGAACCCGGGCGGGAACGCCGCCTGCAATGGCCATGGCGGGAATGTCCTTCGCCACCACCGCGCCTGCGGCGACAACAGCGCCGCGTCCTATCTTCACGCCATCAAGCACAACCGCATTGGCGCCGATCCAGACGTCGTCGCCGATCTCTATCCCGAGCGAGGTCAGCGGTTGGCGGTGGATCGGAGTTTCAATGTCGTCGAAGCCATGGTTGAAGCCGACGATGCTGACATGTGAGGCGATGCGCACGCCATTGCCGATTGTGACCTTGCCGGAAAGACAGGCATAGGGGTTGATCGAGACATTGTCGCCGAGTTCGATATCGCCGCGCACGATTGCGTAACCGGCGATCCACGAATACGCACCCATAAGGAGTCTATCCGTATGCACCTCGGCCTTGGCGGCGATGTAGACGCCCTGCCCGAAAACGGTGTTGGCAGAGCGCTTGAGGCCACGCAACCGCGCCTGATGGTCGGGGCCGTCGATATCCTCCTGCTTCCGCTCCCAGGTCAGGATGTTCAGCCGATCCGACCTTTGGGAAAAGCTCGATACTTCGTCTGTCATCTCCGCCAGCCTGCGCGGGTTTCATCGAGAGCATAGGCGGGAACGCGTCGCCCCTCCCGCCTGAACATCTCTTCCAGCCTCGGGAGATCTGGACTTTCGGGGAGGACAGCCAATGCGGCCTCTGCTTCCCTACCGGCCGGCAGTGCCATGGCCGCCGTCACCAGCAGCGTTTCGCCGGATGCGATGGCGCCGCGCAATTGCGGAACAAGGGTTCTGGCGTGGATGAGGTTGGTATTGGCGATTGCCTGATGGCACACGCCTTCGCGCCGAATGCCAGCCGAAAGATCGACGATGAGGCTGGTGTCAGTCTGTCCGTAACAGACGGCGCGACCTTCACCCGCCTCGGTGCAGTCGCGATTGAAATCGGCCCGCTCTATGGCAAATCCGCCTTCCGATGTTTGCAAGGGGCGCGGGGTGCGCATGCGGTGCAGCCTTATGTGCCAGGGGTTTTGTGGCACGAGCCAGGTCTCGATCTCGACATCCGCCCATGGCCGCCAGCGGGAATAGAGGCAGTCTCTCGCAATCAAGGCCTCTTCCATCGTCTCGCGGGTGCGCAAGTGCACGCCATCGTCGGAAAGGCCGAGCATGCCGTCGAAACTCGCGGCGGCGAAATGCCGGTCATCCGCCTCGACATTGAAGGCATAACGGGTGGAATAGACGAATTTCGAGTATTTTTCCTGTGCGCCGCGCATCCTGTCGTGCTGCTGCCCGGAGGACAGGACCACGATATTGCCCGGCGTATGAAAGGCCACCATACCCGGCTCCGCCAAGGGAACCGGTTCGGCAAATTCCTGCGGTTCTGCCTCATCCGCAGTCCAGAATGGGTGATCGGCGGGCAGCGCCAGCGGCAGGAAAAATTTGAGCGCCCAATAGGGGGAACAGGGAGAATTGTAGCTCTCGCTCATCAAAAGATTTGGGTAGCCATATCCGACCGACAGGACGCCGTCGCGGTCCGCGATAGGCCGCTTCGACCACCAGCGGATATGGCGCATGTAATAACCCTTGATCTCCGGCCACGGCAGCGCCTCCAGACCGGAAAAGGCAAGAGCGCCCCAAAAACCGCCCGCCGCAAAACGGTAGGTCTGGCTGCGTCCGAAGGCGAGCAAGGCCCCGTCAGGCCCGAACCAGTGGCGTATGTCACGGGTGAAAATGCGCGAGCGTTCGAGCAAGCGCATTTTTCGCGCGTCGTCGCCTTTTGCCAGCACCGTATAGATCAGGCCGTAAAAATGCATGGCGAAGGGAATATAGTGGTCGACCCTGCGCACCGGCCCGTCGCGATACCAGCCGTTGCCGATATCGAAAGCCTCGAGTTCATCGAGATAGGTCTGGGTCTTGGCGCGGTCGAATTCCACGCCGACCCGTTCCAGCCCGAGATCGATCAGAACCCGGAAGAATTTCCAGTTATTGTCGACGAATTCCCGCTCGCGGGCAGCAAGAAGATAGGCGACGACGGCCTGCCTGTCCGTTTCGGCAAGCGGCTCCCAGATATGTTCGGGAACCATGGCGAGCGCAAATCCTATCGCCGCCAGCTCGACCAGCCGCTGGTGCCGATCAGCCGTGTCGCCCCAATATTCGGGGTGGGCGGGGTTGGCGCCATTGGCCAGTCCACGCCTGTAGAGATCCCAGTGGGGGAAGTCATAACCGCCGGCGGCAAGTGGAACGATGCCCCATAGTGGCCGGGCAAAACCCTCCAGTTCCGCCGCAGGAAAATCGAAAATCGCCCCCGTCGCTCCAAGTCGGACACGCGCGCCGCCGGGTGAAAAACAGGCAAGCAGCGGGTTGAAGAGATCGATCACCGCCTTTGCGAGATCGTCCCGGCTTAAAAGCGGATTGTGAAAGAGCGGATTGGCTGTGGCGGTCTCGTGAGGCACGGTGACGAATATCCGGAATTCATGATCGAAGGAAGGGCCGCAGGCTCATCGCCCGCGGCCCTGGGGCAATTATTTAATGGCCTTGACGCCGTCATTCATGTCCTTGATGCCATCATCGATGGAGATATTGTCGGTCATCAGCGCATCATGCACGCGGTTCAGCACAACTTCGATCTTGGCCGCATTCGGGTTGACCGCCATTTCCAGATAGGCCTTGCCCGCCTGCAGCGCGTCCTTGCTGTTCTGATCCTGCGGGAAGCCCGGCAGTGCTGCGATCTTCTCGGCCACATCATCGGTTCTGAGCGCAGGGAAAGTGCCGGTGGAGGCGATGATCGCCGCACCCTCAGGTCCGGTAACGAAGTGGATGAAATCCAGCGCCGCTTCCTTGTGGTCGGAATTGGCATTGACCGACAATCCTGCAATCTGCGCGGCCGTCGCCCCTGCCGGCACACCATCCGGATGGGGGAACTTCACGATGCCCCAGTTGGCGCTTTTCGACTCGCCGGATTTCACCTTGGCAATCTGGGTGCCGACAAACCATGTGCCCATGGGCAGCATGCCGATCGTTCCGTTGAAGAAAAGAGCGGAATAATGGGTATTCGAGGTTTTCAGCGAGGCGTAGGACGGTATCGCGCCGCTCTTTTGCAGGGCAAGCGCACGCTCATACCAGGGTTTCAGGAATTCATAATTACCGTCCACCAGCGTGTGCTTGCCGTCCTGAATACCGGGCAGCTGCACCGTCGAACGCCAGGTGTGCAGCAGCGCGCCGTAGGTGCGGTTGGCGCCCATGCCACCCTTCAGCTTGCCGGCGATTTCATCGAACTGCGCCCAGCTCATGTCATTGGTGGGGTAGGGCACGCCGGCCTTGTCGAAAATATCCTTGTTGTAATAGACCACCCAGAAATCCGAGCGGAACGGCAGGGCGTAAATCTTGCCGTCGATGGTCAGTTCCTCGATCAGGCCGCCATAGGGCGTCGTCTCGATCTTCTGGTCCTTGATGAAGCCGCTGAGATCGGTGATGTTGCCGGCGCGCACCAGATTGGCGTAGCCGGGCACGTCCTTGATGGTGACGACGTCGATATCCTTGGAGCCGCCGGTCAGCTGAGTGGATATCATCTGCGTATAGTCCTGCGAGCCGAGGTCGACCACCTCGAACGTCACATTCGGATGTTTCTGCTTGTAGGCCTCCATCAAGGGTTTGAAATAAGCGCCCTTGTCCAAATCCCAAAGCGCCCATTTAAGCGTGACGGGCGCATCGCCCGCAGCAAGCGCCGTTCCTCCCATGCCGATCGCAATGCCGAGACCGGCGGTTGCGAGAGCAAATGCACGTCTGGTTGTCTTAAACTCCATAGCCCGTTTCTCCTTCCCTGACTGATGTCGTTTTGATTTTAGTCTGCCTTAAGCGCTGCTCCCCGCCGGTTCGGGTTTCGGCGCGCGTGTTTTCGCTGCAGCGTTTCTCGCTGCGAAACACAGGGCGAACATGCCGAGCGAAAAATTGATGGTGGCCGGCATGAACACCGACACCGGATAAAAGAGGATGTGTGCGATCCACAGCGCTGTGACGAAGCCGAGCGCCGCCAGCATCGGCAACGGTCTGATGAGCGCGGAAAATGCCGCCTGCCGCAGCGTTTCTCCAAGCAGCAAGTCCTGTTTCGCCATGAGAACAATGGCGTAGGCGCTGAGAAGGATGAGAAGCAGCGTCACTGCCAGACTGATCGTAAAGGGCAGGCTATAAACGAGCTGAAGCCGGGCGGCCCCGGCATAGCTGACAGTCGCGTAAACACCGGCGCTCACCAGCAGCGCGCTCAAAACCACAAGTGCGGTGCCGCGAAGAGCGAACTTCCGCAAGGCCTCGAGAAAGTCGCGCAGCAGATAGGTATTCTCGTCATTTGCGAAGGAAACTGAGATGCGGGCCGTGGCCAGCATCGCCGCTGGCATCGTCACCACCGGCAGGCTGGCGATGATGAACAGGAGGTTGAGCTTCACCATCTCCCACCATTCGCGCTTGACGATATCGAGGAACAGGGCAAGGCCGGTAAGCGGCGGGGCGTTCTTGTCGATCCCGGCCCCTTCCCTTGTCCATAAACCTTCCAGCCATTGCATCGCGTTTCTCCCCGTCGCCTCAATAAAGGATCGATCGCTCGGTGGCGGGATCGAAAAGCTGTGCATTCGTCAAATCCGCCACCAGTTCGACGGGATCGCCAATCTTCGCCCTGAAACGCGGTGAGACGCGCGCGACGAGGTTTCGCCCGCCGGAGACGAGGTTGAGATGCACCTCCGATCCCATCGGCTCCGCCAGTTCCACCGTCGCCCGGAAGGGTGCGACATTGGCGGCGTCGATATCCGCCGGGGCGAATTCGTGGAAGTTTTCCGGGCGGATGCCGAGAACGATGTCCTTTCCTTCATAGGGGTGCAGGCGTGCGGTATCGATGCCTGCCGGCAGTGGCAAGGAAGCGCCGTCGAACAGGGCGGTGAAGCGGTCGCCGTCACGGCGTAGCGTTACCGGCAGCATGTTCATCTGCGGCGCGCCGATGAAGCCCGCGACGAACATGTTGATCGGTCGGTCGTAGAGATTTTGCGGCGTATCCACTTGCTGGATATGGCCATCCTTCATCACCACGATGCGGTCTGCCATGGTCATGGCTTCCACCTGATCGTGGGTGACGTAAATGAAGGTGGCTTCGAGCCGTTTGTGCAGTTTGGAGATTTCCGACCGCATCGTTCCGCGCAGCTTGGCGTCGAGATTGGAAAGCGGCTCATCGAGCAGAAAGACTTCCGGATTGCGCACCATGGCGCGGCCAAGCGCGACACGCTGGCGCTGGCCGCCGGAAAGCGCTTTCGGCTTTCGGTTCAAGAGATGGGTGATGTCGAGAATTTTCGCCGCATCCTTGACCTTGGTGTCGATGAGATGGCGCGGCGCCTTTCTGAGTTCCAGACCGAAGGCCATGTTCTTGTAGACCGTCATATGCGGGTAAAGTGCATAGTTCTGGAACACCATGGCGATGTCGCGGTCCTTGGAGGGCACATCGTTCATCACGTCCTCGCCGATGCGCAACTCGCCGCCGGAGATTTCCTCCAGCCCGGCGATCATCCTGAGCGTCGTGGATTTTCCGCACCCGGAAGGGCCGACCAGAATGATGAATTCCTTGTCGGCAATATCCAGATCGATATCGTGAACGACCTTGAGCGCGCCGAAGGTCTTGTTGAGTTTTTTCAGGGAAATGCTAGCCATCTGTGCCTCGCGCTCACCAATAGGAAGACCAGTTGCGCGAAAGCCGGATCAGCGCTTCCAGATAATAATAATCGCCCCAGGAGACGCACTCATCGACGCCTTCGCCCCGGCAGGTGTTGTGGGGCGTCTTCTTGGAATAGGTGCCGTGCAGAAGCTGCCCGTTGGAGATCGCGGGATCGCGAACCGAATAGAGATCGGCGAGGCTTTTCATCATGCGCCTTGCCAGGTCGCGATATTCCGCGGCCTTTTCCGGCGTTTCCAGCTCCGCCATTTCCAGGAGGCCGCAGGCGACGATGGCCGCCGCCGAGCTGTCGCGCGGTTCGCCATCGCCATCCGCAAAAATCAGGTCCCAATAGGGTACGAGATCATCGGGCAGGCGTTTAAGATAGAAGGCGAGAAGCCGCTCGAAGGTGTCGCGATAGGCGGGCAGACGCTCATAACGATAGGAAATGGCCATGCCGGCGATGCCCCAGGCCTGTCCACGGGCCCAGTAACTCTCGTCGCTGTAACCCTGCTTGGTCACACCGCGCACCGGCGCGCCGGTCTCCGGGTCCATGTAAAATGTATGATAGGTGGAATCGTCCGGCCGGACGGAATGGGCAAGTGTGGTGCGGGCATGGGCAAGCGCCACGGTGCGGTAGTCTTCCCGGCCCGTTTCACGGCTCGCCCAATAAAGCAGCGGCAGGTTCAAAAGGCAGTCGATAATATAGCGATATTCGTTGGGATTGTCCCTGCGGCCCCAGGCCTGGATGAATTGCCCGATCGGCTGGAACCGTTCCATCAACTGGTCCGCCGCCATCAGCGCCGCGCGTCTTCCATCCTCATCGGCCACCAGTTTCCATGCGGCGATGCAGGAGGGCGAGTAGAGAAAGCCCATATCGTGATGATCGGTCTCGATGCGCTTTTCGATACGGTGCAGGAAGCTCTGCACGTGTATTTGCGCCGCATGCTGAAAGGTCCTGTCGCCGGTATGTTCGAAGGCGAGCCATATCTGGCCGGGCCAGAAACCGGCGGTCCACTGGTCGTTGGCCACTGCGGGGTAAAAATTCTTCACGCTCGAATGGTTCTGCGCGGCATAGGTGAACTCAGGCAGATTGCGCCTGACCTGCGCGACGGCGGCCGTCAGCGCTACGTCGATTTCCGCTGCGGTGATCGGGGTTGGAAGGGACGTGGTCAAATCGAGCATGAAATCAACCCTTGAGGCCGGTGGAGGCGACGCCTTCGACGAAGAAGCGCTGCAATGCCAGGAAAACGACGAGAACCGGGATGAGCGCCACCACCGAGGCGGCCATGATCAGCCCGTATTCCGCCGAATATTGCGAAATGAACATGCGAAGACCGATCTGGATGGTCTTCAGCTCGGTCTTGGTGAGATAGATCATCGGCCCGAGAAAATCGTTCCAGGTCGTGACGAAGGTGAAGATCGTCAAGGTGGAAAGCGCCGGTTTGGAAAGCGGCAGCATGATCTTCGCCCAGATCTGGTACTCGTTCATGCCGTCGATGCGCGCCGCCTCGCAAAGCTCGTTCGGGATCGACATGTAGAACTGCCGCATCAGGAAGACGCCGAAGGCGGTGAAGGCCTGCAGGAAAATCAGCGCGAGATGGGTGTTGTTGAGCCCGAATTCACGCATCAGCAGAAACTGCGGCACCATATAGACCTGCCAGGGCATGGCGATGGTGGCGATATAGCCGAGAAACAGCGTATTCTTGTAGGGAAAATGCAGCTTGGCGAAGGCGTAGGCCGCGAAGCTTGAGGTCAGCAATTGCAGTAGCGTGACGATGATCGTCAGCTTCGACGTGTTGTAGATGAACAGCGCCAGCGGGATTTTTGTCCAGATTTCCACATAGTTTTCCCAACGGGGCTGGGAGGGTATCCACTCGATCGGGAACGCGAAGACATCGCGGCTGAGTTTCAGCGACGCCGACAGCATCCATGCGAAGGGCAAAAGCATGACGATGGTGACGACGATGACGGTCAGATAGATGCCGATCGTGGCGGCGGGGATTTTGCGGCCCATGATGCGCATGGATCAATCCTCCCGCTGCCGTTTGAACTGGACGATGGTGACCACCAAGACCAGGAAGAACAGGACGAGCGCGATCATGCTGGAATAGCCGAGATCCCAGGAAATGAAGGCCTCATTGTAGATGTGGTAGACGAGAACGAGCGTCGAGGTGCCGGGACCGCCCTGCGTGATCATATAGACCTGATCGAAAACCTTGAAGGACTGGATCGTCAGCATAACGGTGACGAAAAAGGTCGTCGGCGCAAGCTGTGGCAGGGTGACGTGGATGAATTTCTGCCAGGCATTGGCGCCATCCAGCCCCGCGGCTTCATAAAGCTCCGAGTTGATGCCCTGCAGCCCGGCGAGATAGATGACCATGTAATATCCCATGCTCTTCCAGACGCCGAAGAGAATGACCGTGACCATGGCCCAGTGCCGGTCCGCCGCCCATCCCGGCATGTCGGCGGGATCGAGGCCGAGCGTATAGAGCAGCATGTTGACCGGACCCATCTCCGGATTGAAAATCATGTTCCAGACGACGGCCACGGCGACCAATGATGCGACATAGGGAAAGAACATGGCCGTGCGAAAGAAATTGCGGCCGAGGATTTTCTGGTTAAGCAGGATCGCGAGACCGAGTGCGCAGGCGAGCGTGGCCGGCACTGACGCGACGGTGTAGATGACCGTGTTCCAGAAGGCCGCGATGAAGGCCTTATCCTCGAAAAGCCGCCAGAAATTATCGAGACCGGCAAAACGCATGGCATTGGAGCCGTCCCAATGCATGAAGGCCAACGCAAAGGCAAAGAGGATCGGTCCGAGCGTGAAAATCGCAAATCCGAGAAAATTGGGCGCAATGAAGGAATAGGCGACGAGCGCATTTTCTATTCCGCGCCGCCGTTTGGAGACGATGCGGCGTTTTTTCCTGCGATACGGAGTCGCCTGCTTGTCGGACATGGTCGCGGTTGCGATTGCCACAGCATATCTCCCATTGCCGCCGTTTCACCGCTTAATCGGTGGCGGCTGCCTGCATGTTCCATTGCGGTCCAGGTCTTCGCCCTGCCGCCTCCCGCGCTCTGGATAACACAATATCGATATTGGTCAAACAACTTTGCATAAAGTCAGACAAATTTTCTGGTTTTTCGGAAATACGTATGATAGGAGGCCCGTATCGGATTGCGGAACGCGCGGGAGGTTTGAGGGCGTGTTTGTCGAAAGGATGCGTTTTCTGCCAGAGCGGTTCGCCGATTTCGGCGCGGAACTGACGGCGCAGAAAATACGGTCTTCAGCGCCGGGCGCGGTTTCCCGTGGTCTCATCGAGGCGGCGGAGCAGACGCTTGACGAACCTTGGTCCACAATTCTGGCGGGCGACTACCGGGAATATAGCCGCACCGGCAATCGCGATCGTTTCGAGGCGCTTTATTTTTCCCGAAGACTGAAGCTGAACGCGCTGGTTCTTGGAGAATGCGCCGAGGGGCAGGGTCGCTTTCTCGATGCCATCATCGATGGTCTTTGGCTGATATGCGAGGAAAGCGGCTGGCAATTGCCCGCCCATAATTCCCATATTCGCGGCGGCCCGCGAGATTCTCTGCCCGATCCGCAGAACCCGGTGATCGACCTGTTCGCCGCCGAAACGGGCGCCAATCTCGCTTTGTGCCTCCATTTGCTGGCTCCGGAACTGGAAAGAGCGAATGCAAACCTTGTTTTCCGCATCCGCGCCGAGATCGACAGGCGTATCACGAAGCCCTATCTCGCCCGGCATTTCTGGTGGATGGGAAATGGCGACGAACGGATGAACAACTGGACGGCCTGGATCACCCAGAACGTCCTTCTCTCGACCCTGCTATTGCCCATAGACCAGTCGACGAGGCGTGCGGTCGTGGAAAAGGCGCTCAAGAGTCTCGATGCGTTTCAAAAGGATTATGCGGAAGACGGCGCCTGCGAAGAGGGCGTTCTTTATTATGGCCATGCGGCGCTTTGCCTGTTCGGGGCGATGAGCATTCTCGAAGCCTCTGCGCCGGGCTTCATGGCGTCGCTCTTTCATGCGCCGAAGCTGCGCAGCATGGCCGAATTCATTCTCAACATGCACGTGGCGGAAGACCGGTTCTTCAACTTCGCCGATGCGCCGGCGAAGGTCGAGACATCCGGCGTGCGGGAATATCTCTTCGGCAGGGCCGTTTCTTCGCTACCGCTTCAGGCTTTCGCTGCCGCCTGCTGGAACCGCTCACCGGACCGGATGATGTGCAAGGAGTGGAATCTCTGGTATCGGGTCCAGGCAGTTCTCGCCATCCCGGAATTGTCCGCGCCTGTCCCGGCGGAACCGGCAAAGATCGATATCGCCTATCCCGGTATCGGTCTGGCGATTGCCCGCGACGGGGTTTTCGATCTTGCCGTTAAGGCGGGTAATAATGGTGAGAGCCACAATCATAACGATGTCGGCAGTTTCACGCTTTATAAGAACGGCCGGCCGTTCATCATCGATGTCGGGGTGGAAGCCTACACCGCAAAAACCTTCTCACCGCAACGCTACGACATCTGGACGATGCAATCGGCCTTTCACAATCTGCCGACTTTCGGCGGCGTCATGCAGGCTGCCGGGGCAGAGTTTGCCGCGACAGATTTTGCGACCGAATTTTCCGAAGAGCAGGCGGAAGTCTCTTTTGACATAGCCAGGGCCTATCCCGCCATGGCGCGTGTTGAACACTATCGTCGCCGCGTCCGATTGCTGCGTGGCAGCCATGTGGAAGTCCTTGACGACTATCACGGCAGGCAGGAGGCGGTTCTGTCGCTGATGGTTGCCGAAAAGCCCGCTGTCACGCCGGGTGTCCTGAACTTTGCGGGGCTGGGAGAGATAGCCTGCGAAGGCGCGGGAGAACCCGCAATCGAAGCCATAACAATCGACGATGCCCGCCTTCGCCAGTCCTGGCCCCCGGTAATCTATCGCATTCTCATCCCCATCGCAGCCCAGCGTCTGTGCCTGACGATCAGTTAAGGAAGTGCCGATGAAACTTACACTCAAGGTCGTCAATGCGCTGGGTGATGTTCTGGCGAAAGCCGAAGCGGAGGACGAAGCTCTGCTCGTTTATCGCGCAGAATATTGCGAGGGTGACAGGCTTGTCGTTGAGATTTCACAGCCCGGTCATATCTGGCTTGCGCTCGACGCAGGCATGCAGCCGACGCTGGTTTTCCTGCACGGAAATGAATTCACCCTGCCCATTCCTTCCGCGGCGAAACGCAAATCCTATCCGCCGCAGGCGTTCAGCGGCAATCTTCACAGGATCGCCGCGCGCCGCACACTTGCCGGTGAAATTGGCGTTCGCAGGAATCTGGCGCTCAACCCGTTTGACGATCATGAGAACACCTCGCTGTTTCCGCACGTTTATGCGAGCACGGAAACGCGTGGGGAGGCGGCCTTCGCAGCCCGCAATGTTATCGATGGTGAAAAGGCGAGCGCGGGCCACGGCTTCTGGCCCTATACAAGCTGGGGCATCAACCGCGATCCCGAAGCTTCGCTGACCCTCGTATTCGGCCGCGCAGTCCTTATCGACCAGCTGACTTTTTACCTGCGGGCAGACTTCCCACACGATGCCTGGTGGGAAAAAGCGAGCGTCACTTTTTCCGACGGCGAAAGTGCGAGCTTTTCCCTGCAGAAAACCGGTGTGGCCCAAACCTTCCCGGTTGTGCCGCGCCGGGTGGAGTGGATCCGTCTGCATGATCTTAAAAAAGCGGACGACCCTTCGCCCTTTCCCGCGCTGACGCAGATCGAGGTCTGGGGGGCGGATCTGCGGGAAGCGCCGTAGCCCCTGATCGCGCCTTTCAGAACACAAAGCTACGACCCGGGTTTACGTGAAATCCTTTAGCTGTGTGCGATGCCGCGCATGTCGCGCATCATGTCGCGGTAACGGTGCTGGCTGCCGCGCAGATGCGCTTGCATCGCCAGCTTTGCGGCTTGTTCGTTCCGGTCCGATATGGCGATGACGATTGCCTCGTGCTCCTTGTGGATCAATCGCCGGTAAGCTGTCTGGTCGTTCTCGCCGGTTTCGGAAACCACGCGGGATTGTGGAATTACGGTCTGGCCGTGCAGTTCGAGGAACTGTGTGAAAAGCGGATTGTTGGTGGCGGCCGCAATGGCAAGATGCAGCGCCAGATCCGCCTCACGAATGGAGCGGTTCTCCTCGATACATTGCAGAAGCCGGGCGTGACAGTCGAAAATCGCTTCCTCTTGCGATGGCGAGCGGCGGAGGGCGGCGAGCCCCGCCGCTTCGATTTCAAGCGGCGTCCTGATTTCCAGCACCTCCAGATCGGAAGAAAGCCGGGCGCGGTCAACACCGGGTGTGGGTGACGTGTCCTTTTCATGCTTCAGTACGAAAATGCCCGCTCCCTGACGCACCTCCACCAGCCCGTCGCAGCGTAGCGCCGTCACCGCCTCGCGCACGACGGTGCGGCTGACGCCATGGGTTTCCGTCATCTCGATCTCGCTGGGCAGGCGGTCGCCGGGCCCATATTGCCCGGAGGCAATCGCGTTTCTCAGGCTGAGGCTAACTCTGCTCACCAGAGAACCGGAGGATTTGCTGCGCTGTTTTTGCTGTTCAGGCACGTCGGTCACCATGCATTGAAATCGAGGCAGGCGTGGAGCCTGTCAAATATGTATGATGAATTTCATTAAAACTCAATGATCATACCAATTTTACCCGCCTTCATGCAGAGGAGGCGCAGAATGGTACTAAAAATCTTCCCGATTCTGACCGGAGACACTAGGCCGGGCCAGCAAACTGTTCCGTGGAAACGGCATGCAACGCCCTGCCGGTCCTGAAAAAGCTCTCGATATTGCCGATCGTGGTGTCCGCGATATTTTTGAGCGCCTCCTGCGTGAAGAAGCCCTGATGACCGGTGACCAGAACATTTGGAAAGGTCAGCAGTCGCGCGAAAACATCGTCGCGCAGCACCTCGTTGGAAAGATCCTCGAAAAAGAGATCGGCCTCTTCTTCATAGACATCAATGCCGAGACTGCCGATCGTGCCGTCTTTCAGGCCTGCAATTGCCGCCTGCGTGTCGATGATGGCGCCGCGGCTGGTATTGACGAGCATCACGCCCTTTTTCAGAAGCGGCAGTGTTTCTCCACGAATAAGGTGACGGGTCTCCGGTGTGAGCGGGCACATCAGCGCCAGAATGTCCGATGTTCGGAACAGCTCCTCGCGCGTGACGTAGACCATGCCCAGCGCCTCGCAATCCGGATTTGGCCGTAGATCGTGGCCGACGAGACGGCAGCCGAAGCCGGCCGCAATGCGCGCGAAAATCGCCCCGATCTTGCCCGTGCCGACAATGCCGACGGTCTTCCCGTGAAGATCGAAGCCAAGCAGGCCATCGAGGGCGAAGTTTCCTTCGCGGACACGGTTATAGGCGCGGTGGATCTTGCGGTTGAGCGACAGGATGAGCGCCATGGTGTGTTCGGCGACCGCATAGGGCGAATAGGCCGGCACGCGCGCAACGGTCAGGCCGAGCTTTTCGGCGGCGGCGAGATCGACCTGATTGAAACCGGCGCAGCGCAGGGCGATGAGCCGGACACCCATTTCCGCAAGCTTTTCAAGCACCGGCCGCGACAGGTCGTCATTAACAAAGGCGCAGATCGCCGCCGCTCCCTCCGCCAGCGCAACTGTCTCTGGAGACAGACGTGCTTCGCAATATAGCATCCGCATGTCAGCGTGGGCTGCAGCGTCAAGGAACTGCCTGTCATAAGGTTTGGCGCTGTAGACCACGATCCGCATCTGTTTCTCCAGTCTCCAAACGAAAGCTGCCGTGACAGGGCGATGCGTCCGGCAGATATCTTAGCTGCGAAGACCCGGTGCCTCCTGTCCCGTGCTTTCGACATATTCGGTATAGCCGCCGCCATATTGGTGGATACCGTCAGGCGTCAGTTCCAGCACCCGGTTCGAAAGTGCGGCCAGGAAATGGCGGTCGTGCGAAACGAACAGCATCGTGCCTTCATAATTTGACAGAGCCTTGATCAGCATTTCCTTGGTGTCGAGATCGAGATGGTTGGTCGGCTCGTCCAGCACGAGGAAGTTCGGCGGATCGAACAGCATGGCGGCCATGACGAGGCGGGCCTTTTCGCCGCCGGAAAGAACACGGCAACGTTTTTCCACGTCGTCGCCGGAAAAGCCGAAACAGCCGGCAAGGGCGCGCAACGGCGCCTGCCCCGCCTTCGGAAAACGCTCCTCCAGCCATTCGAGAATGGTGCTGTCGCCATCAAGCACATCCATGGCATGCTGGGCGAAATAGCCGAGCTTGACGCTGGCGCCGAGGGTGACATTGCCGGAATCCGGTTCCGCCGTGCCGGTCACCAGCTTCAGCAGCGTCGATTTTCCGGCGCCGTTGATGCCCATGATGCACCAGCGTTCCTTGCGCCGCACCATGAAATCGAGCTCGTCGTAGATCGTGCGGCTGCCATAGGTCTTGTTGACCTTCTTCAGCGCCACGACATCCTCGCCTGAGCGAGGAGCGGGCGCAAATTCGAAAGCAACCGTCTGACGCCGTTTTGGCGGCTCGACGCGGTCAATCTTCTCGAGTTTCTTCACACGGCTCTGCACCTGCGAGGCGTGCGAAGCGCGGGCCTTGAAGCGTTCGATGAACTTGATTTCCTTGGCGAGCATAGCCTGCTGGCGCTCGAACTGCGCCTGCTGCTGCTTTTCGTTCTGCGCGCGCTGCTGCTCGTAAAAGCCGTAGTCACCGGAATAGGTGGTGAGATTGCCGGCATCGATTTCGATGATCTTGGTGACGATGCGGTTCATGAATTCGCGGTCATGCGAGGTCATAAGCAGCGCGCCGTCGTAGTTCTTCAGGAAGTCTTCGAGCCAGATCAGGCTTTCGAGATCGAGATGGTTCGACGGTTCGTCGAGCAGCATCACGTCAGGGCGCATGAGAAGAATACGGGCAAGCGCCACGCGCATCTTCCAGCCGCCGGAAAGCTTGGAAACATCGCCGTCCATCATTTCCTGGCTGAAGCTCAAGCCATCCAACACCTCACGCGCACGGCCTTCCAGCGCGTAGCCGTCCAGCTCCTCATAACGCGCCTGCACTTCGCCGTAACGTTCGATGATGGCGTCCATCTCATCCATCCGGTCGGGGTCGGACATGGCGGCTTCCAGTTCCCGAAGCTCCGCCGCCACTTCGCTGACGGGGCCTGCCCCTTCCATGACTTCCGCGACGGCCGAGCGGCCGGACATTTCACCGACATCCTGATCGAAATAACCGACCGTCATGCCCTTTTCAACGACGACCTGGCCCTCGTCGGGCTGCTCTTCGCCGGTGATCATCCGGAACAGCGTGGTCTTGCCGGCGCCATTCGGGCCGACAAGGCCGATCTTCTCGCCGCGATTGAGCGCGGCGGAAGCCTCGATATAGAGAATGCGGTGACTGTTCGACTTGCTGATGTTTTCGATGCGGATCATGACAGGGCCTGTGAATGGGAGCGGCCCTCCTATGCCACGGGCCGCCGCCACTGTCACCTGCCGGACTGCAGGACGAGACATCAAGTATCGCCATATCGCGGAATGCGGTAATCGCGTTATTCTGCTTGTCGTCAGTTGGTCAGGATGGCTACGGTGCCGGCGGCTTTTCGTGCGATTTCGCCAAAGGCGGTGACGATCTGTTCCATGCTTTCGGCCGCGTAATAATTATCTTCGGTGAAAGCGCAATTCTTTAGCAGCGTTTTACCCTTTTCAGGTGCCATGAAGGCGACGCTGAAAATCTTGATACCATCCTTCTTGGCCTTCTCGCAGGTCTTGAGAACTGCTGCATCGATACTAGCATTCCACGTGGCACTGTTCCCAGTCATTTCGCCATCCGTCATAAGAACGATATACCGCTCGAAAGATGCATTTTTTTGCTTGTCATGCGCTTCAGCTTCCGTAGTATTCGCCTTCTTGAGGGCGTTATAGGCGGCGTCCAGACCACTTGTGGCGTCCGTTCCGCCCTGTGGAAAGTCCGGGATATATTTGTCTATATATCTGACAATGTTGCTCGTACCCCAAGTGATGGCCTGAGCCGGATAGCTCTCGTGTGTATAAACTGACGCGCCAGTCCGGACCAACTGAGAGGTTGGGTCGGCCTTGTTCAGTCCGTCTACGAGAAATCTTACAGCGGTCTTTAGCGATGTGGCCTTGTTGACGTAGCAGGGTGCTGTCTTTTTAAGATTGGGATAGCTGCCCCAGTTGTCAGCCGTGTAATTTTGGCAAGACGTTCTGTTGCCGTCGACTTTCTCTGTCTTGAATGACATCGAACCTGAACGGTCGAGCACGAGATACATGGAGATCGGTGCGCCCTTGTTGACGGTGCTCTTTGCGGTGCCCGTTACCGAAAGATCGAGCGTTTTTGCGCCAATGAATCCCAGGAGCGGATTGAGTTCTATCCGACGGTTGATCGTGGTCTCGACGGTGTAGGTCTTGCCGCGGGCATTTTCCGTCGTCGCAATGCTGGTCGGAGAATTCTGCTCCAGTTCCTTTTTCTCTTCCTCGGTCAGGCTCTTTTCCATCTGGGCGGCGATGAAGTTCTTGGCGATTTCCTTGATCTGCTCGTCCGTCATATCGCCCATTTTCAAACGGGCCTCGGTCGCCGCCGCAAGGGCCGCCGAATCCGCGGTATTCTGCATATCCGCTTTCACCTGCATCACATTCGCCAACTCCATGCCGGCGCCGGCAAAACCCAGCAGGACCGGCAGCAGGATGGCCGTCATCATGCCGAAATTGCCGCTGGTATCGGCAAGAAAACGGCGCTTGGGTTTTTGATGTGCAGAGGCGGTCATGACGGGCTCACAGATTAGAATATTCGACTGAGCACAGAAAAGCCGCAAACGATGTAAAATCCGCTAACGTGATCGGTTCAATTTTACACAGTGTTCACATTGGAGCAGTTTTCGAAGTATTTTCAAGAATTGTCTGGCGCGATGGCCGCAATAATACACATCGTGTCATTATTGGACGGGGATGACGTCGACGGCCTGTTTTATCTGCTGGTTGCCATAGCTCTTCAAGACACCGATCACCGGGGCGACATCGGAATAGTCCCGGCCGTAACCGACAACGATATGGTCGCTTCCGGCGACGATATCATTGGTGGGATCGAGTTCCAGATAACCGGCCGCTTCTCCGCACCAGACGCGAACCCAGGCATGCATTGCATCGGCGCCTTCAAGCCGTTCCTTGCCCGGTGGCGGAATGGTGCGCAGGAAACCGCTGACATAACCGGCGGGAATGCCGAGGCTGCGCAGCGCCATGATCATGATATGCGAAAAATCCTGGCACACGCCGCGCTTCAGCTTGAAGGCTTCCGATGGCGTCGTATCGACGGTCGTCGCCTCGCCGTCATAGGTAAAGTCCTTGTGGATGCGTTTGCATAGAGAGAGCGCGATCTCGCGAATGGTCATTCCGGGTTTCAGCAATTCCCGGGCATAGGCGGATATTGTTGCGTCCATTCCGATCCTCGGGCTCGCACCGATGAAGTGGTGCGGCGACTGGAAATCGAGCGACCAGACATCGGCCAGATCCTGCGGCAGGCGGGAAAGCTCGGGCGAGAAATCCGCCGTCAGCGCCGGCGCCTCCACCATCACGCGGGCCTGCATGCGGATATCCAGCTTCTCATGCGGTGCGCGCAGATGCACTGACGTGGCCGATTGATGAAAGAAATCCTCGAAGGTGACACGTTCTTCCGGCACAGGCGAAACATCGATGGAGCCGGCGACAAGCCGCTGCCGGCCGGGGATGGAGAGCGGCAGGACGCGGATGATGTGGCGCGCGCCGTGGGCCAGCGTGTCGTAAGTGTAACCCATATGCAGGGAAAGATCGTAAAGCATAGGATTATCCGAGATAGGTCCGGGCCAGAACATCGGAGAGATGCTCCATGTCGGTTTCGAGCTGGCGATAGATCGCGCCGTTCATGTTTTCCGGCGTCATGACCGCAAGCCCGGAATGCAGGCGCATCGCCTCGCGGTAGAAGGGCGACATCTGACCGTTGACGAAGGCATTCGGAAGCTGCTCCACCTCGGTGCGGATCTCGTTCAGCTGGAACAGGATCGAGCGGGGATTGAGCGGGTCGAGCGCCAGAAGATCGGTCACGGTCAGGCCGGCCGTATTGACGTTGTAGCGGCGGCGATGGGTCATGACGCTGTCGCCGATTTCAAGCAGCATGTCATAGGAGCCGTCAGGCGCGTCCGGGCCGGTCATATGGCCGAGAAGACGCGTCATATGCAGGCCGCGCTCCAGGTAACGGCCGATCGACAGGAAACGCCAGCCGGTGAAGCGATACATGTTTTCGTGCACGAGACCGGCAAAGCCTGCAAGCTTGCGCAAAAGGATCGTCATGGCATGGGTAGCGTCGTCGCCGGGGGCCACTTTCGCGTGGAAACGGCGGGCGGTCTTGGCAAGGTCGTTCAGCGCCAGCCACCCGTCCGGCGAAAAGCGGTCGCGAATGTTGCTGGCGGAATAAAGCGCGCTGTTGATGTTGTTCAGCAGGCTTTCCGGCACGGCATCGTTCATCTCCACATCGAGCGTTTCGAGATAGCGTGTCACATGCGCGAGCAGCGGCTGGCGCGGATCGGCGGATTCGGCATAACGCCCGTGCCAGGCGCGCAGGATGCGCAGGGCGCCTTCCGAACGCTCGATATAACGCCCGAGCCAGAACAGATTGTCGGCTGCGCGGCTCGGCAGGCTGCCCGGCATATTGCGGGTGAAGCTCTCTTCCGCCGGCAGAAGCGTGGTGCGCTCCACAGGTCTGTCACTGACGATCCAGACATCGGCAGCGCTGCCGCCCGATTGCATGGCGATGGCAGACACATCGTCGCCGCTGCCGATCCGTGCGAAGCCGCCCGGCATGATCTGCCAGCCATCCTGGGTGCGCGCAGCAAAAACGCGAAGGCTCATCGGGCGCGGCACGAGCTTGTTGTCGATATAGGCTGGGGTGGTTGAGAGCTTCACCACTTCCTGGCCCACCAGCCTGTGGCCGTCGGAGGTAAGCCAGTCGCTGATCGATTCCTTTGCAGTTTCTCTCAGGGAAGAGCCGAGCACGGACTGGCCGTTGTCGTCGAAGAAGGGAAGCCGGGAATAGGCAGGCCCGATGACCATGCCTTCGATATTGCCGGCGACATGGCGGCGTTCGGCTTCCTGACCGCACCACCAGGTGGCGATGGATGGCAGTTTCAGCTCCTCGCCCAGAATGTGGCGGCAGATGCGCGGCATGAAGGCGAGCAGCGCCCTGGTTTCGAGAATGCCGCTGCCGAGCGCGTTGACGATGGTGAGCGCCTCATTGCGCAGCGCCTGCACCATGCCGGGCGTGCCGATATGGGAGTGCTGGTTGAGTTCCAGCGGATCGGAATAGGAGGCGTCGAGACGCCGCCACAGAACGCCGATCGGTTTTAGCCCGGCCACGGTTCTGACCATGACGCGGCCGTTGACGACGGTGAGGTCCTCGCCTTCCAGCAACATGAAGCCGAGATAACGGGCGATATAGGCGTGTTCGAAATAGGTTTCGTTGGCGGGACCGGGCGTCAGCACGGCGATCCGGTCATCGGGGTGCTTTCTTTGCGCCTGCAGCGCGTCGCGGAAAGCACCGAAAAACGAGGCGAGACGGTGGACATGGGTTTCCGCATAGATATCGGAAAGCGCGCGAGTGGTCGCCACCCGGTTTTCGAGAGCAAAACCCGCGCCGGACGGTGCCTGCGTGCGGTCAGCCAGTACCCACCAGTTGCCGTCAGGTCCGCGGCCGATCTCGAAGGAACAGAAATGCAGATAGTGGCCGGTTGCCGGTTTCACGCCGACCATGGGCCTTAGAAATTCCGGATTGGAGGCAATCAGCGCTGGCGGCACATAACCTTCCTTCACCAGCCGGTTCTCGCCGTAAAAATCGGCAACCATGGCTTCGAGAAGATTGGCGCGCTGCTTCAGTCCTTCGGAAAGTACCGTCCATTCCCTGTCGTCGATCAGGACCGGAATATGCGAGATCGGCCAGTTTCTTTCGCTGCTGCCCTTGCCGTAGTCGCGGTAGAACACGCCGGCGTCGCGCAGATAGCGGTCGGTGCGGGCAAAGCGCTCGTGCAGTTCCCGTTCCGACATGCGCGACAGGGCGTCGAGCAGGGTCTTCCAGACCGGCCTGACCTTGCCATTGGTATCGAGCATTTCGTCGGCAACGCCCGGCAAGGGGGAATATTCAAGCCCGCGTGGTTGCGCGCCTGTTTCCGTCTTGCGTTCCGTTGCCGGGGCTTTGGACAATTTACACTCCGTAAGGCCGACGCAGATCGAGCGTCAGCGGAAATTCTGGCGACACGGTTTCCGCCATCAGCGGATATTGCCCGGCCGTATGCCCCCATGGTTCGAAACGGGCGAGGCGGCGTGCCTCGGCCTCATTGCCGTTGACGGGAAACGTCTCGTAATTGCGCCCGCCCGGATGAGCAACATGATAGATGCATCCGCCGATCGATCGCCTCGACCATGTATCATAAATGTCAAAGGTCAAGGGTGAATTGACGGGCAGGACGGGATGCAGGCCGGAAGAGGGCTGCCATGCCTTGAAGCGCACGCCGGCCACCGCGACACTGCGGTTTTCCGTTGGTGTCATCGGCACGGCGCGTCCGTTGCAGGCGACGGTGTAACGAGAAGGGTTGGAGGTTTCCAGCCGCACCTGCAGGCGCTCCACGGAGCTGTCGACAAAACGCACGGTGCCGCCGATCGCGCCCTGTTCGCCCATCACATGCCAGGGCTCCAGCGCCTGGCGCAGCTCAAGTTTCGCACCCTCGTATTCCACCTCGCCGAAGAAGGGGAAACGGAATTCCTGCTGGGCGGTGAACCATTCCGGCTTGAGGTCGAAACCGTTTTCTCTGAGGTCCGCAAGCACATCGAGAAAATCCGCCCAGATATAATGCGGCAGCATGAAGCGGTCGGCGAGCGCCGTACCCCAGCGCACGAATTTGCCGGCGGCCGGATTTTTCCAGAAGCGGGCGATGAGGGCGCGCACCAGCAATTGCTGGGCAAGCGACATGCGCGCGTTCGGCGGCATTTCGAAACCGCGAAATTCCACCAGTCCGAGGCGCCCGGTCGGCCCGTCGGGTGAAAACAGCTTGTCGATGCAGATTTCGGCCCGGTGGGTGTTACCCGTCACATCCGTCAGAAGATTGCGGAACAGCCGGTCGACCAGCCATGGCAGAGGCGGAGCGCCCTCACCGGGGGCAGGCACCTGCGCCAGCGCAATTTCCAGTTCGTAGAGACTGTCGTGTCGGGCCTCGTCGATGCGCGGCGCCTGACTTGTGGGGCCGATGAACAGGCCGGAAAAGAGGTAGGAGAGCGATGGATGCCGCTGCCAGTGCAGAACGAGGCTTTTCAGAAGATCGGGCCGGCGCAGGAAGGGGCTGTCATTAGGGTTTGCCCCACCGACAACCACATGATTGCCGCCGCCGGTGCCGGTATGGCGGCCGTCGATCATGAATTTGTCGGCGCCGAGACGCGACTGGCGCGCCTCCTCATAGACTGCCGTAGTGATATTGACGCAATCTTTCCAGCTCGAAGCGGGGTGGATGTTGACCTCGATCACACCGGGATCGGGCGCGACGCGGATAACATTGAGGCGTTCGTCATGCGGCGGTGCGTAACCCTCGATATGGACGGGCAGGCCAAGCTCTGTGGCAGCCGCTTCCGCTGCCGCGATCAGTTCGAGATAATCCTCGATGCGCTCGACCGGCGGCATGAAAACGCAAAGCCTTCCGTCACGCGGTTCCACTGACATGGCGGTGCGCACCGCGCCGCCGATTTCACCGAGCGTCTGCTCTATGCGCTCCTGCCCGGCCACTTCGCTTGCCTGGAACGAGGCTTCGGGCATGGCGCGACCGGAGGGAGTCAAGACATCGGGAAGCGGGCCCCTGGGGATAGAAGGGTCGGCCTCATGGATATAGGGATAGGCCGACGGCGGCACATAGGGCAGGGTGCCGAGCGGCAGGCGGTAACCGACCGGGCTGTCGCCCGGAACGAGAAAAATCTTGCCGCGCCGCGTCTTCCATTTTTCGCTGATCCAGCGTTCGCCGGCGGCGCGCGCATTCCATGCCTGTACCGGCAGGATGTAGCCGGTGGGCGTCGTCAAACCGCGTTCGAAGACGCGGGCGATACGGTTGCGCTCTTCCGGATCCTTCAGTCTGGAATTGGACGGGTCGACATTGTCGGGCAGGCTGCCTTCCTTGATGATCCATTCGGCCGGATCCTCATAGGCTGGCAGCACCAGATCAGGCTCAATGCCGAGCTGGGTGGCTATACCACCCAATAGCTTCTGTGCATCTTCGGCCTTGACGCCCGTATCGGCGCCTTCCTCCGCAATCAGGGCCGGGTTCTGCCAGATCGGCAGTCCGTCCTTCCGCCAGTAGAGCGAAAAGGTCCAGCGCGGCAGGGTTTCGCCCGGATACCATTTCCCCTGCCCGTAATGCAGGAAGCCGCCCGGTGCGAAACGCTCACGCAGGCGGCGGATCAGGGCGTCGGCCTTTTCACGCTTTGTCGGCCCGACTGCGCCGGTGTTCCATTCGTCGGATTCGAAATCGTCGATGGAAACGAAGGTCGGCTCGCCGCCCATGGTCAGCCGGACGTCATGGCTGTTCAGAACGCCGTCGACCGCTTCACCGAGCGCGTTGAGCTCCTCCCAGCTTTCATCCGAAAAGGGTTTGGTGATACGCGGTGTCTCGGCAACACGCCGGACCTGCATGTCGAAGGCGAATTCGGTATTGGCGTGGCCGAAATAACCGCCGGAAATCGGTGCGGCATTGCGATAATGCGGCGTCGCGGCCAGCGGAATATGGCTTTCACCTGTCAGAAGCCCGGAGGTCGGGTCAAGCCCGATCCAGCCGGCGCCGGGCATATAGACCTCGGCCCAGGCGTGAAGATCGGTGAAGTCCACTTCGGTGCCGGATGGGCCATCCAGCGCCTTGAGATCGGGAGTAAGCTGAATGAGATATCCCGACACGAAGCGGGCGGCGAGGCCAAGATGCCGCAGAACCTGCACGAGCAGCCAGCTCGTATCGCGGCATGAGCCCTTGCCGGAAGCGAGCGTTTCCTCCGGCGTCTGGACGCCGGGTTCCATGCGGATGACGTAACCGATCTCCTGTTGCAGGCGGGCATTGAGGCCAACGACCATGTCCACAGTCGGTTGCCCCGGCGTGCGGTCGACGGTGGCCATGAAGGCGGCAAGCAGCGGGCCTGTCGGTTCCGGCTTCATGTAGATGGAGAGATCGTCCCGCAATTCCTGCGGATAATCGAACGGCCACTTTGTCGCCTCTTCCTCCACAAAGAAATCGAACGGATTGTAAACCGTCATATCGGCGACAAGATCGACCTCGATCTTAAATTCCGTCGCCGGCTCGGGAAAAACGAAGCGGGCGAGGTAATTGCCGTAAGGATCTTGCTGAAGGTTCACGAAGTGATTGGAGGGCGAAACCTTGAGCGAATGGCTAATGACACGGGTTCTGGAGTGCGAGGCGGGCTTTAATCTTATGATCTGTGGTCCAAGGCGAACAGGATTGTCGTATTTATAATGCGTCAGATGATAGATGCTCGCTTTGATCGCCATTAATCTGCCTTGCCCGGTTTTCCGGCTTATGCGGTTTGTCCGCCCCTCTGAAATTATCCGGATTTTGTGCAATGCAGGAAAAGAAAGCAAGGATCATTTCCGGAAGCGACAGCATTGTTGGGTTAAGCCGCGATATTTGCCCGTGGGAAGAATTGTCTGGGCTTTTCAATCATCGCAGCTGAGATTTCGCCGGGATTGTGGACAAGGTTGAACGGCGTGTTATTGCTTGGCAACGAAAGGCGCAGAATCGCGCCCCGCTTTCTTTGCCGACTGACGTTTCGGAATGGAATGAATGGCAACAACGGTGACCGACGATCAGCGCAAAAGCGCGGCTAATCTTTCGGGTTTCGATCTCGATTTTCCCGCGCAGCTGCGCATGATGGGGCGCGCCTTCTGGACCTCGCCGGTGCGCAATCGGCTGATCTTGCTGTCGATGGCGTTGCTCACGGTAATATTGCTCACCGCTTACGGCCAGATCAGGCTCAATGAATGGAACGCGCCGTTTTACAATGCGCTGGAGCGGCGCGATCTTGCCGCCTTCATTCATCAGCTGGAGGTCTTCGCCATCATCGGGGGGGCGTTGCTTCTCCTCAACGTCATCCAGACCTGGCTGAACCAGATGACGGCGCTGAACATGCGCGAAGGTCTTGCCAAGGATATGGTGGATCAATGGCTGAAACCCGGGCGCGCCGCCCGTCTTGCCGGTTTCGGCACGATTGCGATCAACCCCGACCAGCGCCTCCATGACGATGTCCGCAATCTCGCTGAAAGCAGTACGGCGCTTTCCATCGGGCTCGTCAATGCGACGATCCTGCTCATCAGCTTTATCGGCGTCCTCTGGTCGCTCTCGGCGGGCTTTGCTGTCACCATCGGCGGCGATACCTATGCTATCCCCGGCTACATGGTTTGGGCGGCGATATTTTACGCCGGTTCAGCCTCCCTGCTCAGCAATCTCGTCGGTTATCGGCTGGTTGGACTGAATGCCGAGCGTTACTCCAAAGAAGCGGAGCTTCGCTTCTCGCTGATGCGGGCCAGCGAAAATCTTGCCGCCATTGCCCTTGCGCGCGGTGAAAAGAACGAAAGGCGGCGGATCGGTATCGATGTTGATGCGGTGATTGGCGTCATTCGAGGGCTGGCGATGGCCCTGACAAATCTAACATGGGTTTCGGCGGGATATGGCTGGCTGGCGGTGGTGGCGCCGATCCTGATCGCAGCTCCCGTTTATTTTTCCGGCAATCTGACATTCGGCGGGTTGATGATGGCCGTGGGTGCGTTCAACCAGGTCAACACGGCGCTGCGCTGGTACATCGACAATTTCGGACCGATTGCCAGCTGGAAGGCCACGTTACAGCGCGTTTCGGTGTTCCGTAACGCCCTTATCGAGATGGACAGCGTCGAACAGCACGGCTTGGCGATCGATCTGCAACGCAGCGCGGAGAATGAAAAAATCCGCCTCCAGTCGGTGGTGATCTGCCGCGATGCGGGCGGACAGGATTTGGATCGCGGCTTCCAGCTGCGCGAGAGCGAAGTCACGATCGGGCCGGGCGAAAGACTGATGATCAATGGCGAGCAGGGCGTGAACCGAAGGCTGCTTTTTGCGGCCATGGCGGGCCTGTGGCCCTGGGGACAGGGCAGGATAGAGATGCCCGAACAGTCCGACACGCTTTTCATCGCCCAGCACGGCTATCTGCCGGCGGGGTCGCTGCGTGAAATCCTCGCCTATCCGCGCGCTCCCCAGCGTTTTGCCGATGCCGATTATATCTCGGCGCTCGCTGCCTGCGGGCTTGGCGAGATGGCGTCCCGTCTCGATGAAAACATTCGCTGGGATAAAAAACTGGATTCAGACGAGCAGGCCAGCATCCGGGTTGCAAACGCCCTGCTGCTGAAGCCGAAATTCCTCGTTATCGATGATTTGCTCGAAGGGTTGGAAAAACAGACGCAGGATACGCTGGCGGAAGTTCTGAACGGGATCGACAGTGCGGCGATCATCTATATCGGCCGCTCCGAAACATTTCTGTCGGTTCTCGCCCCGGCCGTGGCGCATCTCGACCATACCGCGCAGAAGGAAAATATCTCTCCGGCAGACAGCGCTCCGCTATAGGCCGTCGGGCTATGGAGTTGTTCGGAGCGGGCTATAGCCGAAGATGCCATTGATCCGAAGCGAGCCGCGGCTGTTTGACAAGGCTTAGTGTGGTGTCCGGCTCCACCTGCGAACGCAGGGCAAATGTGCCGGTCGCCAGGCTGATGGCGACGACGCTGGCGACCACCAGGACAATACGGTCGTAGCGCTGCTGTATTGCGTTGTTTCCACTCCAGTCATAGGCCATTCGCACGCCCTCGCGTTTTTTGGAATCGTGCCTCATCATGGTTAACCGAAGCTTACGACGGCTCTATGATTCCTTGCTGTTTTGGAAGGGCTGCCGCGACAAATCGGCTATTGGCGGATGGGGTGCGGTTGTTTAAGTCCGGCAGCGGGAGGCTTGTGAAAGGACTTTGAGACATGGACCAGCAACCGCCCGCCGATATGGAACTCACGCTCAGAACGCTTGCGATGCCCGCCGATGCCAACCCGGCCGGCGATATTTTCGGCGGCTGGGTCATGTCGCAGATGGACCTTGCCGCTTTCGTCCGCGCCAATGATGTGGCTGGCGGCCGCACCGTCACCGTCGCAGTCAATGAGATCGTCTTCAAGAAGCCGGTCAAGATCGGCGATACATTGTGTGTCTATACAAAAATCGAAAAGATCGGCCGTACCTCCGTCACATTGAAGATCGAGGCGTGGACCCGCAGGCACTATCAGGATTCACGCGAAAAGGTGACGGAGGCCGTCTTCATCATGGTCGCGGTGGACGACAACGGCGATCCGCGTCCTGTCCGTAAGGAGGCGTGAGACGACTTCCGCTTTTTTTTTCAAAGCAATTCCGAAGCGCCTGCAAATGACTAGAAGCATAGGCGTTTCGGATTTTTCGCATTTCGATATCCGTCCGCTCAATACTTTAGAAATATCCAATTTATTTATCAATTTTTGCGATCAAGATATGGAATAGGACGGGGATCAGGCTTTGACCATTCCAGGTGTTGTTATTGTCGGCGGCGCTCACGGCACGCTCGCCCTTGCGCGCAGCCTCGGCGCCCTGAATGTGCCTGTCTATTATCTCACCCATGATTCACCGTTGCCAGGCTGGTCGCGCTTCGTGCGGGAAACAATCCGCTGGGATGGCCCGCACGACGCCGGAGCAATGGAGTTCCTGCGTCAGATGGCGGCGAAACGTGGTTTGAAGGGCTGTCTGCTGGTGCCATCCGGTGACGGAGAGGTCCAGCTCGTTGCGCAGCATCGTGAGGAGCTTTCCGCTCTTTACAAGATCGTTTTGCCGGATTGGGCGGAGCTGCAATGGCTCTGCGAAAAACCGCTGCTTTATCAGCGCGCCGCAGAACTCGGCGTCGATATTCCGCGTACCTATGCACTGACATCGGCCGCTGACATCGACACGCTGGACATATTGTTTCCCGTCATTCTCAAGCCGAATATGGGGGGTGGCGATACCACCATCGCCCGGGCAAAAGTCATTCGCGCCGATGACCGCCATGCTTTGAAAACGGCTTTTGCCGATGCGAGTGAAGAGATCGGCGTCGGCAATGTCGTCGTGCAGGAACTCATTCCGGGTGGAGGAGAAAGCCAGTTCTCCTACGCGGCGCTCTGGCTGAACGGAGAGCCGGTAGCGGAATTCACTGCCCGGCGCGTCCGGCAATATCCTGTCGATTTCGGCTATACCAGCACCCGCGTCGAGGTCGTCGACAACGGGAAAGCGGTGGAGGCGGCCCAAAAAATACTGAAATCGGCCGGCCATAGCGGGCTGGTCGAGGCGGAATTCAAGCTCGACCACCGGGACGGGAAACTCAAGCTTCTCGATGTCAATCCGCGCCCATGGTCATGGTTTGGCCTTTGCTCGGCGGCGGGCGTCGACCTTGGCGCCCTGCTATGGCGGGTCGCCAACGGTGAGCCGGTCGGTCCGCCCGGCGATGTGCGGCAGGGTGTTTCCTGGTCCTATCTTGTCCGCGACGCCGTTGCCGCTTTCACATTGGCCCGGAGGGGGCAGGCGAAAATTGGTGACTACCTTGCTTCTCTGGGCAAGATCCGCAGCTGGGCCGCCTTTGCGCCGAAGGATCCCTTGCCGGGCCTGATCGACCTGCCGCTAACGGTCTCGAGAGTCGTGAGAAAACGCCTTCTTCCCGGCCTGAGATCAGGACAATCGGGGAGAATTTTCTTTCAGCCGATCAAACGCCTTGTGAAATATGGAGTCATAAGGGCGGGGCTGGAGGTGAGTTCTCTCCCGGCCGTCCGTTCGGCATTTCCGTCTTTTGCCGGGCGTGGCGTAATCTTTACGCTTCATCATGTGCGCCCCGGAGGGGTTGTTTCGGCTTTCGCACCCAATGTGCAATTGTCCGTCACGCCGCAATTTCTGGAAGAGGCGATACAGGCCGCACTCGAATGCGGTCTTGTTCCTGTCCATCTGCACGATCTGCCGGCTCTGCTAGCCGATAATCACGAGGGCCGGTCCTTCTGCGCCTTCACGCTCGACGACGGCTATCGAAACAATGCCGAGTATGCCGCACCGATCTTCCGTAAATATGCCGTTCCCTACACGATTTTCATCACGCCGGGTTTTGTGGAGCGAACACGCAGCCTCTGGTGGGAAACCGCTGCCGCCTTGACGCAGAAAGCCGCGTCTTTCGAATTCGATTTCGGGGCGGGGCCGGAACTGGTGGCGTGCGCCAGCCCTTCGCAGAAAGCGGAGGCATTCACGCGGCTTGAAGATTTCGTCCAGAATTTTTCGGAAGACGAGGCGGTGGAACGGATCGATCGTGTCGCGAGGCAGCATGGCGTCGATCCCATCGCGATCGTGGACGAACTTGTCATGGATGAAGACGAGCTCAAGGCGCTGGCACAAGACCCTCTGGTGCATTTCGGCGCACATACCGTGACGCATGTGAATATGCGCAAGGTCGATGCGACGCGTCTGGCTTATGAGATCGCGGAATCGACGCGTCGGGTGGAAGCTTATGTCGACCACCGGCCACGGTCCTTTTCTTATCCCTATGGCTGGATAAAGGCCGTGGGAGAACGGGAAGCGAAAGCGGTTCACGACGCAGGATTTTCCGCAGCCGTGACCACGCAGGCTGGCGTTATCGATCCCCGATGCCTTGAAAAGCCGACGCAGCTGCCGCGTGTATCGCTGAATGGTCGCTTTCAGAAAAAGCGTTTCGTCAAGGCGCTCATTTCAGGTCTGCCCTTCCGCTTCATCTAGCGACCTTGTTCGTTCGCCATCTCTCGGCCGTCTTGCCAGATGTTTCTGCGGCTCGCATTTGGCGTTCACTTTTGCCGTTTCCGGTTTTTTTCTCGTCCTTCGAGCCTCTTTGCGGCTGATTGGTCAGTGCGAAAAGCTGTGTCGCAAATTTTGTTATTCACATCCACTTATCTATTGATTATAAATAAATTTATCGACAGAAAACATTACAACTTTTATGAAGACATCGCCCTTGCTATTAATTTTTGCCGATGATCTGACCGGAGCGCTCGACGCCGCCGCCCCTTTTGCCGGGCGCGGGCTGGCGACCGAGGTTGCCATCGGGCTTGACGGTGCGCGTGCGGCGTTGGCGGACGCGCCTGCCGTCCTTAGCGTCGATCTCGGCTGCCGCGACGGCGAGGCGGATGAAGCCCGCCGCCGCACGCGGGAACTGCTGGGGCTGATTCCGGTCGATACCATCCTTTTCAAGAAGATCGATTCCCGCCTGAAGGGGCATATTGCGGCGGAAATGGATGCGATTTCCTATCGCCACGCGCTTGTCGCGCCCGCAATTCCGGATTTTGGACGCGTCGTTATTGGCGGAGCCGTTTCCGGCTTTGGCGTCGACGCTGCCATTCCGGTTCATGAAAGGCTGCGCGGGCATGCCGACCGTTGCACGATACCCGATACGCGATCAAAGGGCGAAATCGCCGAGGCTCTCGCCGCCGCGCAGGCGCAAGGGGCCGATCTTCTGGTCGGCGCGCGCGGGCTTGCCGAGGCGCTGGCTGAGGCGATGACGGCGCAGGCTGTTCCTGAGGCCGCGATCATTCCGGCCGGAAAGGGGCTTTTTGTCATCGGGTCTCGCGATCCGATCACGGTGGAGCAGATTGACGTTCTCAAAAGCGTTGGACCTGTTTCGATCATTGAGGCGCCGAATGGCGTCATGCCCCGCCACACCGATGACGGTGCCGGTCTGATGCTGGTTCAAGCGACGCAGGGTGCGGAAAATCTGTCGCCGCTTGCGGTTTCAGACCGGTTGGCGCAAGGCGTCGTGCCGCATTTTACCGCCGGAGCGGCGAGACTGCTGTTGTCAGGTGGAGCCACGGCGGAGGCCGTGCTGCGGGCCATGGGCGTTTCGCGCTTGCGTCTTGCCGGCGAATGCCTGCCGGGTCTCGGCGTGGGCTGGTCCGGCGATCAATGCATCATTGCGAAGTCCGGCGGTTTTGGGCAAGCTGACACGTTGAAACGGATCGCGAAAATGATGCTTGGCGACAATGACGCTGGAGAGAGCTGACCAGATGGGGCTGATGAAAGAAACGGCGCGCAAGGCACTTCCGGACATTATTTTCGAGAGAATGCACCGCGCGATCAAATCCGGCGCCTACAAGCCGGATGAGCGGCTGCCGACCGAGCATGAACTCGCCATGGAATTCGAAGTATCGCGACCGGTGGTGCGCGAGGCACTCCGGCGGCTGCGCGAACAGGGTTTCATCTATTCCCGCAGAGGCTCCGGCAGCTATGTCAGGGCCTTCGGCCTGCGCGAGCCGCTCGGCTTCGGACAGCTTGAAAACGTCGCGGACCTTCTCAACTGTTACGAATTCAGGCTGACGCTGGAGCCGGCCGCGGCGGCAGCGGCGGCTCTTCGGCACGATGGTGAGAGACTTGCGGCGATCCGGAAGGCGCTCGAACTGATGCGGGATGCGACCAATCGCCAGTCCCACCGCGAGGATGCCGATTATCAGTTTCATCTCGCCATCGCACGGGCGGCGCGGAACAGTTATTTCTCCACTGCGATGGAAGCGCTGAAAGACCATATTGCCGTGGGAATGAAGTTCCACGGCATGTCATTGAAGCGGGAAGCATCCGGCCTGACGCGTGTTTTTGCCGAGCATGAGGCAATCGCAAAGGCGATTGCCGATGGGGATGCAGAGGCGGCACGCCAGCTGATGCTCCAGCACCTGACCGGATCGCGCGACCGCCTGTTTGAGTCTTCGCACACGGATTAAGCGGGTGACCGAAGACCGATGCGCGCGTCCGCGCACCGGAATTTTGCTCAGAAGGCGTGGCGGTAAACGCCGAGCACATCCTCGAGGCTCATGTCGACGGGGTTGTTGTCCATCAGCCGGCGGATGGCATGCGCATTCTCAGCGTAGCGGGGAAGATCGGATTCAATGGCGCCGTGCCGTGCAAGCGACATTTCGATGCCGAGTCCGGCACAGAAATCCGTCGCCGCCTTGCGCAAATCATCAGGCGAAAGATGTTCGCGAAGCCCGAGCGCTCCCGCCACCTCCGCCGTCTTCGCAGAAACCGCGGGCTGGTTGAAGGCCAGAACATGCGGAAAGACGATGGCGTTCGCCAGCCCGTGCGGCAGGTTAAGAAGCGTGCCGAGCGGATAGGCGATGGCATGGCCGGCGGCCGTATTGACCGGACCAAGGCAGATGCCGCCATAATACGAGGCAAGCATCATGCCTTCCCGCGCTTCAGTATCCGCACCGTCGCGGACGGCGCGCGCCAGATATTTACCGACCAGTGCAAATCCCATGCGTGCGAAACCGTCGATCATCGGGTGGGCCTTGCGGTTGGTGAAGGCTTCGACGCAATGGGCCATGGCATCCACACCCGTTGCCGCCGTAACGGCTGGTGGGACCGAATAGGTGAGTTCCGGATCGAGCACGGCGAAATCCGCGATCAGATGAGGGCTTTCGACCGCGATCTTGCTGCCTTTTACCGCGTCTGTGATAAGCGAACGGATGCCGGCTTCGGAGCCGGTTCCGGCGGTGGTGGCGATCTGCACCAGCCGGGTGTCGCGCCCGGCAACCCTGTTCGGTCCAGCCACATCCTCAAGCGTCTGGCCGGAATTCCAGAGCGCCGCGACCAGCTTCGCCACATCCATTACCGAACCGCCGCCGAGGCCGATGACGAGATCCGGCTTGGCGGCGCTTGCCGCGGAAAGGGCGGCTTCGAGCGTTGTGGTGTCCGGCTCGCCGGGAATGGCGTCGAAGACAGTGAAAGGACCCGGCAATTGCAGCCGTTCGGCAAATTTGGCCGTCAGCGGTGTGGCGATAACGAGGGTCGATGCGGTTTTCCCCGCCCAGACGCCGACCTGTGAAACGGTGCCGGCGCCAACGGCGAGCCGGCGTGGCTGATGGATGAGAATGGGAGCTGTTGACATGGTGCTCATCCCTTTCGATCCTTGCCGGCCACCAGCTTGCGCGCATAGGCGATGGCCGCATTCATGTTGCCGTGATTGGCGATGCCCTTGCCGGCGATATCGAAAGCCGTGCCGTGATCGACGGAGGTGCGGTCTATCGGCAGATCGACGGAGACATTGACGGCGGTGTCGAAAGCGACAAGTTTGATCGGGATATGGCCCTGATCGTGATATTGTGCGACGACGAGATCGAAAGCGCCGGAATAAGCCCGGTGGAACACGGTATCGGCGGAAATCGGTCCCTGAACTTCGATGCCTTCGGCGCGTGCGGCGGCGACCGCCGGTGCGATCTGATTGTCATCCTCATTGCCGAACAGGCCGTTTTCACCGCAATGCGGGTTGATGCCGGCAACCGCGATGCGCGGTTGACCATAACCGATGCGTTTCAGATGCGCGTTGCCGGCGCGGATGGTCGCAAGCACGCGCTCCGTCGTCGCGCGGGTAATGGCTTCCTGCAAGGAGACATGGGTGGAAACGTGAATGACCTTCAACCGTTCGGAGGCGAGCAGCATATAGGCAGCCGAGGAGCCGGTGAGGCTTCGCAACATGCCGGTGTGGCCATCATAATGGTGACCGGCGAGATTCAGGGCTTCCTTGTTGATCGGCGCGGTAACGATGCAGCCGATTGCGCCCGCTTCGGCATCGCGAACAGCCTTTTCGATAAAGCGGAACGCGGCGTCTCCGGCAACAGGCGACAATGTACCCCAGGGCAGCGGCGCACCCTCCACTGGCAGGTCGACCACGTGCTGAGAAAGATCGATATCAACGCCGAGCGCATCCTGCGCCGCTTCCAGCGTGGCGAGGTTGCCGTAAATCCGCGTCGCTGCACGATCCGAACCGGACATTTCGGCGAGCGCCCGCACCGTGATTTCCGGGCCGACACCACAGGGATCACCCATGGTGATGCCAATAATATTGCTCATCTTTGTCTCCCGTCGTTCTCGTCAGCCCAGCCGGGCGCCAGCCGGACATATTTGATTGCGCGGCGATGATAGGTGTAGCTTGCATGCAGCGTACCGTCCGGCGCTTCCAGAAGCCACGGATAGGACATTTCCAGATTGCGCCCATCGGTCGAATCGTTCGAAAGGCAGGTGCCCGGCCCGTCTTCGATCAGGATCCGGGTGGCAAAACTGCGCCCGTCATCGTCGGACAGGCAGATCGAAACAGGCGCGCGCGGCACGCCCCAGACGGGAACGCACCCGCCGCTCGGATCGGCATCTGGCCTGTCGTCGTCCTCTCCCAGTTCGTCGTAAAGCGAGGCGCGGCGATCGCTCGACTGCGCGGCATTGACGGGGTTGCAGATCATAGCCAACCTGCCATTGTTGAGCTTGATGACCGCAATGGAGGAATTATTGTTGGGCACATCGGTCGGCTCCGGCTTTGACCACGAGCGGCCGCCATCGGCGCTTTGCGTGCGGTAGACGAAGTCAGCCTGACGGCGGCGGAAGAAGGCGGCGTAGTCCCCATTCGTCACCGCAACCGGGCTCATATGCACGCAGCCGGTCGATTCCTCCAGATCCTGCAATCGCCAGGTCGCACCATTGTCCGTGGATATGCCGAGCGCTGCCGTATCGTGGCTACCGTTCCATTTCTGGCCGGGGCGCTGGATGCAACGGAAGATCGGCAGCAGCCAGGCACCGTCATCTCGGATGCGCAGCGGCGCGCGGATGAAGCAGCCCTGCGGGAGATCGAGAAAACGTCCTTCCTCGGAAACAAGCTTTTCCGGCGCAGTCGCGTCGCGGTGGATCCGCGCCATGCGAATGCGGCATTCATCCTGATTACCGGAGGGCTGAGCGGTATGAAACAGCCACAGAACGCCATCCGGCGCGGTGAAGACAACCGGGTTCTGTTCGGAATGGGAGGGGTCGTGGCTCAGTCGCTGCGGCGGTCCCCACCGGGTTGCGCCCGCCGTCAGTACGGATGCGAAAATCGAAATATCCGATTTTCCTTCCAGCGTGCCGCCGAACCATGCGCAGAGCAGGGCGCCATCGCCCAGAAGGTGCAGGAAGCTCGCATGGTTCTGAATCATGGGCGACGGCAGAAAGGCTTCCTGCCGGTTTTCCGACACGGCATGCATGGCTCCGGTCATGGCGCGAGCGATGTCATCAGGGGTCATCATGGTCTCCTCTTGTCTCGATGAAAATGACATATTCAAAAAGTTGTCAAGTTTATTTGATAGAAAATGAGGATTCGATATTTTTGATTGTTGGAATTAAACTATTGTTTTTAAATAATAAAATTAATGAATTTGGCTTTAATAAAAATTGCCTTCGAAAAATAAATTGACAAAAAACGTGATAGCGTCGATGCTTCGCTAACGGGTGGAGGAGACAATCATCCGCATGCCATGCTCCTTAATGCAGGAGACGGGGATTTTTCAAATGCCCCTTGCGGCGCGCCGCCATGTTGCTGAATTTCTGAATCTGGGAGGAGAACGGAATGAAGAAGTCATTGATTGCGGGCGCCCTTGTCTTGGGTTCCTTCAGCGCCGCGGTTTCGCCGGCGCTCGCGGCATCGGGTCCGATCAAGATCGTGCTGGCGGAAGAGGCGGACCTGCTGGAGCCCTGCATGGCCACCCGCTCCAACATCGGTCGCATCATCATGGAAAATGTCAGCGAGACGCTGACGGAGCTTGATGTGCGCGGCAACAAGGGTGTTCAGCCGCGCCTTGCCGAGAAGTGGGAGCAGAATGCCGATGGAAGCTGGCGTTTCCACCTGCGTGAAGGCGTAAAGTTTTCCGACGGCACGGCGTTCGATGCCAAGGACGTCAAGCACAGCTTCGAACGCATTATGAGCGACAAGAACGCCTGCGAGTCCCGTCGTTATTTCGGTGGCATGACGGTGACCCCATCGATCGTTGATGACTACACGATCGACTTCAAGGCTGAACCGGCGCAGCCTATTCTGCCGCTCTTGATGTCGCTGGTCACCATCGTTCCGGAAGAAACCAAGATGGAATTCATCCGAGAGCCTGTCGGCACCGGGCCCTACAAGCTGACCGACTGGACGCCGGGTCAGCAAATTGTGCTCACCGCGCGCGACGATTATTGGGGGGACAAACCGCAGGTGACGGAAGCGACCTATCTTTTCCGCGCCGATCCTTCGGTTCGCGCGGCCATGGTGCAGACCGGCGAAGCCGATCTCTCGCCTTCGATTTCCCAGCTGGACGCCACCAATACGAAGACCGACTTTTCCTATCTCGACAGCGAGACGGTCTATATGCGTCTCGATCACAATATTGAGCCGCTGAACGATGTGCGGGTGCGCCGCGCGCTCAACCTCGCCATCGACCGGCAGGCCTTCCTCGGCACGCTGGTTCCAGAAGGCGCCGTGCTGGCCACCGCGCTCGTTCCACCGACAACGCTTGGCTGGAACCCCGACGTCAAGGTCTTCCCCTATGACCCCGAGGGCGCAAAAAAGCTGCTCGAGGAAGCAAAGGCTGCCGGTGTGAAGGTGGATACGCCGATCACCATCATCGCGCGTACCGCGAATTTCCCCAACGTCACCGAGATCATGGAGGCGATCCAGCAGCAATTGCAGGATGTCGGCTTCAAGATCGACCTGAAATTCGTGGAAGTGGCCGAGCACGAAAGCTATTATTCCAAGCCCTTCAAGGAAGGCCGCGGACCGCAGATTGTCGCCGCCATGCACGACAATTCCAAGGGCGACCCGTCCTTCACCATGTTCTTCAAATATGCCACCAAGGGCACGCAGTCCGGCTTCTCGGACAAGAAGGTTGACGATCTGATTGAACGTGCATCCGCAGCAGTCGGTGACGAGCGCGCCAAGCTCTGGTCGGAACTCATCGCTTATCTGCACGACGATGTGGTGGCCGACGTGCTGCTGTTCCACATGGTCGGCTTCTCCCGCGTCTCGGAACGGCTGGACTTCAAGCCCACCATCTCCACGAACTCGATGCTGCAGCTTTCGGAAATCGGCATCAAATAAGACCCCGCGTCTTGTCAATTGAGAAGCGGCGGCGCAGCGAAAGCTTCGCCGCCGCATTGAAAAACCGGAGGCAACCATGCTGAGTTTCATCCGAAAACGTTCCGTTGCGAGCTTGATCTCCCTGATCGGCCTCATCGTGATGGTTTTCTTCCTGTCGCGCCTGACGGGGGACCCGGCTGCATTGTTTCTGCCGGTGGAGGCTTCGGAGGAGTTGAAGCAGCAGTTTCGGGCGCTGCACGGGCTGAACGATCCGCTGACGGTGCAGTTCCTGCGCTATGCGGGCGATGTAATGACGGGTGATCTCGGAGAATCACTGAGAAAAGCGCGCCCGGCGCTGGATGTGGTGCTGGAGGCTTTTGTCTGGACGCTCTGGCTCGCTGTTATAACCATGTCGCTCGTTACCTCCGCCGCCATAGTCATCGGTTCGCTTGCGGCTTTCCGCTCTGGTGGCTTCTTCGACCGCATGGCTTCCAGTATCTCGCTCATCGGTGCATCCGTGCCGGATTTCTGGCTGGCGATCGTCGCCATCGTCGTCTTCTCTGTCAATCTCGCCTGGTTGCCCACGTCGGGAACGGGCTCCGTGCTGCACTGGATATTACCGATCGCAGTCCTTTTTGTGCGCCCCTTCGGCATTATCGTGCAGGTGGTGCGCGGTTCGATGATCGGTGCTTTGTCCTCGGCCTATGTCAAGACGGCGCGCGCCAAGGGCGTGAAGTCGGGTCCGATCATTTTCATCCACGCTTTGCGAAACGCCATGCTGCCGGTCATCACCGTCATTGGCGATCAGGCGGCAAGCCTTCTCAATGGCGCCGTCATCGTCGAAACGATTTTCGGTTTTCCCGGCGTTGGCAAGCTGATGATCGATTCCATTCTTCAGCGCGATTTCAACGTCGTGCTGGCCGCCATTCTCGTGACCGCGCTGGCGATCTTCCTGATGAATCTTCTGATCGATATCGCCTATGCGCTCCTTGATCCGCGTATCCGGCACTGAGGAGGCCGTTCAGCCATGAGCCTTTCCAGCGCCGACAACGAGATCACCGCCGAGCCGTCCTTCGCAACACGTATGCTGCGCATGTTGTGGGCGGATAAATTCGCGCTCTGCGCCGCGATCTTCCTCATCGTCGTCGTTATCCTCGCTTTTGTCGGCCCGGCATGGCTTGGCGATCTGGCGACGAAACAGAACCTGCGCGGGCGCAACCTCGCCCCGTTCGACTGGCAGCGCGAGTGGTATTTCTGGCTGGGGGCGGATGCGCTCGGCCGTTCGCTTCTCGCGCGCATTGTCGCCGCCACGCAAAACACGATGATGATCGCCGCCGGCGCGGTGCTTCTTTCCGCCATTACCGGCGCCGTGCTCGGGCTGATTGCCGGTTTTTCCTCAGACCGTGTTGGCCAGATCATCATGCGGCTTGCTGATGTTATCATGTCGTTCCCGTCGCTCTTGATTGCGGTCATCGTGCTTTATCTGCTCGGCTCCTCCATCCTCAACCTGATGCTGGTTCTCGCCATCACCCGCATTCCCGTTTACATCCGGACGACAAGGGCGGAGGTGCTTGAGGTGCGCGAGCGTATGTTCGTGCAGGCGGCGCGCGTGATGGGCGCATCCGGCAAGCGCATCCTGTTCCGCCACATCCTGCCCGTCGTGTTGCCGACGCTGACGACGCTTGCCACGCTTGATTTCGCCTATGTGATGCTGGCGGAAAGCGCGCTATCCTTCCTCGGTATCGGCATTCAGCCGCCGGAAATCACCTGGGGCCTGATGATTTCGCAGGGGCGGCAATATCTTACCAATGCCTGGTGGCTGTCCTTCTGGCCGGGACTTGCCATCATCCTCACAACCCTGTCGCTCAACCTGCTTTCCAACTGGCTGCGCATCGCGCTTGATCCCGTGCAGCGCTGGCGCCTGGAAATGAAAGGCCGCAAGCATGGCTGACCGTCTTCTCGACGTGCGCAACCTGTCCGTGGAGTTCCACACCGCAAGCGGTGTCGTCCATGCGGTAAAGGATGTCTCCTACCATATCGACCGTGGCGAAACGCTGGCCATCCTCGGCGAAAGCGGTTCGGGCAAGTCGGTATCGTCCTCGGCCATCATGAACCTCATCGACATGCCGCCCGGACATATCGGCGGCGGTCAGATATTGCTCGACGGTCAGGACCTTCTGACCATGCCGACCGAGGCGCGCCGCGAGATCAACGGCCGGCGCATCGCCATGATCTTTCAGGACCCGCTTAGCCACCTCAATCCGGTCTATACCGTCGGTTGGCAGATCCGCGAGGCGATGACCACCCATGGCATGGGCAAGGCGGCGGCGGAAACGGAGGCGAGGCGGCTTGTCGCCCGCGTCGGCATTCCTGACCCGGACGGGGCCTTGAAGAAATATCCGCATGAATTTTCCGGCGGTCAGCGCCAGCGCGTCATGATCGCCATGGCGCTGGCGCTTCGGCCCGATCTCCTGATCGCCGATGAGCCGACCACCGCGCTTGACGTGACGGTGCAGGCTGAGGTGCTTTCGCTGCTCAAGGAATTGCAGCGGGAAACCGGCATGGCCGTGCTCATCATCACTCACGATCTCGGCGTCGTCGCCGAAATCGCCGATCGCGTGGTTGTGATGGAAAAGGGTGTTCTGGTCGAGGCCGGCACGGTTCGCGAGGTCTATCGAAATCCGCAACACCCCTATACCCGCAAGCTCATCAGCGCAGCACCCGGCAAGGGCGACATGCATGAGCCGCAGGGGGTGGGCGAAGCGCTGCTTAGCGTGCGTGACGTGCGCAAGCGTTACGGCGCCTTCGAGGCGCTGAAGGGCATTTCCTTCGACCTCATGCCCGGAGAAACCATTGCCGTCGTCGGTGAAAGCGGTTCTGGCAAATCGACGCTGGCGCGTATTCTCTTGCGGCTGGACGAGCCGGATGCGGGCAGCGCCTTGTGGAAGGGCCGCGACCTTTTCAAGCTCTCGCCTGCTGAACTTTTTGCGCTCCGGCGCGATTTGCAGATGGTGTTTCAGGACCCCACCCAGTCGCTCAATCCGCGCATGACCGTGTTTCAATTAATTTCCGAGGCCTGGGTCATCCATCCGGAGATATTGCCCAAGGCAAGATGGCGTGAACGGGTTGCCGAATTGCTGCATCAGGTGGGTCTCTCGCCGGAACATATGCGCCGTTATCCGCACCAGTTCTCCGGCGGTCAGCGGCAGCGGATCGCGATTGCCCGGGCATTGGCACTGGAACCCAAGCTCATCATCTGCGACGAAGCGGTCTCGGCCCTCGATGTCTCGGTTCAGGCGCAGGTCATAGCACTTCTGGATAAGCTGCGCCGCGAAATGGGCCTCTCCTTCATCTTCATCGCGCATGATTTGCCGGTTGTTCGGGATTTTGCCGATCACGTCATGGTCATGCAGGGGGGAGAGATTGTAGAGTTCGGTACCGTTCGACAGGTGTTCGAAGCGCCGTGCGAGGCCTATACCCGTGCCCTTCTGTCCGCGAGCCTCGATCCAGACCCTGATATGCAATCCCAGCGTCATCCGTCCGTTTCCGGCGATGCCGTCGCAAATTCAAGCGGAGTTCTTTCATGAGCAAACAAGCTTTCGTCGCGCTCGTTACCTGTTTCAACGAGGATGAAACCATCAACTATGAGGCAACCCGCGCGCAGGTGCGCCGCCAGGTGGCGGCCGGTAACAACATTATGTGCGCCGGGACCAATGGCGATTTTACCGCTTTGACGCATACGGAAAAAATCCGGCTGACCGAAGAGGTGGTGGACGAAGTTGCCGGCCGTGCCAAGGTCATCGTGAATGCGGGCATGCCCGCCACATTCGAGACCCTGCAACTTGCCAAAGCCTTCGACCGCATCGGCGTCGACGGTATCGCCGTCATCACGCCCTTCTTCATCGCCTGCACGCAGGATGGCCTGATCCGCCATTTCTCGACAGTGGCCGATGCCGTTGAAACGCCGGTCTATCTCTATGACATTCCCGCCCGCACCCAGAACCACATAGAGCCTGAAACCGCACGCAAACTCGCCATCCATGGCAATATCGCAGGCATCAAGGATTCCGGCGGCGCTCAGCAGACGCTCGAAGCCTATCTTCAGGTGGCAAAGGAGATGCCGGGTTTCGAGGTCTATTCCGGCCCGGATCACCTCGTTCTCTGGTCGTTACAGAACGGCGCGGCGGGCTGCATTTCCGGCCTCGGCAACGCACTGCCGGATGTTCTGGCCGGCATTCTCAATGCTTTCAACGCCGGCGATATCACCGAGGCCGAACGCCAGCAGGCAATCTACACTGACTTCCGCACCGATCTCTACGCCCTCGGCTTCGCACCGGCCATGGTCAAGCGCTCGCTTTATCTCCAGGACTCTTCCGTTGGCGCCAGTCGCCAACCGGCCCTTCTGCCGGATAAAGCGCAGGATGAAAAAATCCTGGAAATCTTGCGGCGTTATCAACGGCTTTGACGCCGTGAGCGACTGTAACGCGCACCGCAGCGGATCGTGTGCCTCACCTTAAAAATATCTGCCAAACGGCCATCATCAAAAGCATTTCCCTAGCCTGATCCATGGCGAATAATTTGTGACATAAACACGAAATTCCCCTTGTCAGCCCCGCCATTGATGTTTAAGAGGAGCGCGCAACGCAAGCGTTCGCGCATGCGGAGAGGTGGCAGAGTGGTCGAATGCACCGCACTCGAAATGCGGCATACCTGCAAGGGTATCGTGGGTTCGAATCCCACCCTCTCCGCCATAAAAAATCTTGGACCGTAAGGTTTTTCCTGATCTACTGAATTGGCCCAACTTGAATTGCCTTTGCCGGGATTGGCTAAGGCCACAGCCGCGGCACGAGGGAGCGTTCCTCGACTTTCATTTTTGGCTCTTACCAGTCGGCGAAAGTCAGGACGTCTTCTTTGAGTGTTAAGTTGACAGGGCCGCCGAGTTGGGCTGCCCAGAACGGGCCGCGGAGATCCTCATACCCAGCGCCAAGCCATTCAACGACTCTCACAAGTTTGTCGGCGCGTTTCTGTGCGATCAGTTGGTTTAGGTGAGTGAACCGCACCGGATTTACCGGAGACCGTTTGGTTTAAGTTATGCGGCCAATGCTGGTGCGTCCAGCATGGCGTAGTATCGTTCCTCGGCCTCTGCAG
>NZ_JBNWCH010000013.1:0-86431 GCF_053522485.1 Agrobacterium sp. 22-209-1
ACGGGCGCGGACTTCAGGGGAGAATTTGTTCGTCGTCTTGCTTGTCATAGACCCTACTTCTCACGAGTTGGGGTCTCCGGTAAATCCGGTGCGGTTCAACCCGGCAAAAGTCGCGGCGGCGAAAAGGGCAAACGCAACAAACCTCCGTTCAACATCGTCCGGTCGCGGCAGGGATCTTACCGAAGAGGAAGAACTGGCGGCCGTGTACGATAAGCACAAAGGAAACTGACGATGGCAGCTGGCCCGTCTACTATCTTCACGGAAATGGTTTCCACCACTCTGCGCAACAGCGCCAAGGAAGTGGCCGACAACGTTTCCAAGCACAACGCCCTTCTGAACGTTCTCAAGAAGAAGAAGCGCATTATCAATCTCGACGGCGGCACTGAAATTCAGATCCCGCTCGAATACGCCGAGAACAGCACGTATCAGCGTTATGCCGGGTTCGACACGCTGAACGTCAACCAGTCGGACATCGTGACTTCCGCGAAATATGACTGGGCGCAGGTAGCGCTTCACGTCGTTGCATCCGGCGCCGAGCTTCGCAAGAACTCCGGTCGCTCGCAGATGATCAACCTGGTGAAGACAAAGAAGGCGAACGTTCTCAAGACCGCCGCCAACAACTTCAGCGTTGACGCCTATTCTGACGGCTCGCTGGCAAACCAGATCGGCGGCCTGGCGCAGATCATCCAGTCCAACGGCCAAGGCACGGTCGGCGGCATCAACTCGGCAACGTGGACGTTCTGGCAGAACAAGTTCCTCGAAATCGCCGGCTCGAATGCCTACACGAAGGACACGCTCAAGGGCGAGTTCAACAAGCTGTGGCTTCGCCTCAACCGCGGCGCTGACAAGCCGGATCTGATCGTTCTCAGCCACGACTTCTACAGCGTGTATGAGAGCGGCGAGCAGCAGCTTCAGCGCTACATGGACGAGGACATGGCAAACTCCGGCTTTGCCAACCTCAAATACAAGTCGGCACAGGTCATCTTCGATGACAATGCCAACTTCACCACGACGGCCGAGAAGGGCTACTTCTTGAACACCGATTACCTGTACATCGCTCAGCACCAAGAGGCTCAGTGGTCGCAGGACGACGAGAAGAAGCCGGTCAACCAGGATGCGGTCGTCATCCCCTACTACTGGATGGGCAACATGGTTTGCTCGAACCGTTCGTTGCAGGGCGTCCTGCTCGATGCGGCTTAAGGAGGGCTGAACATGACGGCTTTTGTAGGCGCAAACCTCTCTCAGACCTATACCGCCGCAGACCTTACCGGGATCGAATCCGGCAAGGCACCCGGCGTGGGTGATCTGTACGTCTCGCACGACAACAAGACTTACCGCTTCGTGCGGTATCTCGGCGGTGCGGGTTCGATTGCGGCTGTGGCAGGCAATGCTGTGGGCTTTTACGCTCCCGGCGGCGTCTCCACGGGCGTGACGAACGATGTCACCTCTGACGTGTCGGACACGGCGGCAAACCTCGCGGGCGTTCTCTGCGCGGCTCCGGCCTCCGGTGACTATTGCTGGATTCAGGTTGGCGGCCCCGTCACCCTGACCCCGGCGCTTGTCTCTGGTGCTGACGGCAACGCCCTGACGCTCTCGACCACCACGGACGGCACCCTGAAGGTTGCCGGTGCTGTGACGGACTCGGGCGGCGCTGTGGCGATCGATGCTTCGGCAAAGATTGTCATGCTGAACTGCCCGCGCTGACAGCTACAGACGGGTACTGATCGATACAGAGGGCGGCTTTCGGGCCGCCTTTCCTTTTCCACCTTCCAAAATAGTGAGATTTCAACATGGCTGAAAGCAATAAGCCGCTTGTCGTGGTTCTCGGATTTCATCAGACATTCGAGCGCCTGCCCGTTAAAGGCGACCCGCTCAATGATGAGGTAGATGCCCACGGCTTCAAACTGGACGAAAAGGGCAAACGCGTCCTTGAGAACGTCCAGGTCGATTGGGCCACTTATGCGCCCCTTCATTCTCCGACCGGAACCAGCACCTCCGAACGCATCCGCCACCTGAAGCCGACAGAAGAAATTCTTGACGGCGAAAATGGCGAAAAGACCAAGTTCATGCTGGCGCGCTGGGCGGCGATCGAGCCGGCCTATGAGGCATGGCTGAAAGGTCACGAACTGCCGACCAACGGCACGCCGCTGGCAATCTGGCCGGGTGTTTCGACGGCGATGGCTGACGAACTCAAGAAATACAGCATCCGGACGGTCGAAGAGGTGCGCGACCTGATGGAAGCCCAGCTTGAGCGCATCCGTCTTCCCAACATGCGGGCCCTCAAAACTCAGGCGGCAGCCTTCCTCGAAAACATGAAGGGCGCAGAAGCCGCAGAGCGTGAAGCCGAGCGTGCCGAAGAAATCGCCGCTCTCCGCGCCAATCAGGAGGATCTGGAAGAACGCCTTGCCGCGGCTATGGCGCTTCTGGAAGAGAAGACCAAGCCGGGGGCTTCGGAATCGGTCAAGGATCAGCTTAAGGCGCAACTGGACGCCAAGGGCATCAAGTACCACCACAACGCCGGCGAGGCCACGCTGCGCGCCCTGCTGGACGAAGAGGCCGCCTAATGACGATCCTGTCAGTCGTTCAGAACGTGTGTCTCGCGGTCGGCCTTACGCGGCCTGATGTGGTTATGTCCTCTCAGGACCGGGAGATGCTCGAAATGGTGCGCCTTGCAAATGAGGTGGCCATCCAGATACGCGATGCTGAATTCGACTGGCAGGCTCTCACGAAGGTCTACACCTTCACTGGTGACGGCACGGCGGAAGCCTTCGCCTTGCCATCGGATTATCAGCGCATGCCGACGAAGGGCCGGATATGGTCAAGCCGCTGGTCGTGGGAGATCGAGAAAGTTGGCAGCATCGATGACTGGTTGGAGCTTATTTCGGTGCCGATCCAGCCCGTTACCGGCCAATGGATCATCTACGGCGACGAGATGCACATCCTGCCGGTTATGGATGTCACGGAAACCATTCGGTATCCATACATTTCGAACCTGATCGTCAAACCTGAGGCCGGCGACAATCAGACAGGTTTTGTTGCCGATAATGACACCTTCAGGCTTTCAGAGCATGCGCTGGAGCTTGGCATAATCTGGGCGTATCGCTCTCAGAAGGGTGTCGCTTCCGATGATGACGAGAACAATTTCAACAAGGCGCTTTACACGGCGATGAACAATGACAAGGGCTCCAAGCCCGTGATCAGCGGCAACACGCGCCGGTTCGATGACGCCAAGTTCGCTTTTCCGTTCAAGGTCAATCCCTGATGGTCTTTGCAGCCAAGCAAAAGAAGGTTCGGCAGCGCGCGGTGTCGTCGTCCTACCTCGTTCAGCCGCCCGTCCGGGGATGGATCGCAAACGAGGCTTTGGCCAACGCCAAGCCAGGCGGCGCGCGGCTGCTTGAGAACTGGTTTCCGACGAAGACCAGCGCGCGGCTTCGTGGCGGATCCCGCAAGTATGCCACGATTTCGACCGGTCCGGTCCTGCGGATGTGGACCTACAAGAGCGGCACGGCCGAACAGTTCTTCGCCTCAGATCAGGCCAACATTTTCGACATCACCAGCGTTGTCGACGCAGATGTTATCCCAACGGCCGAAGTAACGGGCCAGTCGGCCGGATATTACTCTACGGCACAGTTTGGCACTGCCGGCGGTGATTACCTCTATGCAGTCAATGGCGCTGACGATGCGCTGCTTTACGACGGATCGACCTTCACCCCGATCAATACAACGTCGACGCCTGCTTTTACGGGGGTTGCTACTTCGGCGCTCTCTTTCGTCTGGTCGTTCGCCAGCCGCCTGTTCTTCATCGAAAAGAACACGATGAACGTCTGGTATCTGCCCGTAGACAGCATTGGCGGATTGGCGAAGGTGTTCAGCCTTGCGGGGGTGTTTCAGGAGGGAGGCTCTCTCCTGATGGGCGGCAAGTGGTCGATGGATTCTGGCGATGGCCTGGATGACAAGTGGGTCGTTGTTTCGACGCAGGGAGAAGTGGCAGTCTTCCAAGGCACCAACCCGGAAAGCGCGTCAGACTGGCAGAAAGTCGGCATTTACAAGGTAACCCCGCCCATGGGCATGAACTGCCAGATGCAGGCCGGTGGTGATCTGCTGCTCGGCGTGGAAGACGGCATTGTTCCGATTTCGCAGGCGGTCAACAAGGACGAAGCGGCTTTGTCGCTGGCATCGGTCACAGCAGCAATTGAGCCGGAATGGAAGAAAGAGGTCATCGCCCGTCGCACGATGCCATGGGAGATTATGAAATGGCCGACAAACAACATGATGGTCGTTTCCCTTCCGGTCGTTGATGATGGTGTCCAGCCCTATTGTTTCGTTGCCAATCTGGAAACCGGGGCATGGACGAAATTCACCGGGTGGGAAACCCGCTCTCTTTGCCGTTATGGCATCTTCGGTTTCTTCGGCACCAATGACGGGACAATTCATCAAATGGATGTTGGCGGTTCGGATGACGGGCTGCCTTATGTCTGCACCTATGTTGGCTTGCCCGATCATCTCCGTTCGCCGGGTGTGTTCAAGATTGTCCATTCGGCGCGCGCGACATTCCTTTCCAACGTGCCGTTCGTCCCGAAGATTTCCGCTTCGGTGAATTATGAGATCAAGCTTCCGACGCCTCCCGCGTCCGTTGCCAACTTTGCCGCCGATGAGTGGGATAGCGGTCTTTGGGACGTTGCAAAGTGGGATAGTGCTTCGGCGGCGCTGGTCAGCACCAAATGGGTGTCTATCGGCGCTTCCGGCTTTGTTGCGTCGGCGCAAATTCAGGTGACGTGCGGTGTTACGCCATTGCCGCGTACCGAACTTGTAGCGTTCGAACTTCTCTACGAACGCGGATCGGTGATGAATTGATAACCTGGGGCATCGTTGGGAAGAACGAAATCAGCGCCTTCTCGCGCTGGATTGCTGATCTGATTTGGCCGGGCAAAGGTCGGGACTTCGGCAATTGCCAGGCTATGGCTATTTGCGAGGATGACAAGCTCATCGGCGGAATGGTCTGGCACAACTACGAGCCAGAGGCCGGTGTCATCGAGATATCGGGGGCGGCCACCTCAAGCAAATGGCTGACGCGTAAAACGCTGGCCGCGATGTTCGGAATTCCGTTCAAGGAGTGGGGCATTCAATGCCTCGTGATGCGCGTGGCGCCGGAAGATGAGGCGCTTCATCGAATGCTGAAGGCATATGGATTTGATCTTTACGTGATCCCGAGACTTCGCGGCCGGGACAGGGACGAACATGTGTTCATTCTCACGGATGACGCATGGCGGGCCTCCAAGTTCAACAGGAAGGAATTAGCCAATGGGTAAGCCGAAGGCACCAGCCGCGCCAGATCCGAAGGCGACAGCGGCCGCCCAGACGGGGACGAACGTCACGACGGCGCTTGCAAACGCCCAGCTTGGCAACGTCAACCAGTATGGCCCCGATGGGAGCGTGACCTATCGCACCAACGGCGGACAGTCGTTCACCGACCCGACGAGCGGCGCGACATACTGGATTCCGCAGTATGAGCAGACTACCTCGCTCAGTCCGCAGCAACAGGCGATCAAAGCGCAAAATGACAAGGCCAGTCTGAACCTTGGCACTATTGCCAGCGAGCAGACGAACTTCCTCCGCGACTACCTGAATAAGCCGGTCAACCTCAATAACGAGGCGACGGAAGCGCGCCTGATGGAACTTGGCCGGAAACGTCTTGATCCGATCATCGCCCAGCGTGACGAGGATTTGCGCACGCGCCTTGCAAATCAGGGCTTCAAAGCAGGTAGTGACGGATATGCGCGCGAACTCACGACGCAAGCGCAGGCGAACAATGACGCCTATACCTCGTTGTTGCTGAATGGCCGTCAGCAGGCGGTGCAGGAGGCTTTGACGGAGCGAAACCAGCCGCTGAACGAGATTGGCGCGCTGATGTCCGGCTCTCAGGTGCAAATGCCGCAGTTCGCCGCAGGTACCAATCAGCCGAACCTGCCGACTGTGGATTATGCGGGCCTGGTGGATCGGAACTATCAGGCCCAGCTTGGGCAGTATCAGGCTCAGATGGCCCAGCGTCAGGGCATTATGGGCGGTCTCTTCGGACTAGGGTCTGCTGCCATCATGGCTTCGGATCGGCGCGTCAAGAAGGACGTGAAGAAGGTCGGAAGGCTCATGGGCCACAACCTCTATGAATACCAGTACAAGGGAGCCCGAGACGACGGCCGCCGACACGTTGGCGTCATGGCGCAAGAGGCCGAAAAGAAGCGCCCCGATGCAATCAAGGAAATCGGCGGCGTCAAGCATGTCGACTACGGCAAGCTTTTTGAACTCGGGGAAAGGATGGCAGCGTAATGGCCTTTATCTTTGGCGGGAACACTGGCGAGACCCCCGAAAGCCTCAAGCGGAAGCGCTCCATTGCGGAAGCGCTCGCCGTCAAAACGTCTTCAGCGCCGCGGAATGTAGGTGAGGGGCTGAACGCCATCGGTAATGCGCTGATCTATCGCGCCTTGATGGGCAAGGTTGATGCAGGCGAGGCAGCGGGCAAGAAGTCGGCTGCAGATGATGCGGCTGCGCTCATGTCCGGCTTTGGCTCTCCGGCCACCACGACCGCACCAGCGTCAAGCAGCATTCCCATGACTGATGCAGCGGGGGAGGTCTCCGCCACGTCTCCGGGGGGCTCTGGCAATTATCGCGATGCCATCGCGTCTATCGAAAGCGCGGGCAGCGGAGATTATAACGCCGTTGGTCCAACACATCCAAAGATGGGGCGCGCGCTCGGTCGTTACCAGATCATGGAAGCCAATATCGGCCCGTGGTCTCAGGAAGCGCTCGGCCGTGCAGTGACGCCCGAAGAGTTCATGGCTAACCCCAAATTGCAGGACGCCATATTTGACAGCAAGTTTGGCTCCTACGTTCAGAAATACGGCCCAGAAGGTGCGGCGCAGGCATGGCTAGGCGGTCCAGGTGGTGTAGGCAAAACTGACCGCAAGGATTCGCTTGGCACAAGCATCGGTGAGTATGGGAAGCGCTTCATGAAAGCTGCTGGGGGCGGCACACAGGTGGCAAGCCTTGATCCGTCTGCCGGCATGTCGGCTGCTGATGCGATCGAGGCTGTTGCGCCTCAGTCCGATGGATATCGTGACCCGATGGTATCGGCCCCGAACAGCCGTGGTGCCGTAACAAACGCCCTCATGGCTCCGGCTCCACAAGCCGCCCAGCCTTCGCCTGTTGTTGCAGCCCTCGCTTCGCCACAGGCGAGCCCAGACAGCGCGTCGGACGCTTTGCCGGTCGGTGAGATGGCTTCGACCACGAACGCCGCTGTGGCGCCCCGCAACCAGATGGTAGCACAAGCCCTCTCGTCTTCGCCGCGCCAGCCTGAAGCCCCGCAGTATTACCCTGCCGCCCCCGCCGCGCCGGGGCAGTCTGGTCCGTCGCTTCAGCAGATCATGCAGGTGATCAATAATCCGTATTCGTCGGAAGGCAGCCGCGCCTATGCGCAGTCGTTGCTCGAACAGCGTCAGAAGCAAAGTGATCCGTCGTATCAGCTTGAGCAGGAATACAAGCGGGCTCAGCTGGAAGCACTCCGCGGCAAGCCGTCGAAGACATGGCAGAAGCTGGATGATACGACGCTGTTCAATCCCGAGACGGGAGAGACGCAGCGCGTCAACGCTCCTGCTGCTGGAAATGGTCAGTTCCGGTTCGATGGCAAGTCTGTCGAGGCTCAGGCTCTCAATGGCTTGATGGACGCCGGTACGCTGACGCCCGCACAGGCGCAGCAACTCGGCGCAGGCAAGACCATCACCGGCCCGAACGGCGAAATCATCTTCATGACGCCTCAGGGTGTCTTTGGTCAGTCGGCAGATGGCACGCTATCACCAATGTCCACCCCTCAGGCTCCGACACCACCAGCGCCGCCACAGTCGCCCGGTGGCGTCGATATTTTCGGGACTGATGCACCGGCCACGCCGACGCCTCCCGCACCGCCTCAGGCCCCAAAGCCACCGGTCACCCCGCAGCGTCAAGGGATGATCCCGCTGACAGAGCCGAAGGTGACGATTGATGAAAGCAAGGCTGGCGGGTTTGCTGATCGCATGACGCAATCGGGCGGCTTGATCGACAAGTTTGGTAACGCAGGGCTCAACACGATTGATCAGGCGCTCACCAACAGCCCGTATGTTCCGGGTTTCATCGCCAATAACCTCGTGGGCGAAGACTTTCAGCAATACGATCAGGCGCGGCGCGATTTTATCAATGCGCAGCTTCGCCGGGAGTCTGGCGCTGTCATTTCTCCGGAAGAGTTCGACAACGCCAACAAGCAGTATTTCCCGCAGCCGGGAGATAAGCCGGAAGTTCTCGAACAAAAGCGAAAGAACCGCGAAACCGTGATTGGCGCCATGATCCGAGATGCTGGACCGACTTATAAGCGACCGGCCGGCGGCGATGGCGTACTCTCTGCGGGGCAGGTCGTTGACGGCTACCGCTTCAAGGGCGGCGATCCTTCGCAGCAATCCAATTGGGAAAAGGTTCAATAATGGCCGGTCCTTGGGAAAAGTATCAGCAGCAGCCTTCCGGTGACGGTCCTTGGTCGAAATACGCCAAGCCGAAGCCGGAAGGAAAACACCTGTCTTTCGAGGAAGGGCAGGCCCTGCTTGCGGCAGAAGACCAGAAGCAGCGCATGGAAGGCGCGAGCGGTGCGGTAGGCGCTGGCCTGACAGGTTTGCTGGATGGCGTTCCTGTAGCTGGCCCTGTCCTGCGTGGTGCTGGCGAACGTGGCGCTGCAATCGCTTCAACGGTGATGAATGGTGGAACCTACGACGAGAACCTGAAACTCGCCCAGGACATCAGCCAGCAGGCGCAGGACGAACACCCTTATGTCACCACCGGGGCGAACATCGCCGGCGCCGTCGCCGGTACCGCCCCGCTGATCGCTGCCGCACCAGCGGCCTTCGGTGCAAGTGGTGGTTCCGCTCTCATCAGGACTGGCGCAAGTACTCTGTCGGGCGGTCTGATAGGCGGTGCTGACGCCGCAGTTCGGTCTGGGGGTGATCTGGAAGCGACCGGAAAAGGTTTTGGCGCTGGCGCAGCAATGGGCCTCGTCGCCCCCGTCGCCGCGAACCTGATCGGGAAAGGTACAAAGTCGCTCATAAACGCTGGCCGCAACTGGCGCGCAGCCCGCGCCGCAGGGATGAAGCCGGAAGCGCTATCGCATCTGTCCCGTGCTGCCGCTGATGATGGCCTCGACGCTGCAGCAGTCAGCGCTCGCCTTGCCGACATGGGACCGGATGCCATGCTGGCCGACCTTGGCCCGAATTTCCAAAAGCAGGCTGGTGCCTTGGCCGCGTCTCCAGGCCGTGGGCAGGAAATCGTTCGCACGGCACTCGCTGACCGTCAGGCAGGCGCAAATGCCCGTATCGGCGCTGCCATTGACGATAACCTTGGGCCGCGCTCTATCGTGCCGGCTGAGGTCAATGCGACCATACAGACGAACCAGCAGGCGCTGGGGCCGCAGTATGGCGAGGTCTTCCGTCAGCCGACGCGCTACGATTTCACAGCCATCACCGATGATCTGGATAGAAGCATCCAGAACCTTCGAGGTGATGCGCAGCGCGGGCTTCAGCGTGTCCGCAACATGATGAATGTCCACAATACCAATCAGGTGACGACCGATCCCCGCATTGCCTTTGAAACACGGCAGGCGATCGATGGTATGCTGGCGACCGAGACGAACCCCAAGGTTATCGGTGCACTGTCAGAGACCCGCCAGATGCTTGATGACGCCCTTCGCGCATCGGTGCCGCGCATCAAGGAAGTGGATGCGAATTTCGCTGAGCTCGCCCGTCAGCGTGAAGCTTTGCAGCGTGGTCAAACTGTCCTTTCCAGCGGGCGGGAGGCTCCTCGGCCTTCGGAACTGGTTAGAGAGGTGCAGGAAGGCGCTTTGCCTCAGAACATGCAGATCGGACCATCTGCCGTGCCGCTGCGTCTTTCGCAAGGCGCCCGGGCGGAAGTTGAGCGCATCGTCGGCAACAATGCGAATGATGTCTCTGCGCTGAACAAGCTCATCAAGGGTGAAGGCGACTGGAATCGCTCTCGCCTCGCGACATTGTTCGGCCAGGATAAAGCCGATCGGCTGATCAAGGTTCTGGACAATGAACGGGTCTTTGCCGACACCGCCAACACGGTGACCCGCAACAGTGAGACAGCCGCGCGGCAGGCCGCACAGGCTGAACTGGGCGTTATCGAAACGGGCGGCTTCGGTGCAGCAGAAGCATTCAAGGCAGGTGGCGTGCGGGGTGCTGCTCGATCGGTGATGTTCGATCAGGCAAGCAAGGTCGCTAAAGCCCTACTACCTCAGTCCGGAGAGCGTGCACGCGAGGATCTGGCGAAGGCGCTTGTTGGTTCAAACCGAAACGCCGTTGTTCAGGCTTTGATGAGCGGTGCGCCGCGTGAAGCGCCGCGAGCGCTTGACCCTGTTGCGAGGGCTTTACTTATCGGGGGAGGAACCGCGGGGGCGCGATGAAGGGTCGATCCAGCAGATGAGGCCATACACGCCCATGGCTAGGAAAATACCGATTCCGAGCCCCCAGCCGAAGCCGGGTCCGAACATATCGGACGCGCCGAAAACAGCGGTCTTCACCCCGTAAAGCACGAGGGAGAGCACAACAACGCAGGCGATTTGAACGATCCGGATCATGGCGCCGAGAATGCACCTTTCACCAATGGAAGGTCAATAGCTGGTGCAGCTGACGCTGTTGCCAAGTCTCGAGCAGTTTGTGGTGACGGTGCGAGGCTGCGTAACAATAACAGGTGGCGGGGTGTAGCTCTGGCCGCGGAAGGCGAACGTCGGCATCCGGCCGTCTGATGGGCCGCATTGGTAGCTCATTCGATACCACGTAACAGGGCCCGGCAACACGTCCGCAAAGATGCCTCCGGCGTTACTGGAACTGTCTATGACTTGGTAGGGGCCCTTGCAGGCTGCCGCAGCGGACTTGAGACAAGCGGACGGCGAGCCGTTGCACTTTGTTTCCTTCAGCGGCTTTCCGCTCGGACCGGGGATATCCTCGCCGGTCGACGCTGCGCACGCTGATAAGGCGCCGAGTGCGATAAAGAGCATTGTTCGTTTCATGATGTCCCCCGACCATTTCGGGCATCATCCGAGAAAACATGTCCGGTGTCGAATCGGACATCAAAACATCGTTAAGGCCGCCGCTTTGGGGGCCTTTTTCTATTCTGGAGAGGGCCACATGCCTCGTAACGGTTCAGGCGTCTATTCGAAGCCAGCCGGCACCACAGCCGTGCCGAATACGACGATCGAAAGCGCGAAGTTCAACCAAGTCGTGGATGACCTTGTGCAGGATGCGAATTTTCCAAGACCCCCGACTGCTGGTGGGACCGGCGGAAACAGCAAACAGAACGGTATCGATACGCTTTTCGATGGCGTCACAGTTATTAGTGACACGTCCCTTCGCGTTGCTGATCCAGCAGACCGGACGAAGATAGTCCGCCTTGACGCTGGGCGGGTGACGACTGGAACAGTGCGGGTGATGAATGCGCCGGACAGGGATATCAATATCTCCAGCGTCTCCCGTGGCCACATTTCCGGATTGACTCTCTCGAACAACGCAACAGATGCGGTCAATGATATTGATATCGCGCCAGGAGAGGCGGCGGATGACAGCGCTCTGCCTTGGTGCATGGTGCTTTCTTCTGTACTCACGAAAAGGCTTGATGCTGTATGGGCGGTCGGTTCAGGCAACGGTGGGCGCGACACTGCTGCTGCAATCGCCAATGACACGTATCACGTCTTCCTCATCCAGCGTTCCGACACTGGTGTTGTTGACGCGCTGTTTTCGCTCTCCGCTACGGCACCCACGATGCCAGCGAATTACGACCGCAAGCGCCGGATTGGCTCGATTATCAGGTCTGGTGGCACGATCCTCGCGTTCACACAGCGCGGTGATCACTTTGACCTTGCAAGCTCTCAAACGGATCGAAGCAGCACGGCGGCTCAGTCGTTGACGCTTCTGGCCCTAACGGTTCCGACCGGTATCGTCGTGGAACCCAAAATCACCATGACACAACAGCAAAACGCGGTCGGCAACGTTCAGACGCGTGTTGCGAGCGCTGGCGATCCAATCCTTTCGGGAACGGTCACCACTGCTGCTGGTGAAGTGGACTCCGCCTTTTTCAACGGTGGAATATTCACCGACACCAGCGGAAGAATCCAGTTTTCAGTCACCATTTTCAGCGGCTCTGTTTCGCTGAACGTCCTTGGAACCAAGGGCTGGATTGACCAGAGGGGGCAGTAAGAAGATGAGCGTTTATGTTCAACGTGATGAAGCCGGCGTCGTCGTCGGCTTGTATGCCAAATTTCAGACCGGAATAGCCGAGGAACTTCTTGAAGACGACGACCCGGAAGTCGTTGCTTTCCTGAACCCGCCCGAAGTCTTGCCGCCGATCACGAAACGTCAGCTTCGGCTCACGCTGGTTAGGAACGGCATTTCTCTGGAAACAGTAGAGGCGGCAATCGGTGCAATGCCCGAAGGTCTGCCAAAGGCCGAAGCCCAGATCGAATGGGCCGACGCCAGCACGTTCAACCGCAATCACCCGACACTGTTGCTGATCGCTGCCGCTCTCGGCCTGACAGAAGCCCAGGTTGACGCCATGTGGGCTGAAGCCATCACAGCGTAACCCGGCACCCATAACCCACAATCAGGAGAACATCATGGCGACTGTACGCGACGTACAGCAGCGCTTGATTTCGCTCGGCTTCCCGCTGCCTCGGTTTGGCGCGGACGGAGACGCCGGCGGTGAGACGCTGACTGCAATCAATGGAGCGCTTGACGAACTCGTGACGCTGCGAGGTGGCAGCAAGCCGACGCCAGCGCAGCCGGTTGCCAGCAAGGCTGACGTAGTGGTGCCGGCCGACTGGATGCCAGCAGCCAAGATGGACCGCATCATCTGCCACTGGACGGCCGGCACGCACAAGGCAACCGAGTTCGACCGGGGCCACTATCACATCCTGATCGAAGCTGACGGCAACCTCGTCCGCGGCATTCCATCGATCAAGCTCAACGAGGCGCCAGCCAAGAAGGGTTATGCGACCCACACCTTGAACTGCAATACCGGATCGATCGGTGTTTCCCTGTGTTGCATGGGTGGCTCTGTCGAGGCTCCGTTCATGCCTGGCAAATATCCGATGACGAAAGCGCAGTGGGACAAGCTGACATCCGTCGTCGCTGATCTCTGCCGCAAGTACGGCATCAAGGTCACGGATCGCACCGTCCTGTCACACGCCGAGGTAGAGCACAATCTCGGAATAGCTCAGAGGGGGAAATGGGACTTTACGGTTCTTGCCTTTGATTTATCAATAAAGGGAGCGCGCGCCTGCGGAGATAAACTGCGCGCGGAAGTCCTCGCGAAACTCTGAACCCTCTCATTAAAGGAACGATCAATGAAACGCATTGCGATTCTCGCAGTGGCGGCGCTTTCGCTTGCCTCCTGTTCAGCCACTACCGGCTCTATCGACACCGGCATTCGAAACAGTCTGCCGCAGGTTTGCTCGGCTGGCGAAACCGCCTATGCCGTGCTCCAGCCCTTCATCGCTGCCGACAAGCTCAAGCCGAAGACCGCAGCTGCAGCTCAGGCGGCCCACCAGAGCCTCCAGCAGCTTTGCGCGAACAAAGACACGGCAACGCTCGCATCAACGCTGGTGGCCGCTTCCAGCGCCTACCTGACGATCAGCATCGCCGTATCCGAAGCCAAGAAAGTGGAGAAGTAAAATGGACTGGAACACCGTGCAGCAGCTTTTGCGCATCCTTCTGCAGTTCGGCTCGGGCGTCCTTATCAGCAAGGGCGTCCTGACCGAAGAGATGGCCGTCACCCTGACCGGCGGTCTCATCTCTGTGGCGTCCGTCGTCTGGTGGATCGCATGGAACAAGAAGGAAGTGAAGTAACGACCTATGGCCCTCGACCTATGGCCGGGGGCTTTCTTTTACTCGCATGCAGGCTGGGATAATGGCAGGAAACCAAGAGATGAGCAGCAACGGCTTCGATCCGATGGCCCAATATGCCCGATTATCCGAGCGGGTTGAGAACCAGGGCAAAGACATTGTTGATCTCCGGTCCAACATGAACACCGGGTTCCAGACCATCAATGCCAGCATTTCTCAGCTTTCAAATGAGCTTCGCAATTCCAGCAAGACGCAATGGCCGGTCATCTGGGCGGCGGCTGGCGTGTGCTTTACCGTTCTCGCGACCGGCGGCGCGTTCTTTTACAATAGCCTCAGCAAAGGGCAGGATCGCCTTGATCTCATCGTCGCGAAGAATGCGGAAACGGCACAATCAGCGATCACGGCTGTTGTCGACAAGATGGTGACGCAGAAGGAAATGGAGTGGCGGACCGCGCGCGGTTCAGAAGATCGGGCCCGAATGGAGGCATCCGTCAAAGAGGTGAGGGAGGCCCAAGTCCCCCGCGCCGAGCTTGAACGAGTATGGACCAGCCAAGCGAACACCGATGCGGACCAACAGCGCCAGCTTGACGAGCTGAAACAGGCTCAGACGAGCGTATACGGCGCGAGAGACGTGATCCTAGACCTTCGCCAGCGGGTAGACCGCATGGAGCGGGAGAAGGCCTCACCCGGCGGCTAAACGTAAAAACCCGCCGGCAGCCTCGTACTACCAGCGGGTTCTCAAATCCGCAACGGTTGCGGATTTGGCTTGTGCCAAAAGCGAAACCGTTTCGCTTATCAAATCCAAAACCATTTTGGTTTTGTCTCCGAATCTCCGTAAAGGAGATGCAGATCAATTGCACCAATCGATACGGTGCTTTGGGCGCCATTCTCGCGCCAATCCTTCCGCCATCAGAACCTGCCCAGCTTCCCGCCCATCGGGGAGATAGATATTCACGAGCGGCCGGCGGCTTTGCGTCCGGTCCCGTGCGCCGCTGTCCTCGATGCGAGGCACGCCATCCAGCAGCAGTTCTTTCAGCCTGGCTTTTGCCTTCAGCGCCAAATCTCTCTCATAATCGCACTTGGCACGGTTCCCCATTTCGGGAGCATCCACGCCAGACTTGAACGGCACCCCGCCGCCCAGCAGGCGCATGTTCTGGCCGTCGCATTTGATCGTGTCGCCGTCGATCACGATCAGCGAGGCGCAAGACACCCCCTGCCCTGCCGCCGAAAAATCCGGTATGAAACTGGCGATCGACGCCGCCAATATTATCGCGATTCTCTTCATCTGGCGCATTTGCCCTCCCCCGCAACATCAGAACACTTATAGAACAGGCTGTGCCACATGTGTGCCAAACACTGTGCCAAACTGTGCGCAACGGTGCGCGTTTGTTCTTGTTTGCCTATATTGGGAGGTTCGCCAAAAGCCTTATTTTGCAGGCTGTTTGATGGTGCTGCTAGAGAGATTTGAACTCTCGGCCTCTCCCTTACCAAGGGAGTGCTCTACCCCTGAGCTATAGCAGCATCCGGTGCCGAAGCATTTGCTTCAGCATCAAGCGTGGCGGCCTATTGCCATAGGTTTTTGACGAGCGCAAGTCGCAAAACGATATTCTTCATCAAGCGGGGCAAAAAAGCGTGCCCCCTGTTGAAAAATGCATTTTTCAGATATTGCTCATTCTATGAACGAACATCATGACAAACAGGCAAAGGCAGCGGTTTCCGCCGGTGCTTCCGCGGAGGCATCCGTCCCGGTGACCGATGGCAAGCTTCAGGCGGGGCCGGGCGAAAAGGCACGACAGCGCGAGGCGGAGCGCAAGGCGCGCGCGGCCAAGAAGCTTCGTGAAAATCTTTTGAAGCGCAAACAGCAGGTTCGTGCGCGCCGCGCAGGCGAAGAAGACCAGACGATTGGCCTGCCTGCCGCAAAAACGGACGAATCATCCTCATAGAGAATTCACCAGCATAAAATTGAAACGCCGCGGAAACTGGTCTAAGGACACGCCTTTCCGCAAGGCACGATAGAAAGGCGGGCACAGGCCCGTAGGGACGCATGGATCGCATCAGAATTACGGGTGGCAACAAGCTCAACGGCGTCATCCCCATCTCCGGCGCAAAAAACGCCGCCTTGCCGTTGATGATCGCATCGCTTCTGACCAGCGATACGCTGACGCTCGAAAACGTCCCGCATCTGGCTGACGTGGAGCAGCTCATCCGCATTCTCGGCAATCACGGCGTGGATATTTCAGTCAACGGTCGCCGCGAAAGCCAGGGCGAGGCCTATTCCCGCACTGTGCATTTCACCTGCCGCACCATTGTCGATACCACCGCACCTTACGAGCTGGTGTCCAAGATGCGCGCAAGCTTCTGGGTCATCGGCCCGCTTCTGGCACGTGAGGGCCGCGCCCGCGTTTCGCTGCCCGGCGGCTGCGCCATCGGCACGCGCCCGGTCGACCTGTTCATCGAGGGCCTGCAGGCGCTCGGCGCAACGATGGAGATCGATGGCGGCTACATCAACGCCACCGCTCCCAAGGGCGGCCTGATCGGCGCTGTCTATACCTTCCCGAAAGTTTCCGTCGGCGCGACACATGTGATGCTGATGGCGGCAAGCCTTGCCCGCGGCACCACCGTCATCCACAACGCCGCGCGCGAGCCGGAAGTGGTCGATCTGGCCCAGTGCCTGATCGCCATGGGTGCGAAGATCGAAGGCGCCGGCACCTCCACCATCACCATCGAAGGCGTTACCTCTCTCTCCGGCGCGCGCCATCGCGTTCTGCCGGATCGTATCGAAACCGGCACCTATGCCATGGCAGTGGCAATGACCGGCGGTGACGTGGTGCTGGAAGGCACGCGCGCAGCGCTGCTGGACAACGCGCTCGACACGCTCAGGCTTGCAGGCGCCACGATCAGCGAGACGGAGACCGGCCTTCGCGTCGTGCGCAACGGCAACGGTATCCAGCCGGTCGATATCGTCACCGAACCTTTCCCCGGCTTCCCCACCGACCTGCAGGCACAGTTCATGGCGCTGATGACCCGTTCGCAGGGCGTCTCCCACATCACCGAAACCATCTTTGAAAACCGCTTCATGCATGTGCAGGAACTCGCCCGTCTCGGTGCGAAGATTTCGCTTTCCGGCCAGATGGCCCGCATCGAAGGCGTCTCCCGCCTGAAGGGCGCGCCTGTCATGGCGACCGACCTGCGCGCTTCCGTATCGCTGGTCATTGCCGGCCTCGTGGCGGAAGGCGAAACCATGGTGTCGCGCGTCTACCACCTGGATCGCGGCTTCGAACGCCTTGAGGAAAAGCTCAACCGCTGCGGTGCGCTGGTCGAACGCGTCAGCGATTGATCCTGTCTTCGCCGCTCATCCGTTTTCTACCCGTTGCAGAGTGGGCCCGGACTGCCTATTTCCAATGTAAGTCATGGAAATAGCGGTCCGCACCGCAGAAGAAGGAAGAAAAAGATGAGCGGCCTGAAATTACTCGCGCTGGATACTGAAGATCTCTCCGTCATTTCGACGCATATGCAGGACAGTGTCTTCAAGCTGAAGGATGTCGCCTTCGAGCCGAAGCATGGCCAATTCACGCTTTCCGCCAACCGTTTCGTCTGGGAAAGCACTGACCAAAAGAACCTGCCGCCGGAACGCTGCCGCAGCGTCGTTTTCCTGAAACGCGTCTCTGCCGTTCGCTCGCAGTCAATCAATCTTGCCGACAGGGAGCAGGTGCTTTCGCTTCTTGCGATGCGCTTCAAACCAAACGGCGAAGGCCCTGATGGCCTTGTGGAACTGGCGCTTTCCGGCGGCGGCACCATCGCTCTTGATGTCGAATGCATCGAGGCGCAATTGACCGATGTGAGCGGCGCATGGGAAACGGCTGCCAAACCGCATCATCCAGACAGCGAATAAGCACACCGCGCCATTGCAACGGTTGCCTTTCGTCACCGTTTCGATTTATGCCACATACCAGAGCCGCAATTTTTCTGCGGTGAGTTCGTGCACCTCGCGGGTCCACCCGCGGGGACTATGAAAGGGTAATGGCGTGGCAATCTGGCTGGAGCGGGCATCGGCTGATTTCGAACAGAAATTCGCGACCTTCCTGACAACCAAGAGAGAAGTTTCCGAAGACGTCAACGCAACCGTTCGCGACATCATCGACGATGTCCGCCATCGCGGCGATGCGGCCCTTGCCCATTATTCCCAGAAATTCGACGGCATCGATTTCACTAAGGTTTCGATGCGTGTCACGGCGGATGAAATCGACGCGGCCTTTGCCGCCGTCGACAGCAGCGTGATCGAGGCGCTTGAACTTGCCGCCCGTCGTATCGAAAAACACCATGCACGGCAGATGCCGAAGGATGACATCTACGAGGACGAGATCGGCGTAGGCCTCGGCTCGCGCTGGACCGCCATCGAGGCCGTCGGCCTTTATGTGCCGGGTGGTACCGCCAGTTATCCAAGCTCCGTCCTGATGAACGCGGTGCCGGCAAAGGTTGCCGGTGTGGAGCGCATCGTCATGGTCGTGCCGGCCAATGGCGGCGCGGTCAATCCGGCGGTGCTGGCTGCGGCGCGTATTGCGGGCGTCGAGGAAATCTATCGCATCGGCGGCGCGCAGGCTGTGGCCGCACTTGCCTATGGCACGCAAACCATCGCGCCGGTCGCCAAGATCGTCGGCCCCGGCAATGCCTATGTGGCGGCCGCAAAACGCCAGGTGTTCGGCACCGTCGGCATCGACATGATCGCCGGGCCTTCCGAAGTGCTTGTCATCGCCGACAAGGACAATGATCCGGACTGGCTGGCCGCCGATCTTCTGGCGCAGGCGGAACACGATCGCGGCGCGCAGTCCATCCTCATCACCGACAACGCCGAACTCGGCAAGGCCGTTGAAGCGGCTGTCGAGCGGCAGTTGAAGCGCCTGTCACGCTCCGAGACGGCGGCGGCAAGCTGGGCAGATTTCGGCGCGGTCATCCTGGTCGAAAATCTCGCCGACGCCATTCCGCTCGCCAACCGCATCGCCGCCGAGCATCTGGAACTTGCCGTCGATGACCCGGATGCGCTGATGGCCAACATCCGCAATGCGGGAGCAATCTTCGTCGGGCGTCATACACCCGAAGTAATCGGCGATTATGTCGGCGGTTCCAACCACGTGCTGCCGACGGCACGCTCGGCGCGCTTCTCCTCCGGCCTTTCGGTGCTGGATTTCGTCAAGCGCACGTCGATCCTGCGGCTCGGGCCGGAGCAGTTGCGACAGCTTGCGCCCGCGGCGATCACCCTTGCCCATTCGGAAGGGCTGGACGCGCATGCGCGTTCGGTCTCCATTCGCCTCAATCCGGAAAGTTAAGCGATGGCTTCAGGCGATTTCCGGCTCTGCGACGTGGTACTGGACGACAGCATCGGCCGGTCCACGCCCGACGTTGAGCATGAACGCGCCGTCGCCATTTTCGATCTGATTGAAGAAAACAGCTTCGAACCCTTCGGCCATGATGGCGGCCCCTATCGGCTGCATATATCGCTGGTCGATTCCAAGCTGGTTTTCTCAATCCGCACCGAAGACGAGAAGGATGTCGCGACCCATATTCTGTCGCTGACGCCGTTCCGCCGCATCATCAAGGATTATTTCCTGATCTGCGAAAGCTATTACGAGGCGATCCGCTCCTCTACGCCGAGCCAGATCGAGGCTATCGACATGGGCCGGCGCGGCATTCACAATGACGGCTCGCAGACGCTGATGGACCGGCTTTCCGGCAAGATCAGGATAGATTTCGACACGGCGCGCCGCCTCTTCACCCTTGTCTGTGTGCTTTATTGGCGGGGTTAGAGATGATCGATCCTGCCGCAGCACCAAACGAGGGGCGAGCGCCCAAATCGGTCCTTTTCATGTGCGGCATGAACTCCATCCGTTCTCCAATGGCGGAGGTCATCGCCAAACGGCTGGTGGCGCCCGGGATCTACATCCAGTCCGCCGGCGTGCGGGCGGGTGAGCGCGATCCATTCGTGGATGCGGTGCTGGAAGAACAGGGTTTTTCGCTCGGCAAGCACAAACCACGCACTCTTGACGAGATCGAGGATGATTTTTTCGATCTGATCATTACATTGACACCCGAAGCCCATCATGCCGCACTGGAGCTGACGCGCTCGAATTCTCTCGATGTGGTCTATTGGCCAACGATGGATCCGACGGTCATTACAGGGACGCGGGAGCAGATCCTCGACGCCTATCGCGAGGTACGGGACCATCTGGCTAAGCTGATCTCGGAACGACTGCCGAGGCGGCAGCAGCCGGTGGCGGATACGCTTTCAAAAGACTGAAAACTGCCTCGGCCTGTTAAAATCAATCGCGATTTCCAAGCCGATGCTTTAGAGGTTCACAAATGTGCCGGGATTGTGTAGTTTCCGCGCAATTTTCCCGGACTCGATATGTCCGGCACTATCAACAGGAAGAAAACCCTTACATGACAAAAGAAGAAGTCCTTGAATTCCCGGGCATCGTAACCGAATTGCTGCCGAACGCAACATTCCGCGTGAAGCTTGAGAACGACCACGAAATCATCGCCCACACGGCGGGCCGCATGCGCAAGAACCGTATCCGCGTTCTGGCGGGCGACAAGGTGCTGGTCGAAATGACACCTTACGACCTCACCAAGGGCCGCATCACCTATCGCTTCAAGTAATCCACCTTCCGCATCGGACGCCCGGGCAGCGCAATGACCAATTCAAAACAAAAGCTCGTTCTGGCATCCGGCTCGCCGCGGCGTCTGGAGCTGCTGCATCAGATCGGCATCGAGCCTGCACGTCTGATGCCGATGGATATTGACGAGACGCCGGCCAAGCTCGAGCACCCGCGCACGCTCTGCCGCCGTCTGTCATTGCAGAAGGCGGAAGCCGCGCAGACGGCGCTGAAGAACGAGCAGGCATGGAAAGACGCCTATGTCCTGGGATCCGATACGGTGGTCGCCGTCGGTCGCCGCATCGTCGGCAAGGCTGAATATACGGAAGAGGCCTCCGCGGCGCTGCATCTTCTCTCGGGGCGCAGCCATTGGGTCTATACCGGCATCTGTCTTGTGACCCCCGGTGGCAAAATCCGGCAGAAGGTGGCGGAGACCAAGGTGCGCTTCAAGCGCCTCTCCACGCGCGAGATCGAGGCTTACATCTCCTCGGGCCAGTGGCGCGGCAAAGCGGGAGCTTATGGTATCCAGGGCATTGCCGGCGCATTCGTACAGAAACTGACCGGCTCCTATACCAATGTCGTCGGCCTGCCGCTTTATGAAACCATGTCGCTTCTTTCTGGAGAAGGATTTGAAGTGACTTCGGGCTGGCTTGAAGGATAGGCCATGGCAAAGTCCACCACTGAAGGCGCCGGAACCGTCACCCCGCTTCGCAAATCCCAGCCATGCCCTGAATGCGGGCGGCCCTCGACACGCGAAGACTATCCTTTCTGTTCGGATCGCTGCCGCTCGCTCGATCTCGCCCGCTGGCTGAACGGCTCCTACGCCATTCCGGTTGCGGACGATGAAAGCAGCGCCAGCGGACAGGACGGCGGCAAGAATAACGCCGAATAGGACCCGCATCGCCGGAAACTTCGGCAGTGAATTGCATAAAATTTTCAGAGCGACCGCTCGAACCAAATATTCACCGGGCTACCAACGGCCCGAAAAGCCATATCAGAACCGGCTGACGCCCTCCCCCGCCAGCCTTGAGGTCTTGCGATGGACGCGGGCTTGCAGAAGAGAGTGAGCCATGGCGCGCTGCTGTTTGCGGTGCTGGCCGTTTGCCTTGCCATCGGCGCAACGGTGCTGCTGGCCAATGACAGGAAACATCTCAAAAGCCTGCTGATTTATCTCAATCTGGCATCCACCACAGGCTCCGTGGAACCACCGCCGAAGATGAAGCCTGTCAAACGGCAGAAACCGGTTGCCCCAAAAGTCTCTCTGCCGCCCCACCTGCTGAAATTCGAGCAAGCGGGCGACAGGGCATCTTTTGCCCGCGATTTCGTTGTTTCCGGCAAGGAGCTTTGTGACCGCATTACTGCCGCAGGTTTTTCCAACCCACAGGGCTGGCACGCGAGCCCGGTCAACATCCGCAATTTCGAATGCATGGCCGATCTTGCGGCAGGAAACGCATCAGACCCAGCCGAGCGGGCATCGCTCTTTCTCGAAATAAGGGGGAAAGCCTCGGGACAAATTCGCTCCATCAGGATGAAGGCCGTCGCGCCCAAGACACCGGACGGAGCGGCCGTTCTGACAAAGCTCGATGAAGCGGTCGCCATGATTATCGGACAGACACGCTGGGCCGATTTGGCGGACATGCTTGAGCCGGCACGCCGGATGCAGCCCTATCAGGCACAACATTTCGGTATTTCGGTTTCCATAAAACCGGAACCAACGGCGCCGCACCGCCTGAACGTGATTTTGCTCGCAAGCGAACAATCGCCGGGGTTGAAGCTGACACGCAGTTTCTTCGACCGGGATCGCTGGCTTAGCCCAGCCGCTCCACCGGATCGGCCGGCGATCTATGCTTCCGCCAAGAAAGACCGTGTACGGTAAGGCGAAGGCCGCTCAGCCTATTGCAGCCAGCTTGCGCCGCACCGGCGGAATCCTGTCGCTTTGCAGGGTCTGGCGTTTGGCCTCCCACTGAAGCGCCGTGCGAACGATTGTCGCCAGATCGTTGAAGCGGGGACGCCAGCCCAGTTCCGACTGGATACGCGACGAATCCGCCACCATGGCCGCAATATCGCCCGGGCGGCGCGGACAATGGATGATCGGGAAATCGCGTCCCGATTCCCGCTGCACAGCCTGCAGGACCTCCAGAACCGAATAACCGACGCCATAACCGCAATTGAGTGTGCGGGTGCCGCCACCGGCACGCAGATGCGCCATGGCCAGCATATGTGCGTCGATCAGGTCGCTGACGTGAATATAGTCGCGAACACCGGTGCCATCGGCGGTCGGGTAATCCGTTCCGTAAACGTCCACCCGGTCGCGATGACCGTTTGCCGTTTCGCAGGCGACTTTGATGAGGTTCGCAACGCCCGTGGGCGAAGGCCCGGCGCGGCCCTGCGGGTCGGCTCCGGCGACATTGAAATAACGCAGCGCCACATAGTTGAAAACATGCGCCTGCACGACATCGCGCAGCATGATTTCGGACGCCAGCTTCGACAGGCCGTAAGGATTTTCCGGGCTGAGGATCGCGGTTTCAGGAACGGGACCATCAAAGGGCTGGTTTCCATAAACGGCGGCTGTCGAGGAGAAGATGAAATTGCGAATGCCATGGCTCACCGCCGCAGCGACGAGGGCGCGGGTCGTGCCCGTATTGTTTTCGTAATATTCGAGCGGCTGGCTGATGGATTCAGGAACGCTGACAGAGCCTGCGAAATGGAAAATGGTTTCGATCCGGTTTTCTTCGAAAATCTGGTCGAGCAGGGCGCGGTCCGCCGCATCGCCCAGGTAAAAACGCGCCGCAGGCGCAACAGCCCAGCGCGACCCCGTTGAAAGCCGGTCGACAACAACGACCTCTTCCCCGGCGTCGAGCAAAGCCCACACCATGTGGCTTCCTATATAACCGGCCCCACCCGTGACCAGAACAGCCATGACACTACTTCCCTGTTTGCTTTTCTTGAGCTCATCAAAGCCAATAATTCTTCATCATTGATTACTTGCACAGCGAATACGCGGCCAATCCACCGCCCCATTAAAAAGGTGGCTTACGATTGGTTAGCGCAATGAAGTGCTTTTTATTTATTAGTGAAAATGTTCTCATAAATGGAACAAGGAGCGCATATCACAGAAAACGCCCCACGTCGATGGTTGCGCCGTGGGGTTGCAGTTTTAGGCCTTCGCTGTGATTTTGTTGTCGATTTCCCTACCGCAGCGCGATCCCGGCACGGCAGGGCAAACCCTGGCACGGAAAGCCGACGCTTACCTGCCGAGGATATAGGATGCCAGCCGATCGGCCGCGTCTTCCATCTGCCTGGGGTTGCGCAGGAAGCAGGCGCGGAGAAAAAGCTCCCCTCCCGGGCCAAAGGCCGTGCCGGGCGCAAGACCGACCCCGGTCTTGTCGACGATATCGAGCGCGGTGGCGCGACTGTCCGTCACGCCGTCTATCTTGAGGAAGGCATAAAGCGCGCCGTCCGGTTTCAGAGTTTCCACACGGTTGGTGGCGATCAGCGCATCGCAAAGAATGTCGCGGGAGGTCAAAGCGCGTTCGTAGTTCTCGCGGATGAAACCATCACCGTGATCAAGGGCGGCGACGGCACCGCGCTGCATGAACTGCGCGACACCCGACGTGGAATATTGAATGAGGTTTTCGATCACCTGACCGATGGCCGGCGGTGCAACAAGCCAGCCGACGCGCCAGCCGGTCATGGACCAGTTCTTCGAGAAGGAATTGGCGAAGACGATCTTGTCGTCCGGCTCCATGACATCAAGGAAGGATGGCGCACGGCTGCCGGAATAGTGATAAAGCGCATAAATCTCGTCGGCGACGATCCACAGATCGTGTTTGCGGGCAAGCGCCAGAACATCACGAAGATTGTCGAGGGTCGCCGTCCAGCCGGTGGGATTGGAAGGAGTATTGATGAAAAGCGCCTTCGTCTTATCCGTGATCGCGTTTTCCAGCCTGTTGATATCGAGATCCCAGCGGCCGTCGCGGAAATCGATACCGACCGGAACGGCCTTCGCACCCGCCACGCCAATGGCGGCGACGATATTCGGCCATGTCGGAGACAGATAGACCATTTCGTCACCGGGCGAGGTCAGCGCCTGCACGGCAAGCACGATAGCCTGCATGCCGGAACCGGTCGCGTAAAAATGCTCCGGCGGCAGCGACGCTGCGAAATGCCGCTCGTAATAACGGCTCAGCGCCTGGCGCAATTCCGGAATGCCGCGCTGCCAGGTGTAGAAGGTTTCGCCATTGTTCAGCCCATCGATGGCGGCCTGATTGATGAAATCCGGGCTCGGCAGATCGCCCTCGCCGACCCACAACGGCAGAAGATTGTCCCGCCCCCGGGCATAATTCACGACTTCAACGATGCCGCTCTCGGGAGCCGCCAGAGAGCGCGCACTCAGACTGTTCAAAATGGACATTAAAGACACTCCGTTTGGTGCCTTCTTATCGCATCGAACCAGCCATGTGCATGATATTCCGTGAGGCGATCATGGATTTTCTTTATGGATCGGCGCTAACGGGAAACCGCCGGCCACTAGAGGCCGGCGGATAAAGGCGGGCGTAACCGGATCAGCGCGTCTTCAAAAGATCGCGGATTTCGGTCAGGAGCCTGACGTCTTCCGGCGGCGGGGCAGCTGCCGGCTTTTCCTCTACCTTCTTGCGTTCAACGGAATCACGAAGCTTGTTGACGCCCTTGACCATCAGGAAAATGATCCAGGCAAGAATAAGAAAGTTGATGAGGACCGTCAGAAAGTTGCCGTAGGCGAAGACGGCGCCCTGATCGCGGGCGGCGGCGAGCGACGTGGCGTTGACATTGGAACTCAGCGGCAGAAAGTAGTTCGAAAAATCGAAACCGCCGAAGATCGCGCCAACAATAGGCATAATGAGATCGTTGACGACGGAGTCGACGATCTTGCTGAAAGCCGCTCCGATAATAACACCCACGGCCAGATCCATGACATTGCCGCGGGCAATGAAGGTTTTAAATTCGTTAAGCATTCAGATTGTCCCTCTCTCCTGCTTCGCGAGCTGAAGCTATGTGACTGTCCCTACGGATGGAACCATATAAGGTCCGGGCATCATTTGGAATCCGCGGGATTGCATTTATTAGCTTTTCTGCACGCTCACCTTGAACTTTATGCTCAGACCGCGCTCATTCTCAACGGCGAAGAATTCGCCTATGCTCATATCAAGGAATTCCTGCATGGGGAGGATGCGTGCTTCCTGGGTGGATCATATTCGGTTCGGCCTTCGCTTACGTCCTGCTGCTGTTTGCGGTTGCAAGCTATGGGGACAGGAAGAGCCGTAAGAGAAACGCTCCGAACAAGGGGCGCCCGTTCGTCTATGCGCTCAGCCTGGCGATCTATTGCACCTCCTGGACCTATTTCGGCGGAGTGGGGCTCGCGGCAGACAGGGGGCTGGAATTTCTTGGCATCTATACCGGTCCGATCCTTGCCTTTACCATCGGCATGCCGATCATCCGCCGCATCGTCGAACTGGCGAAAACGGAAAAGCTGACGTCCGTTGCGGATTTCATTGCCGCCCGTTACGGCAAGAACTCCACCGTGGCGATGATCGTCGCCATCATCGCTCTCGTCGGCGCCATTCCCTATATCGCGCTGCAGCTGAAAGCCGTTTCCAGCTCGGTCGCGACGATGGTCGATCCCGGCGATTACGGCATTGGCAGCGGCAATCTTTATTTCCTCGATCTGCCGCTGGTCGTCACCATTGTCATGGCGGGTTTTGCCGTGATGTTCGGGACCCGCCACACCGATGCCACCGAACATCAGGACGGGCTCATTCTGGCGATTTCGATGGAATCGCTGATCAAGCTTGTCGCCATGTGCACCGTCGGCTTTTATGTGCTCTTCGTGCTTTTCGACGGCCCCGTGCATCTGTGGCAGTTGGCCTCCGACAACGAACAGGCCATGCGGGCCATATCCCATCACACGCCCGTCAGCCGCTGGGCCGTGATGACGCTGCTTTCCTGCTTCGCCATCATCCTGCTGCCGCGCCAGTTCCACGTTACCGTGGTTGAAAACCGCACGCCGCAAGAGCTGCGCATGGCGGGGTTCCTGCTGCCGCTCTATCTTGTCGCGATCAATATCTTCGTGTTGCCGATTGCGCTGGCCGGCATTCTGACGCTCGGCGCCAATGGCGACGCCGACCTCTACGTGCTGCAATTGCCGCTCAATCATCAGATGCCGGTGGTGTCGCTGATCACCTTCATCGGTGGATTTTCGGCGGCGACTGCGATGGTGATCGTCGCTTCGGTGGCGCTATCGATCATGATTTCCAACGATATCGTCATGCCGATCTTCCTGCGGCAGAAGCTGCTGAACCGTTCGCCGCACCGGGACGACTTCGCCAAGACGCTGCTCAACATCCGCAGGACGGCAATCTTTGCGGTGCTGCTCCTGGGCTATGGCTATTATCGCGCCGCCGACAGCGCCACGGGCCTCGCCTCCATCGGCCTTCTCGCATTCGCCGCCATTGCCCAGATGGCCCCTGCTTTGTTCGGCGGGCTGTTCTGGCGGCGCGCCAATGCGCGCGGCGCAATCGCCGGGCTGACTTCCGGTTTTTTCGTCTGGGCCTATCTGCTGTTCCTGCCAAGCTTCGGCGGACCGGATAATTCCGAAGTCGCCGCAAATATTCTCGGCTTCCTGTTTTCCGGCAGCACGGTGTTCAACGGGCCTGAAGCCGATCCATTCGTGAATGCGGTCATTCTCAGCCTGCTTGTCAACAGCCTTGCCTTTGTGCTCGGCTCGCTTTCGCGCAATCCGAGGCCGGTGGAGCGCATCCAGTCCGGCATCTTCGTCAAGCGCCACTCCAAATCGCAATTCGCCACGCGCGGCTGGAAAACCCGTGTCAGCGTCGGAGATCTCAAAAGCGCGGTCGCCCGTTATCTCGGCGAGGAGCGCATGCTGCGGTCACTCGCCACCTATGAAAAGACGGCGGGCAGGAAACTGAATGACGACCAGCCGGCGGATATGGCGCTGATCCATTTCTCCGAACAGCTGCTGGGCAGCGCCATCGGCTCCTCTTCCGCCCGCCTTGTGCTCTCGATCATTCTTCAGAAGGCGGAAGACACCAGCGCCGACACGGCATGGCTGCTCGACCAGGCAAGCGAGGCCCTGCAATATAACCAAGACATGTTGCAGACGGCGCTGGCCCAGATGGATCAGGGCATTGCGGTTTTCGACAGTTCGCAGCAGCTGACCATCTGGAACCGGCGCTTCCGCACCCTTCTGGATTTGCCCGAGCAATTCGGGCAGGTGGGCGTACCGCTCACGGATATCGTTTCGATGCTGCAGGAACGCGGCGACATGCCTGACGGCGACACGAATGAGCTGATTACCAGCTTCCTGACCATGGACCTGCCCTTCTCGCTGGTGCTGGCGGGCGGCGAACGCATCATCGAAGTGCGCTCCAACACCATGCCGGACAAGGGCATCGTCGCCACCTTCACCGATATTACCCAGCGTGTGGCGAGCGATCAGGCGCTGAAACAGGCAAACGAGACGCTGGAGCAGCGCGTGGCGGAGCGAACCGTGGAGCTTACCCGGGTCAACCGCGAACTGGCGGAAGCGAGGGCATCCGCCGACGAGGCGAATATCGGCAAGACACGGTTTTTCGCCGCCGCCGGCCACGACATTCTCCAGCCGCTGAATGCCGCCCGCCTCTATTCTTCCTCTCTGGTCGAGCGGCTTGGCGCATCGGGAGAAAGCGATCTCGTCCACAATATCGATTCGGCGCTGGAATCGGTCGAAACCATTCTCGGTGCGGTTCTCGATATTTCCCGCCTCGACACCGGCTCGATGAAGGCCCGCATGACATCGGTGCCGCTGAATGAGTTGCTGAAACGCATCGAAACCGATTTCGCACCGATGGCGCAGGAGAAGAACCTCGACCTTGTCGTCATGCCGACCTCGCTCACGGTCCGCTCCGATCCCAATCTGCTGCGGCGTCTGATCCAAAATCTGGTTTCCAATGCCATCAAATATACGTTGAGGGGCAAGGTGATCGTCGGTGCGCGCCGCCGGGGCGGCGAAGTGGTCATTCAGGTGACGGACTCCGGTATCGGCATCCCCTCATCCAAATTTCGCACCGTCTTCAAGGAATTCGCCCGATTGGACGAAGGCGCCAAAACGGCATCCGGCCTCGGGCTCGGTCTCTCCATCGTCGACCGGCTGTCGCGCATGCTGCACCATCCGGTACAGCTGATTTCCACCCCCGGGAAAGGCACGACCTTCCGCATTCACCTGCCGCGCGAAGCGGACCGCCTCGAACCGGCCAAAACCGATGGCGGGACAATCGGTCCCGCAGCCAGCGACCGCCTTCAGGGCGTCCGCGTCCTTTGCATCGACAACGAGCCGAAAATCCTCGAGGGTATGACTCTGCTCTTGACGGGATGGGGTTGCGAGGTTTTACCCGCTGGTTCCGTGGCGACGCTGGAGGAACCCTTCCTCGCTTTGGCCGCAGCACCCGACGTCATCGTTGCCGATTACCATCTGGACGATGGCGACGGCATCAGCGCTATCCGTCTCATCCGGACATTTTACGGCAAGCCGATCCCCGCCCTGCTTGTGACGGCGGACCGCAGCCCGGAAGTGCGCAGCGACGCCGAGAAATACGGGATTTCGGTTCAGCACAAACCGGTCAAGCCGGCGGCGCTCCGAGCCTATATCAACCAGATTTCCAGTACGGCGCGGGCGGCGGCCGAATAAAAACTCCCGGACCTTGCAATCCGGGAGCGGTATTGGCCTTCAAAAAAACAGAGGTATCAGGCCGCCTGATTGTAGCGATCCTTGCCGGCCACTGCCCCCTGCTCCATTTGGAACCGCTGCACCAGATCGAGCAGCGCTTCCACCTCACCGGACAGTACCCGGCTGGCCGCACTCGACTGTTCGGCAAGCGCCGCATTCTGCTGCGTCATCTGGTCCATCTGGTTGACGGAGCTGTTGACGTTGTGAAGCGCGGAAGACTGGTCCTGCGTTGCCGTTGCGATGGTTTCGACATGCTGGCTGACGGTCACGATCTGCTGGCTGATGGCGGAAAGAACCGTACCCGCCTCCTGTACCAGCTTCGAACCGGAGCTGACCTCATGCGTCGACTGGTTGATGAGCTGCTTGATCTCGCGGGCCGCGTCGGCGGAGCGCTGGGCAAGCTCGCGCACTTCCTGGGCTACAACAGCAAAACCCTTGCCCGCCTCGCCCGCACGCGCGGCCTCGATGCCGGCATTGAGCGCGAGAAGATTGGTCTGGAAGGCGATGTCGTCGATAACCTCGATGATCTGCTCGATCTTGCGCGAGGCGTCTTCGATGCGGCCCATGGCGTCCACGGCGTTGCTGACGACCGAACCGGAACTGTCGGCACTCCGCTTGGTGACGAGGACGGCCTCATTCGCCTCCCGCGCCCGCTCGGCCGATGATCTGACGGTAACCGTGATTTCATCTACGGCGGCGGCGGTCTCTTCCAGCGAAGCGGCCTGATTTTCGGTACGCTTCGACAGATCGACCGACGACTGCTCGATTTCAAAGCCGCTATGCTGGATGATAAGCGTGCGCTCGCGGATCTGCCCCAGCGCATCGCGCAGGTTCAGGAGGGATTCGTTGAAGTCCGTGCGCAGGCGGTCAAGGCGGCCCGCAAAAGGCGTCTCGATCGTGCGGCTCAGATCGCCACGCGAAAGCCTGCCGAGACCGGAAGCAATCTCGCTGACAGCAAATTCGATCTGGCTATCCATTTCCTGCTTCTCGGCATCGTTGCGAGAACGTTCGGACTCGGCTGCGGAGCGTTCCTCGGCGCTCTTGCCCTCAATCGCCAGTTTCTCGATCGCGTTCTCGCGGAAAATTACCAGCGCGCGGGCGATATTACCGAACTCATTGGTGTTGGCGGCGTAGGGAATCTGTGTGTCGAGATTACCGTCCGAAAGCGATTTCACCGCATCGGTCAACTTGCCAAGCGGCTGAAGTGTGCGCTTGATGACGAAATAGGCGAGCAATCCGACGCCAAGCATGGCGAGCGCGCCACAGATCAGCATCAGGTCACGCAGGCTGTATATCTGCGCATTGTAAACTTCCATGGGAACACCCACGAACAGGATGCCAACGGTTGCGCCTGTCTTGTTCAGAACAGGCATGTAACCCGTCATGTAGTTGGTGCCGAAAAGTGTGGCGGGACCGAAATAGGATTCGCCTTTCGAGACTTTCGCGAAAGCAGGGTGATCGGCGGCGAGTTTCGTGCCGGTTGCCCGTTCGCCCTTTTCATTTTTCAGATTGGTGGTTAGACGGACGTAATCCCCGGCCCTGGTTTCAAAGACGGTGGCGATGCCTCCGTTTGCTGCGGCCGTGCGATCGACGAGATCGTTGTCGCGCAATGTCCCGATACTGGCGCGGCCGACACTCTTCAACTCCGCTTCGACCAGTTCAAGAGCGACGCCGCCGACTTTCATCTCGTAGAGGATAGCCATGCTGCGCATCGCGCCGCGCGTGTCGCGCAAGGCGGTGGTGATAATGTTGTCCTTCAAGCGAATGTAGGTCGAAAACCCAACTGCCGCCACACTGAGCGCGATCATGCCGATCGTCAGTGCGACGACCTTTCCAGCAACGGACTTAAAGAGGCGGTTATGCATGAAACAGTTCCCCAAAGCCAAACCTGCGACAGTTTTAGCTGGCAACTGTTAAAAAACGCGAAATACAGGAAACCGCCGGTCCTCGGCCCATATACGGCAATGGAGCGGCCCGAAATGACTGGTTTACGGCACGGGAAACCCGTTCACCATCAGTGGATATAACCGAGCCGGATGGCTTTGGCGATCGCCTGGATGCGGTTTACGCTATCGAGCTTGATCGTCGCCGAGCCGAGATAGGCGTTGACGGTGTGCACGGAAAGCCCGAGCTTGACCGCGATCTCTTCGCTGATACGGCCGTCCCCCGCCAGTTGCAGGCAGGCGATTTCCCTCTCGCTCAGCGCCTCGGAAGGCGCCGCCTTGCGCTCGTCCAGCGCCAGCATGTCCACCATGATTTCACAGCATTTGATGTGCTGTTCGATGACGACCTCATTGTCGAGAACGAGGTTGGTGCCGCAGAAAACGATGTAACCATTGCCAATGGTGCCGAGTCGAACCGGAAGCGCGAGCCCAGCATAGGGCAATATGTCGTTCTCGATGCGGCGCAGAAGTGCAGGCACATCGGGAAGGTCGGCAAAACCGCCAGCGTTCTTGTTGCGCCAGATGACCGGCAGGAGCGATGTCTCGATATGATCGAGCAGAATGTCGCCGACCGCGCGGATGAACTGCGCGCTCTGTTCTGCGGCATTCATGCCCCAGTTTTCCAGCTCGCAAGTCATCTTCTTCTTGTTGGGGAAACCGGAAGCGGCAGCCTTCGTGACCACGAAGTTGCGCGCGCCAACCAGCTTCTGCATGGCGACAAGCTTCGGAAAAAGATCCGACCGGCTCGTCACGACAGGGCTGCGATAAAACATGCCCGTCTGACCTGTACCCTCAGTGTCTTTCGTCTGTACCATCCGTCCGACCATTATACGAGGTTGTTGCGCACGGCATAGGCAATCGCCTCCGAGCGGGTTTTCGTCGCGGTTTTCCGCATCACGCTTGTAATGTAATTATTGATCGTATTGCGCGAAATGCCAAGGATCATCGCAATTTCATCGCTCGTCTTGCCTTCCGCGATCCAGAACAGGCATTCGAGCTCGCGCTCCGTGAGATCGATATCGCGAACGGTCTTTGCTTCGCTGGCAATGCCGAAACTGACGCAATAGCCCGTCAACAGGGCGATTTCCCTAAGACGCTCCGGTGACGGAACCGCTTCTTCCGGAAACAACAGCAGAAGGGAAAGGCGGATGCGTCCCACGCAGAAGGAGAGTGCCGAATATTGCCTGTCTATGCCATAGGGAACCAGAACGTCGTCAGGCAGGAGAAGCAATCGTGGCTGAAGCAGCGAAAGGCATTTCTCCATTTCGCTAGACCGGTTCTGGCTGTTGGTGAGTTCAATACCCAGCCTGCGGACCAGATCGAAAGGCCAGTCGGACGTGACGATGAATTTCAGTCCGGTTTCTTCGAGAAGATCATCCCGCGCCAGCAGATAGTGCGAGGCGCCAGCGTAGGTTACGAGCAGATCCAGTGCGCCTGCAACGTTACCGGCAGCAGCCGTGGCTGCGACGTTTTTAGCAAGCTGATCGCGCGGCAAGGGCTTACCCATGCCCTCCATAGGCTTGGCAGACAGCCTGCGGATATCAACATCGACTTTCAATCGCCTACGCCCTCTTGCTCCCAGTGGGAGATTATACCTCGGGATGGAATCATTCCATTCGAGAACTTACCAAAATGGGACGGCAAGCCCCCGGAGACCGAATCACTTCATTTTATGGAACGGACTGGGATTTGCCATTAGCTGACAACAGCCTTTCCACGTATTTCCCTGCTCGTCTATTACTAAAAAAACATACTGAAAAGCTGTTCAATCCATAAACGGCATTCTCAGCCAATTCCCAGCAAACTGTATCGTTGCTGAATTTTTTGTAAACACTGTCCCGAAACGAGATTGCCACGGCTCGCCCGCCAAGCATAGCAAAAAGCCCAAAAACGGAAAAAGGCCGGGTAAAACCGGCCTTTTCGATATTATGCTGCTTTTTCCACCGCCCATTTGCGCAGGATCTTGGCGGCTCTTTCCTCGCTGATTTCCACCATGCGGGAGAGCCTGCGTTCCGGCCCTTCGCGCACCCGGCGGTTGAATGTGCCCTCGCCATCGTTTCCTGCCAGAAGGTCGTCGGTGCTGTCGAAGCCGAAATCCGCCCCGAAACCTTCCATGAGACCGCCAGCGCCCGCATCCATGCCGGGAGAGAAATCCGGTAGTTCGAGACCGGCGGCCTCCTGGCTGAGCTGACCGGCGGCGGCGTTGCCGGTCACCGTGCGGACCAGGGGGCGCACACCGAGCCAGACGACAAGGAAGGCGACGGCGACAAAGGCGAGCGAGTTGATGATACCTGCGGAATTGCGGCTCAGCACTTCCATGACGCCGGGTCCGGTTGCGGCCTCGTCCAGCAATTGCGTTTCGAGGAAGTCCATTGCCGTCAGGGTGACCATGTCGCCACGATCGGAAGAAATGCCGGCTGCCGAGGTGACGATCTTCTGCATTTCGGAAAGATAGGCGTCGATCTTCGCCTGATCGGCTGGCTCGCCGACCATCTTGGCGATCCGGCCCTTGTTGACGACGACTGCGACCGAAATCTTTTCGACGGTGTAGCCGTTCTTGACCGTGGCTACCGTCTTGGAATTGATCTCGTAATTGGTCTGTTCTTCCTTCTTGGCCGACTGGTCGGAGGACTGCGGGCCGCCGCCGCCGCCCTGGGGTGCAGCCTGCGGTACGTTCTGTTCCACGGTCGCGGCCGTGTCCGGCTGCGTTTCCTGGGACTTCTGGTCTTCCTTTACCGTGCGCACGGAGCGCTCGACGCGCGATTCCGGATCGTAGACGGTTTCCTGGATCTGGCGGCTGTCGGTATTGAGCTGGGCCGTGACGCTGGAGCGGAAATTGTCCATGCCGAGGAAAGGCGCCAGCGCCTTGTCGATATTGGTTTCGATTTCCTGCTGCACGTTCTGCGCCAGCGTCAGCGAACGGTTCATGGCGGCATTGGTGACATCGTCGCCGGAAGCCAGAAGCTGGCCTGTCGAATCAAGCAGGGTCACATCATCGACTTCAAGGCCGGGAACCGCCGAGGCGACAAGGTGACGGATGGATGCGGACGCCTTGCGGCCGGCCGAGGCACTGGCGCGAATCATCACCGATGCGGTGGGCTTCTGTTCGCCTCGGCGGAAATTGCCGACGTCAGGCATGACGATATGGACGCGTGCAGCCGCGATGCCGTCGATCTGCTGGATGGAGCGGCCGATCTCGCCCTCAAGGGCGCGAACGCGTGTCACTTCCTGCATGAAGGAGGTCAGACCGAGGGAGCCGACATTGTCGAAAAGCTCGTAACCGGCATTGGCGCTGTCAGGCAGGCCGCGTTCTGCCAGAAGCAGCCGCGCCTTGGACGTGAGCCCGACGGGGACCTGAAGACTGGAGCCATCGGTTCCCACCTGAAAGTCGAGACCCGACTCGGCGAGCGCAATGCTAATCTTGTTGAGGTCGCTCTTTTCAAGCCCCACATAGAGGGTCTCGTAAGCGGGACGGTTTACATAAAGAGCCGCCGCGAGGATAATGGCCATGGATACAACGCCCACGCCGCCCAACATCAGCAGCCGCGTCTGCCCCAGCGCCGCGACATTCTTCAAGACCTGAGGGATTTGATTTAACAGATTCATTCTGTTCCGCACCGTCATTCATAGAGTCCGAGACCTTTTGGCCCCGTAATGACAATAGGGTGCGAAGCTTGCGCGAGCGTTGCCTTTCTCCGCATTCCGCGCGGGAAGGCAGGAAACGCAGATCTGCTCTAGAACAGGTCGAAGTCGCCCGAGGCCTTGTCCAGGGGCTGCGAGTGGCCGTGGCGGTAGGCAGCGCCAAGGGCTTTTTGCATCTCGGCCAGCTTCACCAGGCTGAGCGCGGTGCTGACATCCACGATCCATTCACTGGATATGGAGCCTGTGATGGTATCGATGAATTCGGCAAGGCCACGGGTCTTCTGCACGGCCAGGTCGATACCCTGCAGAAGCTTTACGCCGTCGGCGGACAATTGACCGCTGGTCACATCAAGCAATTGCGGTTCGATGCGCTCGATGAGATAGGCGACATCGTGCAGTTCCGATACCACCCGCATCAGCACATCCGGCAGGGCTTCTTCGAACGGAGTTGCGGCGGTGGGTTCTGCAAGCTGCATTGGAAACTCCGTGACTAAAAAAATTCGATGTCGTTGGCGACTGGCTTGGGGGCCGGCGCCGGACGCGTTTCCAGAGCAACCGTCTTCTGGGTTTCCGCGCCGCTGAGCGGATGTTGACGGGCGCGACCGGAGACCGGCCAGAATTCGATCTTGCGACCATGATCGCCCCCCGTGGAGGAGCTTATGACCGGAATGCCTTCGTCCTTCAGAAACTGCATGGCGAAGATGGCGTTCTGCTCACCGACATTGGAGAAGCTGGCGATCGTCTTGGCGCCGCCGAAAACCTTGGCTTCCAGCCGGTCGCGCCGCGCACCCTTCTTCAGCAGCCCGTTGATGAGAAGCTCCATGAGATGCACGCCATAACGCGTCGCATCTCCGCCGGTCACGCTCCCCGTTCCCGGCAGCAGGAAGTGGTTCATGCCTCCCACGCCGGCAACGGGATCTCTCAGACAGGCGGCCACGCACGAGCCGAGTATCGTCGTCATCACCACATCGGGATCGCTGACGACCTTGTACTCGCCCTGAATGATATGTACGCGCTTGGCCGCAGCTTCAATCATTTCAGCGATCCGAAAACCGCCTCGATCGCGGCGCGCATCTTGTCGATCGTGAAGGGCTTGGCCAGCACGTTGTTGGCGCCGAGCTGGGCCGCCTTCTGCACCAGCGCGCGGTCGCCCTGCGCGGTGAGGATGATGAAGGCGGCTTTCTTGGTGGTCGGGTTGGCCCTGACGGCGTGCAGGAAACCGAGACCGTCCATCTTCGGCATGTTGAAATCGGAAATGACGAGATGATGGGGCTGCTGCTCCATGATCTTCATTCCCTGCTCGCCGTCACCGGCGGCGGTGATCTGCTTGAAGCCGAGCTGTGTCAGCGCATCGCTGAGGAGCAGCCGGCTGGTCACCTGATCGTCAACGATCAGAACTTTGATCTTTTCTGCGAGAGACATTAGTCAGCACCTTCTTTGCGGGCAGTGGTTAGTTTCAGGATTTCTTCGCCGATGGAGGCCAGCGGGAGTTGCTGTTCCACGGCGCCAAGTTCATAGGCCACGCGGGGCATGCCGTAGACGACACATGTTTTTTCGTTCTGGCCGACCGTGCGTGCGCCGGCATGACGCATCTTCAACAGTCCGGCAGCGCCATCGCGGCCCATGCCTGTGAGAATGACGCCGACGGCGTTGCGACCGGCAAGCTCGGCCACCGAATCGAACAACACGTCGACTGAAGGACGGTGGCCGTTGACAGGATCGCGCTCAACAAGCCGGCAGCAGGGTGCGGACCGGTTGGCGATCTGCAAATGGCGCTCGCCGCCTGGCGCAAGATAGATCTTACCGGTCTGCAGACGCGCACCGTCCGTTGCCTCTTCCACCACGGGCGCGCAGATGCGGTTCAACCGTTCGGCGAAACTCTTGGTGAAGGTCGGCGGCATGTGCTGGGTGATGACGGTCGGCGGGCAATTGGCCGGGAACTTCTGCAGCACGGCGATCAACGCTTCGACACCGCCCGTGGAGGAACCGATGGCCACGACCTTGCGCCCTGCGCGATATTCACTGACCGGGGTTGGCTGCGGCGCTGCGGCGGCGTCCGGGCGCGTCGCGCGGTAGGCGGCGTGTTGCGAGCGGGCGGCGGCCTTCACCTTGTCGGCCAGATCGCCGAAAGGGCGTACATCGCCCGGCGCCGGCTTGCCGACACAGTCGAAGGCGCCGATTTCAAGCGCGGCGAGCGACGCATCCGCGCCGCGATGGGTCAGCGACGAGACCATGATGACCGGCATGGGCCGCAGGCGCATGATCTTTTCGAGAAATTCCAGCCCGTTCATTTCGGGCATCTCGATATCGAGCGTCACGACATCGGGATTGAGCTGCTTGATGGCGGCGCGCGCTTCCATGGCATTGCCGGCCTGCCCAACCACCTCAACCTCCGGATCGGCCTTGAGGACAGCCGAAATCAGGCCGCGCATGGTGGGGGAATCATCGACGACGAGTACCCGTGCGAGTGCGCTCATGCCTTCCTCCCCGAAGCGTTGCCAGTGAAGCGGTAGGTGGTGATGCCGGTATTGTCGAACAGGTTCTTGGCGTCACCGGAGACGCGTTCGGAATGCCCGATATAAAGATGACCGCCTTCCGGAAGCAGCCCGGCGAAACGCGACCATATGCGCATCTGCGTCGGCTCGTCGAAATAGATTACGACGTTGCGGCAGAAGATCACGTCGAAATTGCCCTTGAAGGGCCATTGCGTCATCAGGTTCAATTCGTTGAAGGTGATGAGGCGCTTGACCTTGTCATCGATGCGGAACTTGCGGCGACCGCCGGCATCGACCTCCGTGAACCATTGCTTGCGCATGGCGGGAGACACGGTTTCGAGCGCATTGTCGTCATAGACCCCTGCCCGGGCCTGCGCCAAAATCTTCGGGTCGATATCCGTTGCGAGGATCTTGAAATCGTAATCCGCCGCATTCGGAAACATGGCGAGCACGGTAAGCGCGATGGAATAGGGCTCCTGCCCGTCCGAGCAGGCCGCCGACCAGATGCGGACACGTCCGCCGCTCTTCGCCCGCGCGATGAGACCCGGCAGGACCTCGTCACGCAGATGTTCGAAATGATGGTTCTCGCGGAAGAAGCGGGTGAAATTGGTCGTGAGATGCGACAGCATTTCGCGCCGCGCCTGCGCGCCATCCGGCGAGGACACCAGTGCGCAATATTCGCGGAAACCCGACAGGCCGAGATTGCGGATATGCTTCGACAGGCGGGAATAGACCAGCGACGCCTTGGTGTCGTTGAGATAAATGCCTGCATCGGCATAGATCATCGCCGCGATTTCCGACAAGTCGCGTCTCGTCAGCGGGTATTCGCCGCTGGCAAGAACCTCGTCGGGAGACTGGCGCTGATCGCTGAAATTAAGTGCTGCCATGAACGATCCGCTTTCAACCTGTCGCCGCAAGCGACATTTCCTGCTTCAGGGGCTGTCCGCGCGAGGCGCTGACGATGGCATCGACATCCAGGATGAGCGCAACGCGTCCGTCACCGAGAATGGTGGCGGCGGCAATGCCCGGAACATGGGTATAGTTGGCTTCCAACGACTTGATGACAACCTGGCGCTGACCCTGGATCGCGTCGACCATCAGGGCGCGCTGGCCGCCGCCTTCCGATTCAACCAGAAGGGCGACGCCCTCGACCGGATCGGCCTGGGTCGGGCGGAAGTTCAGAACGCGGCCGACATCGACCAGCGGGCAGAAGGAGTTGCGGATGGAGATCAGCCGCTGGTTGGAACCGAAGGAGTGAATGTTTTTCGCTTCCGGCTGCAGCGTTTCCACGATTGCCGTCAGCGGCACCACCAGCGTCTGGCCGGCGACGGTCACCACCATGCCGTCGAGAACCGCGAGCGTCAGCGGCAGGCTCATGGTGAAGGTCGAGCCTAAGCCGGGGCGCGATGAGATGTTAATGCGGCCGCCAAGCGCCTGAATGGAACGCTTGACGACATCCATGCCCACGCCGCGGCCGGAAATATCGGAAATCTTGTCCGCCGTGGAGAAGCCCGGCGCGAAGATCAGATTGTCGATCTCCTCATCGGTCAGGTTCGCATCGGCAGCAATGAGGTCGTTGTCGATCGCTTTCTGGCGAACGCGTTCGCGGTTGATGCCGGCGCCATCATCCTGAAGTTCGATGAGAATACGGCCAGAACGGTGCTTGGCCGAAAGCTTGATGGTGCCTTCCGGGTTCTTGCCCGCTGCTTCACGTTTTTCCGGCGTTTCGATGCCGTGGTCAACGGCATTGCGGATCATATGCGTCAGGGGTTCGGCCAGCTTGTCGATGACCGTCTTGTCGACTTCGGTGTTCTCACCTTCGGTGACGAGGCGGATCTGCTTGCCGATCATGTCGGCGACTTCGCGGACGATACGCGACATGCGCTGGAACACGGGCTTCACCGGTTGCGCGCGGATCGCCATGACGCTGTCCTGGATTTCGCGCGTCAGCTGCTGCAGCTCGTCGAGGCCCATATTGACGGCGGAGGTGCCGCTCGCATCGTTCTCGATGACGCTCTGCGACAGCATCGCCTGATTGATGACGAGCTCGCCGACGAGGTTGATCAGGCGGTCGACACGGTCGAGGTCGACGCGGATGGTCTGGCCGGCGCTGGCATTGGCCGCAGCATTGGCGTTCGCCTGGGCTGCGGCAGGCGCTGCCGCCGCTTCGCGCTTTTCGATGGCGGCATTGACGCTCTGGGCGATCTGCGTCGTCGCGACAGCCGTTTCAACGGCTGCGGCAACATAAGGCGCTTCCGCCTTGGCGATTTCAACAACGGGCTGCTCTTCCGGTCCGCTATCGAGGGCCGAAAGATCGAACGGCACCGGGATCATCGGAAGCTCTTCTGCATCGTCTGCGACGTCCGAAACAACCGGCACGATTTCCAGATCGCAATCCCATTCGGCGAATTCGAAGACGCTGCGGATGCCCTCTTCGCCCTTGTCGGTCGTGATCGAAACCGTCCAGGAGAGATAGGATGTTTCAGGATCGAGCTTGTCGAGAGAAGGCAGTTCCGACAGGTCGCAATTGATGCTCATCTCGCCGATGCGCGAAAGATCGCGCAGGAGAAGTGCTGCCTCGTTGCCCTTCGAATAAAGCGCTGCATGCGGCTTGAAGGTGATCTGGAAGGACGGCGCCTCCATCAACGGCGTGGTTTCGTCGGCAAAGTCGGTGAAGGAAAACGGGATCGGCTCGAAGCCGCTCTCATCCGTCGGCTTGGCTGCGACGGGTTGCGGCGCCTTGACGGCAGCCGGCGCTGCCACAGGTGCGGAAACCTGCACGGTCTCGCCGTTCGCCAGCGCTTCCAGTTCCTTGACGAGGCCGCGTGTGCGGGTTTCATCGACGCTGCCGCCGTCTCTTGCCGCATTGGTCAGGTCCGCCAGCACGTCGGCGGAGCGCAGCATGACTTTCAGAACATCCTGTGTCGGTTCCAGCTTGTTGGAGCGAACACAGTCGAGGGTCGTTTCGAAAACGTGGGCGAAGGCCACGAGATCATCGAGACCGAAGGCACCCGCCCCGCCCTTGATGGAATGAACGGCACGGAAAACAGCGTTGACGGTTTCCGGATCGCGGTCGCCGTCATTCAATTTAAGAAGCCCCGATTCCAGTTCGGCGAGTTGCTCCTCGCATTCCTGGAAAAAGATTTCCTTGATTTCGTTCATATCCATCGTGAAATGTCCCGTATCAGGCGGTTACGCGTTCAATGGCATCGATGAGTTTCGCGGGATCGAACGGCTTGACGATCCAGCCCGTCGCACCGGCCTGACGGGCGCGGTTCTTCTTCTCAGCGTCGCTTTCGGTCGTCAGGACGAGGATCGGGATCGCACGATACTTTTCGTTGCGGCGCACACCCTCGATGAAGCCGAAACCATCCAGACGGGGCATGTTGATGTCCGTCACGATAACATCGGGGTTGCTCTGCTCGAGCACTTCGAGACCCTCAATGCCGTCTTCGGCCTGAATGGTTTCGAAACCGGCATTGTTGAGCGTGACCAGGAGCATGTTCCTGATCGTCCGGGAATCATCCACGGTAAGAACTTTTTTCTTCACTTTTGCATCTCCTTGGGGAGCAAATGGTCAATATCGACGCCTATCAGTTTCATCGTCTTGTCGAATGCATCGGACACCCTGGCAAAACCGAAGGGCTTGCCGTCCTCTTCCCAGGACTTCGCGCCGGCCATGAGGACCTGGACGCAAAGCGCACCGATACGCTCCACCTCGGACGCGTCTACCGACAAAGGTGCTCCCCTCAGCGTCATCAGCTTGCCGTGCAGGGCCGATGCTTCGTTGAGATCCAGCACCGGTGACAGTTTCAGCGTCGCCTCAGCTGCTTTTCTGGCTGCCATTACATGACTCCCTGACGTCTGAATTGTTGGTAATCCTGGCCGTAATCCGGGCGGTTATCCGCACGGGCCATGAATGAAGCGTCCTGCCGGTCCGCGCCGGACGCCGCTCTCGCCTGCCCCTGACGGGCGATGCGGAATTCGCGGACGGTGCGGCCGAGTTCGAGAATGACGGTTTGAAGCGCGTCGGCCTCGGAGGCGCTCGCGCTGATATCGACGGCGTTCCGGCCTGCCTGCCTTTGCTGCTCGCCGATATCGGCGGCAACCGATTGCAGTTCGCCGGCCTGCTCGGCCGTATGCCGGGAGACTTCCGCGATCATGTCGTTAATGCCCGAGACCTGCCGGACGACGCCGCCGATTGCGTCCTGCGTGCGGTTGACCATGCGCACGCCGTCCTCGACTTGCGTCTTCGTGGTGCCGACGAGACTCTTGATCTCCCTTGCAGCGTCGGCGGAACGCTGGGCGAGCGCCCGGACCTCCTGCGCGACGACCGCGAAACCACGTCCGCTTTCACCCGCCCGCGCCGCCTCGATGCCGGCATTGAGGGCGAGAAGGTTGGTCTGAAAAGCAATCTCGTCAATCGTACCGATGATCCTGCCGATCTGTTCGGCGGATTGTTCGATGTCCGACATGGCGTCAATGGCCTCGCCGATCGCCCGGCCGCTTTCGACCGCCGCCTCACGGGCACGGGAAACGGCCGTTTCCGTGGCCGATATGCGCGCGCCATTTTCAGCGACGTTTTCGATCATCGTCTGAATGGCGCGGGAGGTTTCAACAAGGGCTTCGGCCTGTTGGCGGGAACGCTCGGCAATCGAGCGGCCCATATCGGCAAACCGCGCGCCCAGCGCCTCAGCCTCGCCGATGCTGCTCTGTGCCTCGATCAGCGATGCGCCAATCGTTTCCAGAGCCGCATTGAAGGACGCCGCAACATCGCGATAGGCTTCCGGCACATCGCGGCCGATACGGGCCTGCAAATCGCCCGCGGCAAAGGCCGTCAGCGCCGTGCCCAGCAACCTCGCCGCTTCCGAGCGGTCATTGTCGCGCTGTTGCGCCAGTTCGCGGCCGTGGCGCAGGCGCAATTCGTTAAAGCGCAGCGAGACGGCGATTTCGGTATCGACCATGACCAAACGGACGACATTCTTGACCGCTTCCGCCAGTTCGCGGCTCTTTTTGCGGTTTCCGGGCAGGATGGAGCGCGGTGCGTGTTCGGCCACCAGCCCGCCGACGAGATGTTCCAGAACCACCGCATGGCTGGCGATCTGCCAGCGCGGATCGAGCCCCATGCGGCTGGCATTGTCGGAAAGAACCTTCACGCGCTCTGCATAGAGCGCATCGAAACGCGCATCGGTCAGAACGCTCCAGTGCGAGGATTGCAGATCGTGCAAGCGCTCAAGCTGGTTTTCACTTTCGAAAGACGGGGAACAGTCCGGCATGGACCGGAAACGGGTCATCACGTCCCGCAGCCCGGCCTTGACGTAAGGCTCCAGCATGCTGCGATAGCTGCGCAGGAAATCGGACTGCGTCTCGTCGAGGCCGGCAAAACGCAACCGTCCCGCCAGGCTTCCGCCTGCCGATCTGCGCGCTTGATCTGATGGCAAGTCCTGCCCCAACCGACATCCCCAACAACATGACGGCCGGTGAAACCCGGCCAATTTTGCCAAGGTTCAGAATGCCAGCACCCTAAGGGGATTTTTGAACGAACATACCCATCGCGGACGATGCGGCATCGACGCTTGCCAGACCTTCTTGAACCAAGAAACGAAAATACCGGATCGGCACCGGTACGGCAGTGCGGCGTCATGCCTGGAAGGGGAGAGAACCCCATTCCGCCGTCGAAATACCATCAATCTTTATGGTTAATTCCTTGCTTGAAAGTTAAGAAACAAAGGCGACGGCGTCAAACGGTAAAATTTGTAAAAGCTTTTAGCCAATGGCGCCCTCACTTTGCCGCAAACGCACAAAAACAAAAATGAATCGAACACGGTCGGCGCTTTTTCCCGCACGCGCGCTGGACAAGCATGTCAGGCTTCCCCTAAAACAAATCAACACGATATTCGCTCAACGGTGACGCTTAAAGAGACCTTTACGATCAAGGAGATGCCAACTTGCCATGGATGGAGAAAGGCCGCAGTTCAAGGCGCCATCCGCAAGTGCTGATCGGTATCGTGGTCGCGAGCCTGCTCGTCATGATCGGCTTTCAAGCCCAGGCTGGCGTCAAGACCCTTTCCAAAACCAGCCGCCTTGAGCGATTGCAGAGCGTCGATCCGGGCCGTTCGGTTTCTCTTCGCGAAAAAGCTTGCGATAGCGGCAACGATTTCGGCTGCAGGATCGGCTACACCGGTTCGGACTTTCGTTATAGCGAATTCGCTTCATTCGCCCCGAACCTCAGGGATGACGCCGAAGTCTCGCTCGCTGCTGTTGCCATCGTGCCACAAACTTCCCGAGACTTTGCCAGTGTGGTTCCACGCGCGCCTCCGCATATTATGTACTAGTCATTCCGGCGGTCAGCATCATCAGGTTCATCGCGAACCTTGAGGGATCGGAGGCGTCGGAAACCCGCCGTAGGCTCCCATTCCAGAGAGAAAACCGCCGCCGCATATGACACTTGCAACCATTCTTCCATTCATTGTCGCATTGCCCTTCGTCGGCGCGCTCCTGACGGCTTTCATGCCGCGTGAGGGTGCGGCCGCCGGTCCCGCCGCCGTCGCGGGCGCAGTCGCCCTTTTCGGCCTTGTCAGCAGCATCTTTCTTTATACAAGCGTCAGCGGTGGCGCGGTCCTTAAATATGATGTGGAATGGCTGCCCCAGCTCGGCCTGAACTTTACCCTGCGGCTGGACGGATTTGCCTGGATTTTCACGATGCTGATTACCGGCATCGGCCTGCTGGTGGTGCTCTACGCCCGCTATTACATGTCGGCCGAAGACCCGATCCCGCGCTTCTTTGCCTTCCTGCTCGCCTTCATGGGTTCGATGATTGGCGTGGTGCTCTCCGGCAACGTCATCCTGCTGTCGATCTTCTGGGAAATGACCAGCATCTTTTCGTTCCTGCTGATCGGATACTGGCATCAGAACGCCGGCGCACGCGACGGCGCGCGCATGGCGCTGACCGTGACCGGGATCGGCGGCTTCAGCCTGCTGGCCGGTTTGCTGATCCTCGGGCACATGGCGGGAAGCTATGACCTCGACAAGATCATCGAGGCAGGGGCCACCATCCGCGCCCATTCTCTCTATCTACCGGCGCTTATCCTTATCCTCGGCGGTGCGCTGACCAAGAGCGCACAGTTTCCGTTCCATTTCTGGCTGCCCAACGCCATGGCGGCGCCCACACCCGTTTCCGCCTATCTGCATTCGGCCACCATGGTGAAGGCCGGAGTTTTCCTGCTGGCGCGGTTCTGGCCGGTGCTGGCGGGCACGCCGGAATGGTTCTGGCTGGTGGGTGCGGCCGGCATCATAACCCTGCTGCTCGGCGCCTATTTCGCCATGTTCCAGCAGGATCTGAAGGGACTGCTGGCCTATTCCACCATCAGCCATCTCGGCCTCATCACCACGCTGCTCAGCCTCGGCAGCCCGCTTGCGGCGGTTGCCGCCATCTTCCACATGGTCAACCACGCCACCTTCAAGGCCTCGCTCTTCATGGCGGCCGGCATCATCGACCATGAAACCGGCACCCGCGACATGCGACGCTTAAGCGGGCTTTACACCTATATGCCGGCGACCGCGACGCTCGCCATGGCGGCGAGCGCGGCCATGGCTGGCGTGCCGCTTTTCAACGGCTTCCTTTCCAAGGAAATGTTCTTTGCCGAAGCCGTCGAAACCCATGCCGACTCGCTCCTGGATCGGGCGCTGCCCTATGTCGCGACGCTGTCGGGCGCATTCGCCGTCGCCTATTCGCTGCGCTTCATCCACACGGTCTTCTTCGGCCCCAAGCCCGTCGATCTGCCGAACCCGCATCCGCACGAGCCGCCGCGCTGGATGCGCTTCCCCATTGAATTCCTCGTCTTTGCCTGCCTGATCGTCGGCATCGTTCCGAGCCTCTCCATCGGCCCGTTCCTGCATTCGGCCGTGCTTTCCGTTCTCGGCGCGCAAACGCCGGTCTACAGCCTGTCGATCTGGCACGGTTTCAACCTGCCGCTGATCATGAGTATCGCGGCGCTGATCGGCGGCGTTACGATCTATGCCCTGCTCGGCGGTTATTTCTCGCGCTGCGACGACGGCCCGCCGGTCTTCCGGCATTTGCGGGGACAGCGCATCTTCGAGCGCATTCTCGTCACCGTATCCTGGAAATGGGCGCGGTGGTTGGAAAGCACGCTCGGCACGCGGCGTCTGCAGCCGCAGCTCAGGCTTCTCATCCTCGTGGCGCTTCTTGCCGGTTTCTCGCCGCTCTTCCTTTCGGAATTCTCCCTCTCGCTGCCACGCGTCACGACATTCGATCCGATCTTCGCCATTCTCTGGCTGATCGGCATGATCGCGGCCATGGGTGCGGCCTGGCAGGCGAAATATCATCGCCTCGCCGCGCTTGTCATGCTGGGCGTCTCGGGACTTGTCACTTGCCTCACCTTCGTGTGGCTTTCCGCGCCGGATCTCGCCATCACCCAGCTGCTGGTGGAAATCGTCACCACGGTTCTCATCCTGCTCGGTCTCAGATGGCTGCCGAAACGCTTCGAGAAAGTCGACAGCAGCAACGAGTTCCCTGCGCAGCTTCGCCGCGCCCGTGACTTCCTGCTGGCGGCCGCAAGCGGCATCGGCATGTCCGTCATCGCCTATGCCGTGATGACGTTGCCCGTGCCGAACGCGATTGCGACCTATTTCCTTGAACGCGCCTATACCGAAGGCGGCGGCACCAATGTCGTCAACGTCATTCTGGTCGATTTCCGCGGCTTCGATACCTTCGGTGAAATCGCGGTTCTGGCCATCGTCGCGCTCACCGTCTTTGCGCTGCTTCGCCGTTTCCGCCCCGCCCATGAAAGTGTCGGAGTGCCGGAACAGCAGCAGATGCAGAACGCCTTCGATGCCGAACGGCCGGACCGCAGCAAGGGCGATACGGTGCGCGACTATCTCTATGTGCCGTCCATCGTGATGCAGTGGATGTTCCCGGTCATCATCACCTTCTCGATCTTCCTGTTCATGCGCGGGCACGACCTGCCGGGCGGCGGCTTTGCGGCCGGCATCACCATGGCCATCGGCTTCCTGCTGCAATATCTCGCCGGCGGCGCACGCTGGGCGGAGGACCGCATCCGCATCCTGCCGCTGCGCTGGATGGGTTTCGGCCTTTTGATGGCGGCGGCGACGGGTATCGGCTCATGGTATTTCGGCTACCCGTTCCTGACCTCCTATTTCCAGTACACGGAGATACCCTATATCGGCAAAATGCCAACCGCATCCGCCCTGCTGTTCGATCTCGGCGTCTTCTCGCTGGTCGTCGGCTCCGTTGTTCTTATCCTGATAGCACTGGCACACCAATCGTTGCGCAACTACCGCGTTCGCACGCCTGAAGCCGCAAGAGCGGAGGACGTGTAATGGAACTCATTCTCGCCATCGGCATCGGCATCATGACCGGCTCCGGCGTTTGGCTGGTGCTGCGCCCGCGCACCTATCAGGTCATCGTCGGGCTTTCGCTGCTGTCTTACGCTGTCAATCTCTTCATCTTCGGCGTCGGCGGCATCAAGACCAACGCGCCGCCGGTGCTGGTCAACGGTGTCGACAGCTCCACGCTGGCCGACCCCGTGCCGCAGGCTCTGGTGCTGACGGCCATCGTCATCGGTTTCGCCACCACCGCATTGTTCCTCGTCGTGCTGCTTGCCGCCCGCGGCCTCACCGGCACCGACCATGTGGACGGGAGGGAGACGAAATGATGTCTTTCCCCTTCCACATCGTCATAGCGCCTATCCTGCTGCCGCTGATTACCGCGGCCCTTCTGCTGTTCTTCGACGAGCGCCAGCGCGTGGCGAAGGCCGCCATCAGCCTCACCTCTACCGTGCTGTTGCTGGTGGTCGCCATATTGCTGTTCCGCGAGGTGAACTCGACGGTCAATACAGAGATCGCCGCCGTTGTTTCGAGCGGCGTCTATCTGCTCGGCAACTGGCCGGCGCCCTTCGGCATCGTGCTCGTCGCCGACCGTCTTTCAGGCCTGATGGTGCTGCTGACGGCGCTGCTTGCCATTCCCTCCTTGATCTATTCGATGGCGAAGTGGCACAGGTCGGGCGCGCATTTCCATTCGCTGTTCCAGATGATGCTGATGGGTGTCAACGGCGCGTTCCTGACCGGGGACCTGTTCAATCTCTTCGTGTTCTTCGAAGTGATGCTGGCGGCTTCCTATGGCCTGCTGCTGCATGGTTCCGGCCAGCAGCGCGTGAAGGCAGGGCTGCATTACATCGCCATCAACCTTGTCGCCGCGCTGTTCTTCCTGATCGGCGTCAGCCTCATCTATGGCGTGACAGGCACACTGAACATGGGCGACCTCGCCCATCGTATCGAGGGCCTCAACCCCGATCAGCGTATGCTCTTGGAAACCGGCTCTGCCGTCCTCGGCATCGCCTTTCTGGTCAAGGCCGGCATGTGGCCGTTGAATTTCTGGCTGCCCTCCGCCTATGGTGCGGCGTCGGCCCCGGTGGGCGGGCTCTTCGCCATCATGAGCAAGGTCGGGATTTATGTCATCGCCCGCCTGTCCTTTCTGCTCTTCGGACAGACGGCGGGAGAATCTGCCGGCTTCGGCCATGATGCCCTGCTTGTCGGCGGCATCGCCACCATCATTTTCGGGGCTATCGGCGTTCTGGCGTCGCAGGCGCTGGGGAGGCTTGCCGGTTTTTCGGTTCTCGTCTCGTCAGGAACGCTTCTCGCCGCCATGGGCACCGGCAATCCGACGGTTGCGGCCGGCGCGCTTTATTACATGGTCAGCTCCACCCTCACCATCAGTGCCTTCTTCATGCTGATCGAACTCGTGGAGCGCGGACAGGATGCGGGTGCGAACGTTCTTGCCGTGACCATGGAGGCCTATGGCGAGGGCGAGGAGGAAGAGGAGGAAGAGGAGGTTGGCGTGACCATGCCCGCCACCATGGCGGTGCTCGGCGCGTGTTTTGCCGCCTGCGGCATTCTTCTGGCCGGCCTGCCACCGCTTTCGGGCTTCATCGCCAAATTCTCGATGCTGACCGCCATTCTCAACCCTTCGGGCCTTGGCGCCAATGACAGCGTCTCAACGCTGTCCTGGTGGCTGGTCTTCCTGATCGTCTTTGCCGGTTTCGCCTCGCTGATTTCGATGACCCGCGCCGGCATCCGCACCTTCTGGGCCTCCATCGAAGGCACCGTGCCACGCGTGCTCGTCATCGAAATCGCCCCCGTGATGCTGCTGCTCGGGCTGACACTCGCCATGACCGTGCAGGCGGGACCGGTGATGCGATACATGCAGGAAACGGCGCGTATTCTCGATCTGCCGGCGAGCTATATTCAGGGCGTCATTTCCGCACCGCGAGCGGGCAGCAACCCGGAGGCGGAACCATGATGAGCCGTCTCCTCCCCTACCCGCTGCTGACGATCTCGCTGATCTTCTTCTGGATGACGATCAACAGCTTTTCGCCGGGGCATTTGCTGCTTGGCACCGGTGTCGCGCTCATTGCCTCCTGGGCGATGGCGTCGCTCAGGCCCGCCAAGCCGCGCATCCGCAACTGGCACAAGCTCGCGATGCTGATCCTGATCGTGCTTTACGATATCATCAGGTCCAATATCTCGGTCGTGAAGATCATCCTGTTCAAGCGCGAAAGGGACCGCAAATCCGGCTTCCTGGCGGTGCCGCTCGATATTCGCGACCCGATGGCGCTGGCCGTTCTGGCGACGATCCTCACCTCGACGCCCGGAAGCGCATGGCTCGAATATAATTCCAGCCAAGGCACGCTTCTGCTTCACGTTCTCGACGATGTGGATGAGGCGGCCTGGATAAGCCTTATCAAGAACCGATATGAAAAACTGCTGATGGAGATATTCGAATGAGTTCGATTATTCTTTTCTGGTCCTTTTCGCTGGCGCAGCTGATGCTCGCCATCGCCATGGCGATCTCCGTCTATCGTATCGCCATCGGCCCGCGCGCGCAGGACCGCGTGCTGGGCATGGATACGCTCTATGTCAACGCCATGCTGCTTCTTTTGACCTTCGGCCTGCGCACCGGCAATGACATCTACTTCGAGGCATCGCTGCTGATCGCCATCCTCGGCTTCGTCTCAACCGTCGCCCTTTCCAAATTCCTGATGCGCGGCGAGGTGATCGAATGAGCGAAGCACACGAATTCCCGCTCTGGGCGGCCATTGCCGTGGCTTTCTTCGTGCTGCTCGGCGCCTCGCTGACACTGATCGGCACCATCGGCTTTGCCAGACTGAACAGCTTCTATGAGCGTCTGCATGCGCCCACGCTCGGCACCAGCTGGGGCACCGGCGGCATTGTCATGGCCTCGATCATCTATTTCTCCGTCTCCGGCGACCGCTTCGCCTTCCACGAAATCTTCATCGGCATCTTTATGACGGTGACGACGCCGGTGTCCCTGATGCTGCTGGGGCGCGCGGCGCTTTATCGGGACCGAGCGGAACAGAATTCGGATAATCGGGAGCATCTTTAGGCTAAAGCTCTTTTCGGCGGCGAAGTTCTGCGCGCACTCGTCGCCATTTGCCTTGTTCGAAATTTTGGGAATATCGCCAAGCGCGATCTTCCTCCATGCAGGCTATTTCTGCGGCGCGTTCTCCATGTTGCTGAACCAGTTCGTCGACTATTCGTTTTATTTCCACACGGGGAATGAACATCGGCCGGATAAAGCTTTCCCACTTCACCCACAGGAAGACTATCAGCACGAACGCGCCGAGCGCGAGGAACGGGAAATGGTCCGCGTGGATAGGGGACATCTGCAATCTCACGACAGAAACTTCACATACTGCATCATTATTGCATATTTCTGATTTTCAGCAATAGCAATGCCTTAAGTCGCGAACTCGCAAAGACGACTGTCCCTTCAGTTCGGAGGGAAACGATTGGAACTTAGAAAGATTTTCGGCAGCAATATTCGCCATCACCGGAAAGCGCTGGGCCTGACGCAAGAAGCCCTTGCCGAAAAGGCCGACCTTTCGATTGAGATGATGGGACGTCTGGAACGGGGCGACGCCTCGCCTTCGTTTGAAACCATCGAGAGTATCGCAAAAGCCCTCAGCCTTCCCGCCATCGCGTTCTTTGGCACCGGTACTGTTATCGCGCCGGAAGGCGAACGCGGTCGTTTACTTCACCGCGTCAATGCAGCGCTGGCACATATGAATGAGGACGATCTTGTGCGTGTCACCCGCATGCTGGAGGCATTCACTGGAAAGCCGTAATCACGGGACCAAATAATGAAAATGAATCAAATGAGTACGCAAATCAATCAATCGTCTGATTGCCGCTATGCTCCACTATATATTTAGCTCGGTGAAAAAGCTCATCAAAGGTAACAATCTCTGGGCGATGTAGATTTTTGCGAAATAATTCAAATGAACGATACTTATTTTCATTGAGGCCGTTGTCGGTTTGAAACTCGTTCAAACTACCTATAACAAGCACTGATTTCGGCTCAAAGTTGAAGACTACCTCCCCTGTGGGATCGCCACCACTATTTGTCGGCTGAACCTTTCGAGAATACAATTCCATTGCTTCCTGGACGGTAGCTTGCGATTGGGCGACTCCACCCGACAATTCCTCCGAAGGTTTCCACGCACCGGAACGATAGGCCTTTGAATCCAAAAGCGCCGTGTCGTGCCTCTTAATTTCCACGTAACAAAGGGCACTCACATAAGCTTGCGTTTTTAGCAGAGCATCTGCCCGTTTACCGACTGTAGCGATAGAATGTCCGACAACAGGTTGTTCTAATCCTCGCCCGTCTAAGTTAGAAAAAAATGAAAAGGATAGCCCATATCCGAAAATCCAGTTATTCTTCTCAAAGAATTTTTGCCAAAGTCCCTCAGCAGTTGTGCATAATCTCGATTGCTGTTTTGCAAAATACTCGGCATCGATTAGTAGACGCTCAAAAACATCAAGCTGTTTTCGCCGATAACCGAGGGCCACTATATCTCTTGTCAACTCTTCACTTTGAACCAATTGCTCTATCATTTCGCGATTTTCTAAAAAAACACGGCGAGCCTGATCCTCATCAATAATTATCTGCCTCAGATCACTATCTGAAATGTTCACCTTTCCAGTATCTGGAAAATGGAAATTCTTGATGTTGAGCAAGAATTCAATAAGATTGTCTATTTCTTCGCCAACGAATGAAAAGTGATACTTATCAGATGGCCCAGAAGTTTTATTGAATTTTTGAATAGTTAAGGTGAATATTTGCCTGTCGTCTTCGGTAAACTTAACGACTATCTCATGCCTACCTGAAAACGTCTTTCGCAAGACAAGTTCATCATGTTCCCTAGCGTAGACATAGCCTCCGCCTACATCGAAAACCTTGGAAGCAATTCGCATCGAAGGTTCGTTGTTCCCAGGGACTATCCTACGACTTATGTAAGTGCGGTCCGACTGCTTCTTCCAGTGATATTCAGCATCATCTGTCATGCAAAGATTATGCAGCATATTTGCGAATTAAGCGACATTGCTTCACTTGCTATACACAGGTCGATAGTATTAAATTTTTAATCTGACATTGAGAGCGCTACCATCGAGCACCCGCACCATAACAAAACTTATTTGATGATAATGAGAAATGGTGCCCGGAGGCGGATTTGAACCACCGACACGCGGATTTTCAATCCGCTGCTCTACCAACTGAGCTATCCGGGCACTTCAGGTCCTTGAAGAACCTCCGCTTTTGGCGGGCAGGGCTGTTTGGTGCCCCGAAAGTGAGCGGGGTTATAACATCTTGTTCGGACATGGCAAGCGCCCTTGCGAAGTTTTTTGACAGTTTTTTCACGGCGCCTGTGGATGGCTCGAAAGTCTGCCCGGCGAAGGCCGGATTGCGGCGGAAAACCCGCTCCTGGGCATCCGCCGGGCCAGCGGGTGCCGGCGCGGCAGGTAGCGACTTACGCCCCCTCATTGCGTCGTGCGGCAAGGCCAAGCGCAATTGGCACAACGGCCACCAGCGCCGCCATGACGGGCGAGGAAGCGAAGATGCGGCTGGCAAGCGAGGTGACGGCCACGGAGCGCACCACCGTCATCAGGCGGGAATTCTCGCCGTCGCGCTCGTGGTGGGGCCGTGCGGGCGCGTGGCGGGAATGCTGGGCAGCCTCCAGCCGTTTGACATCGCGGCGGATCTTGTCGACCTGTTTGCGAAGCTCGTCCAATTCGGCGCGCAGCGCCGGGTCGATGGTATTTGCGGTCCGCGTTCTCCTGGCTGCGGGCTTTTCCGCCTTTGCTTCGGCACCTACAGCTTCGGCCTCTTCCTCCAGTTCGGCCAATTCGTCGTCCAGGTCGGATGGCTTGTCGAAACCGTGGGATCGCAGTGGTGCTTTCATCGTTGTCTCCTGACGCATGCTAAATTGCTGCGGCGGGCAGTTTTGCCCGGTCAGCCCCTTCAACGCCTCAACTGAGCAAAGGATGCACGGAAAGCGGGGAGGCAGGCATAATAAAACAGGCCCCGAAGGGCCTGTTCAATGTCTCGCGTGAAGCCTCAGGCCGCCTTGGCGGCGCTGGCATAAGGATCGAAGCGACCGTAGAAGGTCTCGCCCTTGGCGGCCATCTCCTTCAGCAGCGGCGTCGGCCTGAAGCGTGGGCCATAGGTCTCGCTGAGCTTTTCGGCAAGTGCCACGAAGGTCTTGACGCCCATGCCATCAATGTAGGACAGAGCGCCGCCGGTATAGGGCGCAAAGCCAAAACCGAGGATGGAGCCGACATCTGCCTCACGCGGATCGGTGACGATGCCTTCTTCCACCGTGCGGGCGGCTTCCAGCGCCACGGTGACGAGGAAGCGCTGTTTCAGTACCTCCATATCCACCGCTTCAGGCTTCTGCTGCGGATAGAGGTCCTTCAGGCCGGGCCAGAGGGATTTCTTGGCGGGCTTTTGCGGATAGTCGTAGAAGCCCTTGGCGTTCTTGCGGCCGAACCGGCCCTCGCCTTCCACCAGCTTCTTCACGAGTTCCATATGGCGCGGATCAACCGCCTTTTCGCCGAGATCGGCGACGGTGGCTTTCAGGATCTTGTAGGAAAGATCGATCGCCACCTCGTCGTTCAACGCCAGCGGGCCGACCGGCATGCCGGCGAATTTAGCGGCATTTTCGATCATGGCGGGCGGAACGCCTTCGATCAGCATGTCGTAACTTTCCGCCATATAGCGCAGCACGCAGCGATTGACGAAGAAGCCGCGTGTATCGTTGACGACGATCGGCGTCTTTTTGATTTTCGCCACGTAATCCAGCGCGACGGCGAGCGCCTTGTCGCCGGTTTCCTTGCCAAGGATGACTTCCGTCAGCATCATCTTCTCGACAGGCGAGAAGAAGTGGATGCCGATGAAATCCACCGGGCGCTTGGAGTTCTTCGCAAGACCAGTGATTGGCAAGGTAGAGGTGTTGGAGGCGAAGATCGCTCCTTCAGGCAACACGGCTTCCACGGCCTCGATGACGGCCTTCTTCACGTCGCGGTCCTCGAACACGGCTTCGATGACGAGATCGGCGTCGGAGAGCGCGGCGTAATCGGATGTGGGCGTGACGAGGCCGAGCAGGGCCTTGCCTTCATCCTGCGTCAGCCTGCCCTTGGTTATGGCGGCCTTGACGCTTTCCTCGCAATGGCCCTTGCCCTTGTCGGCGGCTTCCTGGTCCCGGTCCACCAGCGTGACGGGGATGCCGGCTGCGGCGGTGACATAGGCCACGGCAGCACCCATGAAGCCCGCGCCGACGACGCCGACCTTCTTGAACTCCGTCTTCGGCTGGCCCGCCGGGCGGCGCGCGCCCTTGCCCAGTTCCTGCATGGAAATGAACAGCGAGCGGATCATGCCGAAGGCTTCCTTCGAGCGAAGGATTTCGGTGAAATAACGCTGCTCGACCTTCAGTGCCGTATCGAAGGGCAATTGCAGGCCCTCATACACGCATTTCAGGATGGCGAGGGCGGCCGGATAGTTGCCTGCGCTTTCGCGGCGCAGGATGGCCGGTGCGGCTGGCCAGAGCTGAGCTGCGGCCGGCGTCCAGATGCCGCCGCCGGGGGCCTTGAAGCCCTTTTCATCCCAAGGGGCAACCGGCTTCAGGCCGTCCTTGATCATCTGCTTTGCGGTTGCGACCAGCTGATCCGGCTCCACCACCTGATGAACCAGCCCCATGGCCTTGGCGCGCGCGCCGGTCAGCGACTGGCCGGTCGTCATCATCTGCAAGGCGGATTGCGCGTCCGTCAGGCGCGAGACGCGCTGGGTGCCGCCGGCGCCAGGGAAGATGCCGACCTTGACTTCCGGCAGAGCGATCTTGAGGCTCTTGGCACTGGAGGCCACGCGGCCATGGCAGGCAAGCGAAAGCTCAAACGCGCCACCCATGCAGGTGCCATTGATGGCCGAGACCCACGGCTTGCCATTGGTCTCGATCTTGCGGAACAGGCCGGTCATGCGACCGACGAGTTCGAACAGCTTCGCCGCGGCAGCGTCGGGGCTTTTCGCCTTTTCGTCATTATAAAGGGCGAACATGGACTTCAGCATCGACAGATCGGCACCGCCGGAAAAGCTGCTTTTGCCCGAAGTGAAGACGACGCCCTTGACCGCGCCATCGGCAACGGTGGCATCGACAATGGCGTTCAGTTCCTCAAGAACCTCTGACGTGAAGACATTCATGGATTTTTCCGGCATGTCCCAGGTGACGAGGGCAATGCCGTCTGCGTCCGTCTCGATGGTGAAATTGGTGTAAGTGCTCATTTGGGATTCCTCTTCCCTCAAATTTCCCTGCGGTTACGACAGTCCGATTGCAAGGCCGATACAACTGACCACAAGAACGAGAAACACGATCAAGCCCCAACGCTCTGCCCGGAGCCGTCGGATGTGGACAGCGGAAACAGGGCGGATGGACGCCCTATGATCCTGTGCCATATCCTTTTCCAGATTGTGCCGCGCCAGTTGCTGTTCGATCTCATTCTTGGGCCGCTCGTAAACCTCGCGCCTCATGGCCTGCCTCAAACCCGCTCGATAACCGTCGCCGTGCCCATGCCCGCGCCGATGCAGAGTGTGACGAGCGCAGTATTCAGATCGCGCCGCTCCAGCTCATCCAGGACAGTACCGAGGATCATCGCGCCCGTTGCACCCAGCGGATGGCCCATGGCGATGGCGCCGCCATTGACGTTCATCCGATCATGGCTGATGTCGAAAGCCTGCATGTAACGCAGGACGACGGCGGCGAAGGCTTCGTTGAGTTCGAAAAGATCGATATCGGCAAGCGACATTCCGGTCTTTTTCAGGAGCTTCTCGGTCACATCCACCGGGCCGGTCAGCATCAGCGCCGGATCGGAACCGATATTGGCGAAAGCCCTGATGCGGGCGCGGGGTTTCACGCCCATCGCCTCGCCGCCCGCCTTGGAGCCGACCAGCACGGCGGCGGCACCATCGACAATGCCGGAAGAGTTGCCGGCGTGGTGCACGTAGTTGATCCGCTCCACTTCCGGGTGGGCCATGATGCCGACGGCTTCAAAGCCACCCATTTCACCGGGCATCTGGAAGGAAGGATTGAGGGAGGCAAGCGCCTGCATATCGGTGCCGGGGCGCATGTGCTCGTCGCGATCAAGGATCGTCAGACCGTTCTGGTCCTTCACCGGAATGACCGACTTGTTGAAATAGCCCTTTTCCCAGGCATCCGCCGCGCGCTTCTGGCTCTCGACGGCATAGGCGTCGACATCGTCACGGGAGAAGCCGTATTTGGTGGCGATGAGATCGGCCGAGACGCCCTGCGGCATGAAGAAGGCCGGGAAGTTGACCGAGGGGTCCATGTACCAGGCGCCACCAGACATGCCCATGCCGACGCGCGACATGCTTTCGACGCCGCCGGCGATGACGATATCGTCCGAGCCGGCCTTGACCTTGCCGGCTGCGAAGTTGATGGCATCGAGACCCGAGGCGCAGAAGCGCGAGATCTGCATACCCGGCGCCTTGTTGGAGTAACCCGCCTCAAAGGCGGCGGCTTTCGGGATCACCGCGCCGGCATCCATGACAGGATCGACGCAGCCCATGATGATGTCATCGACAGCAGAGGTGTCGAGCCCGTTGCGATCGCGGATGGCTTCCAGCGTCTTGGCGGCCAGGCGAACGGAGGGCACCTCATGCAGGCTGCCATCCTTCTTGCCGCGTCCGCGTGGGGTGCGGACATGGTCGTAGATAAATACGTCGGTCATAAACTCTCTCCCTGCGGCGTGTTTACCGCCAACCTTCTCAGAATGCTTCCGCAGCCAGTTCCATCATCGTGTCCGCGCCGGTTTCGATGCGGGCCTTGCGCAGCGCCGTTTCCGGCATGATGCGCTCCATGTAAAACTTCGCCGTGACAAGCTTGGTCTTGAGGAAATCCTCGTCCGAAGTGCTGCCTGCCGCTAGCGCTTCACTGGCGGCTTTCGCCATGCGCGCCTGCATGTAACCCAGCACCACGATGCCGAAGAGATGCATATAATCGGTCGAACCGGCCCCGGCATTGTCGGGCTTGGCCATGGCGTTCTGCATGAACCACATGGTTGCGGCCTGCAGGTCGTTCAAGCCCTTCTTCAGGCCCTTGGTGTAAAGGCTGAGCTTTTCATCAGCGCGGTTTTCCTCACAGAAATCGCCGATTTCCTTGAACAGTGCCATAACGGCGCGGCCGCCATTCATGCCGAGCTTGCGACCGACCAGATCGAGCGCCTGAATGCCGTTGGCACCTTCGTAGATCATGGTGATACGCGCATCGCGGACATATTGGCTCATGCCATGTTCTTCGATGTAGCCATGGCCGCCGAAGACCTGCTGCGCCATCACGGCGTGGTCGAAGCCCTTGTCGGTCAAAACGCCTTTGAGGATTGGCGTGACGAGGCCGAGCAGGTCATCCGCTGTCTGGCGCTGTTTTTCATCAGCGGCGCGGTGGGCGATATCGGATTGCAGCGCCGTCCACAGCAGGAAGGCGCGGCCCGCCTCGTTATAGGCTTTGATGGTCATCAGCGTGCGGCGGATATCCGGATGCACGATGATCGGATCGGCCTTCTTGTCCGGGAATTTCGCGCCGGAAAGCGAGCGGCCCTGAATGCGCTCTCGGGCATATTCGACAGCGTTCTGATAGGCGATCTCGCCAACCGACAGCCCCTGAAGGCCGACGCCGAGGCGGGCTTCGTTCATCATCACGAACATGGCCGACAGGCCCTTGTTTTCCGCACCAAGCAGATAACCCGTCGCGTCATCGTAATTCATGACGCAGGTGGCGTTGCCGTGAATGCCCATCTTGTGTTCGATGGCGCCGCAGGTGACGCCGTTACGCTCGCCGAGCGTGCCGTCTTCCTTGACAAGGAACTTCGGCACGATAAACAGCGAAATGCCCTTGGTGCCTTCTGGCGCACCTTCGATGCGGGCGATCACCAGATGAACGATATTGTCAGTCATGGAATGTTCGCCGGCGGAGATGAAGATCTTCTGACCGGAAATCTTGTAGCTACCATCGCCTTGCGGCACTGCCTTGGTGCGCAGCAGGCCGAGATCGGTGCCGCAATGGGGTTCGGTGAGGTTCATGGTGCCGGACCATGTGCCACCCACCATATTCGGCAGATAGGTTTCCTTCTGTTCCTGCGTGCCGTGCACGAGGATCGCAGCGATCGCGCCCTGCGTCAGGCCGGGATACATCATCAGCGACAGGTTGGCGGACGACATATATTCGCCGATGGCGGCATGCAGCGTGTAGGGCAGTCCCTGACCGCCGAATTCCGGCGGCACGGCAAGGCCGATCCAGCCGCCCTCGCAATAGGCGTCATAGGCATCCTTGAAACCATCCGGCACCGAAACCGAACCGTCATCGGCGCGCTTGCAGCCCTGTTGATCACCGGAAAGATTGAGCGGGAAAAGCCGCTCTTCGGCAAGCTTTGCGGCTTCACCGGTAATGGCCTCGATCATATCGGGGGTTGCGTCCTCGAAGCCGGGCAGGTTGTTATACCGCTCGAGGCCAAGAACGTCGTTCAGGATAAAAAGCGTGTCTTTGACTGGGGCCTTGTAAACAGGCATTACCGATGTTCCTCCGCATCGTGGGCGCCGGCGATAATCCGGCCGATATGGGATGACAATATTTGACGTGCGCGTAAACGTCAAATAAATTTCGGCGGAATATTCCTTCTCCTTTTTCGCGCAACGTATATCCGGCCCGGCGTCAGGCGGCCATGCGCCGTAAAAGTTAAAAAATTCCGACCATAGTTAACCACTTCTTTACCACGTTTCGTGAATTCTCCCGACAGAGGTAACTGCTTCGTACTCGGCGCATTTTCCTCAACGGGGGCAAATACCGGCTCTGGAATTGCTGCATGTTGCGGCGACGGCGTGTTCAGGCAGGCCACGTCGCGACATATAACCGGGCACAGCGGGCGGAAGCGAAGCGAGCGAAAAGATGAACGGATTGCGATCGAAAAACCAACAGCCAAGCGACAGGTCGTCTCTTGATGCTCTCAATCGCACCATTGAAGGCCTTGAAGCCCGCATTGAGGGGCTGATGAGCCAGAAATTCCCGCGCGATCCGCGATCCGCGAGCGCTCAGGCAGAGCCCAAGATCGAGGCCTATGCCGCGTCGCGTGAGCCCCGCGCTGCCGTTACGCCACCGCAGCTTGATCCCGTCAACGAAATCCGCCAGCGCCAGCGTCTTCTCGAGGCAAGCTTCCAGCGCCCGCAGGAACCCGCCGTCCGCCCGGAACGGACGATTACCCGGCCGCTCGCGCCGGCATATGGCTCGAGGGAAACCCAGCAGACGGCCGCTCCCGCGCCGCGCGCCCGTGCCATGCCGCCCCATCAGGAACCGCAGCGCGATGACGCAGCCCTGCAGGAGATCGCCCAGGCGCTGGTCAATCTGCGGCACGAGCTGAAGCACGATATTGCCGAGGGCGTTGCCCGCGAAGCGCAGGGACTGCGTGCCGAAATCCGCAATATCCGTGCGGTGGCGGAAGACCAGCAATTCATCGGCGATCTGCGCGACGACATTGCGCGGTTGGCCGGCAGCATCGACCAGCTCGGCAATCTGGCGTCCCCTGACGCTTATGGCCTGCGCAACGAATTCGAGGACCTGCGCGCCACCATCGACCAGCTGGCACGCGAAGACAGCGTACACCGGATCGAAAACCGCTGGAACAATGTGGAAGACACGCTGCGCGGTTTCGACGCCGGCGCGTTGCAGGATGAGATCGTTTCGCTCGCTTATCGTCTCGATGACATCAAGACGCAGCTTGGCGGCATGAGCAACAATCCGGCCGTGCGCGTGCTCGAAGACAAGCTGATTGCGATTGCCAGCGCCGTGGAGCAGCTCGGCAAGCACATCCAGCCGAACGAAGCGGCCTTTACCGAACAGTTTTCCGGTCTCGACCAGCGGCTGGATGAAATCAGCCGCGCCATTGCCGCATCCGGCACGCGCGCCAATGCGCAGGCAACGGACAATGCGCTGGCGCAGCGTCTGGAGAACCGGCTGAACGGCCTTGCCGAACAGCTTGGCGACATCAACCGCCTTGCCGCCGCAAAACCTGAACCGGCGCCGGACCTCACCGCCCGCCTTGAAGCGCTGGCCGGCAAGATCGACGAACTCAGCACCGCCCGCGACGCCGCGCAGTTGCATGAGCGGCTGGACCAGCTGTCGCAGCTTCTGGAACGGTCACAGCGCCCCTCACAACAGGCGGAACTGACCTCTTTCCTCAGCGATATTTCCCGCAAGATCGACGCGCTGGATCACGGCGCCGTCAATGACGGCTTGGCTGAGCGGCTCGACCTGCTCTCCCGGCGGATCGAGGACCTCGATTATCGTTACAGCCAGCCGCAGCCGGCATCGGACCTCAGCGAAAGCGCTTTCTCGCGTCTGGAAGAGCGGCTCGGCAACATTGCCGCCCGCCTCGACGAGACCGCCCATGCCGCGCCCGCCGACAGCCATGCGCTCGCAAGCCTCGAAAACCAGATCGCCCATCTCTCGACGCTGATCAGCCAGCCGGTGCAGATGCAGGCCGCGGCCATGCCGCCTGAACTCGACGCCCGCATGGCGGCCATCGAAGACTACATGGCGTCCAACGACGAATATATCATCGAGGCAGCCCGGCAGGCGGCCGAGGCCGTTCTGGACGCCTATACCCGCAACAATCTCTCGGCCGGCGCAAGCCTTGCCGACATGAGCATGCTAACCGATCTTGCGACCGATCTGCGCAGTCTCGAAGCCTTGAGCCGCAATACCGAAGAACGTACGCACCGCACATTCGAAGCGCTGCATGAGACGCTGGTGCAGATTGCCGGCCGGCTGGACAACCTCGACAATGCTCCCGTCTACCGCGAACAGGCCGCGCAGCGCAGCGTTGCGCAACCTACGGCAGTCCCCGCGCGCGAACATGTGTCCATGCCGGCCGCCGTTTTCCCGGAAGAGGGTTATATTGCCGAAGAACAGGCCATTCTCGACGCCGACGAGAAGGATGCGGACGCCATCGTGCCTCCTGCTGCAGCGAAACCCGCGAAGGTGGAAAAAAAGAGCCTGCTCGCCGGCCTGACGAAGCGTTTCAAAACGGGTACTGCAAAGACCGTCAAAGCCGAAAAAGAACCGATATCGGCCTCCTCCTCCTCCCGCACGCAGGTTGAGCCCGCCCCGTCGCTCGATCCGATCGACGTTCTGCCTGCCGGTCAGGAGAACGAACTTCTGGAGCCTGGTTCGGGCGCGCCCGATATCAAGAAAATCCTCGAGCGCGTTCGCGCCAGCCAGGTGGCCGCCAGCGGCAAGGCCGCAGACGCCGAAGGACGGACGGATTTCATTGCCGCCGCCCGTCGTGCAGCGCAGGCCGCCGCCATGGAAACATCGCCGGAGAAGCTGGACACAGGCAAGAAGAGCCGCAAGACCGACACCTCCACGCTTTCGCGCTATCGTCGCCCGTTGCTGCTCGGCATCGGCGCCATTCTTCTGGCAATGATGGCCATGCCGCTCGTCAAGACGCTGATCGGCGGCGCGGAAGCTCCGGCGCCGATCATCGAGCAGAAGACGGACCAGGGCCCGGTTTCCGCGCTTCCCGAAACGGGTGAGAAGGCCGTGACCATTCCGTCCGATCTCGCCATCGATCCGGAACAGGCCGCATCCGCCGACAGCATCGAAAACACCGCACCGGCGGAAAATATCATCGATCCACGCACCATCGGCGGCGCGCCGCTGCCTGACGAGCCGCCGGTTGCCGACGTTCCCGCCGTGGATGCGGCAAATTCCGGCACCGTCGCGCAGAACGAACCCTCGGCTCCGGCACAGGTTGCCGCCACGACTGTTCCGGTCCAGGACGCCATCACCGTTCCCGCCGGCATCGAACCCGCTTCGCTTGCCGAAGCGGCCGCCAAGGGGGACACGCAGGCGCTGTTCGAGATCGCAGCCCGTTACACCGATGGCCGCGGCGTTGCCGCCGACCGCACCGAGGCGGCAAAGTGGTACAAACTCGCCGCAGATCGCGGCCTCGCACCCGCGCAATATCGCCTCGCCAATCTTTACGAGAAGGCGAACGGCGTCGAACGTAACCTTCCCGAAGCCAAGCGCTATTACACGCTGGCCGCGGAACAGGGCAATGCGGGCGCCATGCATAATCTCGCCGTCCTGCTCGCTTCCGATGCGGCCGGTCAGCCGGATTTCGCCGCCGCCGCGCAATGGTTCATCAAAGCCTCCGACCTCGGCGTTCGTGACAGCCAGTTCAATCTCGCTATTCTTTATGCGCGCGGCAGCGGCGTGAAGCAGGACATCGAGGAATCCTACAAGTGGTTCGCCATCGCAGCCAAGGATGGTGACGCCGACGCCGCCCAGAAGCGCGACGAAGTTGCGGGGGCCTTGAACCCGCAGCAGCTTCAGAGCGCAAAGGCCAAGGTGGACGCCTGGAAGGTCAAGCCGCTTTCGGAAGACGCCAACAGCGTCAACCCGCCGGAGGAATGGGCTGGCAAGGAGGGCGTGAAGACCGCCTCCGTGGACATGGAAAAGGCGATCCGCAACATTCAGGCGATCCTGAACAAGAACGGTTTCGATGCCGGCCAACCTGACGGCAAGCTCGGCAAGAACACCGTGACGGCCATCAAGGACTTCCAGAAATCCGTGGGCCAGACCCCGGACGGGCGCATTACCAACGAACTGGTCACCGCGCTTCTCGCCCGCAACAAATAAACATTCAAGAACCGGCGAAGCGGCCCTTTGGCCGCTTTCGCTCAGCCCGGCGCAGGAATGTGGCCCGCTGCCGACACACGGCCGCTATCTTTCCAAATTATCAACGTATTTGCCGTTGAATGTTGACAGGTCAGGCCCTCGTGGGCATGACGGATGAAGATCGGGCATGCCCGGTCTTTTCAGACAGAAAGTGTAAATCGCGGCGCGGCCCCCTCACCCGGACAAGCCATGCCGCCCGGAACCATTTGCCCGAGGTCCGAGCCGTGACTGTCTATCTGCCGATCGCAGAACTGTCGGTGAATATTTTCATCATTCTCGGCATGGGCGCGGCCGTCGGTTTTCTGTCCGGCATGTTTGGCGTGGGCGGCGGCTTTTTGATTACCCCGCTTCTGATTTTCTACAATATTCCGCCTGTGGTGGCCGTGGCGACGGGCGCGAACCAGGTGGTGGCTTCCTCCGTTTCCGGCGCGATCACGCATTTCCGGCGCGGCACGCTCGATGTCAAGCTCGGCACCGTCCTGCTCGTCGGCGGTCTTGTGGGCGCGACGGTCGGCGTCTGGATATTCTCCTTCCTGCGCAGCATCGGCCAGCTCGATCTCATCGTTTCGCTCCTCTATGTCATCCTGCTCGGCGCCGTCGGCGGCCTGATGCTGAAGGAAAGCATTTCGGCGCTCCGCCGCGCTGCACGCAACGAAGCCGTGACGTTGCGCCGGCCGGGCCATCATAATTGGGTGCACCGCCTGCCGCTGAAAATGCGGTTCAAGAAATCGAAGATCTATCTTAGCATCATTCCCGTCGTCACACTGGGTTTCGCCATCGGAATCCTCACCTCCGTCATGGGTGTCGGCGGCGGCTTCATCATGGTGCCGGCACTGATCTATCTTCTGCGTATTCCGACCAATGTGGTCGTCGGCACCTCGCTGTTCCAGATCATTTTCGTGACCGCCTATACGACCGTCGTTCAGGCAGCGACCAACTATTCCGTCGATGTGGTGCTGGCCTTCATCCTGATGGTGGCGGGCGTCATTGGCGCGCAATATGGCGTGCGCGTCGGCCAAAAACTGCGCGGCGAACAGCTGCGCGCCCTGCTGGCGCTTCTCGTCCTCGCTGTTGCGCTTCGCCTTGCCGTGTCGCTGGTGGTGCGCCCGGAAGACCTGTTTTCAGTCGCCGTTGGGGGGTTAGGTTATTGATCCGCCATTTGCTGCTTGCCGCCCTTGCGCTGGCCTCATGTCTTTCCCTCGGACAACCGGCTTCGGCCCAGACGCCGCCGCTTGCCCTGCCGCCCGGTCCGCAGCAGCCGCCGCTGCAGGAAAACATCGAAATCGGCGCATCGACCACCGAAATTCCCATCGCTTCGGATTTTCGCGGCGCGGATTTCACCCTCTTCGGCGCACTCAACAATACCGACCAGCTGCTGCTGGCCATCGGACAATATGACATTGTCGTAACGCTGGAAGGGCCGAGCGACTATATGACCGTGCGCAAGAAACAGCGCGTGGCGGGCATATGGATCAATACCAGTGCCATCACCTTCACGCCGCTGCCGGAATCCTATTCCATGGCCAGCACGCGCAATACCGCCGACATCGCCTCGCCCGGAACGCTCCGCGCCATGGGGCTCGGCGTCGACCATCTGTCACTGAAAAGCGCGGTCTTCTCCGGCGTGCCGGACAATGTTTTCGACTTTCAGGAGGCTTATCGGCGTCTGAAGCTTTCCAGCGGCATCTATCGCAACGACACAACCGGGGTGCGGCTGGAACGCACCGGCCTGTTCTGGGCGACTTTGCGCCTGCCGGCCAACGTGCCGAATGGCGTGCATACCGCCCGCGCCTATCTCTTCAAGAGCGGCAAATTCATCGCCCAGCGCGAACTGAAACTGCGCGTCGTCAAGACGGGCATGGAACAGGCGATCACCGATGCCGCGCATCAGACGCCGCTTGCCTATGGCGCGCTCTGCGTTCTACTGGCAGTCGTGACCGGCTGGGGCGCCAGCATCATCTTCCGCAAGGACTGATCCTTTTTTCCCGAAAAAGAGAGTGTCTGCCTTCCCAGCCGGCGAAGATAGCATTCGCTTCCGCCAACGGTTTGCGGTAAAATTCAAGGCGTTACAACCCCGCACCCAGGTTATGGCGGTATGTGCGGTTGTGACGGGGATGAAAAGGAGAAATGTCATGTTCAAGCACATTCTCATTCCCACCGATGGCTCGCCGCTGGCGCAGATCGCAATCGACCAAGGGTTCGCTCTCGCCAGGGAGGCAGGCGCAAAGGTGACCGTGGTGACGGTGTCGGAACCCTTTCACGTGATTGCCAGCGATGTCGAGGACATTGCCGCCATTGCCGAAGAGGAATTTCACCGCTGCGAGGAAGCGGAACATCTGCTGAGGGATACGCAGGCGCACGCCGCCGCCATGGGGCTCGATTGCGAGGCCCTGCTTGCGCGCGCGGGGCGGCCGGACGAAGCGATTATCGAAATCGCCGACAAGAGCGGCTGCGATCTCATCGCCATGGCCTCGCACCGACACAGGCGCTTCGTGGAGTTGCTGCTCGGCAGCGTCACGGCCAAGGTGCTCAAGAATTCGAAGATACCGGTGCTGGTCTACCGGCAATAGAGCATTTCCGGTAACTACGTAGCGGCTTTACGTTCGGAAAATACGCTCAGCCGATGAGATTTGAAAATCGCACAGAATAGATGCGGTCCCGCCCCATCAGATGCGCGACGAGCGCGGCGTGATCGAAGAGGCCGCGCATCGCCTTATGGCGCAAATCCAGCCCGCCGCTCATCACCCCGAAAGCCGGCATCAACAGACGCGAACCGTCTGTGGCGAAACAAGGCCGTCGCACCGTCTTTTCGCGGCGGCGGACCGTGGCGGAGGGATGCAGGTGCCCCGCGATTTCGCCGGCGGCATCTCCCGGTTTCGGCTCGTGGCGGAAGACGAGAGCGCCGTAAAACATCTCGTCCACCGAAGAGCCCGGCAGATCGACCGTACCATCGGGATCATGGTTGCCGTTTATCCATATCCATTCGCGGCCACGCGCCATCTCGCGAATGAGTTCGCGCAGCGGCAGCGGCAGATGCTGCGAGCCGACGCGATCATGGAAATTGTCACCGAGGCTGACGACGATCCTCGGATCGTAGCGGCTGATCAACGAGGACAGGATTTTAAGCGTGGCGATGGTGTCGTAGGGCGGCAGCATGGAGCCGCGCCGGGCAAAGGCCGCGCCCTTTTCCAGATGCAGATCGGAGACGACCAGCAGCGAGAGGTCAGGCAGATACAGCCCGCCCAGCGGGTCGCACCAGGCGGCAACGCCATTGATGACGGTCTCGCTGCCAAGGCATTCGAAGCCATTGGAAAATCTGTCGCTCAATGTCAGCCGGCTCAGCAATGTTGTCGTCGTTCCTTCAATGGGTCTTTCAGGACATCGCCTCGGCGATCAGCTCATCGGCAGCTTCCGCCAGCACATCGTCCATCGCCTCGCCCGCCACCGTCTCCCGGCCGATTTCCAGCATGACCGGAACGGCAAGAGGTGAGACATGCTCCAGCGCGCGATGCGTGGTGTGTCCCTTGATTCGCTTCAGCATATCTCCAAGACGGCCAATGTCCAAAAGTCCTGCCGCGGCATCGCGCCGCGTGGCTTCCAGCAGGATATGATCCGGCTCATGGCTGCGAAGAACGTCATAAATAAGATCGGCCGACACGGTCACCTGCCTGCCGGTCTTTTCCTTGCCGGGGTGGCGGCGTTCGATGAGGCCCGAGATGATGGCGCAGTTGCGGAAGGTGCGCTTCAGCATGAAGGATTCGTCCAGCCATGCTTCCAGATCGTCGCCCAGCATGTCCTCGTCGAGCAGGTCTGCAAGCGACAGGCGGCGGGATTTCAGCCGCATGCCGATATCTTCCATGGCCCAGATGGCGAGTGAATAATCGGTGGCGACGAAACCCATCGGCTTGGCGCCAGCCCGCTCCAGCCGCCTCGTCACAAGCATGCCGAGCGTCTGGTGCGCCAAACGCCCCTCGAAGGGATACATGACCATGAAAAAGCGCTTGCGGAAGGGAAAGGTTTCCACCAGCAGCTCGTCGCGCTTTGGGATGATCGACTTTTCCTTCTGGATTTCAAGCCAGTCACGGACCTGATCCGGCAATGCCTGCCAGCGGGCCGGATCGGCAAGCATGGAGCGCACCTGATCCGCCAGGTAGGTCGAGAGCGGAAACTTGCCGCCTGCATAGGAGGGAATCTTCGGATCGAGGGAGAAAGCCTGCGAAACCAGACATTCGTTCTCGCGGATACCTTCAAAACGCAGCACCTTTCCGGCAAACAGGAATGTGTCCCCCTGCACCAGCTGTTCGAGAAAATACTCCTCGACCTTGCCGAGTGACATGCCGCCGCGCCCGACCGTGCCCTTGGCGTTGCGTTTGACCATGCGGACATTGAGTTCTGCTGCCTCGACGATGGTGCCAAGGTTAAGGCGATATTGCTGGGCAACGGCTGGATTGGAAACGCGCCAGCGCCCATCCTTCATCTGGCGGATGCGAGCATAACGCTCATAGGTGCGCAGCGCATAACCACCGGTGGCGGTAAAATCCACCACCCGGTCGAAGGTGGGGCGCGGCAAATCGGCATAGGGCGAGGCGCTGGTCACTTCTCGATAGAGCTCATCCGCATCGAAGGGTTCGGCGCAGGCCATGCCGAGCACATGCTGGGCGAGAACATCGAGCGCGCCTTCGGCAATGGGCGGGGTATCCTGCGCGCCGATGTAATTGGCATCCAGCGCGGCCCGGCACTCCATCACCTCGAAGCGGTTGGCGGGAACGAGGATCGCCTTTGAAGGCTCGTCCATACGGTGATTGGCGCGCCCGATACGCTGGGCAAGACGGCTTGCGCCTTTTGGCGCGCCGACATGCACCACCAAGTCCACATCGCCCCAGTCTATGCCGAGATCGAGCGTAGAGGTCGCGACAACAGCGCGCAGCTTGTTTTCCGCCATCGCCGCCTCCACCCTGCGGCGCTGGCCGGCATCCAGCGAACCGTGATGCAGTGCAATCGGAAGGTTGTCGTCATTGACGGTCCAGAGTTCCTGGAAGACCCTTTCCGCCTGTGAGCGCGTATTCACAAAGACCAGCGTGGTCTGATGCCGCTTCAACGCCTCGTACAAGTCCTTGCCGGCATAACGCGCGGAATGGCCGGACCACGGAATGCGCTCTTCCGTTTGCAGAATGGAGATATCCGGCTTAGCGCCCCCTTCGACCGTGATGAGGCCGGCCGGCGGCTCACCCTGTCCCTGCGGCGCAAGGTAACGGCGCAAATCCATCGGATCGGCGACCGTGGCCGACAGGCCGATAAAACGCACATCCGGCGCGTGCCTGCGCACCCGCGCGAGCGCCAGCGACAGCAGATGGCCGCGTTTGGATGTGACGAGCGAGTGCAACTCATCAAGCACCACATATTTCAGGTCGCGGAAAAAGCGCTCCGCCTCCTTATTGGCAAGCAGCAGTGAGACCTGCTCCGGTGTCGTCAGCAGGATATCCGGCGGCCTCACCTTCTGGCGCTGGCGTTTCGCCCGGGGCGTATCGCCGGTGCGGGTTTCGATGACAATCGGCAGACCCATTTCGGAAACGGGCTTGGTGAGATTTCGCTCGATATCGACTGCGAGCGCCTTCAGCGGCGAGATGTAGAGGGTGTGCACGCCGACAAAGCCGGAGCCGGGCGGAACCTTGCCGCGCTCTGTGAGAGCGGTGAGCGAGGCCAGGAAGCCACCCAGCGTTTTGCCTGCGCCTGTTGGTGCGATCAGGAGCATGTTTTCCCCGCCCCTCGCCCGTGCCATCAGCTCCAGCTGATGGGCGCGCGCAGACCACCCTTTTTCGGCAAACCATTTCTGGAATGGAAGGGGCAAGGTGCCGACATGCGTGCCGGACGTGGGAGACTCGGTATGTTTCACCCCTTCAAGGTAGTGAAAAACCTGAGAAAAAGAAGAGCGCTCCAACGACGCTTGACAGGAAATCAGAATCATGGATAAATAATATCCACGATACAGCAACAAGACGTGAGGAACCAATGAAACTCGGCGACGGCGTTGAACAGGCCATTCACAGCGTGGGCATGCTGGCGGGACTTTCCGAAGGCGGCGTGTTGTCGGCAGCGGCGCTGGCGGAATTTCACGGCGTTTCCACGAGCTATCTTCTGAAGCACCTGCAATCATTGTCCAGCGCGGGAATTGTCGCCACGGTGCCGGGGCCTAAGGGCGGATATCGTCTGGCGCGACCGACCGACAAGATCACCCTGCTTGACATCGTTCTGGCGGTCGAAGGACCGCAGCCGGCGTTTCGTTGCGCGGAAATCCGCCAGCGCGGGCCGAACCCGCTGCCCGGCCGTTATTTCACCAAGCCCTGCGGAATCAATGCCGCGATGTTGAAAGCAGAGAAAGTCTACCGGGCCGAACTCGCCAAAACCACCATCGCCGATATTCTGGGTGATCTTGCTGCCAATGATGATGGCGGGATTGCCGCGCGTGGCTGCGCCTTTCTGGACATGAATGAGCGCAAGACGACGATGCGCTGAACCCGAAAACGAGACCCGGAATAACCACCAATCACGTTCCCGGATGGCATTGCCGCTTCCCGGACCGATGACACACGCCTTAAACCAACCCAACCAACGGAGAAACACATGAAAACCCGCGTCAACTATGCCAAAGCATCCCCCGAAGCTTTCAAGGCCATGATGGCTTTTGAAAATTATGTTCAGACCAGCGGTCTTGAGCGCCGCTTCATCCACCTCATCAAGCTGCGTGCCTCGATCATCAACGGCTGCGCCTTCTGCGTGGACATGCATGTGAAGGAAAGCCGCCATGACGGGCTTTCCGAACAATGGATCAACCTGATGAGCGTCTGGCGCGAATCCCCCGTTTATACCGAACAGGAACGGGCTCTGCTTGGCTGGGTGGATGCGGTGACGAAGATTGCCGAAACCGGCGCTCCGGATGATGCCTTCGAGACGTTGAAAGCGCATTTTTCCGATGAGGACATCGTGAAAATCACGGTTGCGATCGGCGCAATCAACACCTGGAACCGCATCGCGGTCGGCTTCCGCTCGCAGCATCCGATCGACGCGGCTGCGAAGGCGGCCTGAGCCACCACGACCGCATCGAACGACCGCTACATCGCGATGTAGCGGTCGTTTCTGTGGTTGACGGCGAGCGTGAGGTTCATGACCAGCGCGCCTAGAATGGAACAAAGGATAACGAAAGGCGTCGCAACGAAGAAGGAGCAGGCGAGAACCATGCCGTCAAAGGCGAGCTGCACGAGGCCGGCGCGCCAGCCGAAGCGATCCTGAAGATAGAGCGCCAGGATGCCGAAGCCGCCGAGGCTGGTGCGATGCCGGAACAGCGCCAGCATGCCGGCCGCCACCGTCAACCCGCCGAACAGTGCCGCGGCAATCGGGTTGATGCTCTCAAAGGCAAAGAAGCCCGGCATATATTCGGAAAGCAGCGCCGTCATGGCGATGGCGCAGAAGGTCTTGACCGTGAATGCAAGGCCGAGGCGACGGAAGGCGAGATAATAAAACGGCAGATTGACGAGGAAGAAGACCGTACCGAAGCTGAGATCTGCGCCGTAATGCACGAGAAACGCCAGACCGACCGTGCCGCCCGTCAAAAGGCCGGCAGCGGAAAACAGCGTGACGCCGAGCGAAACCAGCATGCTGCCCGCGAGAACGCCCTGCGCGTCCTCCAGCAATGAATGACGATCCGGCGCGGAGGCCCAAAGGTTCAGTCGCCTGCGTGCGCTCGTATCATCCATGCACTTTTCCCCGAATTTTGGTCTCTACCGAGCTATTGCGCTGAAGTGCTCCGGATTTCAACCACCTTTGCTCAACGCACGACGATGTATCTATCCGAGCGGTGATTGATGGCCAGAAACATGTTGAGGACAAACGCGCCGACAATCGAATAAACGACGGTCGCCGGATCGATGACGAGGAAGGCGCAGAGCATCACGAAGGCATCGAAGGCGAGCTGGATGAGACCGGCGCGAATGCCGAAGCGATCCTGAATATAGATGGCGAGAATGCCGATGCCGCCAAGGCTGGCGCGGTGGCGATAGAGCGCCAGCAATCCATAACCTAGCAGCAGGCCGCCGAGCAACGCCGCCCAGAGCGGATTGATGCTATCGATCACCATCCAGCGGGCTTCCACTTCCGTCAGCACAGAAACAAGGCCGATGGCGATGAAGGTCTTGAAGGAAAAGGCAAGACCGAGGCGGCGGAACGACAGGTAATAAAACGGCAGATTGACGAGGAAGAACAGGAGGCCGAAGCTGATGCCGAAAGCATAATGCAGGAGAAAGGCGACGCCGGCGGTGCCGCCGGTCAGAAGGCCGACCTTGTTCAGAAGATAAAAGCCGAGCGCCGAGACGATGGCGCCGGTGACGATGCCCTGCACGTCCTCCACCGGCGCATGTTTGGCCGGATCGGAACTCCACATGCCGTAAACGCTTCTCGTTCTGCTCACGCTTTTTTCCTCAGCTTCAGGCATATTTTGCACTGCAAAAAACATCTGAGCAAGATGGATACGTAAGGAAGCCTGACCTATCGCGAAAATGGCAAGAAACGGAATGTTCAGGCTTTGGCACGGGCAAGAAAAAGAATGCCGGAAAGGGGTTTTCCGGCATCCTTGCGAATGGTGGTTTTGCGGATTTCGATGAGGGAAAAGCCAGTCCGCTCAAGAAGCTCGGTCACGTAGCTTTTAGAATGGGCGTAACGAAGGGATTCCCGAAGCACGAAACCGTCTTCCTCCCCCGCATCCTCAACCGAAAAGGCGAAAAAGCCTGAAGGCGCAAGCAGGGCGGAAACGAGCGGCATGACAGCCTCGAGACTGCCCAGATACATCATCACATCGGCGGCGGCGACGAGGTCGGCACGGTGCTGCGCGAGCATGGATGTGAAGAGCCCCGAGGTCTCCGGCTCCAGCGAAAGATCGGCCTGGTCGAGATGATCGTAAAGCCCCTTTTCCTCCGCCTTGGCAAGCATGTTCTGGGAAATATCGAAACCTTCCAGCCGGTTTGCGAAAGTGCGGATTTCAACGCCAAGGAGACCGGTGCCGCAGCCAATATCGACAATGGTATCGAAGACGCCGCCTTTCGCCGCCTTGCCGATCAGTTTCGCCAGCTTTTGCGGCACGCTGTAATCCAGCTTTTCCACGAGCGAAGTTTCGAAACGGTCGGCGTAATCGTCGAACAGCCCTTCCACATAGCGGCTGGGCGGTTGCTCCGGCGTTTCGGCGGCGCCGAGAACCGCGAGTTTCAACTCGGCTGCAAACAGTCCTTCGGCGTCCAGTTCAGCGACTTTGCCGTAAGCCGCCACGGCTTTTTCAATTTCGCCCGCTTTTTCGTGATATTCCCCGAAGCGAAACCAGCCCGCCGTCCACTGTGGCGCAAGTTCAAGCGCCTGCTCCATGAGTTCGGCGGCGGCGGGATAGTCACCGCTCTCCGCCAGCATGCGAGCATAGTCAGCCCGGCGGTCGGCAATGACGTCACCGGAAGAAAACTGGTTTGGGGCCATTCAAGATTCCTGAGAAGATGTCGGCTGTCATTTATCAAGCCACAAAAAAACTCAAGTCCTATTTCATGGGCCTGCGTGGAATTGACGAATATGACGCGATATAGTCGCCGAAACTTGCATCGAAGCGTCGTGCTTTATATGTCAGGATAAAATAGGAGACGTGCTGATGGCCGGTGAGGTCAACAAAATGCTGGGTGACACGGTGGCCCGTACCGTGGTGAAACTGCTGGTGGTTTCATTGCTCGTCGGCTTTCTGATGGCTATCTTCGGATTGACGCCATGGAACATCATTTACGGCGCGCGCGATTTCGTTGTCGACCTGTGGCGCAGCGGTTTCCATGCGCTGGGCGCAATCGGCGACTATCTGATCCTCGGGGCAACGATCGTCATTCCGGTTTTCATCATCCTGCGCCTCCTGAGCTACCGCCGCTGACATGACCGATACTTCGCTTCACACGCTTACCCGGCGCGGTTTCGTGCTGCTTTCCGCCGGCTCCGTTCTTTCCGCCTGCGTGTCCATGCCCACCAACAAGGGCATCCCCTCCGGCACCCGTGACGAGACGGCCGCGGCGCTTCCCATGGTCAACGATCTGCGCCGATCCAAGGGGCTTTCGCCGCTTGCCATCAATGGCGCGGCAAGCGGTGCCGCCGCCTATCAGGCCGGCCGCATGGTCAAGGCGCAGAAAATGGCGCATCTTATCGGCCTGACCGACAGTTTCCTGGTTCGCATGAAGGAAGGCAATGTGCCGCTTCCGGCAGCGGAGAACGTGGCCGCCGGGCAGGACAGCGTCGAGCGGGTGGTCAAGGCCTGGATCGGCTCACAACATCACCTTGAAAACATGCTTGGGCCTTATAACGGCCTCGGCGTCGCGGTCGCCTATGATACGGCCAGCCGCAACCGGCCCTATTGGGCGATGGTGCTCTGCGCCTGAGGCAAAGCGGCGGGAACCACCATCTTCCCTCATTCCTGTTCCCCGGAACAAGCCCGAGGATGTCACAGGGATGAGGAAGGAGAGCCCCCTGAGGAAGCGCTACCTCAACCGTCCAGATCCGCTCTCAACCGAGCTTGCGATCCGCCCAGCGGTCCACCGCGCTATCACGCAAGTCGCGAATGGACTGCACGCCCTCGCGGGCGACCAGCTTCGACAAGCCCTTGACGATGGCCGAGGGCAGGCCGGGGCCTTCATAGACCATGCAGGAATAGAGCTGCACGAGATCGGCCCCTGCCCTCACCTTTTCCAAAGCGGTCTCCGCCGATGACACACCGCCGACGCCGATGATCGGCAGGTTGCCGCCGACGCGGCGGCGCATCTTGGCGAGAACCGTGGTGGAAAGCTCGAAGAGCGGCTTGCCCGAGAGACCGCCTGCCTCGCCCTTGTGCGGGCCCGGCCTCAGGCCTTCTCGGGAAAGCGTGGTGTTCGAAACGATCAGGCCATCGAGATCATGAGCGAGCGCCTCTTCGGCGACATCGTCCAGCCCCTCTTCGGTGAGATCCGGCGCGATCTTGAGGAAGACCGGGATGCGTTTGCCGAAGCGTTCGGCTTCCACTTTTCGGCGTTCCAGCACGGCGGCGAGAAGCGCGGCAAGGCTTTCGCGGGCCTGAAGATCGCGCAGGCCGGGCGTGTTGGGCGAGGAAATATTGACGGTGAAATAGGATGCCACCGAATAAAACGCTTCGATGCCCTGCACATAATCGGCGATGCGGTCTTCGCTATCCTTGTTGGCGCCGATATTGACACCGACGATGCCGCGCAGCTTTGCCTGCTTCAGGCGCTCCAGCGCAGCGGCGTGGCCTTCATTGTTGAAGCCGAGGCGATTGATGACACCTTCGTCCTCGACCAGACGGAAGATGCGCGGCCTGGGATTGCCGGATTGCGCCTTGGGCGTGACGGTGCCGATTTCGGTAAAGCCGAAACCGAGCTTGAGGAGCGGCCCCGGCACTTCCGCATTCTTGTCGTAACCCGCCGCCATGCCGAGCGGATTGGGGAAGACGAGGCCAGCCACCGTCTGCTGCAGACGCGGATCGTGCGGCACCATGCAGGTGGGCAGGAAGCCGCTTTTCAGCGCCGCAACGGACAGGCCATGGGCCTTTTCCGGATCGACCAGAAACAGGCCCCTGCGGCCGACCGAGGAAAATAATCCGCTCATCACAAAATCTCCGGAAACTGGTGCTGGCCGTCGTGACCGAGCGAAAGCGGCGTTTCCCAAAGCACGGCGGTCAAGGGAAGAGGCGCATAAAGATGCGGGAAAAGATCGCCGCCTCTGGAGGGTTCATAGACCAGCTTGTCGCCGAGGGCCGCGCCGTCGACGGCGATCAGAAGCAGATCGACCTGGCCGGAAAAATGCCGCGCGGCGGTCTCTGCCGCCTGTTTCGCCGTTGAAAAATGAATGAAGCCGTCAGTCAGGTCGATGGCCGCACCTTCGAAGACGCCCTTCGCCTTGGCCGCGCTCCATAATGTCTCCGGCACGATTTTATAGATGATCGCGGGCGTTTCCTGCATAGGGCTCTCCAAGGCTTTCCACTCAGCGGGATTTGCCGCAAAGCTCGAAGATTGTCCACAGTTTCCACGGCATTTTATTGCGGAGAGCCTGAAAGACCGCCTGTCCACAAGCTTTTCCTTGTAATGCGGGACCGATTGGCGCAACCTTTGGCGGAGGAGCCGGATGTGTTTCGACCATCGGCAAACGGGAGTGAGCCAGTATCAGAAAAAGAACCGCATAACGCCCTTGGGAGGGGGCCAGAATGTCGGAACTTGTCATTATCATAGCAGATGACCACCCGCTTTTTCGCGGTGCCCTGAAACAGGCCGTATCCGGCCTCGACGGGCAACAGAGCATTATTGAAGCCGGGGATTTCGAGGCCGCCCGCAGTGCAGCCGCAGCGCGCAACGACGCCGACCTCATGCTTCTCGACCTCGCCATGCCGGGGGTCAGCGGATTTTCAGGCCTGATGGCGCTCCGGGCGGAATTCTCCAGCCTGCCGATCGTCATCGTTTCGGCAACGGACGATGCGACCACCGTGCGCCGCTCCATCGAACTCGGTGCTTCCGGCTTCATTTCCAAATCCTCGGGTATCGACGATATCAGGGACGGCATCCGCGCGGTTCTGGAAGGCGATGTCTGGATACCGTCGGGCCATCAGGGCGAGAAGGAACAGGATCCTGACGTGGCCGATCTGATCGGCCGGCTCAGAACGCTGACGCCACAGCAAAGCCGGGTTCTGGGCATGCTGGCCGAAGGTTTGCTGAACAAGCAGATCGCCTACGAGCTCAATGTTTCCGAAGCCACCATCAAGGCGCATGTCTCCGCCATCCTGCTGAAGCTCAAGGTCGACAGCCGCACCCAGGCGGTGATCCAGCTCGCCAAGATAAATACATCGGCCATGGTGGCGTAGAAAAGGATTTTATTCCTTTCCTTGCTTTACTCCTGACCGGATATGGTCTAGATTCCGGTCAGTAAAGGACAGGAGCTTTCCGCTATCGGCTCCACTTGCGGGCTTTCTATCATGCTGTCACACGAGACGATCTGGAGCGCCATCGATACGCTTGCCGAACGCCACCAGCTAACGCCTTCGGCATTGGCGAAGCGCGCCGGCCTCGATCCCACCTCGTTCAATAAATCGAAACGCTTCGGGCCGGATGGCCGCAAACGCTGGCCTTCGACGGAATCCGTCTCCAAGGTGCTGGAAGCGACCGGGGCAAGTGTCGACCAGTTTTTCGGTTATGCTTTCGGCAGGGCGCAGGCCATGCAGCCTTCCGGTGCCGACAATGCCATTCCCCTGCTCGGTTTTGCGCAGGCAGGCTCCGGCGGTTTTTTCGACGATGGCGGTTTTCCGGCGGGTCAGGGCTGGGATGTGGTGGAGTTCCCCTCCTCTCCCGAGCGCAAGCAGGGCGTCTATGCGCTGGAGGTGCAGGGCGAGAGCATGATGCCGCTCTACCGCGACGGCGACATCCTCATCGTGGAACCCGGCGCACAGGTGCGGCGCGGTGACCGCGTGGTGCTGAAAAGCCGCGACGGCGAAGTGATGGCCAAGGTGCTGGCGCGGCAAAGCCCCAAAAACATCGAGCTTCTTTCGCTCAACCCGGAACATCCCAACCGCAGCTTCGACATGGCGGACGTGGAATGGATCGCCCGCATCATCTGGGCCAGCCAATAGGCCGGCAATTGCCGGCGATATCGGTCTACAGGCCGAGCGTTCTGACCGCTGCTTCGACAGTCATGATCTTCGCACCACCGGAAGATGCCCTGCGGATGAGAGCCTGAAGCCTGTCTTCCGGGCAACCGTAAAAAGTCGGTTTCAGTGAAACATCATGGGTGAAGATGACGAGCCAGCCACCCTTTTCCAGAACATCTTCGAGCCATCTGTCGGCAGCATCCAGATAATGCGGGTCCGGCCGCAATTCAACGGCGGCGAGATTATGCGGATCGACGCTGCCGCGATTGATCCCCGGCATAATGCCGCGGGCGGTTTTGAACCGTCGACGCAACAGGGGCTGCATGAGCGGCGAGGCCATGCCGAAAGGAATTGAGAAATTCCGCCCGTGACGGCTTCCATCGAACGATCCGAGCACCCTTTCGTTGCGGTCGAAATCCTCTTCAAGCCCGCGCCGTGAAAAACTCGACAGTTTGCGATGGGAAAAGGTGTGACAGGCAAGCTCGTGACCGGCCGCCGCCAGTTCCAAACAGCCTTTTGTGGAAATCATCTCCTGCTGTTCGTCATACCTGTCGATGAAAGTGCCCGCGATGTAAAACGTCCCGCGAGCACCCTCGTCTTCCAGAATACCGGCGCCCTTTGTCCAAGCGCTCGCCGGCACATCGTCGAATGTGAAGGACACGATCGGCTCGGACGTTTCGATCCGCACCGCCGGTCCGGGGAAATAGCGTACCAGCCGGTTATTGATCCGGTCTGCAAAAGTCCCGATTTTTTGCGTCATACAAAGCCCCCCGGCCTGTCTGCAAATTACTGTCCCTCTTCGAGTATGTCGTAAGCCTGATGCCTCAAACAATAGATTGCAATCAGAAGAGAAGACCAGATAGGCCCGGTTCCGGTAAAGAAATTACTCTCTAGACACGAAGAAAGTAGCGCATACACCCAAATTCTCGCAAAAAGTCGGGTCAGGCCCGAATCCGCGCCCTTGTCCACCGCCGTGCGGAAATCATTCGCCGGTATAATGACCAGCCAGATGACGGTGAGAATGAAGGCAGGCAAGCCGCCGTTCAGCAAGCTTTCGACATAACCATTATGGGCATGGAAGGCTGAGACCGCCCAGGTGCCGGCGATATCGGCCTGCGACAGGAGCCGGTCACTCATCCAGAAGGCCTGAAACCCCTGACCGAAGATCGGCGATTGCGCGAAAGTGTCGAAGGATAGCCGCCAGATGTCTGTCCGCCCGGTGAAGGTGGAATCGATGCCCAGACTTTCGACAAAATTTTGTATGCTCGGGAAATAGGTGGAGCCGACCGCGGATATGTTGATGAAGGCCAGAAGACCGCCAATCATCAGTAGAGTGCGGTGGGCATGCCTTTCCATGATCCAGATCAGCGCTACGGTGACGGGCAGCAGCATGGCCGCGGTTTTTCCGTTGGTCTTCCAGAGGAAGAACCCTGAAAGCAGCGTGATGGCCAGGCCGCCCAGCGTCGACCAGGCGTTGCGCAGGTAAAGCCCGATCATGAAGAGAATGATCATGGCCGGGGCGGCGGCATTCTTGTGATTGAAGATACCGCGCCAGTCACCCGCCAATGCTTTTTCATCGAGATCATAGGGCTGATGGATCGAGCGCGAGCTGAGGAAGATCACACCCAGATAACACAGCGCCAAGAGAATGATGGCGAAGATGGCCATCATCCGGTCGAACTGCCGCCGGTCGCGCGGCATGACGACAAGGACGCTGGTGATGAAGCATAGGAGCGCCGTGAAGATCAGGCGTTGCAGCGACGTGCCGGGCTGGGTTCCAACCACCGAGCATATGGCCAGCCAGAAGAACAACAGCAGAATGGGCAGCCGCGGCCGCAGCAGAAGCCCCGTCAGCCGGTGGCGCAGCGCAAAAACGCCGAGGATCAATGCAATCACGAGGCCGGTCAGCTGGTTTGCGGCGGCGTGCGGCACGGGCGGTACTGCTAGATTTTCGAAAGGCGCGACGGAAATCCAGATATAGAGCATGGTGGCGACGAAAAAAAACGCGTCGCGCCGGCTGCCGGTAAAGGATATGGCGCCGCCTTGCGCAGAGACGGGCTGCGGATCAGCCAAACGCGGCATGGTCGCCTGCATCGGAAATGGATCGTCGGATCATTGGCCTGCCTTGTGACGAAGAACGAAACCCTTCTGATACAGGGCCATGTCCAAATAACCATAAACAGTCATTATCGTCATTATTATGCAATTGCTTTAACCCTCTCTTACCTCAAGAGGGATAAGACAGGATAAACTGCCATTCATACGGATCGCGGACTTTCACATTATTGGCCAGTTGCGGCTTTTTCAGTTCGCTGAATTCTAAAAAAGCAGCACAGCCATTTTTGAATTCGTCCGGCAATGCCGGAAAACATGGAGAATGAGGTGTCGTTCAATACGCCGCGGCTCGGCCATCTAGTCAGACTGGGATTGACCTACATGGCGTCCGGCGGGGCGCTCCTCATGTCCAGCGCCGCGCAGCTTCTGACCTTCGCGCTGCTTGCCCGCCATCTCGGCGTCGAACAATTCGCGCTTTACGCCTCCATCACGGCCGTCACCAATCTCGGCGTCCAGATCTGCGGCATCGGCTCGCAGGAATCGCTGATCCGCCGCGTCGCGCAGGATCGCAGCATGTTTCCTGTCATGCTCGGCCACAGCTATCTCTTGAGCGCCGCGACAGGCGTCGTGCTGACGATCGTCGGCATGGTGACGATCCCGGTATTTTTCCCGACCTCGGAAACATTGCTGCACACGCTGATCACCACCTTCCTGATTCTGTTCACGAACCTCGTCCTCCTGAAAGTCATCTCGCTTTCCACGCAGAGCTTCATCGCCCATTCCGACTTCGCCTCCGCCAACAAGCTGGAAGTGATGTTTGCCGTCGCCCGAACCATTGCCGCGGTGGTCGCCTGCCTCATCTTCAAGGTAGAGACCGTAGAAGCCTGGGCGCTGTGGAACCTTGCGGCCCACACCATTGCGGCCGTGATCTCGGCCAAGGCAATAGCGAGACTCGGCAGCCCGGTGTTCCGCATCGTGCGCGAGGAAATCCGCATCGGCATCCTGTTTTCCACCCAGTTCCTGTTCAAGGCCGTGCGCGGCAATGCCGATATTCTCGTTCTCGGCGCCATTGCCAGCGCCGAGGTGCTGGGCAGCTATTCCATCGCCCGGCGCATTCTCGACAGTTCCTATCTCTCCGTCGAGGCCCTCAACCGGCTGATCTATCCCGGCTCGGCTTCCGCCGCCCTGCAGGGCATCAGCAAGACCATAGAGCGCGCCTATAACGTGCTGAAGGCCGCGCTTTTCATCGCGACCGGCAGCGCGTTCGTCATTTTCATCATCGCGCCATTCCTGCCGCTTTTGTTCGGCGATGAATATGTTTCGCTGCCCATCATCACCCGCGTGCTTTGCTGGGCGGTTCTGCCCATGGCTGTTGCCGCCACCGCGCTCGAGGCGCTCGGCGCATCCGGACGGCAGGATATTCGCGCGAAGATCTGGAACAGCGGCAACCTCATCGGCTCCGTCGTCGTCGCCTTCTTCACATGGTCCTTCAGCATTTCGGGAACGATCGGCAGCTATTTCATGGTGGAAACCGCCATCGCCGCCGCCGTGTGGATCGCGCTTCTGCGCCTGCGCCGCAATGAAGAGGTTTTCGCGCCAGCCAAATAAGAGCTGGCATAGGAGCCGATCTGGTGGCCGGCTCTCCCTAATAGAGCCCATAAGGGAAATAACGCCGGTAGATTTCTTCCAGCCGGCCGTTACGGGAAAGGGCCGCCAGCGCTTGATCGAAAGCCGGAACAAGCACGTTGTCGGGATCGACGGTCATGATGGATAGGCCTTCACCGAGAAACCTGTCGGACATGTAGGGACCGCCGTAGAGTGCGCAGCAGCCTTCGGACGCGCTTCCGGAAACCCAGAAAGGCAGACGCAGACCGTCGGCGAAAATGGCGTCTACCTTGCCTTTCTTCACCGCGTCATACATCGGTTCGTAGCCGTCGAAGCCCTCAGCCGCGGCCTTTGGAAAGAAAGCCTTCAGCATCTGTTCGTGCCGCGAGCCGGCAACCACACCCACCTTCTTTCCCGAAAGCGCATCGGCACCGGAGCCGGTGAATTTCGCCGCCTTGTTCACCGCAAGACGGGCGGGCATCAGGAGATAGGGCCGCGAGAAGGTAAAACTCTTGCGCAGGTCGGCGGTGGTGGCGAGGCCGGAAATCACAGCTTCGCCCTCGCCCAATTCCAAAGCCGCCTCCAGCTCGTCAAATGGCAGCGCCTGCACCTGGCATTTGCTTTCGACCTTCAACTGAGCGCAGATTTCACGCACCAGATCGACATGGAAACCCGCAAGCCGGCCTTCCTGATCGGTAAAATTGAAGGGCGGAAAATCGACCGACATCAGAAATCTGATGCGGGGAACGGAAGAAAGATCGCCGCCCGGAAACCGCTCCTGCGCATCGAAAAGCACCGGCATCCGGTTCCCGTCCGACAGGCCTTCTGCACGCACATCGCTAAAAAAAACAGTAAATTGTAAAGCGAAAGCTAAAGTAAATACGAAACTTATATTCCGCGTTACATTCGTCATTCTCATCTATACTATCCGTGGCAGGAAGTTGGGCGTTACCATGACGGCGGCGGCGATGCATGGATTATTTTAGGCAATATACACGAGATTCGTTTCGCATGACGCCGGCGACACGAAAAATTGCATTTTCCCACGCCAGTGAAAATCCACTCCCAACCGCTTCCGAACAGGACCAGACCGGACAGGTCCGCTTTCTCTCTTCGCTGGGATTGGGCGGACCCTATATCGAGGCATTCGAACAGCGGGCTCTGGAAAATGGCTCAACTTTGGAGGACGAATTGCTGGCAAGCGGTCTCGTCACGGCGGATGCCTATTTCGGCGCTTTCGCCAGATTCCTGCGGTTGCCGTTTCTCCCGGAAATCGGCCCGGATCGCGTGACGGACTTGAACGGGCTGGACACTCAGCTCTTCGAACCAAGGTTCCTGCGGCTAACACCGCTGAACGGCACGCCAACGCTGCTGATTGTGCCGGAACTGGCGCGGATGGCGTCGCTGAAAAACATGCTGGATCAGCGCCCGCGTCTTCTCGACGATTTTGCCGTGACAACCCCGCAGGCCATGCGCGGCGCAATCTGGAAAGCGGGCGAGACCCGTCGCTTGGCGGAAACCCAACAGCTGCTTTTCAACACGGCGCCACACCATTCCGCCAGGATCACGCTTCACGGCGAGCAGGGTTTTTGCAGCGGCGTTCTCCTTACCCTGCTTATTCTGTCGCTGGTGTTTTATACGGAAGCGGCATTTACGTATCTGCATGCCACCCTGACGATGCTTTACCTCTTGACCCTACTTTTCAGGCTGTTCGCGCTCTTCCATCTATCCATGGAAAAGGACGCCACCTTACCTCTTCGGCAGGAAAGCCAATTGCCTGTCTATACTGTTCTGGTGGCGCTTTACCGGGAGGAGGACGTCGTCGGGCAGCTCATCGGCGCATTGGAGCGTCTGGACTGGCCCAAATCCCGACTGGACATCAAGCTTGTCTGCGAGGCAGACGACGGTGCGACAATTGAGGCGATCCAGCGGATGAATCCCGGGCCGCATATAGAGGTTGTAAGGGTGCCGCCCTCCCTACCGCGCACCAAACCAAAGGCCCTGACTTACGCGCTTTCCGGCGCACGCGGCGCATTCGTTGTCATCTATGACGCCGAGGACCGGCCCCATCCGCAGCAATTGCGCGAAGCCTATAGCGCCTTCCGCAACCAACCCGACGAGCTAGCCTGCCTGCAGGCCCCGCTTATCATCAGTAATGCTTCTTTCTCCTGGCTCAGCGCGTGTTTCGCATTGGAATATTCCGCCCTCTTCCGCTGCATCTTACCTGCCCTTGCCGCACATGGCTTGCCGCTGCCGCTTGGCGGCACCTCCAATCATTTCCGGACCGCCGTGCTGCGGAAGGCTGGCGCCTGGGACCCCTATAATGTAACGGAAGACGCCGATCTCGGCCTCCGGCTGCATCGGCTGGGTTATCGTTGCGGCGTTATCCGGCGACAGACGCTGGAGGATGCGCCGACCTCACTATCCGTGTGGCTGAACCAGCGAACACGCTGGTACAAGGGCTGGCTGCAAAGCTGGCTGGTGATGACCCGTGCGCCCCTTGCGACCGCGCGCGGCATGGGATGGTTTGCCTATGTGGTCTTTCAACTGCTGATCGGAGGCATGCTTCTATCGTCGTTGGCGCACCCCCTGCTCTTCGTTTCGCTGGCATTCATAACCATCGCTCTTCGGGAAAATGGCGCCGACCTGTTGCTCTCCTGGCAGGGTCTTCTGTTTTTTATCGATGTGCTGAATATCGTCGGAAGCTACACGATCTTCGTACTGATGGGCCGCAGCAGAATGATCGCCTATGAAAGACGGCATGTCGGAAGGCGGTGGCTGGCAATGCCCGCATATTGGCTGATGCTGTCCATCGCGGCCTGGCGGGCCGTGGTGGAACTCAAGACCAAACCCTTTGCATGGAACAAGACGCCACACGCGCCAGCCGTCAAAAATACCTCATGATTCGGTATCTTCGAGAGAACCAAAACAATCGAGATACTTGTTTCGAGTAACGGCGGCTCACGGCTCCTATCACATTGCCGCTGCCAGCAAAGCCGCCTCAGGCCTTACGTTACCGCCGTCATCGATAACGCGAGCCGGTTCCTTGCCGAACAAAGCTCCTCCTTCGGCAAGGTCCTTCATTTCATCTTGAAGGTGACCGAACCGCTCTACTTGGCAACGAGCTTGTTCTTAATCAGGCCGACGATGATCTGCACGATCAGACCGCCGACACCGCCGCCAACCAGCTGGCCGGCGAGAGCGCCGATATCCACGCCACCGGCTGCCGCGTCTCCCGCCGCGCCGAGCAGCGAACCGAGCACAGTTCCGCCGCCGAGTCCGCCGATGGCGCCTGCAATCAGATTGCCGAGCGAACCAAGATCGGAGTCCTTCACTATCTTTCCGCCCGCCGTGCCACCTACCGCACCGCCGACGATCTGGGCCAATATCGAAGCAAGATCCATGTCATCCTCCTCAGTCGTTTCCCCGACCATTCGAGGAAACAAAGCCTCTTATTCATGTCTGGGCAGGTTGAACCGAACCGGCATGGCCGGCCTTCTCTTCCTCGCCGAAGATTTTCCAGATCGCGGCTCCGATGGCGCCGCCGAGGATCGGAGCGAGCCAGAACAGCCAGAGCTGCTGCAGCGCCCATCCGCCAACGAACAATGCCTGTCCCGTGGAGCGGGCCGGATTGACAGATGTGTTGGTGACCGGAATGGAAATCAGATGAATAAGGGTAAGGGCAAGACCGATGGCGATCGGCGCGAAGCCGACCGGAACCCTGCCATGTGTCGAACCCAAAATAACGATCACGAAAAACGCCGTCAGGATGACTTCGATCAGCAGCGCCGATACGAGAGAATATCCGCCCGGCGAGTGTTCGCCATAACCATTGGCGGCAAAACCGCCAATGTCAGCCCCCGCCTTGCCGGTGAAGATGACATAAAGCGCCGCAGCTGCGACGATCGCCCCCAGAACCTGCACCACGATGTAAGGCAAGAGGCTCGCCGCCGGGAATTTACCCGCAACGGTGAGGCCGACTGAAACGGCCGGATTGAAGTGACCGCCCGAAATGCCGCCTACCGCATAGGCCATGGTCAGAACCGCCAGACCGAAAGCGAAAGCGACGCCAAGGAAGCCGATGCCGAGCTCTGGAAAGGCTGCGGCAAAAACCGCACTGCCGCATCCCCCGAACACGAGCCAAAAGGTTCCCAGAAATTCCGAAAGAAGTTTGCGACTCATAACACTTCCCCTATGTTACGACCACATCAACTATTACGTGCAATTTAATTGTAGTCAAGCTAAATCGCATATTCGCTTTGTCCGCGAATGTAACGGCGGCAAGAGGCCTATTATTTGCTGGGGTGGAATTGGAGCGGGTGAAGGGAACCAAAATGATGATGTAAGCAGCTGAAAAATTGTGTATAATTTCTCTATCGAAGTCATTTTACCGTGCAATATACCGTAAATTTATTGGATGTTGCTGGACGAACCGGAGCCCGTTCGATCTTAGCGGTAGCCCTTAAAGCGGTTTTAAAAAGCAGGACACCGCACCCGGACTGCATAAAACTCCATGAATCAGATACGCTTTCCTCGTTCACCAAGATAGGCGGGATAGCATGATCGACGTTAAAGAAGTGATTGAATCTAAGGAGATGCGAGATGTCATTACGGCTCTCGATGCGCTAAAACGGCGATGGACTCCTGAGCATCAAGCAACCGACCACGTCCGCCCAACTGTCCTTGCGCTTGTCGGCAAATACAAAGCCACTGAAATCTTGCAGGTGCTGCTCGACAGCCGTGAGTATTACCCCGGCTACAAAGAGGTTCTGGCCGCAAGTTTCGGCGGCTGGCTGATTACACCTAGAGAGCGCCGGGTGCGAGAAGTTCTCATGGTGCACGCAGCTCTTGATCACATGCGTGATGCCGAATGGAAATTGGGCGACGCTGAGTTGAGCTTAGAGAGCGACATAACGGCTCGATACATTCTCACAAGCTTGGACTTTTTGATCGAGATTTATGACGGCTTGGGTGGCTATCAAGCTTTCGCACAAAATCCGTCTTTCGAGCTACTCTGGATAACATTTGAGCGGGATGAAAAATCGATAAATACCTGTGTCCTCGCCATGCGTTTTCTTCATCATGCTATTGATCGATCCAGTGCAAGAGGCCGCCCATTTCTTCCGAGCCTCAGCAAAGCAGTCCTCATGTTGGATGTGCTGAAAGATAAAAACCCTTCCTTCCCTTACAAAGAAAAATACGTCTCGCGGTCGTTGCTTCATCAACGATGGAGCCAGAACAAGCAAACATTGGCGCTGCTGTATGCGGCCTCAACAATCCGCATAAACCGAAAAACGTTGCTGCAACTCATTCTAGGTGGCTTCTTCTCTTATCAAAACCACCAGCCTTACCTCGACACTTGGATGCGCCGCACTCGCTATGTTCCCGCTCACATCTTTGGACGGATGACCGACACTGACCTCGAACGGAAGACGATGCGCCTCGTTGGCGACGGGCCAGCCACCGCTTTTGCACCTGCCAAGCTTAACGATATAGAGACTGCATCTTTCAATGAAATTTTTCAAAAGATAATCAAAGACTAAACACAAAATGATTGTCCATTTTTAGCTGCTATGTCCATGGATATGCACAGAATTTTAAATCGATGAATTTCGCGTCAATCTTTCTCCGTCTTCAAGATCGAAAGGACGAAAGACATGAAGCACATACGTTTTCAAAACGACAAACTGCACGAGCGCAGTGTACCGCCGACATTCCCGCAAACGGGATTTGTACGCCTCAACCAGATTGTTGGCCCCAGCGGCCCGCTGCCAATCAGCAAGTCAGGTTTCTGGGCAGGCGTTAAAAACGGCAAGTTTCCGAAACCGCTCAAAATCTCTCCAAGGGTCACCGTATGGAAAGCCGAGGATATCCATAACCTACTGCGTGAAATCGAGAGGGGAGGCAAATAACATGTCTACTTCTTCCTCAAAAAATCGCAGCGCAACGCCTGAAGCTAAGTTGAAGGAAAAATCGGATAATCCGAAATCGGAAGACCTATCGGTGTTTGAGATGAACAGTGCTGTTTCGAAGTTGCAATTCCGATATTTCAGTCGGGAAAGGGGCTATAGGCAAGGAGTGTGTGAGGATATTGCCACGGCTTGCGATCTTGGCTTGAAGTTGAAAAAGAACGCGAAGCTCTGGAAAGCTTTCTGCAATCGTTCGCCGAACAGCATCGGCAAGCCAAAAGAAACCGAGCAGGACGACGCTGTCCGGTGGGTTCTGAAGTACATGGTAGGCCCGGGCGAGGATGCGCAGAAAAGGGCAAGCTTCTACTTTCGCGCCGCGGGACCTTTGGTCGAAAAAGGTTTTTCGGGGAACGACCTAGCAGTCAAACTCAACAATAAGGGCCTGAAGGCACTGGCAGACAAACACGCAAACAAAAACAAGACTGCGCGTGAAGAGAAGTCCAATAAGCGCTCCAAAACGCAGGCGTTGCCTGCTAGGCGGTAAACTCATAAATTCTCTTGGCGCATTGCGTTCCGCGTGATTCAAGGCTTCCGAATTAGGAGCTATGATGACACGCCGCCGCTACGAACTC
>NZ_JBNWCH010000014.1:0-79526 GCF_053522485.1 Agrobacterium sp. 22-209-1
AGTTCGTAGCGGCGGCGTGTCATCATAGCTCCTAATTCGGAAGCCTTGAATCACGCGGAACGCAATGCGCCAAGAGAATTTATGAGTTTACCGCCTAGGTCCTGATACTCGTGCAATCGAGACCTAAGATATTCTGTATCGTCCATCACCGGCATCGGTCAGTCCTCTTTGTCAGCATCAATGACTTTGTATGTCGCGCCAGAGGTATCTTTCTGCGTGATTTCATCGATGAGGTACTTTGCAAACATCGCCCCTCCCCCGAGAACCATCCATAGCGGTACTCCTACAGCTCCTCCGAGAGCCGCAATTCCCGCGTTGGCACCACCAAATACGGTAATCCCTACAGCGGCTGCACCCATTCCTATTCGCTGTGCAGCAGAGCGGTTATCCCAACCATATTTCTTTGATTGCTTGGCTATTATCTTTAGGGCGGGTAACACGACCTTGCTTTTCGCCGTCAAGGTTAGGGCCTTCTTGGCCTTCATAGGAGCCGAGATTGATTCCCCTCTTATCTCTAATAGCTTTGCTGCCCATTCCCTTATCTCATCCCCTTCGGATTGACTGACCTGCTTTGCAATCGTCACGGCCAACTGACGTTGTTTATCATTCTCAGTCACTTCAGTTCCTTCTCTGCCGTCGTCAGGAAGACAAGTGTGGAGGCCGTCATATGGAGCATGTAAGCCGTGAGGTAGTCGGGAACTTCTTGGGGAACCGCACCTTGCCCATGACCGCTTAGCTTGTTCCGTCCAGTCGGAATGCTGCTTTCGAGGAGGCTTCTCAGTGACGTCATCTGTTGTTGCCAGAATGGGGGAATAAGACCGTTAGACAGGCATACGTCAATCAATGCCTTAGCTGTGTCAGTCGTCTTGTGCGCCCACCCCCTCTTGTCGCAGATGGCCTTCATGGTCGATTCAAACGCCTTTAGGCAATCGTTCAGGGCTTCCTTGTTGTTACCGTGCCTGTAGTGCTCGTAGGCTGACAGGAACTCCTCATGCGGGCCTGCATAGTCCTTTGTGTTCAAGAGTCGGATAGCTGGTTTGACAGCCTCTGTATGGACGAGTTCCGAATCTACGCGGATGATCTCTCCGTCTACGAACCGATAACCGACCCCGCTCTCTTTGAATCGGGTATTCAACTCATCAAGAACCGCATCTACGTTCTCATTGTAACGGTGGTAGCTACTATAATCGATGGTTCGAGTAAGCCTGTCGATGGCTTTCATTGTAAGCTCTACGACATCGAGGCAACGTTCTGTATCTGGCTCACTCACTAAAAACTTATATATTTCCTCATCGGGATCGAGTCTGCGATAATCCTTCCCCGCAAGACGGTAAACTCCATATTCCTTACATAACGTATCAACAATGAGTTTGAAGGTTGCGTAGACACGACCTCTACTTAAATCACCACTGGGATTGAGACCCTGTTTTATCAAGTACTCGATTTGAATCCTAAGCGTTTTAGGTAATTCATCATATGTGTATACGTCAGGGACTTCGCCCCTAACTCGCTTTTGACGCTTCGAATAAAGATCAACTACAGCCATATCATCCACCGACATAGAATCGCAGAGGGTATATTAGCTCACTGAGATTCGAGTGTAAGACGGCATCTCTACCATCCCCCGAAAATCAGGAATTTTTGTGAGAAAATCTTTAGGTGCAATACACTACTGCACTAGGCACCCCGTTCCCCCTCCCTACCGGCTACCCTAGGGGGTATGCACTACGAGCTAGAGAATCTATCGTCCATAGCGAACCGGAGGTTCTTAAGAGCTTCGCTCGACCATTCGAGTGGCGTAGAGGATTTGGCACTGTCAAAGGGATTGTCATTACAGGGTCATTACATTTCCTGCTCACCATCACGAGCAGAAGCAGGCCCAAGAGACTAACGTATTGTAACAGAAGAGAGAAATGGCGCACCCGAAGAGATTCGAACTCCTGACCCCCAGATTCGTAGTCTGGTGCTCTATCCAGCTGAGCTACGGGTGCGTGCCGTTCCGGTCGTTTCCGGTGGCGTGGCGATCCTCTAAAACGTCCTCATTCCGAATGCAAGCGATTTCGCTTCGAAATTGTCATTTTTCCGCAGCAATTCATGTATCTAATTGATTTTGTTTGATATTCCATGAAGATCATTTTCCACGGGCCAGATACCATGTCCGTTTGGGTGTGGAGAACGATTGTGCGAACCCACTGCGGAGCAGGTTTTTCAGGCGGTTCTAGCCGCCTGTACGGAAGCGGCGCGGTCGGCGATCTCGATGCGGAACTGCGTGCCGGGACCGGGCTTTTCGACGAGCGCGATCGTGCCGCCATGGGCAAGCACGAGTTCGCGGGCAATGACCAGCCCGAGGCCCGTGCCGCCGGAGCGAGCCGAACCCCTGAAAGCGGAAAACAGGTTCTCCTTCGCCTTGCGCGGCATTCCCGGTCCATTGTCATCGATGACGATGCTGACGACGCTGCCAGCCCTCTGGGCCGAGATGGAGAGGTGTCGAAGCCCGGCATTCGCGGTATCGGATTGCAAGGCCTGAACGGCATTGCGACAGAGATTGTGGATGACCCGGAAGAGCTGCTCGGAATCCGCATCCACCGTGAGATCGGAGGGAACGCTGTCCTGAAACTCGATGCCACTATCCGGATCGAGCGCCAGAATATCGCGCACATCCCGCACCAGAAGGCTCAACTGCACCATCTTGCGTTTCGGCGCGCCTTCGGTCGCCTGGCCATAGGCCAGAACCTCGCCGGTATAGGCCACGGCGCGGTCGATGGTGCGCAAGAGTTTCGGCGCGAAGCTCCTGACCATCGGGTCCTTGGCATCCACCAGACGGTCTGACATGAGCTGGGCGGAGGAGAGGATATTGCGCATGTCGTGGTTGATCTTCGAGACCGCGAGGCCGAGATCCACGAGGTTCTTCTGCTGCCGCAGGGTCTTCTGCAGTTCGGTCTGCATATCGGCGAGGTGGCGGCCGGCAACCGATAGTTCATCCGTTCCCTCATCAGGTACGAAAATCCGCTCGGGATTGCCCGGGTCCTCGGAGAAGTTCTGCATGCCGAGCGTCAGCCGGCGTATGGGCCGGATCATGATGCGGTTGATGGAGATGAAGATCAGGCCTGCGGTGATCAGCGACAGGACGATGGAAATCAGGAAAACGTTGCGGGCATAAGCAAGCATTGCCGCCCTAAGCTTGTTTTCGCCAAGCACCAGTTCGATGATCGTGTCGCTGTCGCCGACGACGTCGAAAACGCGGATGATGCGGTTGCCGCCGAACAGCAGGGTGGAAAAGGCGTCCCGCACCGCCGCCACCTGCGAAACGTCGGAAAGATCATATTGCTCATCGACGCCCGGCGGCGTTTCCGCCACGGCGAGCAAGCGCGACGTGCCGTCCTTGCGCAGGGCGATAAGCTTCGCTCCGGTTGCCATCAGCGTGTCGTTCTGCACGCTTCTCGGCAGTTCAGCCTGCAGGCCGTCGATGACAGCCCCGGCGGCCGCAGCCGTATTCAGACGGTCGCGCAACCATGAAAGACGCATATTGGCGACGGAAGGTACGAAGATCAGCACTTCGGCGATCATCACGAAGATGACTGTGAGCAACAGCAACCGCCCCGAAAGACCGGCGGTCAATCCCGGCATGCAATGCACCGGATCGTCTTGCGTGCGGTCCAAGCTGTCTACGCCTTTAGAAAACACCGGGCCATGATCCTGTATGCGCGCCGCTGCTTGCGTGGAACGGCTCGGTTTATATGCAGCGATGATAATAGGACCTAATGGATATTTTTCCAATGCGCTGCAAAATAAAGGTTTTCATTGCCGGAAAAACAAACGCCGCCCGGCAGGGGCGGCGTTCGAAGGTAAGCCGGTTTGGAAGCGGACCGCTGGTCGTCTAGAATTCCTGCCAGTCGCCATGTGCGGGTGCTGCCGCAGGCTGGGCATTGAGCGCGCGGCTGACGCTGTTCATCAATTTCCGGGCCGGAGACGCCACCGCCTGCGTCCTGCCGGAGACCGCCACCGGTCCGGCGGAGACCGTCATCGGCCTCACGGGCTGCTCGATGCGGGGGCTGCGCTGCACATTTTCCGCGCCGACATTGAAGCGCGCCACGAGCGTCACGAGATGGTCGGCCTCGCTGCTCAGCTTATGGGTTGCAGCCGAGGTCTCCTCCACCATGGCGGCGTTGCGCTGCGTTACCTGGTCCATCTGGTTGATGGCGGTATTCACCTCATGCAGGCCGGTGGACTGCTCCCTGGCGGCCGTGGCGATCGAATGGATGTGCTCGTTGATTGCCAGAACGCGGGTCTCGATCTCGCTCAGTGCGCCGCCAGTTCTTTGCACCAGCGATACGCCGCGCCCAACCTCCTCGCCCGATTTGGTGATCAGCGCCTTGATGTCCTTCGCAGCGGTTGCGGATCGTTGCGCAAGTTCTCGCACCTCCTGAGCGACGACGGCAAAGCCCTTGCCCGCCTCGCCTGCACGGGCGGCTTCCACACCGGCATTCAGCGCCAGCAGGTTCGTCTGGAAGGCAATTTCGTCGATGACGTTGATGATCTGGCTGATTTCGCGCGAGGCATGCTCGATACGATCCATGGCGGACACGGCGTCGCGCACGACATTGGCGGACTCCTCCGTCTTCTGCTTCGTTTCGGCAACCATGGCGCTGGCTTCCTGCGCACGATCGGTCGAATTGCGAACAACGGCGGTAATCTCATCCAGAGCGGCTGAGGTTTCCTCCAGCGCCGCCGCCTGCTGTTCCGTCCGCTTCGACAGGTCATCGGCCGCCGAGCGCAATTCGTTCGCGTTGCCGCTGATGCCTTCCGTGCTGCCGCGCACTTCGCGCATCGTCTCGCGCAGCTTGGTCAGCGTCTGGTTGACGTTCACCTGAAGTTCGGCGAAAACGCCGCGGAACTCGCCATCCATTCTCTCCGTCAGATCGCCCCGCGCAAAGCCTTCAATGACGCGGCTGGTCTCGGACACGCCATTATGGACCCCGATGAGGAGCGAATTGATCGTCGCGGCAAAACGATTGAGGTTGTCGTCGCCATAATCCTTGTTGATGCGGCGGCTGAAATCGCCCTGGGCCGCAGCGTCGACGACGATGGCCATGCCGGCCTGCAGATCGTCGCTTTTCGCGCGCATGGCGGCTTCCTGCGCATTCATGCGGCGCACTTCGCTGCCGTTTTTCTTGAAGACCTCGACGGCCGCGGCCATTTCGCCGATTTCATCGTTGCGGCCGAGATAGGGGACGGCGGCGTCGAGATTTCCGTCGGCCACAGCATTCATCACCTGCGAAACCCTGCGGATGGGTGCGCTGAGTTGCCGCGTTCCCATATACAGGCCGAAGGCCGCTCCCGCGCCGACACCTGCAACCGTCACCGCGACAATCACCCAGAATATGGCGGTGCTGAAAGAATCGACCCCCGCCTTCACGACTTCGAGTTCGGCAAGGTCGTTTTTCACGACACTGTCGATCTCCGCCTGATAAGCCTTGCGGTTGGTGCGGTTAGCCTCGTTATTACCCTGCTGGTTGGCCGCCTGGGGCCCGACTTCCTTACCGAGACGGACCGTCTCCAAGCGGAAGGACCGAAACTCCTTGGATCGGCTGACAAGCTTGTCGAAACTCGCTTTTTGCTCGGCCGGCACCAGCGGGGCCCAAGTAGCGATCAGCTTTTCCATGGCGTCGAGATTTTTCACCATGCCGTTAGCAAAGGGGGTGGCCGCAGCCACATCGGCGGCCGCATAGATACCGCGCGCGTCCATGACGACTGCCGTCACCAGTCGGTTGAGCGCCTCTCCCTTATAAGCCCTTTCGGCGGCTTTCTCGAAATGATGCGAACGAACCCAGAATTCGTTGATCGCATAGATGGACAGCCCGCCAATGGTACAGGCAACAAGGCTCATCAGCCCGACAAGTAGATTGATACGACCGCGAATTCTCAACTTCGTTCCCCCAACAAAAACCAGCTGCGCGATGAAAATGGGAAGCTGGCATAACTTTTCGCGTCACAAGATTTATCAATGCCGCGTTAAGAAAGAATTTCGGATTTTACCGATGACGCGCTGGAATTGGCCTCTATCGGCTGTCGGCGAAGAAGATGGCGATGCGTTTTCCGCAAAAGGTGAAGCGCGAAAACCCCTTCGGCAATTGACTTTGCTCGGCCTATGCCCTTATAAGCCGCGCACGCTCGGCCATTGAAAGCTCGCCCAGGCGGGGTTAGCCGTGCAAAAAACGAAACGCTCTTGCAAATTATTGCAAATTCAAGAAGGGCCGCACACCGCGGTATTAAATAAATGTCGAAGCGTACTTACCAACCGTCCAAGCTCGTCCGCAAGCGTCGTCATGGCTTCCGCGCCCGTATGGCTACCGCTGGCGGCCGCAAGGTTCTCGCAGCCCGCCGTGCGCGCGGCCGCGCTCGTCTTTCGGCTTAATTGCCGTCTCTGTGACCCGGTGAAAGTCGCGGGCACATGAGTAAGACAGGAAAACTGCCCGGCCGGCTTAAAAACCGGTCGGATTTCCTTGCCGTTCAGGCAGGAGAAAAACGGCGGGGAGGCAGCTTTCTTCTGGAAGTGCTTGACCGGAAAGCCCCGGAAACCGAGCCTCGCGTCGGTTTTACCGTAACGAAAAGACAAGGCAACGCGGTCGAGCGAAATCGCATGCGCCGCCGTCTCAAGGAAGCCGTCAGGCTTTCTGCCGGGGTCGCAATGAAGCCCGGTCATGACTATGTGATTGTCGCCCGCAGGGACGTGCTTGATACAGCCTTCCCGAAACTTCAGTCTCTCCTTAACGAGCGAATTGAAGGAACGGCGAAACCGAAACGGTCCCAGGAGACCCGCTCCAGGAAAGAATGATGGAAAAGAACCGCAATTACTTCATCGCGATAGCCCTTTCGGTTGTCATCGTCCTCGCCTGGCAATTCCTTTACATGAATCCGCGTATCGAGCAGCAGCGCCGCGCCGAAGAGGCCCGCCAGGCGCAGCAGCAAACGACGCAGCAACAGCAGCCTGCGCCGGGCGCCGCACCGGGGGCCGCCGTTGAAGGCGCACCGCCCGCATCCTCCCCGCAGGCCGCCGCCACCGCGACCCGCGAAGAGGCAATCGCAAAGACCCAGCGTGTCGCCATCGAGACCAACGCCATCGCCGGCTCGATCAACCTTACCGGCGCCCGCTTCGACGACATCCGGCTCAAGGACTACCATGAGACCGTCGATGACTCGAGCCCGATCATCACGCTGTTCTCGCCCTCCGACACCAAGGAGGGCTATTTCACCGAACTCGGTTACGTTGCGGCACAGGACGTCGGCGGCGTGCCCGGCCCGACCACCGTTTGGACGCTTGCCAACGGCGACAAGCTGACGGAAACCACTCCGGTCACGCTGACCTACACCAATTCCAAGGGCGTCATCTTCTCGCGTACGGTTTCGATCGACGAGCATTATATGATCTCGGTGGCCGACAAGGTAGAAAACCCGGGACAGGCTGCGATCTCCTTCGCCACCTATGGCCGTGTGACGCGCAACAACAAGCCCGCGGTTCCCCCGGTCTTCGTCATCCATGAAGGTTTCCTCGGCGTCTCCGGCAAGGATGGCAGCCTGACGGAAGAAAAATACAAGGACGTCGAAGAAGCGCCGGTAACAGTTGCAAAGGCGACCGGCGGTTGGCTCGGCATCACCGACAAATATTGGGCCGCGGCCATCGTTCCGCCGCAGACGACACCGTTCGAGACGCGCTACTCGCACATCACCGGCAATCAGCCGAGCTACCAGGCAGACTTCAAGAGCGATGCCCTGACGGTCGAGCCCGGCCAGTCGATCGAGCTGAAGAGCCTCGTCTTTGCCGGCGCCAAGGAAGTGCCGCTGGTCGACCGTTACGAAACGACCTACGCCATTCCGAAGTTCGACCTTCTGATCGACTGGGGCTGGTTCTACTTCATCACCAAGCCGATGTTCAAACTGATGGATTTCTTCTTCCGTTATTTTGGCAATTTCGGCGTGGCGATCCTGCTCACCACCATCGTCGTCAAGGCTCTCTTCTTCCCGCTCGCCAGCAAGCAATATGCCTCCATGGCGAACATGAAGCGCGTGCAGCCGAAGATGGAAGAGCTGAAAGCCAAGCATGGCGATGACCGCATGGCCATGCAGCAGGCGATGATGCAGCTCTACAAGGAAGAGAAGATCAATCCGGTCGCCGGCTGCTGGCCGATGCTTTTGCAGATCCCGGTCTTCTTCGCGCTCTACAAGGTCATCTACGTCACCATCGAAATGCGGCATGCGCCGTTCTTCGGCTGGATCCACGACCTTTCCGCGCCGGATCCGACGTCGCTGTTCAACCTGTTCGGCCTTCTGCCTTACGACGTGCCGCACTTCCTGATGATCGGTGTCTGGCCGCTTGTCATGGGCATCACCATGTTCCTGCAGATGCGTATGAACCCGACGCCCCCCGATCCGACGCAGGCGATGATCTTCAACTGGATGCCGCTGATCTTCACCTTCATGCTGGCCTCCTTCCCGGCCGGTCTGGTCATCTACTGGGCATGGAACAATACGCTCTCCATCACCCAGCAGGCCGTCATCATGAAGCGCCAGGGCGCCAAGATCGAGCTGTTCGATAACATTAAGGGGCTGTTCAAGCGAAAGCCGGTGCAATCGAAATGAGTGAGACCGGCACGGCAACCGAAAAGCCCCTGTTCGGGCGACCCTGGATTTTCATTCGCGGCGTTCCCGCAATGAAATTCCTGCCGCCCGAAGGGCCGCCGGAGATTGCCTTCGCCGGTCGTTCGAATGTCGGCAAGTCCTCGCTCATCAATGCGCTGGTGGGCCACAAGGGGCTTGCCCGCACGTCCAATACGCCCGGACGCACGCAGGAACTGAACTATTTCGTTCCGGATGGTTATTCCGGCGAAGCGGGCGATCTGCCGCCGATGGCGTTGGTCGACATGCCCGGTTACGGTTATGCGCAGGCCCCCAAGGATCAGGTCGACGCCTGGACGAAGCTCGTCTTCGATTATCTGCGCGGCCGTGCGACGCTGAAGCGCGTTTACGTGCTGATCGATTCCCGCCATGGCGTGAAAAAGAATGACGAGGAGGTTCTGACCCTGCTCGACAAGGCGGCCGTTTCCTACCAGATCGTGCTGACGAAGACGGACAAGATCAAGGATGCCGGCGTTCCGCGGCTCATCGGTGAAACGCTGGAGAAAATCCGCAAGCGTCCCGCCGCCTATCCGGAAGTTCTCGCCACATCCTCGGAAAAATCATTCGGGCTGGATAGCCTGCGGGCCGAGATCGTCAGAACGATCTCTCTTTGAGGGGCATGCCTCTCAGGCGATGGTGAAAAGCAGAACGGCGGTCCAGAGCATCGCCGTTAACGCCAGAAGGCGCCAGAAGCGCACGGAATGCCAGACCTCCGAAAATATGGCTGCGAACATGCTGCCGCCCCGTAGCGGCTGGCCCCTGAATGGCAAGCCGGAGCGGCTCGGGTCCCGTTCCAGCAGTGCGGCGACGGTTGCGTTTTCGCGATATTCGGTTTCCGCCAGATTGTCCCGCCAGCGCCTGACCATGGCCGCGAACTGGCGGTCGCGTTTGACGCGCTTGGCAAGCTCCGCCATGCTTTCCGGCGGCAGCGCACCCAGCACATATTCGCCCGCAAGCACTTCATCCTGCAAGCCGCTTTGCTTGTCTCGATCGGGTGCCGTCATGTGGTTTCTCGCTCCTCGGTCGTTCAGGTCAGCATCGCTCCCGCGGCGCGCGACATCACCTGTCACCCTGAAATAACCCCTCCCCTTTTCGGTGTAAGGCTGGTCCCATTGGACCTTTATGTCAATCTCATTACGGGGCCGGGACAGCCAAAAAAAAGAAATTTGACCGTTGCCGACACAATAAGGCCAGGAGGTTATTTCATCCGTCAAAGACTTGCTTTAGAGCGGTGGCAGGCTTTCAACGGCCGCAACCACAGACCGAGGTTTTTAGATGACGTCTTCCGAAAGCGAAACTCAGGCGCGGCTGCTCGCACAGGCTCTGCCTTTCATGCAGAAATACGAGAACAAGACCATCGTGGTGAAATATGGCGGTCACGCCATGGGGGATTCCACGCTCGGCAAGGCTTTCGCGGAAGACATCGCCCTGCTGAAGCAATCGGGCATTAACCCCATCGTTGTGCATGGCGGCGGCCCGCAGATCGGCGCGATGCTGACCAAGATGGGCATCGAATCGAAATTCGAGGGCGGTCTGCGCGTCACCGACGCCAAGACGGTCGAGATCGTCGAAATGGTCCTGGCCGGCTCGATCAACAAGGAAATCGTCGCCCTCATCAACCAGACGGGCGAATGGGCGATCGGCCTGTGCGGCAAGGACGGCAACATGGTCTTTGCCGAAAAGGCGAAAAAGACCGTCATCGATCCTGACAGCAATATCGAACGTGTGCTCGATCTCGGGTTCGTCGGCGAAGTCACCGAAGTCGACCGCACCCTGCTCGACCTGCTCGCCAAGTCGGAAATGATCCCGGTGATCGCCCCGGTCGCGCCCGGCCGCGATGGCGCCACCTACAATATCAATGCCGATACCTTTGCCGGCGCGATTGCGGGTGCGCTTCACGCCTCGCGTCTGCTGTTTCTCACCGACGTTCCCGGCGTTCTCGACAAGAACAAGGAACTCATCAAGGAACTCACCGTCTCGCAGGCGCGTGCGCTCATCAAGGACGGCACGATTTCCGGCGGTATGATCCCGAAGGTCGAGACCTGCATCGACGCCATCAAGGCCGGTGTTCAAGGCGTTGTGATCCTCAACGGTAAGACGCCCCACTCCGTCCTTCTGGAAATCTTCACGGAAGGCGCCGGCACGCTCATCGTGCCCTGATGTGCTTCAGGTGGCGGACGGCAAGCCTGTCCGCCACAACCGACATTCAGCCGAATGCCAAAAGCGACAGCACGCCCACGACAATCAGCAGGCAGCCGGACAGTTCGAGCCGGTTGATTTTCTCCTTGAAGAAAAGCACGGTCGAGGCGAAGGCGAAAAGCATCTCCACCTGCGCCAATGCCTTCACCACGGCGGCCTGCTGCAGGGTCATCGCCGTGAACCAGCCGAACGAGGCCGTTGCGCCCACGAAACCGACCGCAAGCGACGGTTTCCACACCTTGGCGATGCGCCGCAACTCTTCCCGCTCGCGCCAGACGATCCACAGGAACATCGACACCGTCTGCATGACGATGACGACAACCAGAGTAAAGCCCGCCTGCATCATCGCATCCGGAGTGGGAAGGCTCGGCGCAAGCGCGAGCGACGCCGACCGGTAAGCGACTGATGACAGGCCGAAGAAAGCGCCCGAGGCAAGACCGATACCCGCTGTCCGGCTGAAGATCGAGGTGAAGAAGGAAGCGGGCGTGACTTCCGTGCGCGCCACCGAAATCAGCATGACGCCGGCGACCGAGATGGCGATGGCCGCCAATGTGCCGCCATTGACGCTTTCCCCGATGAAAATAACCGCGAACAGTGCCGCCTGCGCCGGTTCTGTGCGGGAATAGGCCGTTCCAACCGCGAAATTACGGAAGGAGAACAGGTGCACGAGCAGGAAGGTGGCGGCAATCTGCGCCATGGCGCCGACCGTCGCCCACACGGCAAAGGACATGTTCGGCACCGGCAGAGGGCGACCGAGCCCGAAATGCAGGAAAGCAAGATAAGCGAGAGCGAAAGGCATGCCGAACACGAAGCGCACGAAGGTCGCGCCCGTGGTGCCCATCATGCCTTTGAGGTGCTTTTGCAGGGTCGAGCGCAGGTTCTGCAGGAACGCGCTTGCGAAAGTGATACCAATCCAGAGTTCCATGGCTTTGGCGGTATCATGCGCGGGAGCCCGCAGCCAAGCCCGATTTTCTGATCAATCGTCGTCTTTTCGATTTTCTTCGGCCTTCGAAACAGGCATAAAGCAGCCCATGGACACAAAGCCGAAAAACCTGCCCGAAGCCGCCGATTTCGCCCATGTGAGCGAATGGGTCTTCGATCTCGACAACACGCTCTATCCGCATCACATCAATCTGTTTTCGCAGATCGACCGTAACATGACGGCCTATGTGGCGGAGCTTCTGAAGCTCGATCCCGACGAGGCGCGGGCGCTGCAGAAGCGCTATTATCACGACCACGGCACGACGCTTCAGGGCCTGATGATCCATTACGGCATCAGCCCGGACGAGTTTCTGGAACGTGCCCATGCCATCGACTATTCGGCGCTGAAACCGCATCCGGAACTTGGCGAGGCGATCAAAGCTCTGCCGGGCCGCAAATTCATCCTTACCAACGGCAGCGTCAAACATGCGCAGGCCGCCGCCGGTGCGCTTGGCATTCTCGATCATTTCGAGGATATTTTCGATATCGTCGCCGCCGGCTATCTGCCGAAACCGGCCAGCGCGACCTATGAGAAGTTCGCGGCGCTTGCGAAGCTCGACACGCAAAAAGCCGCCATGTTCGAGGATTTACCCCGCAATCTCGCGGCGCCCAAGGCGCTTGGCATGAAGACCGTGCTGCTCGTCCCCGCCAATCTCGAGGGTGTCGTCATGGAACGCTGGGAAATCCCGGCCGTCACGGATGCGCATATCGACTACATCACCGACGATCTGACCGGCTTCCTGACGAAAACCATCGCAGGCTGAGCAGCAAACATTACCGAAGCTTCATACACCTTACCGATGTTTAAGTGGTGGGGCTTGCTGGACGTCACTATCTTCTCTTCAGGGACACCAAAGAAAGGTAATGACGATGACCACACGAAAAATCGCCCTGTCTGCTCTTGGCGCAGCCCTTGTGCTCAGCACGGCCTCAACGGCAAGTTTCGCCGCACCCGGCAAAGGCCATAAGGATCGCATGCCAATCCGCCAGGAAGCCGCCTTCGTTCACCTCCTAAAGGTTGCGGATGCCAACAAGGACGGCAAGATTTCCAAGGAAGAATTCGCCTCCCGTCAGGACGCGCTCTTCACCGAGATCGACAAGGACAAGGACGGCTCGATCACGCCGAAGGAAATGCGTGAGTATCGCCAGGCGAAAATGGAAGCTTTCCGCGCCGCCAATCCCCGTCCCGAGCGTGAGGAGGCCAAAGCCGAAGACGGCAAGGGCCCCGAGGGCAAGCGCGCCGAAAGACATGCCGAGCGCGAACATGGCGGCCGTTTCGGCCATCAGGGATGGGGCAAGCATGGCGGCAAGGGCGCAGGTTTCGCGCTGATCCGCTGGGCCGATACCGACGAGAACGGTCAGGTCAGCAAGGCCGAATTCACCGCCGCCGGCGAAAAGATGTTTGAACGGCTGGACAAGAACAAGGACGGCGTCATCTCCATCGACGACATGCCGGACCGCCCGTTCCTTTAACCCGCGAAAGAAAAGCCCGCTCAAAAGCGGGCTTTTTTCTTCAATGCAGGCTGACGGTCTGGAGATCGTCTTCGGCAGCCTTGAAAAACGTACTGGACCGGTTGTCCGTCAGGAGGATCGGCGTACCATCTGCACCGAACAGCGCCCAAAGGTCCAACTGCGGATCGAGATCGGGCGCTTCCGGGAAACAGCGGCTGACGTCTTCCGCGCGAATCTTGCGGATATATCCCACTTCTCCTTCGCCGATATGGGCGAGCTGGGATTGGGTGAGACGCGCATGCGCTTCTTTCAACAGCATATTTCAGCCTCCTTCTTCACGCCGAGCGATTCGTGTCGGATTCCGGCGTTCATGGTCTACTCTGAGACGGAAATATTAATTTTCTTCACCACGTTTGAAATTTCCGGCCGGACCAGATCGATGGAAAGAAGGCCGTTGCGCAGGCGCGCCTCCCTGACCTGCATGCCGTCGGCAAGCACGAAGACCCGCTGGAACTGGCGCGCCGCGATTCCGCGATAAAGAAAATCGCGCTTCTCCTGTTCCTGCTGGCGGCCGCGGATGACAAGCTGGTTATCGGCCGTCGTGACATCCAGATCGTCCTGCGAAAAACCGGCAACCGCGATGGTAATCCTCAGGCGCTCGGGCACGTCATCGTTGCCGGGCAGACGCTCTATGTTATAGGGAGGATAGCCGTCATTGGCCTTAGCCATGCGCTCCAGCGTTTTTTCCATGGCATCAAAACCCAGCAAAAGCGGGTGGGTGAATGGCGTCATGCGGCTCATGTCTCTTTTGTCCTTGCAACCAAGCGACGTTTCGCGGCCCCGCTTCCGGCAGCCTTGCCGGTCAATCGCACCGGCCCCTGCAATATGGGAAGCACAACCGCAATACGCAAGACGCGGCGACGAGCAAAGGGGATACCGGGGAATGAGGCTTGACAAGTGAGCACCCGCCGCTCGAAAAAAGCGCTCATCTCAACGGCGGGCAAGACATGGCAGAACGCAGAAAAATCATTATCGACACCGATCCGGGCCAGGACGACGCGGCGGCAATCATGCTCGCTTTTGGGAGCCCTGACGAAATCGACATTCTCGGGCTGTGCGCTGTTGCCGGCAACGTTCCGCTGAAACTGACCAGCCGCAACATCCGCATCATCTGCGAATTGTGCGGCCGCACCGATATTCCCGTCTATGAGGGCGCGGAGAAGCCGCTGGTGCGCAAGCCCATCACCGCCGAGCATGTTCACGGCAGCACCGGCCTCAACGGCCCGGTTCTCGATGAGCCGACCATGGAAGCGCAAAAGCAGCATGCGGTCGATTTCATCATTGAAACGCTGATGCGGGAACCCGCCGGCACCGTAACGCTCTGCACGCTCGGCGCGCTGACCAACGTGGCGCTGGCGCTCCTGAAGGCCCCGGAAATCGCCGATCGCGTCAAGGAGCTGGTGATGATGGGCGGTGGCTTCTTCGAGGGCGGCAACATCACACCGGCGGCGGAATTCAACATCTATGTCGACCCGCAGGCCGCCGATATCGTCTTCCGCTCCGGCATGCCGATCGTCATGATGCCGCTCGACGTCACCCATCAGTTGCTGACGACCAAGGCTCGGGTCAGCCGCATTCGCGACATTGGCACGCGGCCGGCCATCGCCATGGCTGAAATGCTGGAATTCTTCGAACGTTTCGATATTGAGAAGTACGGTTCGGATGGCGGTCCGCTGCATGACCCGAGCGTCATTGCCTATCTCATCAAGCCCGAGTTGTTCGAAGGTCGCGAATGCAATGTCGAAATCGAGGTCCATTCCGAGCTGACCATGGGCATGACAGTGGTGGACTGGTGGAATGTTACCGAACGGCCCGCCAATGCCCGTGTGATGCGCAAGGTGGACGCCGACGGCTTCTTCGAATTACTGACGGAACGTTTCGCCCGTCTGTGACGGAATACGAACACCAAAAAGGGCCGCTGGTATCCCCAGCGGCCCTTTTTATTTGAAGTCAGGAAGGCCTGTCAGAACTCCGTCCAGTCATCCTGCGCCAGCGCGTTTGCACCGCTGGTTCTCGGACGGGCGCGAGGAGCCGCAGCCTGCGCCCTTGCCGGAGCGGCGGAGGCGCGCATTGCCGCCGCCGTGGCGCGCAGTTGCTGGCTGGAGTGGCCGCCGGAAACGGAGAAACCGGCCACGAGCGACTTCAGCGTTTCGGCTTCGCTGTTCAGCGTCACGCTGGCCGCCGTGGTTTCTTCCACCATCGCCGCATTCTGCTGGGTAACCTGATCCATCTGCGTGACAGCGGAATTGATCTCTTTAAGGCCTACCGCCTGCTCGCTGGCGGAGGCGGAAATCTGCCGTATCAACTGGTTGATCTGCAGAACCTGATCGGCGATCTTTTTCATCGTCGCACCGGCCTTGCCGACCAGTTGGACGCCCTCGTCCACCTGGGTGGCCGAGGTGTTGATGAGGCCCTTGATCTCCTTGGCCGCGGTGGCAGACCGCTGCGCCAGTTCGCGCACCTCCTGTGCTACGACGGCAAAGCCCTTGCCGGCATCACCGGCGCGCGCGGCTTCCACACCCGCATTCAGCGCCAGAAGGTTGGTCTGGAAGGCGATCTCGTCGATAACGCCGATGATGCGGGAGATTTCGGCAGAGGATTGCGCGATGCCTTCCATGGAGTTCACGGCCTGCTGCACGACTTCACCCGATTTGCCCGCATCGTCGCAGGCATGGCTGACGGCTCCGGCCGCCTCTGCGGCGTTTTCCGCGCTGGAATTCACCTGCGCGGTCAGCTCATTGAGGGCGGCGGCGGTTTCTTCCAGGCTTGCGGCCTGCTGTTCCGTGCGGTGCGAAAGATCGCTGGCTGCGCGGGTGATCTCGCCGGTGCCGTTGCCGATGCTGACGACGGTTGCGTTGACCGTGGAAACGGTTTCCTCGAGGCTGGCGAGCGCCGAGTTGAAGTCCTCGCGCAGCTTCGCATATTCGCCGGGGAACTCGTCTTCGATACGGTAGGTGAGATTGCCCTGCGAAAGCGCATTGAGGCCAGCACCCAGCACGCCGACAATGTGCTGCTGCATGCGGCTGTTTTCAGTACGCTCGGATTCCGAGCGCTGGCGCGCCGTTTCCGCGTGACCACGCTGGGCCTCGGCTTCGGCCTCCATCTCGCGGATACCGGCAAGCTTCGCGCGGAAACCTTCAAGTGCAGTAGCCACCGCACCCGTCTCATCCCGGCGCTCCTGTCCGGAAACCGGTACATCGTAGCGACCGTCGCTCAGCGTCCTGACGTCGGAAACCAGCGAGGCAAGCGGATTGCGGACGAAATGGCGCACGGCGAAAGAAAGCGCAGTGATGACGGCAGCGAGAATGACGATCGCACCGATGATCATCATGTAGGTCTGTTCCTGAACCGGTGCGTTCAGGGCCTGATGGGGAATATCCACCAGCACCACCCAGGTCGCGTTGAGGCCCGGAACGGCGAAGGGATAGACGAGACGGTTATAGGGCGCGTCCGTATCGAGGCCGAGATTTTCAATGAGGCCCTGTTTGCCGGAGGTAATCGCAGCCTGCACGGTGCTCGCACCGTCTCCGTCGTAAGCCTTCATGTTCTGCTCGGGCGTCGGCGGCACCAGCCACTGGCCGCCCTGCGAAACGAGCGTTACGCGGCCGGTTTCGAAAGGATGCAGCGCTTGCAGCTTCTGCGACAGCGAGGCCAGCGAGATATCGACACCCGCCACACCGATCATCTTGCCGTCCGACATGACCGGATAGGCAAGCGAGGTCATGGTTGTGGGTACTTCCGTGCCTTCGGCGAGATAAGGCTGGGTAATGGCGCCCTTGCCGGATTTGGCGGCGAGCGCATACCATTCCGCCGCATAATCGTTCTTGAAGGTCGAAAACTGGATGTCGCCCTTCTGGGTCTTCGACCAATAGGGGGCAAACGCGCCGTTTTCATTGGTGCCAAGATCGAGCCTGCCCGCAATCTCCGTGCTCTGTCCATCAAAAAGGCCGAGCTGCTCGCAAAACCAGCTTCCGAAAGCAAAAGTATTCTGCTCGACATTGGCCTTGAGGATGTTGACGATGCCGGGGCGGTCCATCGATTTCGCCTGATGCGCGCGGCCGATGACGCCGGCCATGGAGCGTGCGGCGCTGCCGAGTTCGCCCACATCGGCGGCGATCACATTGGCGATGGCGCGCGCTTCGGTATTGGCCTGATCCATGGTCAGCGCGTGCACGCGCTCACTCGTCTGGGAAATGAGAAAGGAATTCGATGCAACGAGAACCGTGGTGATGGCGCAGCCGGTTACGAGGATCAGCTTCGTCGCAAGCGACTTCACTTGGAAATTGAACATTTTGGCCTCGATCAAATCGCCCGCCCGAAGAAGGCTGACGTCAACGGATGATAAATCTCCGTCATGGAGGCCCGTCCGCAGGGGACAGTGCGCTGCAGCGCGACGAGGTGAAATTAGAAGAAGATTGCTAATTAAACCCTAAAATTACTTCGCCGCGCCAAGCATAATCAGTGTTCGTAGTGGGCCGATATGACTTTCCATGCATCTTCGGCCGTTTCGGCGAAATGCAGCAAATTCATATCATCCGGTGCAATGGTGCCGAAATCCGCCAGGAATTTGAAATTGATTACCGATCGCCAGAACTTCTCACCGAACAGGACGAGCGGAATGGGCTCCATGCGCTTCGTCTGGATAAGCGTCAACGTTTCGAAGAGCTCATCAAGCGTGCCGAAACCGCCGGGAAAGATCACCACCGCTTTCGCCCGCATCAGGAAATGCATCTTGCGAATGGCGAAATAGTGGAAGTTGAAGCTCAGCTCCGGTGTTACATAGGGGTTCGGTGCCTGCTCGTGTGGCAGGACGATGTTGAGGCCGATAGACGGGCCGCCGGCATCGGCAGCGCCGCGATTGCCCGCTTCCATGACACCGGGACCGCCGCCGGTGACCACGACATATTCGAGGTGATCTGATTTCGCGGCATAATCGGTACAGAGACGGGCAAATTTGCGCGCCTCGTCGTAATAAACCGAGGATTGCTCCAGATTGCGCTTCTGCGTCTCGTTGCGCGCCGCCCAGGCCTCGCCGCCGGGTTCAGGAATACGGGCGCCGCCGAACATGACGACGGTGGATTTGATGCCCCGCTCGGCCAGCGCCATTTCTGTCTTCAGAAGTTCCAGCTGAAGCCTGACGGGACGCAGTTCCTCGCGGCAGAGAAAATCCATGTCCGCATAGGCAAGCCGGTAGGACGGGGAATCCGACTGTGGCGTCCTGGGAATGACCTCGGCCTGCTGCTTGTCCGCAGAGCTGCGCTTCAACGGGTCCCATACCCCGTCCTTGCGCCGCAATTTGCCGTTTTTCAGTCGTGTCATTTCCATGCCTTTCGTCTGACGCGCCAAATCATCCAAATCACATTGACGCCTTTCCAACACTCCCTTAGATCAAATGACCAAAGCCTTCCAGCGGCGCGGGACCATCCGTGACCACGAACACCACGCGACATTCAAGGAATTTTCCATGAGCCTTACGGATCTAACCTCCCTCGAAACCATCATCGAAACCGCATTCGACAACCGCGATGGTGTGAACGTATCGACGAAGGGCGAGGTTCGCGATGCCGTGGACACATCTCTTCAACTTCTCGACAGCGGCAAGGCGCGCGTGGCCGAAAAGCAGGCTGACGGAAACTGGAAGGTGAACCAGTGGCTGAAAAAGGCCGTGCTTCTGTCCTTCCGCCTGAACGACATGGAAATCGTGACCGGCGGACCGGGCGAATCCACCTGGTGGGACAAGGTGCCGTCGAAGTTCGAAAACTGGGGTGAAAACCAGTTCCGCGCCGCCGGTTTCCGCGCCGTGCCGAACGCCGTCGTGCGCCGCTCGGCTTACGTTGCCAAGAACGTGGTGCTGATGCCCTCTTTCGTCAATCTCGGCGCCTATGTCGATGAAGGCACGATGGTTGATACCTGGGCGACGGTCGGCTCCTGCGCGCAGATTGGCAAGAATGTGCATCTTTCGGGCGGCGTCGGCATCGGCGGCGTTCTGGAGCCCTTGCAGGCGGGCCCGACGATCATCGAGGACAATTGCTTCATCGGCGCCCGTTCGGAAGTCGTCGAAGGCTGCATCGTGCGCGAAGGTGCGGTTCTCGGTATGGGCGTCTTCATCGGCAAATCCACCAAGATCGTCGATCGCGCCACCGGCGAGATCACCTATGGCGAAGTGCCGCCCTATTCCGTCGTCGTTGCCGGCACCATGCCGGGCAAGCCTTTCCCGAACGGCGAACCGGGCCCAAGCCTCTATTGCGCCGTGATCGTCAAGCGCGTCGATGAAAAGACCCGTTCCAAGACCGGCATCAACGAGCTTCTGCGCGACTGATAAAAGCTGATACCATGACCACGACCGATCCCGTTGCCAATCTCGCCGCCCTCATCCGTTGCCCTTCGGTAACGCCTGCGGAAGGCGGCGCGCTTTCCCTGCTCGACACCCTGCTTTCGCCGCTCGGCTTTGCGGTGGAGCGTGTGATGGCGACGGAGGCCGGCACTCCTGACGTGGAAAACCTCTATGCACGGCTCGGCACCGAAGGTCCGCATCTGATGTTTGCGGGCCATACGGATGTCGTTCCCGTGGGTGATGAGGCCGCATGGAGCCATCCGCCCTTTTCGGCAGACATCGCCGGTGGGGAAATGTACGGTCGCGGTGCGGTGGACATGAAAGGCGGCATCGCCTGTTTCGTGGCGGCCATTGCCCGCCATATCGAAAAACACGGCAAGCCGCAGGGGTCCGTTTCTTTCCTGATTACAGGCGATGAGGAAGGCCCGTCGATCAACGGCACTTCCAAGCTGCTGGAATGGGCAGCCGCCAGAGGCGAGACATGGGACGCCTGTGTCGTGGGCGAGCCGACCAACCCCGACCAGCTGGGCGACATGATCAAGATCGGCCGCCGGGGTTCGCTCTCGGGCCGGATCACGGTCCATGGCGTTCAGGGCCACGCCGCCTATCCGCATCTCGCCGACAACCCCATTCGCGGTCTTTTGCAGCTTACCCATGCGTTGATGCATCCGGCCTTCGATCACGGCACGGATGATTTCCAGCCTTCCAATCTGGAAGTGACGACCGTCGATACCGGCAATGCCGCCACCAATGTGATCCCGGCGCGGGCGACGGCGGCCTTCAACATTCGTTTCAACGATAGCTGGACGGCAGAGAGCCTGCGGGCGGAAATCATCCGCCGCCTCGATGCCGCCGCAGCCGAAGGCGAGCTTCGCCCCGACCGGGCTCCGGTCAAATATGAGATCGTCTGGGCGGACCGTCCGAGCCACGTCTTCCTGACGCGCAACAATGCGCTCATCTCATCGCTGTCAGGTGCGGTGGAAGCCGTGACAGGCAAAGAACCGAAGCTTTCGACCACGGGCGGCACCTCGGATGCGCGCTTCATCAAGGATTATTGCCCTGTCGTGGAATTTGGCCTTGTCGGGCAGACCATGCATATGGTCGACGAGCGCGTGGCCGTTGCCGATCTCGAGATGCTGACACGCATTTACGAGACCTTTATCGAACGCTGGTTCGCCCATGCCGACGGCAAGTGAAGTAAGACTTTATCTGACTGGCCTGTGGCTTCTGCTGCTCGGCGATCATAATGGCGCGCGATATCTCGATCTCTCCGAGCGCGGCATGTGGCGATCCTTCTATTCGGCGCTGTGGTGCCTGCCGGCCATGATGGTTTCCTGGCTGTGGCTGCGCGCCGCCTATCTCGCCAGCTATCCGCCCGGAACGGGAACAGGCTTCATCTTCTTTTTCCGTCTGGCCATGGTCGAGGCCATCTGCTGGATCGTGCCCCTGCTGTTGATCGGCATGCTGCTCTATGCCTTTGGCGCCCGGGAAAAATTCGCGCCGCTCGTCACCACCATGAACTGGCTGTCGCTGCCCTTTTCTTATGCCTATGCGGTTCTCATCCTGATCGCATTCTTCCTGCCGCCGCTGCAGGGGTTGATCGCCATTCTCTGGCTGGCACTGCTTCTGTCGCTGGTCTTCGCTTTTTCGCGGATCGTCAGATTTTTCATCCGCGACCAGTCGCTGCTCGTCTCGGCCGTCGTCATGACGCTGTTGGTGCCCGCCATGTTGCTGTCGGAAGCATTGCAGCGTTTTCTCGGCGTCTATCCCGCCTGAGAGGCCGTGAGGCTTCAGGTCAGTCCGCGTCTTCCGTCACTTCGGGGCGGCGGCGCGGCGGAATGACATCGGGATAATCGACCTGCATGAAATAAAGACCGTCCGGCGGCGCAACGGGACCGCAGGCCTTGCGATCTCGTGCCTCCAGCGCTGCACGCACATCATCAGGCGTCATAGTGCCTTCACCTGCCATCTTCAGCGTGCCGGCGAAGGAGCGTATCTGATTATGCAGGAAGCTTTGCGCGGTCGCGCGGATTTCGATGAGGTCGCCGTTGCGGGTCACGTCCAGCCGGTCGAGCGTGCGGACCGGGCTGTTTGCCTGGCAATGGACAGAACGGAAGGTCGTGAAATCATGCCGGCCGACCAGCATCTGTGCGGCTTCATGCATGCGCTCGTGGTCCATATCCTTCGATACCCACCATGCCCGCTTGTGCTCCAGCGCCAGCCGGGATTTGCGACAGATGATGCGATAGAGATAATGGCGGCGCAGCGCTGAAAAACGGGCGTCGAAATCTTCGGTCACGGCTGCAGCATCGAGCACGGCCACGGCCTCCCCGGCCATGGCGAGATGCGCGTTCAAGGCATTGCGGAGCTTGTAGGGTTCCCAATCGCGGGAAAGATCGATATGGGCGACCTGTCCAACGGCATGCACGCCGGAATCGGTGCGGCCGGCACCGCGAATGGAGACGCTCTCTCCCGTCAACGAGCGAACCGCAGCCTCCAGCGCGCCCTGAACCGAGGGGCCGTTATCCTGTCTCTGCCAGCCGTAATAAGGCGTGCCGTCATATTCGACGGTCATGCGGAAACGTGGCATCAGCCGAGCCTCGTTGCGGTCGGAACCGGTGTGCCGCGCACGAAATCGGCCGCCGACATCGGCTTGCCGCCCGCCTTCTGCAAACGGGTGAGCCGCACGGCGCCGCTACCGCAGGCAATGGTCAGAGCATCGTCGAGCGCTGCGCCCGCTTCTCCCATTCCGCTTGCCAGTTCGGAGGCCAGAACCTTCACGCGCTCCGTCTTGCCGCCGATATCCATTTCCAGCCATGCGCCGGGGAACGGCGACAGGCCACGAATGTGGTTATGGACATCCTGTGCGGGCCTTGAAAAATCGATACGGGTCTCGCCCTTGTCGATCTTCGCGGCGTAGAGAACACCCTCTTCCGCCTGCGTAACGAGGGGCAGGTCGCCCGCCTCCAGCTTGTCCATCGCCTGCCGCATCAGCCGCGCACCCGCCAGCATCAGGCTGTCATGCAGTTCGCCCGCCGTCATATTCTCGTCGATCGCGACCTTTGCGGTGAGCGCGACGGGGCCGGTATCGAGCCCCTTTTCCATTTTCATCACCATCATACCGGTTTCGGCATCGCCGGCCATGATCGCCCTCTGGATGGGGGCAGCCCCGCGCCAGCGCGGCAGCAGGGAGGCGTGACCATTATAACAGCCGAGACGCGTGCCGGAGAGGATCGCTTCAGGCAAAAGCAGACCGTAAGCGACGACGACGGCTACATCGGCGTTGAAATCCCGGAACTGCTTGCGGTCTTCCTCGGTCTTGAAATTTACGGGCGTCAGCACGGGCAGCCCCAGCAATTCGGCTGCCTGATGGACCGGCGACTTCTGCAAATCGAGACCACGGCGGCCGCCGGGACGTGGCGGCTGGGTGTAGACGGCAACGATCTCGTGGCCCGCATCCACCAGTGCACGCAACGTGGGAACGGAAAAATCCGGCGTGCCCATAAAAATGATGCGAAGAGACATCGTCGCCCCCTTCCCTGTCATCCACTCCAGCCCAAAGAGGCCGGATCAGATCTTTGCGCGGGCCGCTTTCGTGAATTTCTTGATGACCATGTCGCGTTTGAGCCGCGAAATATGGTCGATGAAGAGAACGCCGTTCAGGTGGTCGATCTCATGCTGCAGGCAGGTCGCGAGCAGACCGTCCGCCTCGACCGTCTGCTGCTTGCCGTCACGGCCGACATATTGCACGGTGAGCGACGCTGGGCGCTCCACCTCGGCATAATAATCGGGGATGGAGAGGCAGCCTTCCTCATAGGTCGAGACATCGTCCGACACTTTGAGGATTTCCGGATTGATGAAAACGACCGGAGCCTTTTCTTCACCTTCGCGTGCCACGTCGATCACCAGCATGCGGCGCGGCACGCCGATCTGAATGGCGGCGAGGCCGATACCGGGCGCATCATACATGGTTTCGAGCATGTCGTCGGCAAGGCGCAGCACTTCGGCGTCCACCTGTTCGATGAGCTTCGACTGCTGACGCAGCACGGGATCGGGCAAAATGATAAGCGGTTTGATGGTCATGGCTTCCCATAACGTATCTCTCGCGCGGAGGAAATAAAAAACACGAAGGAGAAAACCGCCTCCTGCATCGACCCTTCCCGACTCATTTCCGCCGCAGAAGTGTTCTTGTTTTGATCTTCCGAATCACTGGAAATCTGCTAGATTTAATCATGAACATAGATTTCTCCGTTCTCCTTAATCCCGCGCTGCGGGCCGGCTCCGTCGATATCAGCTTCGGCGCGCTGCTTGTGGCCCTGGTTTTCGGCCTGACCATCACATGGCTGGTCACGATAAACCGCGCAAGAAAAGCGGGAGCCGACGGTGAAATCTCCGATCTCCTGAAAACACAGTCCGAATTGCACGGGCGGATCGCGGCCATGGCGGAAACGCTTGGTACCCGCCAGAGCGAGATGAGCCAGACGCTGAACCAGCGCCTTGACGGCATGTCGCAGCGCCTTGGTGAAACGCTCACCGAGCAGACCCGGTCGACCCATGAAAATCTGAGCCGCCTGCAAGAGCGCCTGGCTGTCATCGATGCCGCGCAGGGCAATATTCAGGATCTGGCGAAGGATGTCGTAGGGCTACAGGCGATCCTTTCCAACAAGCAGACGCGCGGTGCTTTCGGACAGGCGCGCATGGAAACGCTGATCGCCGATGCACTTCCCGCCGGGGCGTTTCAGCTTCAGCCGACGCTTTCCAACGGTTATCGGCCCGACTGCATCATCAAGATGCCGAACAATGCGCCGGCACTGGTCATCGATGCCAAGTTTCCGCTGGAGGCTTGGAACGCGATCAAGGCGGATGAGACGCCCGAAACCAAACGCGCCGCCGTGCAGCAGTTCCGCCGCGATATGGAGGTGCATATTCGCGACGTGGCCGAGAAATATCTCATTCGCGGCGAAACGCAGGATACGGCCTTTATCTTCGTGCCATCGGAGTCGATCTTCGCCGATATTCATCAGCATTTCGAATATCTGGTGCAGCGCGCCCACCGCGCCCGCGTCGTCATCGTTTCGCCATCGCTGCTGATGCTGTCGGTGCAGGTCATCCAGTCGGTTTTGAAAGACCAGCGCATGCGTGAGCAGGCGCATCTTATTCAAGGTGAAGTCGCCCTTCTGATGGACGATGTGCGGCGGCTGGACGACAGGACGCGCAAGCTGCAAGCCCATTTCGGGCTGGCCCAGAAAGACGTCGACATGATGCTGATCTCCTCCGACAAGGTGCTGGCGCGGGGCCAGAAGATCGAAGGCCTCGATTTTTCGCCGACGGAAAAAGAGGCTTCGCATGGAGAAATGGAGCAGGCCCGGCGCTTTGCGGAAAACCGGGCCGGTGCGGCGAAATTGCGGGTAGTTGACGACGAGTGATCGTCTCGGGCAAAGTCGCCGCCTTGCTCAAATTTCATACGGACCCAGCGCCCCATGATTACTGTTTTCGGTTCCATCAACATGGACCTCGTCGCCACCGCCAAACGCCTGCCCAAGCCCGGTGAAACCGTGACCGGTGAGACATTCTCCACCGCCGCCGGTGGCAAGGGCGCCAATCAGGCGCTGGCCGCGCGACGTGCAGGCGCCACGGTGAAGATGGCGGGTGCTGCGGGCGATGACACCTTTGCCGCACCGGCGCTGACCTTGCTGCGTGACGCCGGCACTGATCTCTCACTGGTGAAGACCACGCCCGGCCCTACGGGGACGGCAGTGATCCTTATCGGCGAAGGCGGGGAGAACATGATCTCGGTCATTCCCGCCGCCAATGGCGAAGTCTCCGCTTCCGACGCCGCGAAAGCCCTGGCTGAAATGTCGGTGGGTGATATCTTGATGTTGCAGTTTGAGATACCCGCGTCCGCTATCGAAGCGGCGCTGACGGCTGCGAAGGCAAAGCGCGTCACCACCGTCATCAATACTGCGCCACTGACCGCGGATGGACCGCGCCTTGCGGGCCTTGCCGATATTGTCATCGCCAACGAAACCGAGTTCGAATTGCTGGTCGGAAAGAACGGCCTTTCCGCTTCTGAGCGGGAAAATGAACTGAAAACCCTGCACGACAGGACCGGCCAGACATTGATCGTAACGCTTGGCGCAGACGGCGTGATCGCCATGCGCAACGGCAAGGTTTTCCGGGCTTCCGGCCTGAAGATCGAGCCGGTCGATACGGTCGGTGCGGGCGATACTTTCTGCGGTTATCTTGCCGCCAGCCTCGATCAGGGGATGGATTTCGAAAAGGCGCTGAAGCGCGCCGCTGTCGCAGGCTCGCTCGCCTGCACGCGCGCCGGCGCGCAGCCTTCCATTCCGCTTGCAGCGGAAGTGGATGCGGCTCTCTGAGGGATATTTTCGTTAGCGCATTTTCCGGACGTAAAACCGCTGCGCAATTTTACTGGAAATGCTTTAGCGACGGATGAAGGTGAGATAGGCCGAGCTGCGGCCTTCTCGTTTCGCCTTGTTCTCGTAGCGGGTGCCCGGCCAGTTGGCATAGGGCGTGCGCCAGTCGTCAGCATTTGTTGCCGTCCATTCGAAGCCGCCGTGGCGGGCGCAATGCTGCAGCGTCCAGTTGACGTAAGTATCGATATCCGACGCAAAGCAGAACTTGCCGCCGGGCTTCAACACACGATGGAAACGGGCAAGATTGACGTCGGAGACAAAACGGCGCTTCCAGTGCTTCTTCTTCGGCCACGGATCGGGATAAAGCAGATCGATGTGATCGATCGATCCCTCGGGCAACCAGTCGAGCAACTGCGTCGCATCATCGTCGTAAAGGCGGATATTCATCAGCTCGCGTTCGCGGACCGTGGCGAGCAGCTTGGCCATGGAGTTGACGAAGGGCTCGACGCCGATGAAACCCGTCTCCGGGTTTTCAACCGCGCGGTGAGCGAGATGCTCGCCGCCGCCGAAACCAATCTCCAGACGGATCGACCGCACATCCGCGGGAAAAAGAGCGGCAAGATTTTGCGGCGGGGCGCTTTCCAGATCGATTTTCAGCAAAGGCAACAGGTTCTCGATTGTATCGACCTGCTGATTGCGTAGGGGCTTACCCTTGCGTCTGCCAAAAAACGCTTCCGTCGCGCGCGAACGCCGTTCTTCCGTCATCTCATACTCTCAACAACAAATAGATTTAACCCGCACAGCACCACGTTGGGCACTGTGCGGGTTACAAAAGGTGCAGTCGGTATCTCTCAATCGCCGCCGAATGACAAGCTTAGAAAGAGCCGCGCCTTCTCCGGACGTAAAACCGCAACGCAGTTTTACCGGAAATGCTTCAAGCGCTCAGAGCTTCCTTAAGCGGCTTCACCAGATCCAGCTTCTCCCAGGAGAAGGAGCCGTCGCGGCCGGCTTTCCGGCCGAAATGGCCATAGGAGGAGGTCTTGGCGTAGATCGGCTTGTTAAGATCGAGATGACGGCGAATGCCCGACGGCGACAGGTCCATGACCTTGCGGATCGCGGCTTCGACCTGATCTTCGCTGACCTTGCCGGTGCCATGCAGATCGACATAGATCGACAGCGGCTGGGCGACGCCGATCGCATAGGAAATCTGGATCGTGCAGCGCTCCGCCAGACCAGCAGCCACGACGTTTTTGGCGAGATAGCGGGCGGCATAGGCGGCGGAACGGTCGACCTTGGTCGTGTCCTTGCCGGAGAATGCGCCGCCGCCATGGGGAGCAGCACCGCCATAGGTATCGACAATGATCTTGCGGCCAGTCAGGCCGGCATCGCCATCGGGACCGCCGATGACGAACTTGCCCGTCGGGTTGATATACCACTGGCAATCGTCAGCGATCTTCAGGTCACCCAGAGCTTCGCGAATATAGGGTTCGACGACCTCACGCACCTTCTTCGAGTCCCAGCTGGCATCGAGGTGTTGGGTGGACAGAACGATGGACACGGCTTCCGAAGCCTTGCCGTCGACGTAACGAACGGTCACCTGGCTCTTGGCGTCGGGGCCGAGCTTTGCCGCTTCGCCCTCACCGCTCTTACGGGCGGTAGCCAGCAGCTGCAAAATGCGGTGGGAATAATAGATCGGCGCCGGCATCAGGTCCGGCGTTTCCTTGCAGGCGTAACCGAACATGATGCCCTGGTCACCGGCGCCCTCGTCGCCCTGCTTGTCGGAGGCGTTATCCACGCCCTGCGCGATATCGGCAGACTGCGGGTGCAGGAGAACGTCGATCTTGGCGGTCTTCCAGTGGAAACCATCCTGCTCATAGCCGATATCGCGGATCGCCTTGCGGGCAGCGGACTTGAACTTGGAAGGGTTGATGACCGGGTGGCCAGCGGCGTCCTTGAGAACCTTGCCGTCCTTGTCCTTCTTCAGAAGCGTGTCGGGAACGCGAACCTCACCGGCGATAACGACGCGGTTGGTGGTCGCAAGCGTTTCGCATGCGATGCGCACGGTCCACGGGTCAACGCCCGTCTTGGACGCTTCACGATAAATGAGATCCACGATTTCATCGGAGATACGATCACAAACCTTGTCCGGATGACCCTCAGCCACGGACTCGCTGGTGAACAGATAATTGGCACGCATGCGGGATTCCCCTCAAAGAACGGTCTTGGAGTTTGTTAGTCATTTCGGCCGTGAAAAACAAGGACACAACCACATAAATATATCTTTATGTGAGAATTCCTTTCTAATCGCGCACAAAAAAACGGTCCTTGCGGACCGTTGAGTGCCCGGCATCCCGTGCCGGAAATTTTCTGCGTCGCGCGGGCTGCGCTTACTCGGCGTCACCCTCAGCGGCGAGCGCCTTGACGAGATCGACGAGACGGCGGCGAACCTTCGGATCGGCGATCTTCACGAAGGCGCGGTTCAGCTGCAGACCTTCAGCCGAGGACAGAAAGTCGACCACGTAATTGGAGCTAGAGGCTTCTGCCATACCGGTCGTGCCACCGGCCTGATCGCCGGGTGCATCCTCGAAGAAAAAGGAAACGGGCACATTGAGAATACCGGAAATATTCTGGAGGCGGCTGGCGCCCACGCGGTTCGTGCCTTTTTCATATTTCTGGATTTGCTGAAAGGTAATTCCGAGGCTTTCGCCAAGCTTTTCCTGACTCATGCCCAGCATGGTTCTGCGAAGGCGAATTCGGCTTCCGACATGAATGTCGATCGGGTTAGGCTTTTTCTTATTCTCGGTCATCATGCGGTCCTGACACTCGGAAAGGGTTGATATCTCGCTTCATTACATTTCGAAGAAATGAGTCGGCAATTCGACAGCGTCTAAACTTGTTTTACGACTGACGTATTCACTATGCAATTACAGGGGTTCCCGGTCAATTCTAGCGCCGAGCGAAACTCAAGGCGGGAAATACCGCAACGATCATCAAGATAGAAAAAATCAACCAGAAATACGTCCGATGTGTGTCGTAAGTAAATGCGTCGTTTGACCCACCACTCAAAGTGGCGTCAACAATTCCCACCCGACCGTAATCGAGCCCCGCAATAATGCGGCCATAGGGGTCTATGACGGCTGAAATCCCGGTATTGGCGCCGCGAATCACCGGCACGCCCGTCTCAACGGCCCGGACTCTCGCCTGTAGAAAATGCTGATAGGGGCCAGGCGTATCACCGAACCAGCCATCATTGGTCACATTCAGGATGGCGGCCGAGCCGGCCAGCCCCGGCGTCATCTCACCCGGGAAAATGATCTCGTAACAGATGAGAGGATAGAAGGTTTTACCCGAAGGAAGAGTGAGCGGCGTGCGCGAGGAAGCGGCGGAAAAGCCTCCCGGCAAAGCGATGACATTGTCGATGCCGAATTCCCGCAGGATACCTTCAAAGGGAACGTATTCGCCAAAGGGGGTCAGATGCACCTTGTCGGTCGCGCCGATGATCTCGCCCTGGCTGTCGATCGCATAGACCGAATTGTAATAACGCGGCGGACGGCCTGCACCCTGATCTTCCATTCTGACGGCGCCGGTGAACAGCACCTGCCCATCCTCCAGCGTTTTGGCGATTTCCGCCAAAGCATCCGGATTTTGCGTCAGAATGAACGGCACGGAGGTTTCCGGCCAGACGATGATATCAGGGCGCTTTTTCCCTTCGCCCGGCGGCAGAGCCGAGAGCCTCAGATGCTCGCCGAAAATCTCCGCCCTGTCCGCGTTCAGCATCTTGCGTGACTGATCGATGGAAGGCTGCACAATCCGAACGGTCAGTGCGTCTACGGGCACCTCCGCCGGCGTCTGGAGACGGTAAAAGCCATACCCGAAATGGCCGGCCAGCAGCAGGCCCGCCACAGCGAGACCCGGCCACATGCCTTTTTTCGTGCCTATCAGTGCGGGCGAGGCGAAGATGAAAACCGCAAGCGTCGTTATGCTGAAAAGGCCAAGCAGATGCACCGATTGCATCATGATCGGGACGGGCATGATGCCGTAGCCAATCGCGTTCCAGGGAAAGCCGGTGGCCAGGAAGCTGCGCAGCCATTCTGAAAAACCGAACGCGGCAGCAAGTGCAGCGATACGGCCGAGGCCCTCCGACCAGAGGAGGTTGGCTGCCGCAACCGCAAAACCGTAAAACAATGCCAGAAAAGCGGGGAGGCCAAGAATGGCGAGCGGCAGCGCCCAGGCGAATTCATCGGCCTCCAGCAGAAGCGCATTGCCGAGCCACCATAGGCCCGCCACGAAGTAACCGAGCCCGAAACACCAGCCGATGCCGAAGGCCGGCATGACGCGGCTGAAGAGGCCGCCCCCAGGTTTGCCGGTGCAGCCGTCCACGAGCCAGACAAGTAGGGTGAAAGAGAAAAACAGCGCCGCGAAAAAGCCGAATGGAGGCAGAGCAAGCGCCCCGACCGCACCTGCAGCAATCGCCATAACTGCGCGGCTCATGCCGCCGGCCAGCATTACCCTGCCTGCAAGACGCTCCATGCCATCTCCGTTTATGCGCGTCGGGAAAAGCCCGCAGCCGACAAGGCCGCGCCGCGGAATTTTCCCTCAGACCCGACGTAAAGGAAAAAAGATTCGCAGTCCACAGGAGGCATGGCGACCGAAGCGCCATATGTTCTTTTCGACGCCGAACACGGCCTTCATAGCTGCCGGATTGAGAGATGTCGAAAAAGGGCGCGACGGGGAAAACCCCGTCGACCTTTCTTAATCGGCATTCTGCTGATGCGTGATGAGGCGAACATCGGGCGCAGGCAGCGCAATCACCTCATTGGCGTCCGCTTCGCCCGGAGCGCGATCATCCTCACCTTCGGAGCCGTGATCCCGGACGATACGAACGCCCTTGATGCGCCTGCTATCGGCATCGAGTATCTGGAACTCGAAACCTGGCACGGCCCGAACCACCTCGCCCTTGGCCGGAATACGGCCGAGCGCGAAGAAGATGAGACCGCCGAGCGTATCTATTTCCTCCAGGTGTTCACGAACATCGAATGCCGGACCGATCGCCTCGGCAAGTTCGGTGAGTTCCGCACGTGCATCCGCGACAAGCACATCGGCGGAAAGACGCGAAAACATCGCCTCGTCCTTGTCGTGCTCGTCATCGATGTCGCCTATGACCATTTCGACGATATCCTCGTGGCTGACGAGACCGTCGGTGCCGCCATATTCATCGATCACCAGCGCAAGCTGGGTTCTCTGGGCCTGCATCGTCTTCAAAAGGTCGGAGGCCAGCATGGAGGGCGGCGCAAAAAGAATTTTGCGAACCAGTCCGGCATCGGCGACCGTCTGCTCCAGATCGACACGTCCCAGGTCGAAATTCGGCCGCGGTGAACGCGGCGCCTTCACCTCACCGAAAGCAACGCTTCGCGAACCGGCCCGGCGTTTGTTGCGGGCCTGCTTGGCGACATAGGCCAGCAGATCGCGAATGTGGATCATGCCCTTCGGGTTATCCAGCGTCTCGTCATAGACAGGCATACGGGAACGCCCCGTTTCCTCGAAGAGGATCAGCGCCTCGCCGATCGTCATATTCTCATCGAGGCCATCAATATCCACGCGAGGGATCATGATGTCTTCGACCCGAACCTCGCGGAAACGCAGGATATTGTTGAGCATAGCCCGTTCTTCGGGCGAAAAGGCCGCACCGATTTCGGTGTCGTCCATCAGCGCGTCGGTCAAATCCTCGCGCAGGCGCTCGCCCTGAGATGGTTTCAGCAACCGTGCGATGCGTGACCAGATGGTCGATTTCGGTTTGGCATTGTAGTCCTGACGTAAGTGACTACTGCCCTCCTCCGAAGAGGACTGCTCGCCGTTTTCTCTGCCCTCATTGGCAGGTCGTGCAGAATGTTCGTTCATGGCTCCAGACAATATTTAAAGCGGTTCCTGACCCGCGTAAGGATCAGATAGGCCAAGCACCGCCAAAATGCGAGTCTCAAGCGACTCCATTTCTTCCGCTTCTTCCTCGTCCATATGGTCATAACCGAACAAATGCAGGAACCCATGAACGAGCAGATGGGTCAGATGATCCTCGAAACTCTTCTCAAGTTCAAGGGCTTCGCGCTCAACCGTCTCGCGCGCGATGACGATATCGCCCAGCATGGGGCCCGGCATTGCGCCCGGCTCCAGCGGAAAAGCCGGGAAAGACAGGACATTGGTCGCCTTGTCCTTGTCACGCCATTCGGCGTTGATTTCCCGGATATTTTCGTCGTCGGTGAAGACCAGCGACAGCTCCACTGGCATTTTCGGGAAGGGTTGGTCCTCTTCCCGCTTCAGGAAATCGACCGCCGCATCCAGCACCCTGGTGGCAAAGGCAGCCAAGTCCTCTTCCGAGGACCAGCCTTCGGCCTCGACGCTGATTTGAATATCCAGAACTGTCATCGTCTTTATGTCAGTCGCCCTTCAGGAGGCTCTCATCCGGCACCGCCGTATGGGACTCATAGGCCCGGACGATACGCGCCACCATCGGATGGCGAACAACATCGACGTCCTTGAAGCGCACGACGGACACGCCTTCCACATCGCCAAGGATTTGCAGGGCCTCGACAAGACCGGATTTCACGCCGCGCGGCAAATCCACCTGGCTCGGGTCGCCGGTCACGATCATGCGGCCGTTCTCGCCAAGGCGGGTAAGGAACATCTTCATCTGCATGGTCGTGGTATTCTGGGCTTCGTCCAGAATGACAGCAGCGTTGGCCAGCGTGCGGCCGCGCATGAAGGCGAGCGGCGCGATTTCGATGACGCCCGCCTGAATGGCGCGCTCCACCTTGTCTCCCGGCATCATGTCATAAAGCGCGTCGTAAAGCGGGCGCAGATACGGATCGACCTTTTCCTTCATGTCGCCCGGCAGGAAGCCAAGACGCTCACCCGCTTCGACGGCGGGGCGTGAGAGGATGATGCGGTCAACCGCACCGCGCTCCAGAAGCTGCGCCGCATGAGCGACGGCAAGATAGGTCTTGCCGGTGCCGGCGGGACCGACACCGAAAACCAGTTCGGATTGTTCCAGCGCCCGCATATAGACGTCCTGCGTCGGCGTGCGGGCAGCGATGGTCTTCTTGCGTGTGGAAATCTGCGCCATGGAAATCTTCGCCTTGCGTTCCATCGTCGGCAAGGTCAACTGGTCGTCCGCGGCCACAGCCATGCGAATCGCGCCTTCGACATCGGAAACCTCGGCGGTTCCGCCCTTGAGCAGCCGTTCATAAAGGAAATCCAACGCCCGACGAGCCTGATTGGTGGCAACGACATCGCCGGTGATGGCGACGGAATTGCCGCGCGGTCGAGCGTCGATATTGAGGCGCTGCTCCAGGAGCTTCAGGTTCTGATCGAACTGACCGAATAGCTCTCCCGCTATCCTGTTATTCTCGAACGTGAGGACGAAGTGATTGGCGTCGGTCGCGGCTTGGCGTGGCTGGCGCGATGAATTTGATACCAATTCGTGTGCGTTCAAGCGGTCAGGCTCCTGTCCCAATCAGTGTCGGCTCCTCACTCTAACTCCCTGCCACCTCGGCAAACAAGCTGTTTGGACCCGTTGCGGTGATTCGTACATTAACAATGTCACCGATTTTCAACGTCTTTGCATCAAGATTCACGGATTGCAGCCACGGAGAGCGACCTATCAACTGCTCAGGCATGCGACCGGGCTTTTCCAGCAACACATCCATGGTTTTTCCGACCAGCGATTCAGCAAATTCCTTCTGCTGCCGCAGCAACAGGGCCTGCAATCTTTCCAGTCGTTCGGCCTTCACCTCTTCCGCAACCTGATCGGTGAGATCGGCTCCCGGCGTGCCGGGGCGGGTGGAGTATTTGAACGAGAAGGCCTGCGCATATTTCACGGTCTCGACCATCGCCATCGTATCTTCGAAATCGCGATCCGTCTCGCCGGGGAAGCCGACAATAAAATCCCCCGACATGGCGATATCAGGGCGCGCGCTCCGGATTTTTTCAATGAGCTGGATATATTCCTCACCCGTATGGCGACGGTTCATCGCTTTGAGAATGCGATCCGAGCCGGACTGAACAGGCAGGTGCAGATAGGGCATCAGGATGCGCAGATCGCGATGCGCGCCGATCAGGCGCTCGTCCATGTCGCGCGGATGGCTTGTGGTGTAGCGAAGCCGTGCAAGGCCGGGAATTTCCGCCAGCCGGTAAAGCAGTTCGGCAAGGCCCCATTTCTCGCCCTTCGGGCCTTCGCCCTGCCAGGCATTGACGTTTTGGCCCAGCAGCGTGATCTCGCGCACGCCGGCATCGACGAGCTTCATCGCCTCATCGACGATCTGGCGCACGGGGCGGGAGACTTCCGAACCGCGCGTATAAGGCACGACACAGAAGGTACAGAACTTGTCGCAACCTTCCTGCACGGTCAGGAACGCCGTGACGCCGCGTGTCCGCAATGTCGCTTTCTCCGCGACCGGCAGGTGCTCGAACTTGTCCTCAACCGCATATTCGGTCTCGATGACGCGCTCACCGCCGCGCACCCGCTTTAAGGCGTCAGGCAGGCGGTGATAGGTCTGCGGGCCGATCACGACATCGACGGCGGGCGCGCGGCGCAGGATTTCCTCGCCTTCCGCCTGCGCGACACAGCCGGCAACGCCGATCATGAATTCGCGGCCCTGCTCTTCACGCGATTTTTTCATGTCGCGCAGGCGGCCAAGCGCCGAATAGACCTTTTCAGCCGCCTTTTCACGGATATGACAGGTGTTCAGCAGAACCAGATCCGCCTCGCCCATATCCTCGGTCTGAACGTAACCGTCCTTCGCCAACGCATCGCTCATACGGACGGAATCGTAGACATTCATCTGACAGCCATAGGTCTTGATGAAGACCTTTCGGCTGTTCGAACCGTCGCGGGCGATCATGGGTGTGGCGTCAGGGCCAAGCGTTTCCTGGGTCATGGCGGCTATCTAGTGTTTTTCCCGGCCAGATTAAACAGAAAAATGCCGGAAAAGCTACGATCTCGCTAATTCCGCCAGCCGCCGCGCAGGCTGAAGGCCAGCATGGAGCGGATGGCGGCGGCAACATCGGTCGCCAAGCGCTTACGGTTATCCGTGCTGTGGAACGGAACGCTGTCACCGAATGTCACGTCGACATCGATGGCGCCGGCCCTGATGATGCCGAGCAGATGCGGCACGAGCGTGATGCTGCCCGGCCAGGCGGCGATGACGCGATGGTAACGCCCCATGGCCATGCCCTGCACCCTTGTATAGGCAATGGCGACCGGCTGGACATAAACCAGCTTTCCCGGCACCTGTTCAGCGGCGGTGGAGGCCGCACCGAACAGCGAGGATTTGACGGCGAGCATGCGGTTGCCGTCCGAGGTGGTGCCTTCGGGGAACAGGACGACAATTTCGCCATCCGCCATGCGACTGGCGATCTCGCTCACCTGCGCGCCGGTGCTGCGCTTCTGCTCACGCTGAACGAAGATGCTTTTCTGCAAGCGGGCGAGCCAGCCGAACACCGGCCAGTCCCGCACCTCGGTCTTGGCAATGAACACCACATCGGCAATGCTGCCCAAAACGAGGATATCCTTCCACGAGGCATGATTGACCGCCAGCATCAACGGTTTCGCCCGCTCCACATCGCCGTGCACATGAACGCGGATGCCGAGGACATGGCAGGCGATGCGATGCCAGAGGCGCGGAATGCGACGGCGAAGCCGCCAGTCGAAGGCAAGGCCCAGCAGTTGAAGCGGCAGCAAGACAAGCGTGACGATCAGGAGAATGACCGCAATATAGGCTGTCCGGAGCCACATCATGGGGAAAACGCCCGCTCGTTCACCGGGGTCTCAACGTTCGTCTGGCTTCAACGGCACGCCGTAAAGTTCCAGCCGGTGATCCACGAGCTTGAAGCCGTGTTCACGGGCGATCTTTTCCTGAAGGGCCTCAATCTCGGCCGAATGAAATTCGATGACCACGCCGTTCTTCAAATCGATCAGGTGATCATGATGTTCTTCGGGCACGGTCTCGTAGCGCGAGCGGCCGTCGCGAAAATCGTGACGCTCGATGATGCCGGCATCCTCGAACAGCTTCACCGTTCTGTAGACGGTGGAAATCGAGATGCGCGGGTCCACGGCGGAGGAACGGCGGTAAAGCTCTTCGACATCGGGATGGTCGGCTGACTCCTGAAGGACGCGGGCGATAACACGGCGTTGATCCGTCATCCGCATGCCGCGTTCGGCACAAAGCTCCTCCAGCGTTTTCGAAAGGTCTGTCACGTCTTCTGGCCTTTTGAGACTCGCGGTTTGCGGCTTTCGCCGAAAAAATGCCTGTCGCAGGGAACTAGCGAAGATCGCGGCGCATGACAAGCGCCGTCGACTTCGTTCCGTCCTTGGCGGTGTAATAGGCCTTGCGTTCCGCGACAGTTTTGAAGCCGAGCTTCTTATAGAGCCCGACGGCGGAGGCGTTATTATTATCCACCTCGAGAAACATGGTTTCCGCGCCGCGCATCATCGCCTCGCGGATAGCCGATTGCATCAGACGCCAGCCGAGCCCCGCGCGTGCGAACTTGTCGGCCACGGCAACGGTCAGGATTTCCGCCTCGCCCGCCACTTCCCGCGCCAGCACGAAACCACCGAGCGGCTTGCTGAAAAAGGCGTTGGTCTGGCGTGCGACAGCACCGAAAACAGCCCCTTGCGTGAGCAGGCCGGAAAACTCCCCGTCGTTCCACGGGCGCGGAAAGCGCAGCGCATGCAACTCCGCCACCGCGGCGCAATCCTCATGCTGCATCGGCACAATCTCGAAATAGGGTTTCCAGGTCAGATAGTCGTCAAACATAACAGGAATCGGGCATCACGGGAATCATTCGCACAGGCTGACGAATGCCCTATCAGGCAACGCCCTGACGTGCCAGCGCAAAACCGGTCTGCGGCCGGGCGTCCGGCCCGCGCAGGTAAAGCGGCGAAGGTTTCGGCTGGCCAGCCGGCTTACGCGCAGCAGCAAACGCGACCGAAGCGACCGGGAAGTGATCCGGCCCCGAACCCGCCTCCGACCCTGCCAAAAGCGGCGCGGCTGAACCGATGACGACGCCGTCGAAACAACTAGTGGCCGTTCGGGCGTCGTCCAGAGACAGAAGCGCGGCATCGCGCAGCGGCGATCCATCCGCACCGAATGTCTGGAGATAAGCTTCGCCGCGCTTGGCATCCAGCGCAACGGCCACGGGCCGGCCGGGATTTTCGAGCAGATGATGAAGCGCCAGCGTTTCAAGCGTGGTGACGCCCACGGCCTCGACGCCGAGCGACAGGGCAAAGCCGCGTGCGGCAGCGACCCCGACGCGGATACCGGTGAAAGACCCCGGCCCGATCGTCACGGCAATGCGTTCGACATTCTGGAGCGACAGTTGCGCCTGCTCCAGAGCGCCGTCGATCACCGCCATCAACCTTTCGGCATGGCCCTTGCCGATCGTTTCGCATACCTCGCCGAGCACCCTGTCGGAGACGCTGTCATAAACGCAGGCGGAACAATCCACACCTGAGGTGTCGAGTGCGAGAACAATCATGATGGCCTGGCTTGCGCTTTTATACCGCTTCGACTTCGCGCACTTCCGGCACGAAATGGCGAAGCAGATTCTGAACGCCGTGTTTCAGCGTGGCGGTGGAGGACGGGCAACCCGAGCAGGCGCCCTTCATGTTCAGGAACACCGTACCATCGCGGAAACCGCGGAAGGTGATATCGCCGCCATCCTGCGCCACGGCGGGGCGGACACGGGTATCCAGCAGTTCCTTGATGGTGGCGACGATGGTTTCGTCACCCTCTTCGAAGAACTCGCCTTCCTCATCCGAGACTTCGGCCGCAATCGCCGTACCCATGATCGGCCGGCCGGACATGAAATGTTCCATGATCGAGCCGAGGATGGCAGGTTTCAGATGCTGCCATTCCGCATCGTCCTTGGTCACGGTGATGAAATCAAAACCGAAATAGACCCCGGTCACACCCGGAATGGTGAAAAGGCGTTCCGCCAGGGGCGAGGCCTGCGCCTGCGACGCATTGAGAAATTCCGCTGTGCCGCTTTCCAGCACCACCTTGCCCGGCAGGAACTTCAGCGTGGCGGGATTGGGCGTGGCTTCCGTCTGAATGAACATCGTCGTCTCCTTCGAGGCCGCGGTTCACGCCCCGTAATTTAGAATTCTTCCAAAAAATACGCCCGGCGAAGCTACACTTCAAGCCCTGACATGATAATTACATTCAAGAAATCGTCAGCCCCTAAATCTTGCCCCAACCCCGTCGTCAGCAGAGTGCGTCGATTTCCTCGTCCGACAGCGTATCCGGCAGTACGGTGACGGGGATCGGGAAGGCTGCCCCTCGCCCGGCGATGGAGGAAACGAGCGGTCCCGGCCCTTCTTTGGTCGAGCCTGCTGCCAGAACGAGAATCGCGATATCGCGGTCTTCCTCGATCAACCCGTGGATCTGCTCGGTTGCGCTGCCTTCACGGATCACCGCTTCCGGCTCGATGCCGATGGTCTCACGCACCTTCTGGGCAATCTTCGCAAGCGTGGCTTCCGCCTCCTCCCGCGCCTCGGCCCGCATGATCTGCTCGACACCCAGCCATTGCTGGAAATCGCCTTCCGGGATCATGTAGAGCAGTACCAGACCGCCATTGGAGTTCTTGGCGCGACGACCGGCATAGTGCACGGCCCTTTCGCATTCCGGTGTGTCATCGATAACAGCGAGAAACTTGCGACGATGCCCTTCCAGACGCGACAGCCGTTTTGAAACCATTCTGCACTCCCTAGGTCCGCCGTGATCCGCAAAACCGCCCGACGGTTCGGGCGGAGATTATATCAAATCACGGCAGGCGCAAACCGCCAGCCGCATTCGCGCAGCAGCGACCTGTCAGCGCAGGAAGCCGATGATGTCGCGCACTTCGTTCATCGTCTTTTCGGCAATGGTGCGCGCCCGCTCGCCGCCTTGGCTGAGGATGGCGTCGATATGGGTCGGGTCATCGAGAAGGCGGCGCATCTCGTTGTTGACGGGGGCCAGAACATGGACGGCAAGCTCGACCAGGGCCGGCTTGAAGGCCGAGAACTGCTGTCCGCCGAATTCGGAAAGAACATCCGCCTTGGTCCTGTCGGAAAGCGCGGCATAGATGCCAACGAGGTTTTCGGCCTCGGGGCGACCCTTCAGGCCTTCCACTTCGCTCGGCAGCGCATCCGGATCGGTCTTTGCCTTCTTGATCTTCTTCGAGATCGCATCGACATCGTCCATCAGATTGATGCGCGACAGATCGGAGGGATCGGACTTCGACATCTTCTTGGTGCCGTCCTTCAGCGACATCACGCGCGGCGCCGGACCACCGATCAGCGGCTCCACCATAGGGAAATAGGCGTGCACCGGCTCATCGCCCACGGTGATATCCAGCCCGAGGCCCGCCTTGCGGATATGGTCGCCGAAATCGATGTTGAATTTCTGGGCTATATCGCGGGCAAGTTCAAGATGCTGCTTCTGGTCGTCGCCGACAGGAACGTGGGTGGCGCGATAAACAAGGATGTCCGCGGCCATCAGGCTCGGATAGGCGAGCAGTCCAAGCGACACCTGCTCGGTATTCTTGCCGGACTTGTCCTTGAACTGCGTCATGCGCTCCATCCAGCCGATGCGCGCCACGCAGTTGAACACCCAGGCCAGTTCGGCATGCTGCGGCACCGCCGATTGGTTGAAGACGATGTGCTTCACGGGGTCGATGCCGGCGGCGATAAAGGCGGCCGCAATCGAGCGGGTCTGCGCCTTCAGGTCGGAGTGAACGAGTTGGGCGGTGATGGCATGCATATCGACGACGCAATAGATGCAGTCGTTATCTTCCTGCAGCGCCACAAATTTGCGGATGGCGCCGAGATAATTGCCGAGATGCAGATTGCCGGTCGGCTGGACGCCCGAGAAAACCAGCGGCTTGAATGCGTTCATTGTCGTCCTCGAAAAGGCTTGTGGAGGGCCCCGCCCCATGGTTGGAATTGCACGCGCGCTTATGCACCCGCAGCCCCCAGCAATCAAGCGGTTTCAGGGCATGTCAGCCGCGCGGTTCCAGAAGATCCCAGCGATTTCCATAAGGATCGGCAAAGACCGCAACGGAGCCGTAAATCTCATGGCGCGGCTCTTCCAGAAAGCGCACACCGCGCGCAATCATGGTTTCATAGTCACGTGCAAAATCGTCGGTATGCAGGAAAAATCCGACGCGCCCGCCGGTCTGGTTGCCGATAGCAAGCGTCTGCGGCTCACCATCCGCCTCGGCAAGCAGGAGGCCGCCGCCCTCGGTTCCTTGTGGCTTCACCACCAGCCATCTTTTGCCGTCGCCAAGCGGCTGATCGGAAAGGCACTCAAATCCGAGAACGTCGCAATAAAACGCCTTCGCCCGATCGTAATCGTCCACGACAAGCGTGACGAGCGCGATGCGGCGGTTCTCGGCAAAGCACATCAGCCCGCCTCCGTCTCGATGTTCTTCTTGCCGCGCTTGCGGATGGCTCGTTTGACCATGCCGATATCGGCGCCGCCGGAAACGAAAGCGAGCACGAAATAAACCAGCATGGCCGCGAAGACGAGAGCCATGATGGTGCCTGCCCGCACGAAAATGGACGAAGCGGAAGACAATTCGAAAGTCAAATAGGTCAGCGCATAGTGCACGAAACCGGCCATCAAGGCCGCAGCCAGCAGCAGGCGCGGAATGCGGGTGAGCAGTGGAATATCCACCTGCCAGTGACCGCGCCACAAAAGCACGCCGAACAGCAGGATGGCGTTCACCCAGCCGGCGGTGATTTCGGCAATGGCGATGCCCGGGCCTCCAAGCCGCGGAAACAGTGTCAGCGCCAGGGAAACATTCACGACGACGGAAATCGCCGCGAAGATCATCGGTGTGCGCGTATCCTCGCGGGCGAAGAAGCCCGGAATGAAGGCCTTGATCAGTACGAAAGCCGGCAGGCCCAGACCGTAAATGCCAAGGATTTGCGCGACGGTGACGGTGGCCGAAGGCGAGAAGTTGCCGCGCTCGTAAAGAAAACGAACGATAGGTTCCGCCATTACCAAAAGGGCGGCAGCAGCGGGCAATGTCAGGAACAGTACGAATTCGACCGAGCGGTTCTGCAGGCTTCCCGCCTCCACCATGTGCCCGCCGCGCAACGCCCGCGCCAGTTCCGGCAGAAGCACGGTGGCCACCGCGATGCCGACGACACCGAGCGGCAGCTGGTAAATCCGGTCGGCATAGGCAAGCGAGGAGATCACGCCTTCGCCGGCCGATGCGATATTGGTGTTGATCAAAAGATTGATCTGGGTGATGCCGCCGGTGATGGCTGCCGGCAGGGCCAGAACCAGAAGGCGCTGCACGTTCTTCGTCAGCCGCGGCCTGCGGAAACCGATGCGCATGCCGGCATTGCGCACGGCGATCCAGACGATGGCGAGTTGCACCAGACCCGCCGCCATGACGCCCCATGAGAGCGCGTAACCGACCTGCAGGGGATCGTAATTCTTCCACCATGCCAGGGCGAGCACGCCGATGAGAATGATGTTCAGGAAAACAGGCGCGATCGCCGCCGCAAAGTAACGATGCAGCGAGTTCAGCATGCCGCCCATCATCGCCGCCAAAGACATGCAGGCGAGATAAGGAAACATGATGGTGGCGAGATGAACGGTGTTTTCGAATTTCACCGGGTCTTCCAGAAAGCCCGGCGCAATAACGGTGCGCACGATGAACGGCATCGACAATTCCATCAGAATTGTCAGGGCCAGAAGCACGGTGAACAGAACGCCGAAGACCTCTTCGGAAAAACGTCTTGCGCCCTCCATGCCGTTCGCCTCGATCTCCTTGGCGAAAAGCGGCACGAAAGCCGAGTTGAACGCACCTTCGGCAAAAAGCCGCCGAAAGGTGTTGGGAAACCGGAACGCGGCGTTGAAGGCGTCGGCCACAGGCCCCGTGCCGACGGCGGCGGCCATCAGGGTTTCGCGCAGGAAGCCGAAAATGCGGCTGCCGAGCGTGGCGGTGCCAACGGTGGCGAACTTGCCGATCAGGCTCATGATATCAAGCCTTCGCCGTGCGCGCGGCCGGCAGAGCCGCCACGTCTGGATGGGCGATGATGCCGTTCGGCATGCGGTCGCGCAATTCGTCTTCCTGCTCGCTCATCACAGCCTTCAAGCGCTGCGCAATGCTGGCCTGCCGATTATCATTCGTCACCTTCTGGCCGAAGAGGTCAGTCACATAAAAGGTGTCGATGACCTTTTCGCCGAAGGTAGTGATGCGGGCAGAGTGAATATCGAGCGACAGATCGGCGATAACGGCCGTCATATCCGCCAGAAGCCCCGGTCGGTCGAGGCACTCGACCTCGATGACAGTGAATTTATTCGAAAGCCCGTTGGAAATGATGACCGACGGCGGAATGGTGAAAGCGCTCTTCTTCTTGCGGCTTTTGGTGCGCGTGGCGATCATTTCCGGGAGGCGCTGCTTGCCGGACAGGACCTCCTCGATGAGCTTACCGATATTATTGCCGCGCCGTGTCTCGTCCTCATCGATCGGAAATTCGCGATTGATGAGGATCGTATCCAGCGCCCGCCCGTCGGACGTCGTGAAGATTTGCGCGTCGGCGATGTTTGCGCCCGCCGCCGCGCAGGCGCCGGTGATGATGGATAGCAGGCGCGGATGGTCCGGCGCCAGCACGGTAATCTCCGTAATGGCATGGAAGGAGTGGGTGCGCACCATGGTCGACAGCGCTTTTTCCTGCTTGTCGGCCTCGCGGATGAAGCGAGTGTGGCGCACCTGGTCTTCCAGCGCCACTGTCAGCAGATAGGGCTCATAGTGCAGCTTGGTGTATTTGCGCCGCGCCTTCTGCCCCCAATCCTCAAGGGCGTCGTATAGCGCCTGCCGGGCGATCTGCGCGCGCTCCTTGCGGGAAACTTCCGAGAACCCGCCTGACAGCAGCAGTTCGGTTTCGTAATAGAGCGAACGCAGCAGCTGCCCCTTCCAGCCGTTCCAGACGCCCGGGCCGACGGCGCGAATATCGCAGACCGTCAGAATGAGCAACATCTTCAGCCGCTCCATGGATTGCACCTTGTCGGCGAAATCGGTGATGGTCTTGCGGTCGTGCAGGTCGCGCGTCTGGGCGACCATGGACATCAAAAGATGCTGCTCGATCAGCCAGACAACCGTTTCGGTCTGTTTGCCGGTGAGGCGGAAACGCTGGCAGAGCTTGCGGGCGACGCGGGCACCGGCAATCGAATGATCCTCCTGCCGACCCTTCGCCACATCGTGCAGCAGCACGGCCACATAAAGCGCCTCGCGTTCCTCGACGCTTGGCATCAACTGGTTGGCGAGCGGATGGGCGTCAATGGCCGTTCCCTTGTCCACTTCCGACAGAACGCCGACAGAGCGGATCAGATGCTCATCCACCGTGTAATGATGATACATGTTGAACTGCATCATCGCGACGATCTTGCCGAATTCGGGGATGAACTTGCCGAGAACGCCGGCCTCGTTCATGCGGCGCAGGGTCAGCGCCGGATCGCGCCGGGACGTCAGGATCGACAGGAAAAGCCGGTTTGCCTCTTCGTTTTCCCTCAACTCGTCATTGATGAGCGACAGTGAGCGCGTGACGACACGAAGCGCGTCGGGATGCAGTTCGAGATTGTTGATATCGGCAATGTGGAACAGCCGGATCAGATTGACCCGGTCGTTCTTGAAGACATCCGGTTTGGCCAGCGCGATGCGGCCGCGATCCTCAACAAACTCCACCGAGCCGGGAATCTTGCGCACACGGTGGGCAAAACGGCTGAGGACGCCGGAAAGACCGGGCACGTCCTTCGCCTGCCGGTCTTCAAGTGCGGCACAGACGATACGAGTCAGGTCTCCGACGTCCTTCGCCACGAGGAAATAGTGCTTCATGAAGCGTTCGACAGCGGAAAGGCCGGGGCGCGACTGATAACCCAGCGCATCGGCAATCTCGCGTTGAATGTCGAACGACAATCGCTCCTCGGCCTTGTTGGTGATGAAATGCATCTGGCAGCGAACCGCCCAGAGAAAATCATCGGCCTTTTCGAACAGCTTCAGTTCTGATCTCGACAGGACGCCGAGCTTCACCAGATCCGCCGTATCGCGAACGTGGTAATAATATTTGGCGATCCAGAACAGCGTGTGCAGGTCGCGCAACCCGCCCTTGCCTTCCTTGACGTTCGGCTCCACCAGATAACGCGTATCGCCCGCCTTGCGGTGGCGCTGGTCGCGCTCGGCGAGCTTTGCGGCGATGAATTCCGGACCGGTGCCGGTAACGACTTCCGACTCGAAGCGTTTTTCCAGATCGTCGGTCAGGGATTTTTTGCCGCAGATCGCCCGCACTTCCAGAATGGCGGTGCGGATCGTCATATCTGATTTGGAGAGGCGGATGCATTCATCCACCGTGCGGGTGGCGTGTCCGACCTTGAAACCGAGATCCCACAGCAGATAGAGCACGAACTCCACGGCTTTGTGCATATCCGGCGTATTCTTGGCCGGCAGCAGGAACAGAAGGTCGATGTCCGATCCCGGCGCCAGCGTGCCGCGACCGTAACCGCCGACCGCAGCGACGGCAATGTGCGGCGCATCTTTCGGATAGACATATTGGCACGCGAGATCATAGAGGATTTCGATCAGCCGATCCTGAAGCCAGGAGAGGCGTCTGGCGCAATCGATGCCGCTGCCATCGGCTTTCAGCAGATTTCTGGCCTTTTCCCGACCTTCCGTACTGGCCCTGCGAAAGATCGGCAGCAGATCGGAGCGAATATCGGCAATACGTTTGCCATCTTCCCTGAAGATGATGTCGCATTCGCGCTTGAGCGCCGATACATCGAGAATGTCGGAAAAATCCAGGTCCTTGATGGCCATCTATGCCGGTATCCATGTCCTGTGGGAAATCCCACCACTTGCGATGGGAGTGTCCTATAGCGAGTTTTAAAGGCGATGGACAGGCAATCTATTCCTTCAAGCCTTGCCAAGTTCTTTCTTCAACGCATAGAGCGCGTCCAATGCCTCACGCGGCGTCATTTCGTCAGGGTTGAACCCCATCAGAGCTTCCTCCACCTTTGATGCGCCAGTCTTGCGGCTTTCCTCGCGGCGAACCGCGATCTGGAACAGCGGCAGATCGTCGATCAGCTGGCTAGCCGGGTTCTTGCGGTCGGCATCTTCGAGCTTCGTCAGCACCTCGCGGGCGCGCTCCACAACCGATGCGGGCAGGCCCGCAAGCCGCGCCACCTGAATGCCATAGGAACGATCCGCAGCCCCCGGTCCAACCTCGTGCAGGAAGATGACGTCGCCTTCCCACTCCTTCACCCGCATCGTGGCATTGGAAAGGCGGCCAAGTTTTTCCGACAGCACCGTCAATTCGTGGAAATGGGTGGCAAAGAGACCACGGCAGCGATTGACCTCGTGCAGATGCTCCACCGCAGCCCAGGCGATGGAAAGACCGTCAAAGGTCGCCGTGCCGCGGCCGATCTCGTCCAGAATGACCAGCGAACGATCCGTCGCCTGATTGAGAATGGCGGCGGTTTCCACCATTTCCACCATGAAGGTCGAGCGGCCGCGCGCCAGATCGTCCGATGCGCCGACACGCGAGAAAAGGCGATCCACGACGCCGATATGAGCAGCTTCCGCCGGCACGAAAGACCCGATCTGCGCGAGGATGGCTATCAGGGCATTCTGGCGCAGGAAGGTCGATTTACCGCCCATGTTGGGACCGGTGAGCAGCCAGATGGCACCGTTTTTGCCGTTATTGACGGCCGACAGATCGCAATTATTGGCAATAAACGGTCCGGCGGATTGGCGCCGCAAGGCCTGCTCCACCACGGGATGGCGCCCGCCCTTGATGGAAAAGGTCATGGAGGCATCGACGATCGGGCGGCAATAGGCCTGCTCGGTAGCGAGATAGGCAAGGCTCGAGGCGACATCGATCACCGCAAGCGCCAGCGCACCGGCCTTGATCGCTTCCGCCTGTTGCACAACAGCCTTGACCATGCGCTCGAAGGCTTCCAGTTCCATGGTCAAAGCCTGCGCAGCGGCGTTGGCAATGCGGCTTTCGAGATCCGCAAGCTCGGTGGTGGTGAAACGCATTGCGCCGGCCATGGTCTGGCGGTGGATAAAGCGCGCCTTGGCCTCATCCGTCGTCGTCATCACATCGGCATTGCCCGCCGTGACCTCAATGAAATAACCCAGCACATTGTTATGCTTGATTTTGAGCGACTTGATGCCGGTCTCATCGGCGTATCTCAGCTGCAGCCCGGCGATCACACGACGTGACTGGTCTCGCAGCGCCCGTACCTCATCGAGTTCGGAATTAGCGCCTTCGCGCAGAAATCCGCCATCACGCTTCAGAAGCGGAAGTTCATCGGCCAGCATCGAGCCGAGCATGGCTTCCAGACCACCCGGCAGGGCTTTCAAATCCGCGAGCGCCGCGGCAAGCTCATCCGGCAACAATCCCTGATCGAGAATGGCCGCGATCTTTTCTGCCGAAGCAAGGCCTTGCCTGATGGCGCCGAGGTCGCGCGGGCCGCCACGCTCCAGCGCAAGACGGGAAAGCGCACGCGGCATGTCCGCCACCTGTTTCAGCGCATCGCGCAAGCCATCGCAAAGGGAGACGTCATCGATGAGATAGGCGACCGCATCGAGACGGGCATTGATCCTTTCCGGATCGGTCAAGGGAGACATCAGCCGTTCGGCCAGAAGCCGAGCACCGCCGCCCGTCACGGTGCGGTTGAGGGCATGCAGGAGCGATCCGTCCCTTTCGCCTGACAGCGTCTTCACAAGTTCCAGATTGGCGCGGGTGGCGGGATCGATGAAAAGCGTGGAGGCCGCGCTTTCGCGTTCCGGCGCGCCGAGTGGCGGGCGTTCGGCAATCTGGGTTTTTTCGACATAAGCGACGGCAGCGGCGGCGGCCGCCAGTTCCACGCGCGAAAAAGTGCCGAAACCATCAAGCGTCGAGACATTGAAATAGCGCGCAATGCGCCCTTCCGCCGTGGCGCTGTCAAAGAGGATCGCCGGTTGCGGCACCGCGACCCGGCCCAGCACATCGAAAACCGGCCGCAGCTCTTCATCATGGAACAGGCTATCGGCGACGATCAGCTCGCGCGGATCGATGCGCCAGATATCGGCCAGAAGCCGGGTCAGCGTGGTTTCCGCCAGACGGAAGACGCCGGTGGAAATTTCGATCCAGGCGAGCGCGAACTGCGCCTCCGCACTACCCCGAATACGGGCCAGCGCCATCAGATAGTTGGATTCCGTCGGCGATAACAGTTTTTCTTCGGTCAGCGTGCCGGGCGTGACAAGTCGCACCACATCACGTTTGACCACCGATTTCGAGCCGCGCTTCTTCGCTTCCGCCGGGTCTTCCACCTGTTCGCACACGGCGACACGATAACCACGCAGGATGAGTTTCTGGAGATAGTCATCCGCCGCATGGACGGGGACGCCGCACATCGGGATATCATGACCCATATGCTGGCCGCGTTTCGTCAGCGTGATGCCGAGAGCGCGGGAAGCCTCCACCGCATCGTCGAAGAACAATTCGTAAAAATCGCCCATGCGGTAGAACAGCAGCGAACCGGGATTGTTCGCCTTGATCTCGATATATTGCTCCATCATCGGAGTGGCCGTCGCGCGGCTCTCTTCCGAGATCAGGGAAGCGGTTGTCAGAACGTCCGTCAATGGCCTGCCGATGTCATATCGTGTTGCGGAAAAGAGCGCCGACACTAGCGGCTTTGCCCGCACCAACACAACACACACGGCACCGCTGCCCACAGGAACATCCTGAAGGTCTCGATCAAAACCCGGTCAGCCGTTGATGCGTTCGGCCTCACCGCCATAATAGCTGATGTAACGGCCGGCGATGGACGAAACCGGCAGGACCACAAGCACATCCGTGGTGTTGAAGGCATGATCCACGACCGCGCCGGAGCCGAACATGGCGCCGAGACGCATATAGCCCTTGATCAGCGGCGGCATGGCGTTCAGCGCCTTGCGGGCGTTTAGCGCCTCTGCCGGCACGAGGTCCATCTCACGATAAAGCTCGGGAAGGGCGAAAGCTTCCCACTCGCCTTTGGCCAGACAATTATGGTGCAGGAAAGACAAAGCAAGCGCGTGGGCTTCCGGCTGCACGCCGGGAAAGGAGGCGCAACCGATCATGGCATCCATGCGGTGTTTGACGGCATAGGCCCAGTTGCCCTGCCACAGAAGTTCCACGGTGCGCTTGGTGCGATATTCCGGCAGCACGCAGGAACGGCCAAGCTCCATGAAGCGCTTGCCGGGATGGCGCGCGACGAGACCGGCAATATCGAATTCGCTGGCGGAATAAAAACCGTTATTGGCAAGCGCGATTTCCTGCCGCAGCAGGCGATAGGTGCCGACGATCTGGTCCTCACTATCGCCTTCAATCGCCTTGTCGAGCACGAGAAGATGGTCGCAGACGCTGTCCCACGCATCGATGTCGCGCTCGCGGCGCATCGCTTCCGCGGGAAGCCGCGCCTTCATTTCCTCGACGAAAACCCGATAACGCACGGATTGCGCGGCATCGATTTCGCGTTCATTTCTGGCGAGCCGCGTTTCCAGCGTGCCTATGCGGCCGAAAAGACCCTCATTGTCCTGAGTTGTCTCGGGACGGGGGCTAATGACAACATTGTTTTCACAAATGTCGTGATTGAGGATTTCGGCAACCATGGGGAATCGCTCCGCCACCAAACAATTTTCCTGTCATAAATCACTAATTGACGACAGAATAGTGACAAAACGCCGCCAGTGCGAGTCTGTCAAGTTATGACAGCGACAGCCGTTTCGCCCCCACCAGGCGGCGAATTTCCTCAATCAGCCGTCGCGGATCGGCAGGCTTGGCCAAAACTGCGCCGACACCAGCCTTCAGCAGGATTTCGGCGGTTGCGTCACTCGCATCTGCGCTGAGCACGATGACGGGAATATTTCTTTCGCCCTTCAGCGTATGGAGAAGCTCGGGAAGAACATTGAGCCCCTCGCCGCCCGGCATGTTGAGATCGGACACGATGAGATCAGGGAGGCGGGATGCCCCCGGCTCCACAGATTGCCGCAACGCTTCAAAGTCCTCGACAGCGCGGACGATGTAGCCGCCTTTTTCCAGAACGACGCGAATGATGCGCTGATTTACGGCATCATCTTCGGCAACGAGTATCTCGATACCGCTTTCCCCTTCCGTCACCCGCGAAGAAAAACCCACATCCGGGTGGTTGTCGTTTATGGCGTCGCGCCGCTCAATGCCGCGCAGACGGCCGCACAGGACGTCGATCAGGGATTTTTCCCGCAACGGCCGAATCAACCAGGCATCGAAGGCCACATGCATGGTCGACGGCCGCTCTTCGGGGCTGACCAACAGCGTGCGGCGGACATTCTGCTGCGGCCAATCTTTCAGGGCATCCCTGAACAGCGGCGAACTGCGCTGGTCGACGATGATATCGGTAAGCTCGACCGGCCGCGTGGCAGAACCCTTCCTCAGTTCTTCCAGATCCTCAGGCTGATGAATGAGCGTGCATCGACCGCCGAAAGCCTCGATCGCCTCCATCGTCACCGCCGCCGCCACGCCTTTTGGTGCGATGAGCAGGACATTTGTATGCCTCAGGCAATGACGCCGTCCTGGATCCGCCATTTCGGCAGGGGCGCCCGCCGGGCGAAACGCCAGTTTGAAAGTACTGCCCTTGCCCTTGCGGCTCGAGACCGTGAGATGGCCGCCGAATTCCCGCACGATACGGGCGGAAATCGCAAGTCCGAGGCCCGTACCGGCGCTTCGTTGCGACAAAGGGCCTGCCTGTTCGAATTCCCCGAAAATACGGGTCTGTTCCGCCCGGCTCATGCCCGGGCCGGTATCTTCGACGGTGATGTGCAACTCGTCGTCGGACATGCGCGCCCGGATGACGACGCCGCCTTCCTGCGTGAATTTGACGGCATTGCCGAGGAGATTGAAGAGGACCTGACGTAGCCTCGCCGGATCAAAATCGAGATGATCAGGCACATTCGGCGCGACGAAAGAGGTGATCTCTATGCCTTTTTCATGGGCGCGATGGGCCAGCATCTCGACGATGCTCTCGATCAGCCGGCGCAGGTTTTCCGCGCGCGGATTGAGCCTGAAGCGGCCGGCCTCCATGGTCGAATAATCCAGAAGATCCTCGACAAGCTGCACCAGCGACTGGCCGGATTGGCGCATGCCATCGAGATAATTTCGCTGCTCTTCGTTGAGCCTCGTCTTCGACAGAAGATGGTTCATGCCCAGCATACCGGAAAGCGGCAGGCGGATTTCATGGCTTACCGTTGCAAGCAGCCGCGCTTTTTCAGCATCGGCCTGTTCGGCGCGCAGCCTGGCGTCTTCCCTTTCGGCCAGCGCAAGCCGCTCCTCGGTCACATCCCGGGCAATGCTGCTGATGAGAAGACGGCTGCTTGCCAGATCGCGGGTCACGACATCATGCCAGGAAAAGATGCGCTGGCCGAACGGGGTCGCGATCTCCACATCATAGGCATGGATCTTGTCGCCCGGACGGAAAGCGATGCCGATTTCCTCGCAGCTGAGCCCTTCGGGCGCGGCGCAGCCGGTGATTTCCCGAAAGACCCCGTTCGCCTCGACAATGCGCCGGTTCATGTCGCGGACCACGACGATATCACCCATGAATTCCTGCATTTCGGCAATCAGCGAGCGGTTTTGCGCTTGTCTCAGCCGGAGATCGGATCCTTCATCCAGCGCAGGGGGATGCCGGGAAGGTTCGCCGAAGAGCGCGTAGAGCAGGACGCCGACGAGCACGGCGCCAAACAAGGTCGCCAGCGCGACGGTAACCGCGTAAGGCATGGCAAGCGCAATCAAGGCGGCGGAAAAAGCCCCGAGCGATAACGACACGGCGACATAGAATGCGATCGATCTGGCATCGGGCGCATGTTCTTCATCTGCATGGCGCGTTATTGCCTCGACACGATCCGCCGGCTGCGCCGCCGTCGCGGCCAGGCCCAGCTCATCTGAAACTTTTTGACGAAGTCTTGTCAGTTCGCTCATAGGCAACCGCTACCACGGCAGCGGTTTTGATATGTTTGGCTGAAACCCTAAAATTTTACTTTTTAGCCGTCCGGGCGTGCAAAAACTCGTCGAGAATGACGCAGGCTGCGCCGATGGTTATGAAACTGTCAGCCAGATTGAAGACTGCGAAAGACCATGTCTGCGTGTGGAACAGGATATAGTCGATGACATGACCGTAAAAAAAACGGTCGAGCAGATTACCGGCAGCACCTGCGATGATGAAGGCGAAACCGAGATGGGCAAAAGTACGGTCCTCCGCCGTCTTTCGCCACAGCCACAAGACGAAGACCACGATGACGAGCCGCATGCTGACGATGAACCAGCCGTGCATGTCCTCCAGCATCGAAAAGGCCACGCCGAGATTGTAGGTGCGATAAAGCGCCAGGAACGGGACAACGGGAACCATCTCCTGCAGCGGCAGATAGGCTTCGACCAGCTGCTTGACGATCTGGTCCAGCACCAGCGCGGCGGCGATCAGCGCGAAAGCCGGGCCGAATTTCGAGAACAATGCCGCTTTGGCCATTACGTCACCGGTGCGAGTTGGAGGAGATGTCGCCGCGCCTCAAACAGCATGACGGCGGTTGCGATGGCGAGATTGAGGCTGTCGGCGCGGCCCTGCTGGGGAATGCGCGCCAACTGGTCGGCCTTGCCGGCGAGTTCCGGCGGCAGGCCGGATTGTTCGTTGCCCATCAAGAGCACGACCGGCTTTCCGGCGTAGTCGATCTTTCGATAGTCCACCGAACCGGCCAGATGGGTGGCTACGACGCTGACCTGCGCCGATTTTTTCCAGGACAGGAATTCCTCGGCCGAAGCGCGGACGACGGGCGTGGCGAAGACCGACCCCATGGTGGCGCGCACCGTTTCCAGCGAAAACGGATCGGTGCAGTCGCCGACAAGAATGACGCCCGAAGCACCCGCCGCATCGGCAGTGCGGATGATGGTGCCCAGATTGCCGGGATCGCGAACCCGGTCGAGCGCGATGTAGGTCTCGCCCTTTTCCGGGCGGATCTCCTTCAGCGGTTTCCATTTCTGTTCAAAAATACCGACGACCATCTGCGGATTGTCGCGGCGGGTGATCGAGGCGATGACCTTTTCACTGACTTCGAGAACCAGTCCGCCCGACGCGACCGTTTTGACCGCCGCCTGCTCCACCAGCGGCTTGCCCTTGGCGGCCTTTGCGTAAACCAGCGTCTTGATCGTCCAGCCCAGTTCGAGCGCGTCAATGACCAGCTTCAGGCCTTCTGCCATGAAGGTGCCGGTCTCTTCCCTACCCTTTTTCTGTGTGAGCGCCTTGATGTCCTTGATGATGGGATTGGCAAGGCTGGTCACTTCCTTGACCTGGCCAACGCGGCGCGTGGTATTTTCGCGCATATCTTTCATCATTTCGGCTCCCAGCGGCTGAACAGCGATGTGGACAGCACACGGCCCGGCGTCTTGCCATCAAGCCCGGCCTCGCGAATGACGAGCTCGCCGGACGCGACGACACCGCCGGCGCCGCGCATGGTTTCACGCATCAGCTCATGCATCGAATAGAAGCTGGCCCTGATCGAATAGGCCGTCAGCACGAGACCGAGCGCCTTGGGCGACAGGATTTCGCGGCAGATATCCAGCATCAGCGGCAGATGGTCGAATAATTGCCAGACTTCGCCATGGGTGCCGCGGCCGAATTTCGGCGGGTCGGTGAGGATGATGTCGTAGCTGCTGCCCCGGCGTTCCTCACGCTGGATGAACTTCATCGCGTCTTCACAAATCCAGCGGATCGGCGCCTGCTCGAGCCCGGCAAGTGCCTGATTTTCCTTGGCCCAGCCAATCGCCTTCTTGGAAGCATCGACATGGGTGACTTCAGCGCCTGCGGCCGCCGCGACCAGCGACGCGACGCCGGTATAACCGAAGAGGTTCAGCACTTTCAGCGGGCGATCGGCCGTTTCGACGGCATGTTTCAGCCATTCCCAATGCACGATCTGTTCCGGAAAGACGCCGACATGACGAAAGGCCGTGAAGCGGCCGAGAAATTCGATGCCAAGCAGGGAAAGGGGCCAGGTTTCGCCGAGCGCCGCCTTCGGGAAGCGCCAGCGGCCCATGCCATCCTCATCCGTATCGCCGGTAAAGACAGCATCGGCATTCTGCCATACGCGGTCCGGGATCGAAGGCTTCCAGAGAGCCTGCGCCTCGGGGCGAACGATGCGGTAATCGCCATATTGTTCGAGCTTCAGGCCGTTACCGCTGTCGATCAGGTGAAAATCACCCGCGCCGCTCGATTCCAGAATGACAGGAACCTGTTCCGCTGGCAGTTCACCGGTGCGATGCTTGAGGGGCCGCGCGGGCACCTGTTCAACGGCCGCCACCGGAATGGCCTTTTCCCTTGGCGCAGGTTTCGGCACGCTGCGGACTGCGTCCGGCTCGCGCTTCTTCGGCGCCGTATCCGTGCGCCGCGCCGGCTTCGCGGCATGGACCTGTTTTTTTTCGCTCCCGGCACGCGCACGATTGCCCGGCCGGCTGTCTTTTTTCTTCAATGGAAATCTTTCCGCTTCTGCCCGCGTCTTATTGCGCCAGCAAATAGCATTCCGCACGCCGCTCGACTAGAGCCGCAGCGACTGTCGGCACCATCACTTTGCCGGGAGTTGTCCCGCATGCGGCAGTTGCCCTGTGGTGGCCGCCTTCTGGCGGTTCGCCTCATCGTGCCAGCGAACGGCCTCTTTTGCTTCGATACGGGCACGTTTGCGATGTTTGCCCTGCGCAAACCATGTGGCCGCCGAGCCCATGAGAACGCCAAAAATGACCGCCAGAAACAGGAAAACAAAAAACGGCGCGGTGAAGGACAGAACGCCGTCTTCCGGCCGGAACGGATTGAGCGCCAGGGTTACCGACTGACGATTGGCCACGCAAAGGATGACGAGGATGATCGCCAGTGGAAGCAGGATGATGAGGTTGATGATTTTTTTCGACATCCGACAATACTCCATCGCTGCGGGCGTTTCGCAGGCTCCTCTTCAGTCGCCCGGCGTCAAGAACGATCAATCGTCCTCTTCGTCGCCCATACCCGGGTTCAGGCGCTCGCGCAGTTCCTTGCCCGTTTTAAAGAAAGGCACCCATTTTTCCTCGACGAAAACCGACTCACCCGTACGCGGGTTCCGGCCCGAGCGGGACGGACGGTTCTTCACCGAAAATGCGCCGAAACCACGAAGTTCGACACGATTTCCTGCCGCCAGGGCATCGGTGATTTCATCCAGCACCGCATTGACGATGTTTTCCACGTCGCGGTGATAAAGGTGCGGGTTACGCGCAGCAACGATCTGCACCAGTTCAGACTTGATCACGGTTGCCCCCTGAAAGAATTGGATTTTTAACGCGGCTCAACCTGCCAAACGGAAACAAGACCGTCAAGAAACAACTTGTCCGCACCGAGCTGGCTGGGGCCTGCGAAGGGAATTAAATCATCATATCCCAGAAGTTTCGCTATTTGCGCAACACTAAAAAGCGCAAAAGGCGAACGGGACGATGGCGCGCGCCATTCGACGATCGGTAAATCCTTGGCAACACCGCGTGTCTCGAAATAGCTGCGAATTTCCTTTTCGCCGCCGAGCGTATCGACGAGCTTGTTGGCAAGCGCCTGCCGGCCGGTGTAAATTGAACCGTCCGCCAGTTTCAGCACGTCCTCGCGCGGCAATTTGCGACGGTCGGCAACGAGATCGACAAACCAGCCGTAGCTGTCCATCACCATGGCGCGGATCATGGTCTTTGCCTCTTCGGGCGCCTCATGGAAAGGCGAAGGCTCGGCCTTCATCGGTGACGACTTGATTTCCTGCAGCGAGACGCCGAGCTTGTCCATCAGCTGGCCGATCTGGGGGTATTGGAAAATCACCCCGATCGAGCCGGTGATCGAGGTTTCACCGGCAATGATGACATCGCCTGCCGATGCGATCATATAACCGGCGGAAGCGGCAAGCGTGCGGACATCGGACACAACCGGCTTCTTTTCGGCCACACCTCTGATAGCCTTGAAGATGCGCTCCCCGCCATAGGTGGTGCCGCCTGGCGAGGAAATCGACACGATCAGCCCTTTGACATTCTCGCTCCTTGCGATCTTGTCGAGCCGCTCGAGCAGTTCGCTATTGTCGGTGATCAGGCCGGAAACCTCGACGCGGGCAATATGAGGCTTCGCACTTTGCTGCGGTCCATCCCATAAAAACCGGTAAAGACCGAAAGCGCCGGCGACAAGCAGCAGAACGGCGGCAATCCGCCAGAAACTCAGCTTGCGGCGCAACCGCCTGCGATCCGCTATCGCCATGTTGTCCATAAAAACCCCTGTCATCCGCTTTTGCGCTTCAGGCCATATGGTTCTTCTAACGCGAAGCCGCAAGGAAACAATAAGGAAACCAGAATTAAGATAAAATTCGCATTTCCCTTGCACCTATCCAGACAAAAACCATATTGGCAGGACAAAGCACACATGCCAAAGACATTTAGATAGAGACACAAGCTTCGATGATGCGCCATTATGGCGCCCTAGAGGCATTCCGGACCCGCTCTTATGCTCGAAAGACTCCGCGAACCCGCGCCAGCATTTTCGCTGCGCAATGACCAGAACGGCGCCTATGACACCGCGCTGCGGCATTCCACGCGCGTGAAGCGGCTGAAGATCATTCTGCCGCTCGGCGCGGCAATCATTTCGCTCGCCTTCATCGCGGTTTCGGTTATCCGAACCTGGGCCCCCGACGAGGTCTCTCTTGAGAGCGCACGAATTGAAGACGGCAAGATCGTGATGGAAAAGCCTGCTGTCGCCGGCCGCAACGAGAAGGGGATCGATTATTCCATGAACGCCGACCGTGCGTTGCAGGACATCGCCAACCCCAATCTCATGACGCTTGAAAAGGTTCTGGCGGCAGTGCCGGTAAACGACAGTGTTGCGCAGGTGATCGCCCAGGAAGGCATTTTCGACCGGGCGACCAACACGCTGAAGATGACTGCGCCTTTTGACATCAATCTCAGCAATGGCATACAAGCGAAGTTCCAGTCTGCGGATGTCGATCTGAAGGCCGGAAAAATGAGCAGCAAAGAGCCGGTTTCGATCAAAACAAACGACGGCTCGATTGTTGCGCAATCGATTGACATCGCCGATAATGGCAAAACAATTACATTTTCGGGGCAGGTACGGGCACGTATCGCTGCATCCAATATCAAGAATGAAGGCAAGTGAGAGCCCGGTCCAGATGATGCAAATTTCCCGTCCCGTTTCCCTCGGCAAATCCGCCGGCCTTGCAGCCGCAGGTCTTGTTCTTTCGTGTCTTGCAACTGTGGCCTTCGCCCAGAACACCACCAGCAACATGCAGGGCGTCAAACTCTCCGGTGACCAGCCTATCGCGATTGAAAGCGATCAGCTCGAGATTCGCGATCAGGAGCGCAAGGCCTATTTCACCGGCAATGTGAAAGTGGTGCAGGGAACGACCACCCTTCAGGCTGGCAAGATGACGGTGAATTACAAGGGCGAGGGTTCTTCGCTCACCAGCGGCGACGCCAATATCGAAAAAATCTTCGTCGACAATAATGTCTACCTGACGTCCGAGACCCAGAAAGCCACGGCCGACCACGGTGAATTCGACATGGCGGCGCAGACCTTCATTCTGACGGGCAAGCAGGTCGTGCTGTCTGAAGGTACGAATGTCTTCACCGGCTGCAAGCTGACCGTGCTGATGAATACGGGGCAGGCCAAGCTGGAAAGCTGCGGCGGCCCTGTTCGGATCATGCTTGATCCGAAATCCCAGAAAAAACAGTAGTCTTTCCTCGTGAAGATACCCTCGATCTCAAAGATATTCGGCGGCGGGCGCGATCGATCCGCGGACGCAGCCTCGCCGGTGGACAAGACCCCCTATCAGGGCACGCTGATCGCGCATGGCCTGACGAAGACCTATAATACGCGCCGCGTCGTCAACGGGGTTTCGCTGGTCGTGCGCCGTGGCGAAGCCGTGGGTCTGCTCGGCCCGAACGGCGCCGGAAAAACCACCTGTTTTTATATGATAACGGGCCTGGTGCCCGTCGATACCGGCAAGATCGCCATCAACGGCAATGATGTCACCACCATGCCGATGTACAGGCGCGCCCGTCTCGGCGTCGGTTACCTGCCGCAGGAAGCTTCGATCTTCCGGGGATTGACGGTCGAGGAAAACATCCGCGCCGTACTGGAAGTGCATGAGCCGGACGCTGACAAGCGCAACCGCAAGCTCGATGAGCTGCTGGAAGAGTTTCATATCGCGCAACTGCGGAAATCGCCGGCCGTGGCGCTTTCGGGCGGCGAGCGGCGGCGTCTGGAGATTGCCCGCGCGCTCGCGACCGATCCGACCTTCATGCTGCTGGATGAACCCTTCGCGGGCGTCGATCCGATTTCGGTCAGCGATATCCAGAATCTGGTGCGGCACCTGACAGCGCGTGGCATCGGCGTTCTCGTGACTGACCACAATGTCCGTGAAACGCTCGGCCTCATCGACCGCGCATACATCATCCATGCCGGCGAAGTGCTGACGCATGGGCGTCCGGACGATATCGTCAACAATCCGGATGTGCGCCGCCTCTATCTCGGCAATAATTTCAGCCTTTGAGACCTGGAGCCGGACGGCGAAGCCTGTGTGCGGTTTTGCTTGAAATCCGGCTCTAATTATATGATCTATATCATGATTTAGGATTTCAGGTCGTTTCGGCTTTAAATCATCATGATCGGCACGCGAAAGATTCTTCATCGCGCCCGGCCCTGACGCTTGACCAAACAAAATAAAAAAGCAATTTTTGGGCCAAGTCCTGTCGTCTCAGTAAAATTTCTGGAAAATCAGACGATGGAGAAGCTGTAAGGGGAGTTTCGCGTCCGCCATGGCATTGTCTGCCAGCCTTTTGCTGCGTCAAAACCAGTCTCTCGTGATGACACCGCAACTGATGCAGTCCATCCAGCTGCTTCAGATGACGCATTTCGAGCTGACGCAGTTCATCGCGCAGGAGGTAGAGCGCAATCCGCTGCTGGAAATTGCGGCAAACGATGGCGATTTAAGCAGCGATACACCTGTAGACGCGGAAAGTTTTGGCGACGCCGATAGCGAAAGTTCGGAGAGATCCGCCACGGTGACGTCAGACAGTGACGACTGGTACGGCGACCGCGCCGCAAATCTCGGCGAGCAACTTGACACCAGCTTTGAAAACGTCTTTCCCGACGATGCCGAGCCCAGAAAGGCCGATGCGCCCGAACTGGCCGGCCAATGGAAATCCATGCCCGGCCAGGAGTCGGGAGAAAGTTACGATCTCGACGATTTCGTTGCGGCCAGACAGAGCCTCGGCGACCATCTCAATCAGCAACTGCCGCTCGCCATATCCGCCGCCGAGGACCGGATGATCGCCGATGCGCTGATCGGCCAGCTTGACGAGACCGGCTATATTGCGGCGGATGCCGTCGACGACGTCGCCGAACGGCTGGGGGCGGCTCCATCGGCGGTCGAACACGTTCTGAAGACGCTTCAGGGCTTCGACCCACCGGGTGTATTTTCCCGTTCCTTAAGCGAGTGTCTGTCGATCCAGCTTGCCCAGAAGGATCGGCTCGACCCGGCCATGCGGGCTTTCGTCGACAATCTGGAACTTCTGGCGAAACGCGACTTCGCCTCCTTGAAAAAAATCTGCGGCGTCGATGAGGAAGATCTCCTCGACATGCTGGCGGAAATCCGCACGCTCAATCCCCGCCCCGGCGCCGGTTACGATTCAATGGTTTCGGAGACCATCGTTCCCGATATTATCGTTCGCCCCTCCTCCACCGGCGGCTGGCTGGTGGAAATCAATCCAGAGACCCTGCCGCGCGTGCTCATCAACCAGAGTTACTTCGCCGAGGTGTCGAAACATAAGGCGCGCGCGGGCGAGGATCAGGATTTTCTGGCCGAATGCATGCAAACGGCCCATTGGCTGACCCGCAGCCTCGACCAGCGCGCCCGGACGATCATGAAGGTGGCGACGGAAATCGTTCGCCAGCAGGATGCCTTCCTCGTCTATGGTGTCGACCAGCTGCGCCCGCTGAACCTCAAGACGGTGGCCGACGCCATCAAGATGCATGAATCCACCGTCAGCCGGGTGACAACAAAAAAATACATGCTGACGCCGCGCGGGCTGTTCGAACTGAAATATTTCTTCAGCGTCTCGATCAGCGCCGTGGAAGGCGGAGACAGCCATTCGGCGGAAGCGGTGCGTCACCGCATCAAGGCCATGATCGCGCAGGAAGCCGCCGAGGCGGTTCTTTCAGACGATGATATCGTCGACAACCTGAAAAAGAGCGGCGTCGATATCGCCCGGCGCACCGTCGCCAAATATCGGGAGGCGATGAACATCCCCTCCTCCGTGCAGAGGCGTCGGGAAAAGAAGGCGTTGGCCAAGCTGGCTGTATTCTGAGCGGTAGCCACGAACAACGTTTATGGCGGTTTTTTGCCGCACCATTGACTCTTGCCACGGCAGCGGCTAGAAGCCCGCCGCACACGTCAGCAAGGTCATTTGTAACGGATTCATCTCCACCGTCCATGGGCGTAAAATTCGAATGAGGGCTTTTTAAGGTCTTCGAAACGCTTGGATGCGCGCGCGGCTTGACGTAAGCTGGTACTCGCAAATCACTACAAAAAGGAAAATTTCCATGAGTGTGCGTGTATCTGGTAAACATATGGAGATCGGTGAATCTTTCCGGCAGCGGATTGAGGACAATATAGGTCTGGCGGTTACCAAATACTTCGATGGGGGGTATTCAGGCCAGGTAACCGTGGAGAAATCCGGATCGCGTTTTGCCGCCGATTGCAAGCTGCATCTCGATACCGGCGTTGTATTGCACGCGGCGGGTCAGGCAAATGATCCGCAGGCGAGCTTCGATGCCGCCGCAGAGCGGATCGAGAAGCGCCTGCGCCGCTACAAGCGCAAGCTTAAGGACCACCATAATGGCGCCAATGGCATGTCGCAGGAAATCGCCTATACGGTGATGGATGCTGTTCCCGATGAGGACCACGAGGTTCCTGACGATTACGCACCCACCATCGTTGCGGAGAGTTCCAAACAGATTAAGACGATGTCCGTCGCCAGCGCCGTGATGGCGCTCGACATGACGGACGAACCGGTTCTGCTGTTCCGCAGCCCGGGCAAGGAATATCTCAACATCGTTTACCGGCGTCATGACGGCAATATTGGCTGGATCGACGCGGAAACGATCAAGAGCTGAACAGTCTGACAAGACGTGGGAGGCAGGGCGCGAAAGTGCAGTCTGCCTCCTGCATCGTCTCGATGGCATGAAGGAAAAAGAGAATGGCGTTGGCAGATTTGCTGCAACAAGATGCGATTATTCCCGCCCTCAAGGTGAATTCCAAAAAGCAGTTGCTTCAGGAGCTGGCCGCAAAGGCAGCCAGAATTACCGGAGTCTCGGAACGGGAAGTTTTCGACGTCATCCTCCAGCGTGAGAAACTCGGCTCCACCGGTGTGGGCCACGGTATCGCCATTCCGCATGGCAAGCTCAATAGCATCCATCAGATCACCGGCGTCTTCGCACGTCTTGAAACACCGGTCGATTTCGAAGCGCTGGACGACCAACCGGTCGACCTGGTTTTCCTGCTGCTCGCGCCCGAGGGCGCCGGCGCGGATCATCTGAAGGCCTTGTCCAGAATCGCACGCGCCCTGCGCGACCCTGAACTGGTCGCCAAACTGCGCGCTACCGATTCCGACACGGCAATCTACGCTTTCCTCAATCAGGAGCAAGCGACAGCGGCCTGATCGTGGGTTCCGCCTTAGTTTTAACGGCAATAAAAAACGCGCCCTGAAGGCGCGTTTTTTATGACGTAAGGACAGAAGCCTTACGCGTCCTTTTCATTGAGAGACGAGGTGCCCGGCTCAGAGGATGCTGCAACGTCCGCCTTCGGGCCGCCCTTGGCAACGCCGACCATCGCCGGACGCAGGACGCGATCGCCTATGGTGAAACCAGCCTGAACCACCTGCAACACGGTGTTGTTTGGAACCTTAGTGTTGGGAATCTCAAACATGGCCTGATGGAAATTCGGATCGAATTTCTGGCCCTCGGCATCGATCTTCTTCACGCCGTGGCGTTCCAGCGTCGACAGCATCGAGCGTTCGGTCATCTCGACACCTTCGATCAGACCGTTGAGACCGGCTTCGCCGTTGGTCTTTAGCTCATCGGGAATGGCTTCGAGCGCGCGGCGAAGATTATCGGAAACGGCGAGCATGTCGCGTGCGAAACCGGCCAGGGAATAGGCCTTGGCATCCTTGACATCGCGCTCGGTGCGACGGCGAAGATTGTCCATCTCGGCTGCAAGGCGAAGGAATTTATCGCGCAGATCGGCGTTCTCAGCCTTGAGCAGCTCGACCGGATCGGGTTCTGCCGTTTCGGCCTGTTCTTCACCTACCAGGGCAGGATCGACAAACTCTTCCGCGACGTCCGCGTCAGGTCCGGGCTTTTTTGTATCGTCGGTCATGACGTTCTCCAGATTTGAATATTGTTGGTTGCGCCCGATATCGAGCTTTGACGGGCAAAAATCAAGGCTTGCGGCGAAAAGCTTGCCGCATTCTCTGACCTTTGCGGGCCTGTCCTATCTTTGCTTGCGGGAAAGGCGCGCCATGATCTGCGCGGTATAATCCACCATCGGCACGATACGGGCGTAATTCAGCCGGGTCGGGCCGATAACGCCGACCGCGCCCACGACACGATTGTCCTCGTCACGATAGGGCGCGACGATCAGCGACGAACCGGACAGCGAAAACAACTTGTTTTCCGAGCCGATGAAAATCCTGACGCCTGAGCCGCTTTCCGCAAGGTTGAGGATTTCGATGAGATTTTCCTTACGCTCCAGATCGTCGAACAGCAGGCGCACCCGATCGATATCCTCTTCACCGGCGAGGCCTTCGAGCAGGTTGGAGCGACCGCGAACGATGAGACGGCCGAGCTTGCCCTCTTCATTGTCTCCCGCCCACACCGCAAGACCACGTTCCACGAGGTCCTGCGCCAATATGCCGAGTTCCGATTGCAGTTCCGCCTGCTGCGCCTGAAACTGACCGCGCAATTCATGCAGCGTCTGACCGGAGAGATGAGCATTGATGAAATTCGCAGCCTCGGTCAATTGCGACGAGGAAATACCGGCCGGCAATTCGATGATGCGGTTTTCGACCTGATTGTGGTCACCCACCAGCACGGCGAGCGCCTTGGTGGGCTCCAGCCTTATGAATTCCACATGTTTGAGGATGACATCGTTCTTGGCGGTCAGCACCAGGCCGGCGCCACGCGACATGCCGGAAAGCATGCGGCTTGCTTCCGTCAGCAACCCTTCCAGCGACTGTTCGTGACCGGCGACCGGCCCGATCTGGCGGTCGATACTAGCCCTCTCCTCGGCGGGCAGATCGCCCACCTGCATGAAGGCATCAACAAAGAAGCGCAATCCCGTCTGCGTGGGCAAACGCCCGGCGCTGATATGCGGCGAATAAATGAGGCCGAGCTCCTCGAGATCGCTCATGACATTGCGCACGGAGGCAGGCGAAAGCGACATCGGCAGAAGTCGCGACAGGCTGCGCGATCCGAGCGGTTCGCCCGTATCGAGGTAACCTTCGACGATGCGCCGGAAAATTTCCCGAGACCGTTCATCCAGCAGCGATGCCTGATCTTGTGATAGCGGTGCGGAAAAACCCATTTCGTCCGTTCTTTGTCGTTCAAACCAGCTTGCATCAATATAATGCGTTGCAACGCCGCGGCAAAATGGAAATTGGCTTTGCAAAAGCCCGGACCTCGCCTTAGAAGGCAGGGACCAACATGGAGAGTGGATCATATGCGGCCTTCAGGCAGAAAAACCGACCAGATGCGCAAGGTTTCCTTCGAACGCAATTTCTCGAAACATGCCGAAGGCTCCTGTCTCGTGAAATTCGGCGACACGCATGTGCTCGTCACCGCAAGCCTAGAAGAAAAGACGCCACCGTGGCTGCGCAACAGCGGCAAGGGCTGGGTCACCGCCGAATATGGCATGCTGCCGCGCTCCACCCATGAACGCATGAAGCGCGAGGCCGCTTCCGGCAAGCAGGGCGGACGCACACAGGAAATCCAACGCCTCATCGGCCGCTCGCTGCGAGCCGTCGTCGACCTGCAGGCGCTCGGCGAGCGCCAGATCAGCATCGACTGCGACGTCATCCAGGCCGATGGCGGCACCCGCACCGCCTCCATTACCGGCGCATGGATTGCCCTGCATGACTGCCTGAAATGGATGGAAACCCGCAACATGATCAAGGTCGAGAAAGTTCTGAAGGACCATATCGCCGCGATCTCCTGCGGCATCTTCGCCAACCAGCCGGTGATCGATCTCGACTATCTCGAAGATTCCTCGGCCGAAACCGATGCCAATTTCGTCATCACCGGCTCGGGCGGTATCGTCGAGGTTCAGGGAACGGCTGAAGGCGCGCCCTTCTCCGAGGAAGAATTCCTGACGCTGCTCGGTCTCGCCAAGGCCGGTTGCAGCGAACTGGTCGCCCTTCAGAAACAGGCGATCGCCTGAGCCGACGGGAAAGAACCATGCGCAAGCTCGATACCAGAACGATCGTTGTCGCCAGCCATAACAAGGGCAAGATCGCCGAAATCGCCGATCTGATCGGCCCTTTCGGTTTCTCCGCCAAATCTGCGGCGGAGCTGAACTTCTCAGAACCGGACGAGACGGGCACCACCTTCGAGGAAAATGCCGCCATCAAGGCGCTTGCCTCCGCGAAGGCCTCAGGCCTGCCCGCCTTGTCCGACGATTCCGGTCTTGTTATCGACGCGCTTGACGGTGCGCCGGGTGTCTATACCGCCAATTGGGCGGAGACGGCTGATGGGACGCGCGATTTCGCCATGGCGATGCAGAAGGTCGAGGATGCGCTGGCCGAGCGAGGAGCTTCGAAGCCGGAGGATCGCACCGGCCGCTTCGTCAGCGTGCTGTGTCTCGCCTGGCCGGACGGGCATGTCGAATATTTCCGTGGCGAGGTGGAAGGCACTGTTGTGTGGCCGCCGCGCGGAACGAGCGGTTTCGGTTATGATCCCATCTTTAAACCCGAGGGATATGAGACCACATTCGGCGAAATGAGCGCGGATGAGAAACATGGCTGGAAACATGGCGACGCCTTTGCATTGTCGCACCGCGCCCGCGCCTTCAAGAAATTCGTAGAAACCTGCCTGGAGGCATGAACCCGATGGTCGGGGAGCACCAACTTTCTGCCCCCGGCGCATCGCTTCTGCCGGATACGGGCGATCCCGGCTTCGGGATTTATCTGCATTGGCCCTTCTGCGCGGCCAAGTGCCCTTATTGCGACTTTAACAGCCATGTCCGCCACCGGCCGGTGGATCAGGAACGGTTTACCGCAGCTTTCCTGCGTGAAATGGAACATATGCGGACGCTGAGCGGCCCGCGCGTCGTCACCAGCATTTTCATGGGCGGTGGTACGCCCTCGCTGATGGACCCGCAGACTGTTGGCGCGCTACTGGATGGCATCTCGCGTTTCTGGCACGTGCCTGATGGTATCGAGATCACCATGGAAGCCAATCCTTCCAGCGTCGAGGCGGAACGGTTTCGCGGTTATCGAGCGGCGGGTGTCAATCGTGTCTCGCTCGGTGTGCAGGCACTGAACGACCGCGATCTGAAATTCCTCGGCCGCCTGCATGATGTCGCCGATGCCTTGAAAGCCATCCGGCTGGCGCGGGAGATTTTTCCGCGTATGTCCTTTGACCTCATCTATGCCCGCCCGAACCAGACGGTGGCCGAATGGGATGCCGAGCTGAAGGAGGCCGTCTCCTACGCCGTCGATCATCTGTCGCTCTATCAGCTGACCATCGAAGAAGGCACTCCCTTTTATGGCCTGCACAAGGCCGGCAAGCTCATCGTGCCCGACGGCGAGCATTCCGCCGTGCTTTATGAGGCGACGCAGGAAATCACCGAACGTTACGGCATGCCCGCCTATGAGGTTTCCAATCATGCCCGGCCCGGCGCCGAAAGCCGCCATAACCTGACCTACTGGCGCTATGGCGATTACGCCGGCATCGGCCCCGGTGCGCATGGACGCCTGACGCGTGGCGCTTCCAAGCTCGCAACCGCGACTGAACGCCACCCCGAAACCTGGCTCGAAACCGTCGAACGGGAAGGCCATGGCATGGTCGATCAGGAACTGCTTGGCGTCGACGAACAGGCCGACGAATTGCTGCTGATGGGGCTTCGCCTGCGCGAGGGCATCGACCTCGCCCGCTGGAGCGATCTTTCCGGCCGCGACCTTGACCCGGAAAAGGAAGAGTTTCTTCTCCAGCACGGTTTCGTGGAGAGGATCGGCAATTCCCGCCTGCGCTGCACACCATCAGGCATGCTCATTCTCGATGCCGTGGTGGCCGATCTCGCCTGCTGACGCTCGCAATGCCCTGCATAAACCATAGACAGGACGACAATAAAAAAGCGGCCCGAAGGCCGCTTCTTTTTTATGCGTTGTTTTCGTTGATCAGGCGCTTCAGCAACTCGACCTCATGGCCGAGCTTGGTGTCGCCGGAGATCAACTCCTCGATCTTGCGCACGGCGTGCAGAACCGTGGTGTGATCGCGACCGCCAAAACGGCGGCCAATCTCGGGGAAAGAACGCGGCGTCAGCATCTTGGCCAGATACATGGCGATCTGGCGCGGCTTCACGATGACGCGGGTGCGACGGTTGGACACCAACTCCTGCCGCGACACATTATAGTGCTTGGCGACGATGCGCTGAATATCCTCGATGCGCACGCGCTTTGCTTCACCCGTCCCGACAAGATGCGACAGCAGCTCATCGACCCGATCGACCGAGAGGTTCGGCTCGAAAGAACGCCGGAACATCAGCTGGTTGAAAGCGCCTTCCAGTTCGCGTCCGCTTGCTGTCACGCTTTTGGCCACATGGGTCAGAATCTCATCCGAAATCTCGAAAGACGGATCGTCCTGACGCGCAGAGCCGAGGCGACGGTTCAGCATTTCATAACGCATGTCGTAATCGGGACCTTCGATCTCGATGGCCATGCCGCCTTGAAGACGGGAACGGACACGCGGATCGAGCGATTCCAGCTCCCAGGGCGCACGGTCAGCCGCGACAACGACCTGCTTGGCGCTGTCGAGCAGCATGTTCAGCAAGTGGCAGAATTCATGCTGGATCATCTTGCCCTGCAGGAACTGCATGTCATCGATGACGAGCAGGTCGATATTGCGCAGCGTGTCCTTCAGCGTCAGCGCATCATTGTCGCGGATTGCGGTCGCGAAACGCCACATGAAATATTCCGCCGTCAGATAGACCACACGCGGATTGCGCGGGCTGTCGATGGCGGCATTGGCGATGGCCTGCAGAAGATGCGTCTTACCAAGGCCAACACCCGCATGAATGAACAGCGGATTGAAGCGCACGGCGCCGGCGCCGGCTTCGGCAATCGTCTTTGCCGCCGCAAGCGCGACACGGTTGGAAGAGCCTTCGACAAAGGTGTCGAAGGTGAAACGTGTATCGAGCGGCGAGCCGAACAACGGCCCGGAACCGCCCTGACGCAGGGTCGCCTGCGAAGCCGCAGGCTGCGCCGCAGGCGACGTCGCGGGCTGCGACGGAATGAAGGACTTGTTACGTTGAGCCGCGCCGACCTCCGGAACGGGCTGCGCCCTTTCCTCGGTCTGAGCCGGGCGGACCGGGCGGCTGGCCGAGCGGACCAGAATCTCCACCTTCAGCACATCCGGATCCTCGCTCTGGACGAGGTTCGTAATCAGATCCATGTAACGGTTATTGATCCAGGATTTCAGAAAAGTCGTCGGAACGGTAAAACGAACGACGCTTTTCGAAACGGAATGGAGTTTGAGCCGTGCAAACCAACTCGCATAGACTTCCGGACCAACCTGTGCCTTGAGCCGCGCGCTAAAACGTTCAAACAGCGCATCGTGCGTCATTGCCGATTTGTCCCCTGCCGCATCTGAGCAAGCTGCATCACGCGTCTTTGGTGCGCGGTCCCCATCAGCCACAGCACCCATCGCCAAATTCAATTGCATATTGCCGCCTTTCAAATTGCCAATCATAGCCTGACGATCAAAGATCGATCGCCAGAGATCCCCCTCGTTATTTTTGCCCCCAGCGTTCCCCTCGAAAGAACGTCAAAGACGAGTACTTGTTTGCGAGCCGGTTATCCCATTTCCCTCCCCCTCATGGAGAGGCCTGCGACACGCTAAAACGCTCCTTTCGCTACAACCTTAAGGCGCATTCTTGAGGACAAAAAACTCCTGCCCGTTCCGGAGACCGAAACGGCGCAAAAAGCTCCATGACCTGAAAAAACGGACCCCGAAAGACCCGCCAGCAAGAAGGTGAATATCGTCGATACGATCATCGAGATAATCTGTGGACTGAGATCCGCACCCCTTGTTGAAATGCATTTAGGCAGGATCATGGGGAGAGATCAATGGCGTTTTTTCTGCAAAAACTCAGATCGGCCATTGACTCGCAAAGGCCGTTTTGCATCACCGACGGGGTGCTAAGCAGAATCGCTTATGAATCAATGAGATTCAATTTTGGCATTTTTTGAGAGCCGATTTTGGCAAAAAAATAAAAATCTTCTTGACTCAAAACTAGCTGCGACTTCCGTAGAGAAAGCCTCCTAGCTTTCTGAAGACCTCCAGCAAGCTATTGTTTTTATTATAAATTTCCTGTCGTCCATCTGACATGCGTTTGTCACGTTACGGCAGCAATGGTTAACGGGCAGTTAGAATCACAAAAAGCCCGGTCAAAAGACCAGGCTTTTTGAATAATTATTTGTGATTAGCCGGATTAGGCGGAAAGAGCCTTAACGCGCTGTGCGAGACGCGACACCTTGCGGGATGCCGTGTTGCCATGCAGAACGCCGCGGGTCGCTGCGCGCTGGATCTCAGGCTGGGCTGCCTTCAGAGCTTCGGTGGCGACTGCCAGATCACCGGTAGCGATTGCTTCCTCGACCTTGCGGATGAAGCCGCGAACGCGCGAACGGCGAGCCTTGTTGACTGCGGTACGGCGAGCGATCTTGCGGGTCGCCTTTTTCGCCGAAGTTGTATTGGCCATGTATGCCTCTCTTCGAATTCAAACCAAATTCCGCAACCATAGGATCGGGTCGTTCGAAGACCTCACGTAACCCAAGAATGCGGGAGTAATTTCGGACAAGCCGGATGGCTTTCCTTAACCGTGGGCGGGCATATACCGCTAAAGCTTACGCCCGTCAACGCGCAAAACGCTTAAAAGCGCCGATATTCCGAATCCTTAGCGATTCCGGAAAGCGGGTTTGCGCTTTTCGACGAAGGCGGCCATGCCCTCCTTCTGATCCGCCGTGGCGAACAGCGACTGGAAGGATCGTCTTTCATATCGCAGTCCTTCCGAAAGCGGGACTTCAAAGGAGCGGTTGACGCTTTCCTTGGCCATGAGAACGGAAGCACGCGACAGGGAAGCGATGCGGGTTGCCGCCTCCACCGCCTCATCCATGAGATTTGCAGCCGGTACGACACGCGACACGAGGCCGGCCCGCTCGGCTTCCGCCGCGTCCATCATGCGTCCGGTCAGAACCAGATCCATGGCCTTCGCCTTGCCCACTGCCCGTGTCAGCCGCTGCGAGCCCCCCATGCCGGGAATGACGCCGAGGGTGATTTCCGGCTGGCCGAACTTCGCCGTCTCCGAAGCGATGATGAAATCGCACATCATCGCCAGTTCGCAGCCGCCGCCGAGCGCAAAGCCGGATACGGCGGCGATGACCGGCTTGCGGGTGGCCGCAACCTCGTCCCAGCCGCCGAGAAAATCGCCGACATAGGCGTCGACGAAATCCAGCCCCTGCATTTCCTTGATGTCAGCGCCCGCCGCAAATGCCTTTTCCGAGCCCGTGATAATAATCGCACCGATGGAATCATCGGCGGAGAAGGAAGAAAGAATGTGCCGCAGCTCTTTCAGAAGCACCGAATTGAGGGCGTTGAGCGCCTTGGGTCGGTTGAGGGTGATGATGCCCACCTCATCGCGTTTCTCGACCAGTATCGTTTCATAGTCCACGGCAATCTCCTCTTCTCCGTAATTTGCGGCACCGCTATTTCTGGCAGGCGGCGCAATAGAAGGTAGAACGACCGGCCTGTACCACCCTTTCAACCGTACCCCCGCAGCCGGGTGTCCGGCAAGGCTGGCCTTCTTGGTCGTAGACCGAAAAGGAATGCTGGAAATAACCGAGCGTTCCGTCCGTCTGTATATGGTCTCGCAATGAGGAGCCGCCCGCGGCGATCGCATCCGCGATCACGTCGCGGATTTTCTCCGTCAGATCGATGAGCTGCGCTTTGGGTTTGCCACCTTTCGTCACCAGCGTTCCCGCTGCCCGCAAGGGTGAAAGATGCGCGCGCCACAGCGCCTCGCAGACATAGATATTGCCGAGACCGGCAATGACCTTCTGGTCCAGCAACGTGCTTTTAAGAGGCTGGCTTTTGCCCGCAAACCGGCTTGCCAGATAATCGGCGCTCAGCGCATTGCCGGTCGGCTCCGGGCCAAGTTCTGCAAAAGCGGGGTAAAGATCGAGCCTGTTGCGCTCCACCAGATGCATGAAGCCGAAGCGGCGCGGATCATTATAGATGACGCAGACGCGCTCTTCCCCTTTATCCAGATGAAAGACGACATGGTCATGCTTGCCGTCCTTGGAACGGGCATAATGAAACGTACCGGGCGCTTCACCGCCCTCACCCATTTCCGCCTCAATGCGGAACGAGCCGGACATGCCGAGATGGGACACGATCGTCAGCCCGCCCTCCAGCTCGATGAGGAGATATTTCGCCCTGCGCCCAAGCGAGATGATCGTCTTTCCCTCAATAAGCTCTGCGAAATCCTCTGGAAACGGAAACCGCAGATCGGGGCGCCCGAGATGAAGCTTGCGGACCTTTGCACCTTCCATGGCAGGCGCAAGGCCGCGTCTGACCGTTTCGACTTCCGGCAATTCTGGCATCTGGCTTATCCGACAGTTTATCGTTAGGACCATGTGGTCTATAGAGTGCACGCGAAATGTCGCGCCCAGGCGATGCGGCAACAGATAGCGTTGCCATGGCGTTTCCGCTATGGTCCGCCACGCAATAAATATGGAGACAGACGATGACCGACGCCCGTACCACTGCCCAAGGCGGCATGGAAACGTCCTATGGCTTCCACAAGGTGGACGAAGGCAAGAAGCAGGGGCTGGTCAACGAGGTCTTCCATAAGGTGGCCAAGCGCTACGACATCATGAACGATGTGATGTCGGCCGGCCTGCACCGGCTGTGGAAGGACGCCATGGTCTCCTCGCTTTCGCCGCGCAAGGATCCTTCCTACAAGATCCTGGACGTAGCGGGCGGCACTGGCGATATCGCCTTCCGCATCATCGAAGCCTCCAACCGCCTGGCACATGCCACCGTTCTCGATATCAACGGCTCGATGCTGGCCGTCGGCGAGGAGCGCGCAGCAAAAAAGAAACTTTCCGGTAATCTGACCTTCGTTGAGGCCAATGCCGAGGAGCTGCCCTTCGAGGCGAATACATTCGACGCGTATACGATCGCATTCGGCATTCGCAACGTGCCGCGCATCGATGTCGCGCTGAAGGAGGCCCATCGCGTGCTGAAACGTGGCGGACGGCTGCTGGTGCTGGAGTTTTCCGAAGTCGAAATGCCGCTGCTCGACCGAGTCTATGATGCATGGTCGTTCAACGCCATTCCGCAATTCGGCAAGATGATCACCGGCGATGCCGAGCCTTATCAATATCTGGTCGAGTCGATCCGCAAATTCCCCAATCAGGAGGACTTTGCCACGATGATCCGCACCGCCGGCTTTTCCCGCGTCACCTATACCAACTATACCGGCGGCATCGCCGCCCTGCATTCCGGCTGGAAGCTTTAAGACCATGGCCGGCAGACGCAGGAGACAAGCATAAGCATGAGTACTTTGGGCGCATATTTCCGCCTCGCAAGGGTTGGCTGGGTTCTCGTGCGCGAAGGTGTCGTGCTGGCCCTGCCTTCCGATGACCTGCCTGCTCCCGCCCAATTGTTAAAAGCGCTGCTGAAGCCTTTCGCCCGCAGCAAGGCGAAAAGGGCGCAACGCAGTGACCGTCTGGCGGTGGCTGTCGAGCGGCTTGGCCCATCCTATGTGAAGATGGGTCAATTTCTCGCCACCCGGCCGGATGTGGTGGGCGCCGACTTCGCCGACGATCTCGCGAGCCTTCAGGACCGCATGGCCTTCTTCCCGGCGGCTGCGGCGAAGGCGAATATCGAGGGCTCGCTCGGACGGTCGGTATCCGATCTCTACAGGGAATTCGGCGATCCGATCGCCGCCGCCTCCATCGCCCAGGTGCATCCGGCCATGGTGGATACGCCGAAAGGGCCGCGCAAGGTGGCCGTCAAGGTCATTCGTCCGGGTGTTCGCCAGCGTTTCCAGAACGATCTCGAGGCGATGTATCTGATCGCCGATCTGCAGCAGCGTTTCGTCCGCTCCGCCCGCCGCCTACGCCCCGTAGAGGTGACACGCACGCTGGAGCAGACCACCAAGATCGAGATGGATCTGCGGCTCGAGGCCGCCGCTCTTTCCGAACTTGCGGAGAACACCAAGGACGATCCCGGGTTCCGGGTTCCCGAGGTCGATTGGGAGCGCACCGGGCGTGATGTCGTCACCATGGAGTGGATCGACGGCGTCAAGATGTCGAACATCGAAGGGTTGAAGGCCGCCGGCCATGACCTGAACAAACTCGCCGACACACTGATCCAGTCCTTCCTGCGGCACACGCTGCGCGATGGTTTTTTCCACGCCGACATGCATCCCGGCAATCTCTTCGTCGACGCTGAGGGCGAGATCGTCGCTGTCGACATGGGCATCGCCGGACGTCTTGGCAAAAAGGAACGCCGCTTCCTTGCCGAGATCCTCTACGGCTTCATTACCCGCGACTATATGCGGGTGGCTGAAGTGCATTTCGAGGCCGGTTACGTGCCGGGCCATCACGATAAAGCCAGTTTCGCGCAGGCGATCCGCGCCATTGGTGAACCGATCCACGGCCAGCCGGCCGAGACGATCTCCATGGGCAAGTTGCTGACGTTGCTGTTCGAAGTGACCGAACTTTTCGACATGGAAACGCGGCCGGAACTCGTGATGCTGCAAAAGACCATGGTGGTGGTGGAAGGCGTATCGCGCATGCTCAATCCGCAATTCAACATGTGGAAGGCGGCAGACCCGGTCGTCGGCGGCTGGATCAGGGACAATCTCGGCCCGAAGCGCATTGTCACCGATCTGAAGGACGGCATGAAGGCGGCCCTCAAGCTTGCCGAGGCAGCGCCGGAGATTGCGGCCAAGACGGAAAAGCTGCATTCGGAACTGATGTATATGAGCGAAAACGGCCTGCGTTTCGACACGCAGACGGCGGAAGCCATTGGCAAGGCGGAAGCGCGCCACACCAAATGGGGACGGGCGGCACTCTGGGTCATAGCGCTGACGCTTGTTTACATCGCAATCAGGATAAGCTGAACATTTCGGCACCGGTGAGTGCCATGTTTGTGTAATGCATTCGAGCGATAAAGGCCTGATCTCCAATCGAGACAGGTGATCGATGCGGGGGTAAGGGCTGCTTTGACGCCGGCGCGAAATTGCGCCGGCGGTATAGACGAATGATGCCGGACGGGATTTGATTTTGATGGCAAAAGCGCAGGTACTGAAAGAGGCTCTTTCCTATTCTTCCTGGCCGCTGGTGTTTGTCGGCGGCCTCGTGGGGTCCCATTTCGCTTTCGCGGGCAGCCATCCGATCGCTGCGTTTCTGGCTGTTTATGCCGGCGCGGTTCTGAGCCTGTTTCTTCTCGAGCGCTATATTCCCTATGAAGTCGAATGGCTTGAGGGTGACGGCGAGACCATGACCAGCATCGGCCACACGCTTTTGACCAAGGGGCTGGTACAGTTCGCTGCCGCCGCAGCAGCAATCTTCCCGATGCTGGCTGCCAATGTGCTGCAGCCGCTTGCGACCATGCGTTTCGACCTGTGGCCATCGCATCTGCCAATGGTGGTTCAGGTCGCGCTTGCGGTGACGGTTGCCGAATTCGGCCTCTACTGGGCCCATCGCATCGCCCATGAAACCTTGTTCTTCTGGCGCTTCCATGCGCTGCATCACAGCGTCGTGCGGCTGTGGGTCGTCAATACCGGCCGCTTCCATGTGGCCGATTCCCTGTTCAAGATCGCGCTCAGCCAGATACCGCTTTATTTCATGGGTGCACCGCTCCAGGTATTCTGGTGGCTCGGCGCCGTTACCGCATTCATCGGTATTTTGACCCATTGCAACGTCGATATGAAAACGGGGCCCCTTGATTACGTGTTCAGCACCCCGCGCCTGCACCGCTGGCACCATTCAAAGCAGCTTCCGGAAGGGAACACCAACTACGGCGAAAATCTCGTCTTCTTCGATCTGATCTTCGGTTCCTATCATAACCCCGACAGGCCTTCTTCCACCGATATCGGCATCAAGGGCAAGATTGCGAAAGGATTCCTGCCGCAGCTTCTACAGCCTTTCACCAAGGAAGGCGTCCGCCAGATCGTCGGCAAGGACACCAAACTCGACTGAACCGAAGACTACAGGGCGCGCGCAGTATCGATCACGATACCGAGTTCGCCCCGCAGTTTCCTGGTCAGGCCGGCTGCGACAAGCTCATAGGAACGGCGCACATAGTGTTCCAGCTCTTCCTGTTCGAGCGGAGAATGATCGCCAATCGATATCCATTTGCGTTTGGCGAAATAGGGCGCCTGCCCTATGCCTTCCAGCGAGGTCAGTATTTCGAAACTCTCTTCCGAGCATTTGACGACCAGCCGCCAGTCCTCCCGCTCGCCAAGCACGGCAAAGACCTTGTCGCCCACCTTGGCGACATGCGAATCCCACTGATCAACAAAACGCACGCCCGGCCATTTGCCGAGCACCTTGTCGAAAGTCTTGCGATCGAACAGGCTCATGCGAGTTTCTCCGCGATCAGGGCCGCCAGACGTTTTGCAACCTCGGCCTTGTCGAGATCCGGCCAGGCATCGATACCATCTGCGGAAATGATCTTCACGCTGTTGCGGTCTCCGCCCATGATGCCGGTTTCCGCCGAAACATCATTCGCGACGATATAATCCGCGCCCTTGCGCTCCAGCTTCGCCCGGCCGTTCTTCTCGACATCCTGCGTTTCGGCAGCGAAGCCTACCACAATCTTCGGGCGCTTTTCATGATGGCCGACGGTTTTGAGAATATCGGGATTTTCCGTCAGTTGCAGCGCCGGCGGCGCATCGCCCGGTTGCTTCTTGATCTTCTGTTCCGACGAGCCCATCACCCGCCAGTCGGCGACGGCGGCGACCATGACGGCGATATCCGCCGGCAGTCTCGATATTACCGCATCGCGCATCTCCTCGGCACGCTCGACATGGATCGTCGTGACCTCGGCAGGATCGGCGATGGTGACCGGGCCGGAAACAAGCGTGACCTCTGCCCCCAACTCAGCCAGAGCCGCCGCAATGGCATGGCCCTGCTTGCCCGAGGAGCGGTTGGCGATGTAGCGCACCGGGTCAATCGGTTCATGCGTGGGGCCGGAAGTCACGATGGCCGTTCTGCCCTTCAGGGGCTTTGGCCCCTCATCCAGCAGTGCGGCAACGGCTTCGACGATCTGCAACGGCTCGGCCATGCGGCCAAAACCAGCCTCGCCCTTCTCCGCCATCTCGCCGGCCATGGGTCCGATGAAAAACACGCCGTCTTTTTTCAGCGTTTCGACATTCCGCAGCGTGGGCTTTGCCGCCCACATCTTCGGGTTCATCGCCGGTGCCGCCAGCACCTTTCGATCCGTCGCGAGAAGGACTGTGGAGGCAAGATCGTCTGCCAGACCATTCGCCATCTTCGCCATCAGATCGGCGGTGGCGGGTGCGACCAGCACGAGATCGCAGTCGCGCGCCAGCCTGATATGGCCGACATCCTGTTCATCCTGCCGGGAAAAAAGCTCGGTGAAGACATGCGTGGCGGACAGCGCGCCGACAGCAAGCGGGGTGACGAATTCCTGCGCGCCCTTCGTCATGACCGGCGTCACCTTCGCGCCGCGCTCTTTCAGGCGACGGATGAGATCGAGGCTCTTATAGGCCGCGATGCCGCCAGAGATAATAAGGAGAATATGCTTGCCTGAAAGCGTCATGATGCCGGACCAGTTTCCCATTTCACCGGGAAACTAAGCCCTTGGCATACAAAGTGCAATCACGCCTTTATCAAGCCGCCTTGGCGACGTGATATTCCTTGATCGCGACCATCTTGATCGCCGGAAACCGCTCGGACTCATACCGCAGCGAGAAGGCGTCCTGCGCAAGAAACACCGGATCGCCATCCAGATCGCGGGCGATATCGCCGCGCTTGACGTTGAGGAATTTTTCCATTTCCGCCGGCTGATCGGAAGAAATCCAGCGGCAGACCGAAAAGCGCGACATTTCGAAGGAGACCGGCAGGCCGTATTCGCCCATCAGGCGCTCTTTCAACACGTCGAGCTGCAGCGCGCCGACGACACCGACGATGGCCGGCGAGCCGTCTTCCGGCGAAAAGAGTTGCACGACACCCTCTTCCGCCATCTGTTGCAAGGCTTCCTTCAGCTTCTTCGCCTTCATGGCGTCCTCAAGACGCACGCGGCGGAGAATTTCTGGCGAAAAGTTCGGCACGCCCTGGAAAACCAGGTTTTCACCCTCGGTCAGCGTATCGCCGATGCGGAGCGTGCCGTGGTTCGGTATGCCCACCACGTCACCCGCAAAGGCCGTATCGGCAAGCTGGCGCTGCGAGGCGAAGAAGAACTGCGGCGCAGTGAGGCCCATCTGTTTGCCGGTGCGAGCAAGCCGCGCCTTCATGCCGCGCTCCAGCTTACCGGAGCAGATGCGGGCAAAGGCGATGCGATCTCGATGGTTCGGGTCCATATTGGCCTGAATTTTAAAGACAAAGGCCGTCATTTTTTCTTCAGCCGCATGGACGGTGCGGGTATCCGCCACCTGATCGCGCGGCGGCGGTGCGAAATCGCCAAGCGCATTGATGAGGTCACGGACACCGAAATTGCGCAGCGCCGAACCGAAGAATACCGGCGTCATATGACCTTCGAGAAACGCCTGACGATCGAAAGGACGGCAGGCTTCCATCGCCAGCTCCGTTTCTTCGATGAAGGCGTTGCGCTCATTTTCCGGCAGGCGATCGGCAACCGCCTGCGGACCGTTGACCGGCATGGCTTCCACCTGGGTATCGACGCCACGGAATGTGTTGTCGGCGAGATTATAGGCGCCGCAGAAGGTCTTTGCCCGGCCGACCGGCCAGGTGATGGGCGCGGTGTCGAGCGCGAGCTTCTCTTCCACCTCATCCAGAATCTCGAAGGGGTCGCGGCTTTCGCGGTCCATCTTGTTGATGAAGGTGATGATCGGAATATCGCGCATGCGGCAGACTTCGAAGAGCTTCAGCGTGCGCGGCTCGATACCCTTGGCGGCATCGATGACCATGATCGCCGCATCCACCGCCGTCAGCGTACGGTAGGTGTCGTCGGCGAAGTCCTCGTGGCCGGGCGTATCGAGAATGTTGAAGACACGGTCGTTATATTCGAAGGTCATGACCGAGGTGACGACCGAAATGCCGCGCTCGCGCTCGATCTTCATCCAGTCCGAACGGGTCTGGATGCGATCCTTCTTCGCCTTGACCTCACCGGCAAGCTGGATCGCTCCGCCGAACAACAGCAGTTTTTCGGTAAGCGTGGTCTTACCCGCATCCGGGTGCGCGATAATAGCAAAGGTGCGGCGGCGGGAGACCGCCTCGGCAAGTGTTTCGGCCATCTGACAAATCCTGTGGAATTGCGGGCTATCTAGCGTTTCAAGGCCACATTTGCAATTGACCTTGCCGCGATCTCGGCAAACTAATGCGGCATGACCCTTCAAAACGACAATCGCCCCCCTCTCCGGCTTGTCCGCCTCGCCAATGGCGCTGACCTCGAATTGCCGTCCTATGAAACCCGTGGCGCCGCCGGCATGGACCTGCGCGCTGCCGTACCTTCCGGTGAACCGCTGACCCTGCAACCGGGCGAGCGGACGCTCGTTCCGACCGGTTTCATTTTCGAGGTTCCGCAAGGTTATGAGGCACAAATTCGTCCGCGTTCCGGCCTCGCCATCAAGAACGGCGTTACCTGCCTCAACTCTCCAGGCACGGTGGATAGCGATTATCGCGGTGAGGTGAAAGTCATCCTCGCCAATCTGGGCCAGGAGGTTTTTATCATCGAGCGCGGTATGCGCATTGCGCAGATGGTGATCGCACCGGTAACCCAAGTTGTTGTGAGCGAGGTGACGGAGACCTCCCAGACGGCGCGGGGCGCCGGCGGTTTCGGCTCCACCGGCGTTTAGCGACACCGCTGGGACAGACGCGTGGAGTGATTGTCTTTACCCGGCAGTTTCGCTATTGATCTGGCGGATTTTCCGGGAAACACGATCATGACGCTGACGACCCTTTTCGCCTATGCCACCGCCCTCTTCATTGCCGCCGCCATTCCCGGCCCCGGCATGACGGCGATCGTGGCGCGGGCGCTGGGTTCGGGTTTTCGCGAAACCTTCTTCATGGGTCTGGGGCTGGTGCTGGGCGACATGATTTACCTGACCGCTGTGATCCTGGGCTTGGCCTTCGTCGCACAGACCTTTCAGGAAGCTTTCATGGTGCTGAAATTCGCGGGCGCAGCCTATCTCCTTTATATTGCCTGGAAGCTTTGGACCGCCGGTCTGCTGCCGCAGGAGCTGAAGGCCAAGAAAGGCACCAGCATGCCCATGTCCTTCCTGTCCGGACTACTGATCACGCTCGGGAACCCGAAAACCATGCTGTTTTATGTGGCGCTGGTGCCGACGCTGATCGACATCCGCATGATAGGAGCTTCGGAATATGCGACACTTCTCGCCATCACCTTCGTCGTGCTGATGGCGGTTCTCCTGCCTTACATCCTGCTTGCGGCCAAGGCGCGCAACCTCCTGAAAAGGCCGAGCGCCTTGACGATCCTCAACCGCACGGCGGCGGGTATTCTGGCCGGAACAGCGACCATGATCGCGATCCGCAGCACATAAAACAAATTCTTGCGTTTATGCGATTTATCGTGAAATTATTCCTGCAATTTGGAGATATTCGGACGAACGTTCGCTAGCTTGCGAAAGCTATTGCTCCTATTCTGCCGCTCAAATCTTGCGGTCTTTACACAGGAGAGCATCATGCCCGAAGCCAGAAAGCCCGGACGCGGACGCGTCTATTCCTCGATTACGGAAACAATCGGCGACACACCGATCGTGCGGCTCGACAAGCTGGCGAAGGAGAAGGGCGTGAAGGCCAACCTTCTCGCCAAACTCGAATTTTTCAATCCCATCGCCTCCGTGAAGGACCGCATCGGCGTCGCCATGATCGAAACGCTGGAAGCGCAAGGCAAGATCATCCCCGGCAAGACAACGCTGGTGGAGCCGACCTCCGGCAACACTGGCATCGCGCTTGCCTTCGCCGCCGCAGCAAAGGGCTACAAGCTGATCCTGACCATGCCTGAAACCATGTCGGTTGAGCGTCGGAAAATGCTGGCCCTGCTCGGCGCCGAACTGGTGTTGACCGAAGGCCCCAAGGGCATGAAGGGCGCCATCGCCAAGGCGCAGGAATTGGCCGCGACCCTGCCTGACGCCATCATTCCGCAGCAGTTCGAAAACCCCGCCAATCCTGATATTCACCGCAAGACGACAGCTGAAGAAATCTGGAACGACACGGAAGGCACGGTCGATATTCTCGTCTCGGGTATTGGCACCGGCGGCACCATCACCGGCACGGGTCAGGTGCTGAAATCCCGCAAGCCCGAGGTGAAGGTGATTGCGGTCGAACCTGCCGACAGCCCGGTTCTTTCCGGCGGCAACCCCGGTCCGCACAAGATCCAGGGCATCGGTGCCGGTTTTGCACCTGCCATCCTCGATACCGGCATTTATGACGAGATCGTCACCGTGACCAATGACGAGGCTTTCGAAACAGCACGTCTGGCGGCAAGGCTGGAAGGCGTGCCGGTCGGCATCTCCTCGGGTGCGGCGCTGGCGGCGGCAATTAAGGTCGGCGCGCGGGAAGAAAATGCCGGCAAGAACATCGTCGTCATCATTCCTTCCTTTGCGGAACGCTACCTTTCGACGGCGCTTTTCGAAGGCCTTGGGCTTTAAGCCACGCTTTCAAGCGCAGTACGATTGCGCGCCCAATTTGCGAATTGTCTTACGTGCCGCCGGCTCCGCTGGCGGCACAATGTTTTTTTGAGGCAGGGCGCAAAGGGCCGCCTTCTAGAGCAGATCCTGTGATCGATGAATCGATTGTGAAGTGACGGGGCGAGCGGAAGCTGATTCAACATCCACTGCGAAAGAGGTGGATGATGGGACGA
>NZ_JBNWCH010000015.1:0-72877 GCF_053522485.1 Agrobacterium sp. 22-209-1
CTCGTCCCATCATCCACCTCTTTCGCAGTGGATGTTGAATCAGCTTCCGCTCGCCCCGTCACTTCACAATCGATTCATCGATCACAGGATCTGCTCTAGTTGTCCATTTCGTTTCTACTGGACTGACGTTTCTTCTATACCGTGCAAATAAAAAACCCGGCGCTGAGGCCGGGTTTTGAAGTCTCGGGGAAAGCAGGCTTAAGCCGCCATCGCCTTCTTGAGGTTTTCGTCGATCTTGTCGAGGAAAGCGGTGGTGGAAAGCCAAGGCTGGTCCGGTCCGATGAGCAGCGCCAGGTCCTTGGTCATGAAGCCGCTTTCGACGGTATCGACGCAGACGGTTTCGAGCGTTGCCGCGAACTTTGCCAGTTCCGCATTGTCGTCCAGCTTGGCGCGGTGGGCGAGGCCACGGGTCCAGGCGAAGATCGAAGCGATCGAGTTGGTGGAGGTTTCCTGACCCTTCTGGTGCTGGCGGTAGTGGCGCGTGACCGTGCCGTGCGCAGCTTCGGCTTCGACCGTGCGGCCATCGGGCGACAGCAGAACCGAGGTCATCAGGCCGAGCGAGCCGAAGCCCTGCGCGACCGTGTCGGACTGAACGTCGCCGTCATAGTTCTTGCAGGCCCAGATGTAGCCGCCGGACCACTTCAGCGCGGAAGCGACCATGTCGTCGATGAGGCGGTGCTCATAGGTGATGCCGGCTTCGTCGAACTGCGCCTTGAACTCGGTCTGGTACACTTCCTCGAAGATATCCTTGAAGCGGCCGTCATAGGCCTTGAGGATGGTGTTCTTCGTGGAGAGGTAAACCGGCCACTTGCGCATCAGGCCATAGTTCATGGAGGCGCGGGCGAATTCGCGGATGGATTCGTCGAGGTTGTACATGGCAAGCGCCACGCCGGCGCTCGGGGCGTCGAAGACGTCCTTTTCGATGACCTGGCCGTCTTCACCGACGAACTTGATGGTCAGCTTGCCCTTGCCGGGGAACTTGAAATCGGTTGCCTTGTACTGGTCGCCGAAAGCGTGACGGCCGACGACGATCGGCTTCGTCCAACCGGGAACGAGGCGCGGAACGTTCTTGCAGATGATCGGCTCGCGGAAGATGACGCCGCCCAGAATGTTGCGGATGGTGCCGTTCGGGCTCTTCCACATCTGCTTCAGGCCGAATTCCTCGACGCGCTGCTCATCGGGGGTGATGGTGGCGCATTTGATGCCGACGCCATGCTTCTTGATGGCGTGTGCCGCATCGACCGTGACCTGGTCGTTGGTGGCGTCGCGGTTTTCAACCGAGAGATCGTAATATTCGATGTCGAGATCGAGGTAAGGCAGGATCAGCTTGTCCTTGATCAGCTGCCAGATGATACGGGTCATTTCGTCGCCGTCGAGATCGACGACCGGATTGGCTACCTTGATCTTTGCCATGAATTCCTCACCTTCGAAGCTGTGGCGCCGGATGGCGCCGGTATCCGGAAAAATATCCGGTGCGGCTATAGCATCGCGCGCGCCTGAGGCAAAGCCATGGGGGGCGCTTTTTTGGCGCAGCGCAATAACGCTTTACGCATTGCCAAACCATAACGCCGGAATACAGTCAGGCGAATCGCTTCGCCCGTCTCTGGGCCTCTACCGGGATAACACCATGCGGAAAATTCTGCTTCTGACTGCCGCCGTCCTCTTTTCGCACAGCGCGCTCGCCGCCGGGCCGGCCGATCCCGTTCAGAAGGTGATGGATATCACCGTGAAGAACTGGTCCGGCGATGCGGAAAACTGGAAATACATTTTCGACGAGGACATGCTGACCAGCCTGTTCAGCAAGGATTTCGTCGCGCAATATCGCGAAGCGTCCAAAAAGCCGGCTTACGAGGCCGAAAGCGGTGAGACCGGCGATCCCTTCGGTTACGATGTCGTGACGAACTCGCAGGATGGCTGCCCGCTGGCCGATGTTTCCGTGACGCCGGGCGCGGTCAAGGACGGCGTGACGGACGTGACGGCGAAATTCAAGCTCTGGGCCTGCATGGATGAGGCGGAGATGAAGGCGACGGTTGACGAAGTTCATTTCGATGTCGTCGAGGAAGACGGCCGCCCTGTCATCAGCGATATTCACCGGGTTGGCGATGAGGGCAGGGATTCGCTGCGCGAAGAGATGGCAACGATCATCAAGGGAGAGCAATAAGGGGCGTCTTTGCCAGCGGGGCGGGTCCGGGCTTTCTCCGCGCCGGCTTTGATTTTGGCGTCGATCTGTGCCAGTGAAGCGCGCTTTAGCGCGTCGGGCTGAAAATCGATGCGACGCTTCAACAAACGGACAAAGGACGATGGCAGGCACAAACAGCGATCTCGAACTTGTGGCGGAAGGCCCGGCGATCATTCTCGTCGAACCGCAGCTTGGCGAAAATATCGGCATGGTGGCGCGGGCTATGGCCAATTTCGGCCTGGCCGAATTGCGGCTGGTCAATCCGCGTGACGGCTGGCCGAGCGAGAAGGCACGCGCCGCGGCCTCCAAGGCCGACCACGTCATTGACGGAACAAAGGTGTTCGAGACGCTGGAAGAGGCGATCAAGGATCTCAATTTCGTCTATGCCACAACCGCGCGCGAGCGGTACGGTTTCAAGCCGGTGCGTGCGCCCGTTACTGCCGCCGATACGCTCAGGGCAAAATTCAAGGCTGGCGAAAAGACCGGCATCCTGTTTGGGCGCGAGCGCTGGGGGCTGACGAACGAGGAAGTGGCGCTGGCCGACGAGATCGTGACCTTCCCGGTCAATCCCGCCTTCGCCTCGCTGAACATCGCGCAGGCCGTGCTTTTGATGTCCTATGAATGGATGAAGTCAGGCATGGACGATCTGGGTGAGACACTGTTCCAGTCCGTCGAGCAGCGGCCTTCGACCAAGGAACAGGTCTTTGGCCTGTTCGAACATATCGAGGAAGCGCTGGATGCGCGGGGTTATTTCCATCCGGCTGAAAAAAAGCCGAAAATGGTCGACAATCTGCGCGCCGTGCTGTCGCGACGCGGTTTTTCCGAGCAGGAGATCAGCGTTTTCCGCGGCGTGATCAATTCGCTCGACCGTTTCCCGCGGCAATGGCCGAAGAAGACGGGCCGGGCTGCAGGGCCGTCGGCTGAGGGAGCAGGGGAGAATGCTGAAGACGAGTGAGGCGGCGGCCGATGTGATGAAACCGGTGCTGGTGTTCGATTCCGGCATTGGCGGGCTTACCGTGCTGCGCGAGGCGCGCGTGCTGATGCCCGAGCGCGGTTTCATCTACGTGGCCGACGATGCGGGTTTTCCCTATGGCGGCTGGGAAGAGGAGGCGCTGAAAGCCCGCATTCTCTCGCTCTTCGAGACGCTGCTGCAGGATTACAGCCCGGAAGTCTGCATCATCGCCTGCAACACGGCCTTCACGCTTGCGGGCGCCGATCTTCGCGCCCGGTTTCCGGACATGACCTTCGTCGGCACCGTTCCCGCCATCAAGCCGGCGGCCGAGCGGACCCGCTCCGGCCTCGTCTCCGTGCTGGCGACGCCCGGCACCGTCAAGCGCGCCTATACGCGCGATCTCATCCAGTCCTTTGCCACCCAATGCCATGTGCGTCTGGTCGGCTCGGAAAATCTGGCGCGCATGGCGGAAAGCTGGATCAGGGGTGAACCCGTGTCCGACGAGGCGGTGCTGGCCGAAATCGAACCCTGCTTCATTGCCAGCGATGGCAAGCGCACCGATATCGTCGTTCTTGCCTGCACGCATTACCCCTTCATGGCCAATGTGTTCCGCCGGCTGGCGCCATGGCCGGTGGACTGGCTCGATCCCGCCGAGGCGATTGCGAGGCGGGCCCGCCATCTGGTGCCGCTGCCACAGGATGCGGAGCATCCCGACGGTTTCGACTTTGCCGTCTTCACTTCTGGCAAGCCGGATTTCGCCACGCGGCGGCTAATGCAGGGTTTCGGTCTCAGCGTTTCCGCTACCTGATCGCCTGTTGCATTTTTGCATCGCCACTATTCGTCTTTTGCAATTCGAGATTGCGACCTCTTGTCGCGTCTGTTTTCCTGTGTAAGATGCATCTCGTCTGTAACCGCAAGAACTGGAGGCGTGGAATGAGCAATGACATGAATATGCGCCTTAATGGCATGTCGGGCCCCTTTGGCGTGATTGTCGGCGGTTATGTGATGCGAGGCATCTCCCTCCGATAAGGCTTATGGCCTGATTCCCCAGCCGTTTGGCATTTTCACTTCGTCTGACATGTGACTTGCGCGTCCGCGTGGCATGCGTGCTGCGCGCGTCGTTTCGTCCTGTCGTTTTCCATCGATAAAGGACCTGGCCGCTTTGCCGCGCCGGGATGGATTTCCCATGCAAAATGATCAACCATTGGTAGCATATGCGCTGCCGGATGCGGTGGACCGTCTGTTCGTCACATTCGGCGTCTGGAAGACCCTGAAGACGGTCGTCTTCGCGGCTGTCGTGCCACGCGCGCCGCCGACCGATCCTGCCGATCTGCCAGAGCGCCTTCTGGTCGATATCGGCCTTGACCCGTCGCGGGTGAAGCGGCGGCGGGATTGGGAGGTTCCTTACTGGGCGCCCCGGTTTTGATTGGCAAAGGCCTCTCCGGCAAAGAAAAGTCGGGGAGGCTTCGTCGTCGAATTACGCCCGCTGGCAAACCACGAAATGCAGGCGGTCGCGGCGCGATCTGCGAAAAATCCTGCTTGATGCGGAGTTTTTTCCGTGGCTTGCTCCCCCAATATGAGACAGGAGACTCATCATGCCGATAGAAAACTGGCTGGCCTTCGTGGCCGCATCTGCCATCATGCTCGCCATTCCGGGACCGACGATCCTTTTGGTGATTTCTTATGCGCTGGGCCACGGCCGCAAGGCCAGCACGGCGACGGTGACGGGTGTGGCGCTCGGCGATTTCACCGCCATGACGGCCTCGATGCTGGGACTTGGCGCGCTGCTTGCCACGTCGGCTGCACTTTTCACCGGTCTGAAATGGATCGGTGCGGCTTACCTCATCTATCTCGGCATCAAGCTGTGGCGTTCGCCGGTTGGTGACGCGGCGGAAAACACGGGCGTGACGGGACGCGAAAGGCCGCTCAAAATCTTCCTGCACGCCTATATCGTCACGGCGCTGAACCCCAAGAGCATCGTATTCTTCGTGGCCTTCCTGCCGCAGTTTCTGGTGCCGACATTACCCTTCTGGCCGCAGGTGCTGATTTTTGAAGTCACATTCCTGGTGCTTGCTACTGTCAATGCAGCGCTTTATGGACTTCTGGCAAGCGCCGCTCGTAATACGATCCGCAAGCCGAAGGTTCAGCGTATCGTCAACCGTACGGGCGGCGGGCTCCTGATCGGCGCCGGCCTTATTACCTTCGGCTGGAAGAGGGCGGTTTCGGCCTGACGCCTGCTGATCGCCTGACATTCGGACATAACAAAATGGCATTGCCGCATATATTCCTCGCCCTGATCACCGTGTTTTTGTGGGGCTTCAACTTCGTTGCCATCAAGATCGGGGTTACGGACATGCCGCCCCTGTTTCTGACGGGGGTGCGTTATCTTGTTGCGGCGGTGCCCCTGGTGTTCTTCCTGCCGAAACCCAATGTGCCGTGGCGACATATGGTCGTTTACGGCATGGCGATGGGTTTCGTGCAGTTCGGCTTGCTTTATCCCGCCATCAAGCTCGGCCTGCCGGCCGGTCTTGCGTCGCTCGTCATGCAGTCGCAGGCTTTCTTCACGCTGGCGCTTGCCGTGGTGTTTCTGGGCGAACGGCCGTTGCCGTCGCAGATTCTTGGCGCACTCATCGCTTTTGGCGGGCTGGCGGTCATCGGTGTGGAGCGCATGACGGCGGCAGGGTTGGTGCCGCTTCTGATGGGCGTCGGTTCCGCGATTGCGTGGGCCTGCGGTAACATCGTCAATCGCCGCATCGGGCAGGTCAATGCGGTGTCCTTCATTGCCTGGACCAGCCTTGTGCCCGTTCTGCCGCTGATCCTGCTTTCACTGGTCGTGGAAGGGCCGGAAGCGATTGCCGAAGGAGTGATCAATGCGACGCCGACCATGGCTCTCGTGGTGATCTATATGGCCTATGGTGCAACCATCGTCGGCGCGGGCATCTGGAGTTATCTGCTTCTGCGGTATCCCGCCGGAACGGTGGCGCCGTTTTCGCTGCTGGTGCCTGTTGTCGGGTTCATCAGCGCCTATCTGGCTTTTGCAGAACACATCACCGTTTTCGAAATCATCGGTGCGGCGCTGGTCATTCTCGGGCTGGCACTTAACGTCTTCGGTCGGCGCATCGGCATTGCACGCTTCTGGGTCAGGTCTCCGCAGGGCTGAGCGTGAATTGCCTGTGCATTATCGGCACGGATGAGACGCAAGAGCCGATTTTTTGGTAAAGAGCATGTTCGGCCGTCCTTCAGGGAATCGGTCGGGTGAGATGCAGCACGAGGAATGGAACATTGCAGGTCGGTATCGACATGGGGACCCTATCGGGCGGGCAGCAGGCCAAGCTCGATATCGAGGAATTGCTTGCGACGCGTTTGCTGGTGCAGGGCAATTCCGGTTCCGGCAAGTCGCATCTGCTGCGGCGGCTGCTGGAGCAATCGGCGCCATGGGTGCAGCAGGTCATCATCGATCCCGAGGGCGATTTCGTCACGCTTTCCGACAGGTTCGGCCATGTAGTGGTCGATGGCGAGCGCACGGAAGCCGAGCTGGCCGGTATTGCCAACCGCATCCGCCAGCACCGTGTCTCCTGCGTGCTGACGCTGGAAGGGTTGGATATCGAGCAACAGATGCGGGCCGCCGCCGCCTTCCTCAACGGCCTGTTCGATGCGGACCGTGAATTCTGGTATCCCGTACTTGTCGTGGTAGACGAGGCGCAGATGTTTGCGCCCTCCGTCGCCGGCGAAGTGACTGAGGATGCGCGCAAGGCGTCGCTGGGCGCCATGACCAATCTGATGTGCCGCGGCCGTAAACGCGGTCTTGCCGGCGTCATCGCCACGCAGCGTCTGGCCAAGCTTGCCAAGAACGTCGCGGCGGAAGCCTCGAACTTCCTGATGGGCCGAACCTTCCTCGATATCGACATGGCGCGTGCCGCCGATCTGCTCGGCATGGACCGGCGGCAGGCGGAAATGTTCCGTGATCTCCAGCGTGGCAATTTCGTGGCGCTCGGGCCGGCGCTGTCGCGCCGTCCGCTGCCAATCGTCATCGGGGCTGTGGAAACCTCGGCGCGGTCATCTTCACCGAAGCTGATGCCGCTACCGGATGCCCCGCAGGATGTCGAAGACCTTATCTTCACGCCTGATCCGGAAGAGTTCACGCGCGCAGCCGTGCGCCGTACGCCCCCCGCACCGCGCCCGACAACCGATATTCTGGCAGAGCTTTCCCGCTCCATGCCCGCTGCCGTTGGCCCTTCACCGGAGCAGTCGCCGCGTGCAGGCCAGCCGGAGATGACACCGGAGGAGCGTGAGGAAAAGATCGGAGCGGTTCTCGTCGAAATTCTCGATGATCCGCAATCGGCCTATCGCACGGATGCCGTGCTTTATCAGGATTTTCTGGTTCGCGCCCGCATGCGCCGCATTCCCGGCACGCCGATGACGCTTCCCGAATTCCGCCGACAGGTGGCGATTGCCCGCTCCGGCGTGGATGCGGCGATGGCGGCAAGCGAAGGCTGGGAGAAAGCGCTGGAATTGTCGATGTCGGTCTCCGACGATCTGCAGGGGGTCTTCCTGCTGCTGGTCAAGGCGGCACTGGGTGAAGAGCCTTGCCCATCGGACGCCCGCATCGCTCGCGCCTACGGCACCCATTCCGCCCGCCGCGCAAGGCGGCTCCTCGGTTATTTCGAGGAGAAGGAGCTTGTGGTGGTGCATGCCGATTTCTCGGGCAAGCGCATCGTGGCGTTTCCCGATCTCGACGCGAAGACCGCACCCGGCGATGCGGATGCGGCTGAGGATGATACGAGGCTTGCGGCTGAGTAATCGCTACTGCGCCAAAAGCCGCACCGCAAAGCGGATCGTCGTGTAGAGACCGACGAGGCTGAGGGCAAGGATGCAAACGAGAACGACGATCACCAGTGCCGAGGCCAATCGATGCGACCGTTGACGCGGGCCGGCGCCGACATCCGTTTGCACGGGAGTAATCCTGGAGAGTTGCGCTGATGTCCACCCGCCGCTTTCGAATTCTGCCGAAGCGATAAATTCAGCCAAATGCCGTTGCCGCCTTATAGAGGACGGCAATTGCGCCAGAAAGCGTTGCGGTTCACGCCTATTGCTTCTGGACAGAAATATGTCAATCGCCCCCCTAAAGCGTTCATCGCGCGCGCCTGAGCAGAACAACATACGCCCTGCTTCAATGAGATCGTTCATCTCGAGCAGCACTTCGCCGTATTTCTGAAGCAGCGCCAAATCGACTTCGGGATGGCTGATCCTGCCTTGAAGGATTTCCTTCGCTCGCCAAAGTTTCCGTTCGGAGATTGCTTGGTCAACGTTTTCAAAATTCATTTTAAATCAATAAGAGGGAGCATAGTCTGGTCTGTTGATAATAATAACAGTTTATATATTTACGTCTTCAAAAAAGAAAGAGGAGGCGTTGCCACCTCCTCTTTGTTCAATGTTACTCGATGGCCTTTTCTTCCTTCCGCGTCGCGATCAGCGAACCGATAATGCCGGTTGCGAGGATGGCGACGGTGACGCCGAGAGAGACGGCGGGCGGGATCTTGGCGATGCCGAGCATGTCCGCCACGAAAATCTTCGAACCGACAAAGACCAGAACCGCAGCCAGCGCGTATTTCAGATAAGCGAAGCGGTGGATCAGGGCGGCGAGTGCGAAATAGAGCGCGCGCAGGCCGAGGATCGCGAAGATGTTCGAGGTATAGACGATAAACGGATCGGTGGTGATCGCGAAGATTGCCGGGATCGAATCGACCGCGAAGATGAGGTCGGCGATTTCGACCATGATGAGCGCCAGGAAGAGCGGCGTTACGAAGGTCTTGAGCTTGCCGGTGGCCTCATCGATTTCCTTGACGAAGAATTTCTCGCCATGCAGCCTGCTTGTCACCGGAAGGTGACCGCGCAGGAATTTCAGGATGCGGTTATTGCCGATATCCGATTCATCATGGTCGGACGAAAACAGCATCTTGAGGCCGGTGAAGACGAGGAAGGCCGCGAAGAGATAAAGCACCCAGTGGAAGTTTTCGACGATGGCAGCACCGCCGGCAATCATGATGCCGCGCAGAACGATCACGCCGAGGATGCCCCAGAGCAGCACGCGGTGCTGATATTGGCGGGGAATGGCGAAATAGGAGAAGATCATGGCGATGATGAAGATATTGTCCATCGCCAGACTTTTTTCGACAACGAAGCCAGTGACATATTCCATCGCCGACTGTTCGCCGGATTGATACCAGATCCAGCCGCCAAAGGCCAAGCCGATGACGATATAAAAGCCCGACATCAGCAGGCTTTCACGAACGCCGATTTCCTTGGAGTTTTTGTGCAGCACGCCGAGATCGAGCGCGAGCAGGCCAAGGACGAGGGAAATAAAGACAGCCCACATCCATGTGGGGGTGCCGAGAAAATCCGATAGAAGAAAGTCCATCAGTCAACCTTTAGCCGGACGAGGTTGGCTTTACGGATGGGGAACGTGCGTCAAAAATATACGTGGCCCCAACCTTAACAAACTCGACATCACGTGTTGTCCGGTAACACGCCAGAGGGGCCCGAGTTCTGATCACGACGAAGAGATGGGTGGGCACTGTCGCTTTTCAAGAGGAGACTTCATAAAAAAGCGAAAGGGCTTGTTTGACAAAACCGTGAAAGCTCTGTAGAAGCCGCCCCAACGCCGGGCAGTGATGTCCGGTGTGTTTTGTTGACTGCCCTGCAGTTTAAGAACTGACGTTCGGCGGTCAATATCACCGACATGTCCCGTGGTTTCTCCATTTGCATGTGAGAAGCCTGTCAGAGGCCCTGAAACGGGCCTCAGAGGAGGGCGTGTTTCCTTAAACCGGTCTGGCAACAGATCGGTATAACCTTTTGAGAAGGAAATACGATGAGCAAGCGCGAATCGGCTAAGTATAAAATTGACCGCCGCATGGGCGAAAACATCTGGGGCCGTCCGAAGTCCCCGGTTAACCGCCGCGAATACGGCCCGGGCCAGCACGGCCAGCGCCGCAAGGGCAAGATGAGCGACTTCGGCACGCAGCTGCGCGCCAAGCAGAAGCTCAAGGGCTACTACGGCGAACTGCGCGAAAAGCAGTTCCGCGCCACTTTCGACGAAGCAAACCGTCGCAAGGGTGACACTTCCGAAAACCTGATCGGCCTGCTCGAGTCGCGTCTGGACGCCATCGTCTACCGCGCCAAGTTCGTTCCGACCGTTTTCGCATCGCGCCAGTTCATCAACCATGGCCACGTCACGGTTAACGGCGTTCGCGTCAACATCGGTTCCTACCGCTGCAAGCCGGGCGACGTCATCGAAGTTCGCCAGAAGTCCAAGCAGCTGGTTACGGTTCTCGAAGCCGTTCAGCTCGCAGAGCGCGACGTTCCGGACTACATCGAAGTTGATCACAACAAGATGGTTGCGACCTATGCTCGCGTTCCTTCGCTCTCCGACGTTCCGTACCCGGTCGTCATGGAACCGCATCTGGTCGTCGAATTCTACTCGCGTTAATCGACGCGTTTCAGTATTCAGAAAGCCGCCCTTCGAGGCGGCTTTTTTTGTTGGCTGGGGAAGGCTTTGCATGCAGGACATTCAGGGTATCGTCGATTCCATCTATGACAATATGCTGCCGAGACTGGGCGAGGGGAAGGTTGCGGATTACATTCCCGAGCTCGCCAAGGTCGATCCCAACCAGTTCGGCATTGCCATCACCACTGTCGATGGAACCACCTATACGGCCGGCAATGCGCTAACGCCGTTTTCGATCCAGAGTATCTCCAAGGTCTTCATGCTGACGCTGGCGCTCGGCAAGGCCGGTGAGACGGTGTGGAACCGGGTAGGGCGCGAGCCTTCAGGCTCTTCCTTCAACTCCATCGTCCAGCTGGAGCACGAGCACGGAATCCCACGCAATCCCTTCGTCAATGCCGGCGCCATCGTGGTGACCGATATCGTGCTTGCCGGCCACCAGCCGCGCGAGGCTATCGGCGAGCTTCTGCGTTTCGTGCGTTATCTCGCGGATGACGATACGATCAGCATTGACGACACGGTGGCGAAATCCGAGCAGGCGACGGGGTTCCGCAATTTTGCGCTCGCCAATTTCATGCGCTCTTTCGGCAATCTGCACCATCCCGTGGAATATACGCTCGGCGTTTATTTCCACCAGTGCGCGCTTTCCATGACCTGCGCTCAGCTGTCCCGCGCCGGGCTGTTTCTTGCCAATCGTGGCCGCAACCCGCTGACGGGGCATACAGTTGTGTCGGACCGGCGGGCGCGGCGTATCAATGCGCTGATGCTGACCTGCGGCCATTATGACGGATCGGGCGATTTCGCCTATCATGTCGGCCTGCCGGGCAAGAGCGGTGTCGGCGGCGGCATCATGGCGGTGGCGCCGGGCAAGGCTTCGATCGCCGTCTGGTCGCCGGGTCTCAACAAGGTCGGAAACTCGGCGCTCGGGTCACAGGCGCTGGAATTGCTGGCAACGAAAACCGGCTGGTCGGTATTCGGGGCTTGATCTTGCCGGCGGATGGGGGCATTGCCTGCATGAAGAACGGCAGTCGTGCCGGAGCGAGCGGATGATGAACATTCTCACTAGGATCGATGACATCGCGGAGAAGGTCGGGGCAGATCAGGAACCGCCGGAAGAGAGCGGTAACTCGCACCCGCTGTTCGACAACGCGCCGCGCTCGGTCTCGTTCAACAAGCTGCGCAAACGGCTGCTGCGTAATGTGCGCCAGGCCTTTGAAGATTTTGACATGCTGAAGGGCCAGACGCGCTGGCTGGTCGGCCTTTCCGGCGGCAAGGACAGTTACGGTCTTCTGGCGCTGCTGCTCGATCTCAAATGGCGCGGCCTTTTGCCGGTGGAACTGGTCGCCTGCAATCTCGATCAGGGCCAGCCGAATTTTCCAAAGCATGTCCTGCCGGAATATCTGGCGAAGATCGGTGTGCCCCATCGCATCGAATATCGTGACACCTATTCCGTGGTGAAGGAAAAGGTGCCGTCCGGCGGCACCTACTGTTCGCTCTGTTCGCGGCTCAGGCGCGGCAATCTCTACCGCATTGCGCGGGAGGAGGGTTGCGACGCGCTGCTGCTCGGCCATCACCGCGAGGATATTCTCGAAACCTTCTTCATGAACTTCTTCCATGGAGGCCGTCTGGCCGGCATGCCGGCGAAGCTTTTGAATGATGAGGGCGACCTGATGGTCATGCGCCCGCTCGCCTATTGCGCCGAGGAAGATATGGCGAAATTCGCGGCGGCGATGGAATTCCCGATCATTCCCTGCGACCTCTGCGGCTCGCAGGACGGGCTTCAGCGCAATGCCATGAAGCAGATGCTGGCCGACATCGAGCGGCGTATGCCGGGCCGCAAGGACGTGATGCTGAGGGCGCTTGCCCATGTCAATCCGTCGCATCTGCTCGATCCCAAGCTTTTTGATTTTTCGGCGCTTTCTGTCACCGGGGCGTCACCTGAAGAGCGTAGGGAGGCCAACTCCCCCTTATGAAGAAGTGCCCCGCCCGATGACCCTTTCCGACAAAGATATCGATTTTCTTATTTCCACCGTTGCCGCTGCCGGCGCAAATGAAATTCTTCCCCGCTTCCGAAACCTGAGCGCCGGTGCGATCTCCGAAAAGACCTCGGCCGTCGATCTGGTCACCGAGGCCGATGTTCTGGCGGAAAAGGCGATCACCGCTGCTCTCCTTCAGCGATTTCCGAAGGCCCATATCGTCGGCGAAGAGGCCTATGAGACGGACCAATCCGTCATTCCAGCCCTTGCCGATGCGCCGCTTGCCTTCGTGATCGATCCCATCGACGGCACTTTCAATTACGCTTCCGGTTTTCCCGCTTTCGGCACGCTGCTTGCGGTCACCGTCAAGGGCGAGACGGTGGCGGGCATCATCCACGATCCTGTCATGGGCGATACCATCGTTGCCCTGAAAGGCGAGGGCGCGTTTCTCAACCGCAGGAACGGTTCGCAGGCGAAGCTCAGTGTTGCCGATCCCGCGCCATTGTCCGATATGGTCGGCATCTTTTCCTGGGGCCACAGCCATCAGGATCGCCGGCCGGTGATTGCCGCCAATATGGCCAAGATCAAGATGGCACTGTCGCTCAACTGCTCGGCACATGAATATTGGCTCGCCTCGGCCGGCAAGCTGCATTTCATCGGCCATGAAAAGCTGATGCCGTGGGATCATCTCGCCGGCGTGCTCATTCATCAAGAGGCGGGTGGCTACACGGCCCGTTTCGACAATACGCCCTATCGGCCGGGACAAACGGAGGGCGGCATCCTATCCGCCCCCGACAAGGAAAGCTGGAAGATGCTGCGACGGGAAATCGTCGCCTTATAACATCACGCCCAAATAGAAGGATATCGCCCATGGCTCTCGAACTCGACATCGCCTCTCTTGCCAATGCGCTTCAGGAGGCGGCGGCAGTGGAAATCTTACCAAGGTTCCGCAATCTGGGCGAAGGCGATGTCCGAATGAAGACCGAGGCGATAGACCTCGTCACAGAGGGCGACGAGGCCGCCGAGCGGTTGATCCGCGCCCGCGTTCAGGAGATCATGCCTGACGCCCTGTTCATCGGTGAAGAGGCGGTGGCGGCGGATGCCTCGCTGCTCGGCAAGCTTGCCGATGCCGATCTGGCTGTGGTGGTCGATCCCATCGACGGCACCTATAATTTCGCTTCCGGCCTGCCGCTCTTCGGCGTGATGATGAGCGTCATTTCCAAGGGCGAGACCGTTGCGGGGCTGATCTTCGACCCCATGGGCAACGACTGGGCGATTGCCGAAAAGGGCTCCGGCGCATGGCTGTGCAGCGCCGATGGTTCGCAGACGCAGATGTCGGTCGTGCCGGCGCCGGAACTGTCGCAGATGGTCGGCATCGCCAATACCGGCTATTTCGAGGTGGAAACACGGCGCAAGATCCTGATGAATCTGGCGGATGTGCGGCTCTTCACCAGCTACCGTTGTGCTGCGCACGAATATCGCCTGTTCTGCGGCGGCCACATGCATTTCCTGATGTACAACAAGCTGATGCCCTGGGACCATCTGGCCGGCACGCTGCTGTCGCAGGAAGCGGGCGCCTATGCGGCGCGCCTCGACGGCTCGCCCTATCTGCCAAGCCATGTGGATGGCGGGCTGCTGCTTGCGCCTGACCAGCAGACATGGGAGCTGCTGCGGGAGAAGATTTTTACGGTTTGAGGTGGCGTGACAAGGTTGCGGCTTGATGGTGGACATCATCTACCTCACCTCTGTCATCCTCGCCCTTGAGGCGAGGATCCACAGGCGGTTGAAGCGATGGATCCTCGGGTCAGGCCCGAGGATGACGCCAAGAGTGGGGAATGGGTGCTGAAACTGGCCGACGCTGAGTGTTACGCCAGCCGTCAATCGAATAAAAAGGGCGCGGAACAGAATTCCGCGCCCTTTTCTTTTTCAACCGGTGTTACCGTGTCGGCTTGTTATGCGCCTGAAACAGCATGCCCTTTTCGCCGATCAGCACGAAGATCAGGCCGATGATGGAGACCACGAAAAAGCCTGCCACCATGGGCAGCGCAGTGCCGTTAAACGCCTGGCCGATGGCCGCACCGATCAGCGAGCCGCCCACGGTTCCCATGAAACCGATAACGGAAGAGGCGGTGCCGGCGACATGGCCGAGCGGCTCCATGGCGAGCGAGTTGAAGTTCGAGCCGATCCAGCCGAACTGGAACATGGCAAGCGCAAAGAACACGATGAAGATGGCGAAAGGCATCGGCTCCGGCCCCAGCACCTGCACCACCAGCCAGACGAAGGTGATGGCGATGAAGCCCAGCAGCGAGCCGTGCGACAGCTTGCGCATGCCGAACCGGCCGACCAGCCTGGCGTTGATGAAGGATGAGAAGGCCATGAACAGGGCAACGCCCGCAAAGGCCGCCGCAAACCATGCGCCAAGGCCGTATATGCCCTTGTAGACCTGCTCAGCCGAGTTGATGAAGCCGAACAGCGCGCCGAAGATGAAGGTGCTGGAAAGCGTATAACAGAGCGCGATACGGTTGGTGAGCACGATCTTGAAGCCGCCAAGGATCGAACGAGCCGTGAAAGGCCTGACGTCATCAGGATGCAGGGTTTCCGGCAGGCGGAAATACATCCAGGCCGTCACGATGGCAGCAATTCCGGCCATGAAGGCGAAGATCAGGTGCCAGTTGCCGAAAAAAAGCACGATCTGACCGGTGCCGGGCGCGATGACCGGAACAACCATGAAGACCATCATGATCAGCGACATGACTTCCGCCATCTGGCGGCCGCCATAGATATCGCGCACGATCGAGATGGTGATGACGCGCGTTGCTGCCGAACCGATGCCCTGAATGAAGCGCAGGAACAGCAGGCCCGCAAAGGACGGCACGAAGACGACGGCAACGGCTGAAACGATGTAGATCGCAAGACCGAAAAGCATTGGCTTGCGACGTCCGAAACGGTCCGAGATCGGTCCGTAGACGAGCTGGGCTATGCCCAAGCCGAGAAGATAGGTGGAGATGACGTACTGGCGATGGTTCTCATTTTCCACGCCCAGCGAGGCGCCGATTTCCTGAAGACCGGGTAGCATGATGTCGATGGCGAGCGCATTCATTGCCATCAGCATGGCTGCCAGCGCAATGAATTCCGTACGCCCCATCGAGCCTGCGCGCGAAGCGGTGGATTGTGAAAGTTCTGTCACAGGATTGCCCCAAAAAGAACGGCAAAGGCGTTGCATGAAGCAACGCCTGGCATAAATTTCTGACAATCAGGGTGGGCCGGATGAACCGGCCGAAATCAGGCCGCGCCGCGGACGCTGATACCCTGTTCTTGGAAGTGGCTCTGCAACTCGCCCGACTGGAACATCTCTCTTACGATGTCACAGCCGCCGACGAATTCGCCCTTGACGTAGAGCTGCGGGATGGTCGGCCAGTTGGAATAGTCCTTGATGCCCTGACGGATGTCCGCATCGGCAAGCACGTTGATGCCCTTGTAGTCGACGCCGAGATAATCGAGGATCTGTACCACCTGGCCGGAAAAACCGCATTGCGGAAATTGCGGGGTGCCCTTCATGAAAAGAACGATGTCGTTGCTCTTCACTTCGCTGTCGATCATGTCGTGAATGCCGCTCATAGGCCTATTCCTTTCACATGCGGTTCAAGGCCGCTGCTTTCTGTTAGCCTCTAAATAACATGTCGCGCCGTGATTTCCACCCGGGGGAGCGTAAAAAATGCGTCTCGATGGCATGGCGTGACGGGGGAAATCCGGCCTGCGGCTTTTTATTTATACCGCTGCCGGCTGCGGGCAGCCGCGGTGCGCTTTTTGCTGACCTGTTTCCGGGCGGGTTTCGGTTTGACGGCGGCCTTGATTGCGGCTTCCAGCACGGAACCGAGGATACCGCCGGCCGCAGAGCCGGTACTTTTCGTCCGGCGCGTGCGGCGTGTCTTGCGGATGCCGGATTTGGTCAGCACTTCGGCGAGGGCGCCTTTGACGACGCCGTTGAGCAATTGATCGACGATGCCAGACAAATTTCCCTCACCGATAAATAAATCATATTTCTGTCGCGATTTTTACTATACGTGCATCGCCCACTGTATCAAGCGATCCTTTCGGGTGTCTCCAGCCTGAAGGTCTATGCATGCCAGCCGTCAAGTCACGACTTGTTCTTTATTTTCCCGGTTTCGATCCGCTCGATGCGGCCGCCCATCATCTGCGTTACCAGCGGGCGGCGGCGCTCGCCGGCAAAACCTGGGATGTGGATTACACGGTGGGGCGGCTGGAAAATGCGCCCGGGGGCGAGACTTTCACGGTGGAGGCCGCGGCGGGCGACTGGCGGACGCGCTCCGACATTTTCGTTTACGACCATAATGCGGTGATATCGCAATTGCGCGATGCGCCGGTCTGGCGGCAGATCTGGCTGGGCTTCAAGGCCGGGGCGGGCATTGTCAGTGAGGGCGGTGCGGCGCGTTATTTCCGCCATGCCTGGCGTTTTGGCCTGTTCTTCATCTTCCCGTTCCTGCTGATGCTTGTCGGTGGCGCGCTTGCGGCGACTATCGCCCTTTCGCCCTGGCTTTTCGCTTTACCGCTCTGGCTCTTTGCGATCAGCCTTCCCGCCGCCGCCCTGTTTTTCGTGAAGGCTTTCCTGCCGTTTGCGGAGCGGTTTCACACGCTGCATCTTTATGCAGACTGGCGATTCGCGCTTGCGGTCGGCCGTGATGAGCCGATTGCCCGCGACTGGATCGAGGAGAGGGCAGCACTTGTTCTGACGGCGCTGGAGCAGCCTTCGGATGAGGTTCTGGTGGTTTCCCATAGCATGGGCGCCAGCCTTGCGCTTGCCACGATCGGCCGCGTGCTGGAGCAGAAACCGGATGCGCTGGATGGCCGGACACTGTCTTTCGCGACGTTGGGCGGCGCGGCTTTGCAATGCGCGTTCCTGGCGAGCGCTGAACGGCTTCGTCAAAGCGTAGGCACAATAGCGCGTCACGCCGAGGTGACATGGTTCGACATCCAGTGTCTCACCGATCCGATCCATCTTTATCGCTGCAATACGGTTACCCTGAGCGGTCATGGCGATGCGCCGCAGCCGAAGATCGTGCCGATCCGCTTCAAGCATTCGCTTTCGCCGGAGCGCTATAAGAAGAACAAGCGCAACTTCCTGCGCATGCACCGGCAATATGTTCTGGGGCCGGATCGCAGATCCGGTTACGATTTTACCCTGCTGACGGCAGGCCCTTTGCCGGCCGCCTCCTTCGCCGATCTGGATTCGCAGACGCCGCCTGTTCTGTAAGCGGCATCCGATCCTTATATCGGACATGAAAAAGGCCCGCGAGAGAGTCTCACGCGGGCCTTTGATTTATTCAGCAGATTTCACGCCCTGCCGCAGATGGGACAGAGACGGATTGTTACCGGAGCCGCTTTCACGGGAGCAATCATTCGGGAGCGGAGGTCTGCAGGGCAAGGGCATGCAGAACGCCGCCCATATTGCCCTTCAGTGCGTCATAGACCATCTGGTGCTGCTGCACGCGGGTCTTGCCCTTGAACGCATCCGCAACGACTTCTGCCGCGTAATGGTCGCCGTCACCGGCCAGATCGCGGATCGTGACCTTTGCCCCGGGAATTCCCGCCTTAATCATGTCTTCAATGTCGCCGGGTTTCATGGGCATGGTGTTTCTCCTTAATTCATTCTGCGGCGAGCAAAGTTTCGCCATCCATGAATTGAGGGAACCACGATTCATAGGCCAAGTGCAATTCTTTAATCTCGACTGCCCGCGCCGTGCCCAGCTTTACGCTCGCACCGCCGGTAACGCCGATGACCGGGCAGGAAACGCCCGCTGCCTTCGCCGCTGTCTGCACCTCGTCGAGATCGGCCTTTTTGACCGTCATGACGTAGCGGCCCTGATCTTCGCCATAGAAGGTGAGAACCGGATTGTGACCTTCGACCGCGTCGATGGTCGCGCCGATGCCCGACGAGATCGCCATTTCGGCAACCGCAAGCGCGAGACCGCCCGAGGAGCAATCGTGAACGGCGGTGGCAAGACCATCGGTGATCAGGCTGCGAACGAAATCGCCGTTCCTCTTTTCGGCGGCCAGATCGACATGCGGCGCAGGGCCATCGATGCGGCCGTGGACGTCACGCATGTAAACCGACTGGGCGATGTGGGTGCCGAGGCCGGCAGGAGCGCCGACAAGCAGCACCACTTCGTCAGCGGCGGCGAAACGGATGCGCGCCATGCGGCCCCAATCCTTCAGGAGGCCAACGCCGCCGATGGTGGGGGTGGGCAGGATCGCCTGACCGTTGGTTTCGTTATAGAGCGAGACATTGCCGGAAACGATCGGGAATTCCAGTACCCGGCAGGCTTCGCCGATGCCCTTGATGGCATGAACCAGCTGGCTCATGATCTCGGGCTTTTCCGGGTTGCCGAAGTTCAGGTTGTCGGTGGCCGCGAGCGGCAGAGCGCCGGTTGCGGTGATGTTGCGCCAGCATTCGGCAACGGCCTGCTTGCCGCCTTCGAAGGGATCGGCCTCGACATAACGCGGTGTGACGTCGGAGGAGAAGGCGAGCGCCTTCTTATCGTGACCTTCGACGCGAACCACGCCGGCGTCGCCGCCGGGAAGCTGCAGGGAATTGCCCTGGATCAGCGTGTCATACTGTTCGTAGACCCAGCGGCGCGATGAGCTGTTGGCCGAACCGACCAGCGATACCAGCGCATCGGCGATATCGGCGGCGGGGACGTCGTTTTCCGAAAGCGGTGCGGGAACCTTGGCGGGCGTCCACGGGCGGTCATATTCCGGGGCCTGATCGCCCAGTTCCTTGATCGGCAGGTTGGCGACTTCCTCGCCATTGTGCAGCACGCGGAAACGCAGATCGTCGGTGGTCTTGCCAACGATGGCGAAATCCAGCCCCCATTTGACGAAGATCGCCTTGGCGACTTCTTCCTTGGAAGGTTCGAGAACCATGAGCATGCGCTCCTGGCTTTCCGAGAGCATCATTTCGTAAGCCGTCATGCGCTCTTCGCGCACCGGTACGGCGTTCAAGTCAAGCTCGATGCCGAGATCGCCCTTGGCGCCCATCTCGACGGCCGAGCAGGTGAGGCCGGCGGCGCCCATGTCCTGAATGGCGATGACCGCACCTGTTTTCATCAGCTCAAGGCAGGCTTCCAGCAGGCACTTTTCGGTGAAGGGATCGCCGACCTGAACGGTCGGGCGCTTTTCTTCGATGGATTCGTCGAATTCGGCGGACGCCATGGTCGCACCGCCGACGCCGTCGCGGCCGGTCTTGGCACCGAGATAAACGACCGGCAGGCCGACGCCCTTGGCTTCCGAGAGGAAGATCGCGTTGGATTTGGCAAGACCGGCGGCAAAGGCATTGACGAGGATGTTGCCGTTATAACGCGGATCGAATTCCACTTCGCCGCCAACCGTCGGCACGCCGAAGGAATTACCGTAACCGCCGACACCGGCGACGACGCCGGCCACGAGGTGGCGGGTCTTCGGATGGTCGGGCGCGCCGAAACGCAGGGCGTTCATGGCGGCAATCGGGCGCGCTCCCATGGTGAAGACGTCACGCAGGATACCGCCGACGCCGGTCGCCGCACCCTGATAGGGCTCGATATAGGACGGATGGTTGTGGCTTTCCATCTTGAAGACGACGCAGTCGCCATCGTCGATATCCACCACGCCGGCATTTTCACCCGGACCCTGAATGACGCGCGGTCCCTTGGTCGGCAGTGTCTTCAGCCATTTCTTGGAGGACTTGTAGGAGCAGTGCTCGTTCCACATGGCCGAGAAGATGCCAAGCTCGGTAAAGCTAGGCTCCCGTCCGATCAGGTCGAGGATACGCTGGTATTCGTCGGGCTTCAGCCCGTGGGATGCAACGAGTTCCGGGGTGATCTTGATGGAGTTTGAAATCGACATAGGTCTCACGCGGTTCGAGCCGAGGAAAGTTTCCGGTTCTTTAGCGCAAGAGGCTCAAAGGTGCGACAGGAAAATGTGCTGTTTTACCCGCAAAACGCCGCTTTGTTGGCTTCTTCAGAACTTGTATCCGACCATCAGGCCGACGCGGGTGAGCCCGTCATTGGGGCCGTCGCATAGATTGGCGTGGGAGGCGTGTTCGATCTGGGTCGAAATATTCCAGCTGTTGTCGAAGCGATATCCGATGGCGGCATATTCATGAAAAAGCAGGTGGCAACCGAATTCCGCTCCCGTTTCGCCCGGGCCGTTTCTCAGTTTGCCATCGTGCCACAGGCCGCCAAAGCCGAGGTCGACGAAAATTTTCGGATTGAGGTCGAAGGTCCAGTTGACGCCGCCATAAACGGTGTTCGCTTCACCCTCTGTGCTGATTTCCGCGCCCAGATGCAGGCGGGGCCGGGCAAGCTTTTCACCAAGTGTGACGGCCGAGGCGCCGGCGAAGGGATCAAAATAGGCGGTGAAGGCCGGGAATACGCCATCTTCGCCGCCGCCATCACGATTTGAGAGTGAAGTGGTAATCCCAAACCGCAATTCATCAAAGACAGCGCCGTCCGCGGCGGCGGCCGGCACTAGGCTGAGGAGGAGGTATGCTGCAAACATCGTCGCCAGCAAGAAGAACACCCTGGCATTTTTCAATCCGACTGCTGCCATCGAATCATTCCTCGCTGTGAATTTTGCAAAGGATGGCAGGTTTGGCGGTGCGGTAAATGATCAGTTACTGAATTAGGCAGGGTGTTGCAGGAAAGACTCTGTGCGCCGGTGTTTACGCCACGCTTTCATAGCCGGCGGAGCCGTTATCCAGCAGATGGCGGAGGATGCCGAAGGCATGGGTCAGCTCCTTGCGGGTGGAAGGCCCGGAAAAACTGATGCGAACGCGGTGGAAAACCTTGTCCGTCCGCCCGGCCTTGAATTCGTCCTCGTCATCGATCAGCACCCCTTCCTTCATCGCCGCATTGCGGAAGGTGCCGGAAAGCCAGGGTTCGGGCAGCCTCAGCCACAGGAAGGCGATATCGGGCAGGGAGTTGAAATCCAGCCCGGTAAATACCTGTCTGGCGATTGCCTCGCGTTGATTGATCTCGGTTATACAATCTTTGCGGATATCATCTGCGTCGCCGCTATTGACGAGGCGTGCATTCAGTTCGGCCAGCATGAAGGGCAGGCCGCCGGTCAGCATCGAGTGGGAAATGCGGATGCGTGAGGAATATTGTGCGGGACAGGCGACCCAGCCGCCGCGCACGCCGGCGGCGACGGATTTCGACAGGCCGCCAACCACAAAGGTGATATCGGGTGCAAACTCGGCGATCAGCGGGATCGCCTCGCGCGTCATCGCGCCATAAAGATTGTCCTCGACGATCCAGACACCATATCGGCGGGCGATGTCCGCAATCGCGCGGCGGCGGTCTTCCGGAAGGGTGGCGCAGGTCGGGTTCTGGCCGGCCGACATCAGAAAGATCATCTTGGGATGCTGCTGGGCGCAGACCCGCTCAAAATCCTCGGGAATGATGCCGTTTTCATCCGCATCGACCAACGTTACCCGTCGTCCCGCAAGGGCGGCGCTACGGCTGATATGGGAATAGGTGACCTGTTCGAAGACGATACGGTCGCCCGGCGCGGTCATCGCCGTCACCACACTCATCACCGCCGCATGGGCGCCGAGCGTCGAGACGATGTTTTCCGGTTGCGGCGACCAGCCATTCTGTGAAAGCCAGCGAGCCCCCGCTTTACACCAGTTATCCGGGAAGGTCCGGGCATAATTGGTGATGTCATAGCCATGCTCCCGCGTCAGCGCCTCTATATGACGAGCGATCACCACGCTCTGGCCGACATCTGGGGCAGCTGTGGTGTTCAGGCGATATTCGCCGGTGGTCTCAATGGCATGCCGGGTGCCGCCGAAGGCTGGGGCAGCCTGTTCCATTGGCGAGGAGGGTGCCGGCGTCTTCCGCTCATTGACATAAGTGCCGCGGCCGACTTCGCCGCTGACGAGGCCTCGCTCGTGGATGAGCGCATAGGCGCGGCTGATTGTGCCGATTGTCACGCCGAGATCGTAAGCAAGATTGCGCTGCGGTGGCAATTTCGAGCCGGCCTGCAGGGTGCCATCGGAAATCGCGGCTTCAATACTGTCGGCGAGGCGCAGGTAAATCGGGCCGTCGCCCTCGGTAATGTCGGGAAGCCAATTTGTCATGGTGACAATTTATGCATTGTATCTGTCTCCAAGTCAATTGTATTTATTGTCTGCATTGAATGACCTTAAACGCACGGAGACAATAGGTGCAATATGCGCAAGATGAATCAATACCTTTCGACAGCGGATACACTCTATCCTGATGGTTACGAACGGGAACGCGTGTTCCGCGATGCCGGCGACATGGTCGCACCGGCGCCCTTTCCGGCCAAGATCGCCCGCACGCTTATTGGTCGTCTGATTGCGGGCATGGCCCGTTGGCAGCAGAAACGACGGGGACGGCTCGCCTTGCGCGAACTGTCGGACGATCTGCTGGAGGATATTGGCGTTACGCGTGATGAAGCCTTGACGGAAGCAGCGAAATCCCGACTCCTTTCCTGGCCGCCGCGGCCGCTTTGATTTTGTCGGAGAGCGGCGCCTTCTTTCCCCGGCGCCAAGCAGCCATTCGGCAGCCCGCCACGCCAATCCCAACCGGCGTTGGCGGGTTTTTTTAGTGGATTGCCGAGGGCCCGTTTCCGCGCTTGTCGATCAGCAGCCCTTGCCGCCGTTCGCCCAGCGTTTGACGTCGGTTGCGATGCGGCCGGACATGGGTTCGTTCATGACAGGGCCGAATGCATCGAGCTTTGCCGGGTTGCCTTCGGCCTGAACCACCAGCATGGGGCGCGATTCCGGGCTGTTGCGCGGCACGAGCAGGATGCGCGGACGGCCGGAGAAGGAGTTGAGTTCCGGCGCCAGACGATAGGCCTTGAAGGCCGCATCGCCCGATTTGAACCAGCAGACATTCGCGCCAAGCGCAATGCGTTCCATGGTCGGCAGGGCCGCGCGGGAGATGGAGGAGGAAGGTTGCGGTTTCGGCTGGCAGGCGGCAAGCGCCACTGCCGCAAGGATCAATCCGGCGGCTTTGCAGGCATCGTGTCGAAAAAGACGGGGCATCAGGTCATCCAGAAGAGAAGCCGAAACATAGCCGGAAACCGGCATCAAAAAAGGCGGGCTTGAAACCCGCCTTGGTCTATCAGGCTGCGATGACGCCCAGCGCCGAAGCGAAGAGGCCGCGGCCATCATTGCCGCCATGGGCGGCCTCGATCAGGTTTTCTGGATGCGGCATCATGCCGAGGACATTGCCCTTGGTATTGATGACGCCGGCAATGTCGTTCAGCGAACCGTTGGGGTTGGTGCCCTCGGCATAACGGAACACGACCTGACCATTGCCTTCTACGGACTTCAGTTCATCCGCATCAAGGAAGTAGTTGCCATCGTGATGGGCGACTGGGCAGCGCAGGATCTGGCCCTTGTCGTAGGCGCGGGTGAAGTCCGTGTCGTTATTGGCGACTTCGAGCTTCACTTCACGGCAGACGAATTTTAGCGAGGCGTTGCGCATCAAAGCACCCGGCAGCATGCCCGCCTCGACCAGAATCTGGAAGCCGTTGCAGACGCCGAGAACCTTCACGCCCTTTTCCGCTTTTTCGCGAATGGCCTGCATGACCGGCATGCGGGCGGCAATCGCGCCGCAGCGCAGATAGTCACCATAGGAGAAGCCGCCCGGAATGACGATCAGGTCGACATCGGGAATATCCGTTTCCGTCTGCCAGATGGTGACGGGCGCCTGACCGGAGATTTTCGTCAGAGCCGCGATCATGTCGCGGTCGCGATTGAGGCCGGGAAGTTGGACGACAGCGGATTTCATGGACGGCGGCTCCTGGAGCTTAGAGAATGGCGATGGCGTAGTTTTCGATGACCGTATTGGCCAGAAGCTTTTCGCACATTGCCTTCAGGTCGGTTTCGGCCTTGGCCTTATCGGCGCCTTCCAGCTCCAGATCGAAGACCTTGCCCTGACGTACATGGCCGACGCCACCGAAACCGAGGCTGCCGAGCGCGCCTTCGATTGCCTTGCCCTGCGGATCGAGAACGCCGTTCTTCAGCGTAACAGTCACCCGTGCCTTGATCACCTGATCTTCTCCTGATTTACCCTACGAGGCCAATATAACTTTACGAGGCCGATACTACTTTACCAGAACGGGGCCGGTGCCGCGGATCGGTTCGTTTTCATTGATGATGCCGAGACGGCGCGCGACCTCGGAATAGGCTTCCACAAGCCCGCCCATATCGCGGCGGAACAGGTCCTTGTCCATCTTTTTCTGGGTCTCGATGTCCCACAGGCGGCAGCTGTCCGGCGAAATCTCGTCGGCGAGGATGATGCGCATCATGTCGCCTTCAAACAGCCGACCGCATTCGATCTTGAAATCGACGAGCTGGATGCCGACGCCGAGGAAGAGACCGGAGAGGAAGTCGTTGACGCGGATGGCGAGCGCCATGATATCGTCGAGCTCGGCAGGGTTGGCCCATCCGAAAGCCGTGATGTGCTCTTCGGAGACCATCGGGTCTTCAAGCTCATCCGACTTGTAATAGAATTCGATGATGGAGCGCGGCAGAACCACGCCTTCCTCAATGCCGAGGCGCTTCGACAGCGAGCCGGCGGCGACATTGCGCACGACGACTTCGAGCGGGATCATCTCCACTTCCTTGATCAGCTGCTCGCGCATGTTGAGGCGGCGGATGAAGTGCGTGGGAATGCCGATCTTGTTCAGATGCGTGAAGACGTATTCGCAGATACGGTTATTCAGCACGCCCTTGCCGTCGATGACTTCATGCTTCTTCTTGTTGAAGGCGGTCGCATCGTCCTTGAAGAACTGGATAAGCGTGCCTGGCTCCGGACCCTCGTAGAGGATCTTGGCCTTGCCTTCGTAAATACGGCGGCGACGGTTCATAATTGCAGGTCTCTTGGTTGACGCCGATTCTGGTGGCGTTGCGTTTGGTCTTTGAAGCGGTCCCATAAAGGAAAAGCGTGCATTCTACAATGCGGCTCGCATATTTCCCTTCAATTCTTGTGACAGGCCGGGAAACGGCTTTGCCTGAAAAATCGGCTTGCGGAGCCGATAGAGAAGGCGGCGGCCTGCATGGCTGCCACCAATCAGGGCTCGACTGCCTTCAGCCGGCTCAGGAACTGCGCGAAGACCATGCCGCCTTCCGGCCACGGACCATGGCCGGACTCCGCGTTGATGTGGCCGGACATGCCGGCGTCGATCAAAAGCGAGCCCCAGGCGGCGGCGATGTCATCGGCATGTTCATAGGAGCCGAAAGGGTCGTTGCGGCTGGCGATGGTGATCGCCGGGAAAGGCAGCGGGTCGCGCGGGTAAGGCCCGAAGGTCATCAGGTGTTTTGGCCGGATATCGGGATTGGCGACATCGGGCGGCGCGACAAACAGCGCGCCGGACACCTTCTTGCCGATTTCCGGCAAGGCGTGGATCACGGTCGGTACGCCGAGCGAATGGGCGACGAGCACAACGGGCTTGGTGGAAGCGTTGACCTCTTCCACCAGCCGGGCGACCCAGTCTTCCTTCACGGGTTTGGACCATTCGGCCTGCTCGACGCGGCGGGCGGTGGAAAGCTTGCGCTCCCAGCGGCTCTGCCAGTGGTCGGGGCCGGAATTGGTATAACCGGGGACGATCAGGATATCTGCTTCTGAAACTTTCATGCGCCCATATCTGTGTTGTGATGCCGCCGCGATCAAGGCCGCGGCGGCATTAACTTCAGGGAGTTCTCTCAGGCCTCGCCGAAGACACGGGTGAAGATCGTGTCGACGTGTTTGGTGTGGTAGCCGAGGTCGAACTTCTCGCGGATCGTCTCTTCGGACAGTGCGGCGCGCACCTCCTCGTCGCCCAGCAGTTCCTCAAGGAAGTCGGCACCCTGTTCCCACACCTTCATGGCGTTGCGCTGCACCAGACGGTAAGCGTCTTCACGGGAGACGCCAGCCTGCGTCAGCGCCAGCAGAACGCGCTGTGAATGCACGAGGCCGCGGAACTTGTTCATGTTCTTCAACATGTTGTCCGGGTAGATCACCAGCTTTTCGATGACGCCGGCGAGACGGTTCAGCGCGAAATCCAGCGTGACGGTCGTGTCTGGGCCGATGGCGCGCTCCACAGAGGAGTGGCTGATGTCGCGTTCGTGCCACAGCGCCACGTTTTCCATGGCCGGGACGACCGACATGCGCACCAGACGGGCAAGGCCGGTGAGGTTTTCGGTCAGAACCGGGTTGCGCTTGTGCGGCATGGCTGACGAGCCCTTCTGGCCGGGCGAGAAAAACTCTTCCGCTTCCAGAACTTCGGTGCGCTGCATATGACGGATTTCGATGGCGACGTTTTCGATTGAGGACGCGATGACGCCGAGGGTGGCGAAGAACATGGCATGACGGTCGCGCGGGATGACCTGCGTGGAGACCGGCTCGGGAATGAGGCCGAGCTTTGCGCAGACATGTTCTTCGACGCGCGGGTCGATATTGGCGAAAGTACCGACGGCGCCGGAGATTGCGCCGGTGGCGATTTCCGCACGGGCATTCACGAGGCGCTCGCGATTGCGGTGCATCTCGGCGTAGAAACGCGCGAAGGTCAGGCCCATGGTGGTTGGCTCGGCATGGATGCCGTGGCTGCGGCCGATGCGCACCGTGTTCTTGTGTTCGAAGGCGCGGGTCTTCAGCGCGGCAAGCACCCGGTCCATGTCAGCGAGCAGCAGATCGGCGGCGCGCACGAGCTGGATGTTGAGCGTGGTGTCAAGCACGTCCGACGAGGTCATGCCCTGATGCACGAAACGGCTGTCGGGGCCGACAAATTCAGCAAGATGGGTGAGGAAGGCGATGACGTCGTGTTTGGTCACGGCCTCGATCTCGTCGATGCGCGCGACATCGAAGGTCGCGCTGCCGCCCTTTTCCCAAATGGTCTGGGCCGCCGATTTCGGGATAACGCCGAGTTCGGCCAGCGCGTCACAGGCATGTGCCTCGATCTCGAACCAGATGCGGAACTTTGTTTCCGGCGACCAGATGGCGACCATTTCCGGCCGGGAGTAACGAGGGATCATGGCAATGACTTTCTTAGTGGAGGAAATTTGCTGCCCGTTTAGCAAAGTGTTCCGCTAATCTCAATCTATCAAGCTGCATGGCTATGCCGCTCGTCGCGCAGGCCGGCAGAGGATTGCGCCAGCGGCCAAGAGCGGAACAATGGAAAAAGGAAAATAAAGCCCAAGACCGAGAATTGCGAATTGATAGACCGCGCCGAGCGACGTGAAGAGTTGTTGGAAAAACCAGATGCGTGAAAAAGCCGGTGCGTGCCATTGCGCATAAAAGATGCGGTATTCGAATGCGAACAATGCTGCCGCAACGGCCAGCGTGAAAAAAACGATGGCGAGACAAGCGGCCGCAAAACGTAATGGCCGGGATGTCGAGGCGGGGAGAAAGCGCAATGCGGCGAGCGCCAGTAGCCAGCCGAAAAAGCCGCCCACGAAAAAAAGCGTGATGATATCGGCGGCGTGGTCCGTTTCCAGCCTGTTTCGGACATAGAGGCCAATGCCGGCGGAAGCGGTCGAGCAGACGCCCCAGCCAAGCGCGCCGAGCAAAATCAACAGAGTTGGAAGAGCCTTGCCACGGAAGCTCTTCATGCCGCTTTCCATGACAATCCCCCGATGCCTCGTTGTGCCGCATTCAGCCGTGGTGGTTTACGTCCGTCCGGCTTCGGCTGCCGTGCGCAGCAGGGCGACCGTTTTGCGATAGTCATCGACGCCATCGCCTTTGAAGACCGCCGAGCCGGCGACGAGCGCATTGGCGCCGGCGGCGATGATGTCACCTGCTGTCTGCGCTGTCACGCCGCCATCCACCTCCAGTTCGATCGGCCGTTCACCGATCATCGCCTTTGCTGCACGAATCTTGTCGAGCATGGCGGGAATGAATTTCTGACCGCCGAAGCCAGGATTGACGCTCATGATCAGCACGAGGTCGACATCATCCAGCACGTTTTCGATGACGGAAAGCGGCGTTGCCGGATTGACCGTGACGCCGGCCTTCAGGCCAAGTCCGCGGATGGTCTGGAGAGAACGGTGAAGATGTGGCCCGGCCTCCGCATGCACGGTGATGCTATCGCAGCCCGCCTTGGCGAAAGCTTCGAGATAAGGATCGACGGGCGCAATCATCAGGTGGCAATCGAAGAAGGCATTGCTGTGCGGGCGAAGCGCCTTGATGACGTCAGGGCCAAAGGAGATATTGGGGACGAAGTGGCCGTCCATGACATCGAGATGAATCCAGTCCGCGCCCGCTTCCGTGACATCGGCAACTTCCTGTCCGAGCTTGGCGAAATTTGCAGCCAGAATGGACGGGGCTATGCGGATGGGCAGGGACATGGGGCAAACTCCTCTCGACGCGTTGCGTAAGCTGCCTTTAACACCAAGTATCCGGGTTTGGAACGGCTGGCATCGCGGTTGCCGGGGGTTTTAAGCTACGTTTCCTCGAAATTTCGGCCGCGCGGGTTTCGCCTATGGTCTTTCCGCCTTGTCCGCCGGTTCGAAGCGCTGGCCGTTCCATCGCTGCAGGCGGTAAGGATTGTCCGAAAGGTCATGCGAGGGGTTGAAGCCGAGCTCGCCGATGACTGTCCTGAACACGGCGCCGCCCGCCAGTATCTCCGGCGCGGGTTTCGACTGCGCCTGCGTGGCTTCCGCAAGGGCGGCGGTCAGTTCCGCAGCCGCATAGGCCGGCAGGACATAACCTTCCGGCTCGATGCCGGCGCCGCGCAGTTCGCCGGCGACGGCCTGGGCCGATGGCAGGGTATCATAGGCCGGGCGGGTGACCGCCAACACATTCGCGGCGAGGGGAACCGGGTTGTTGGCGGCGTTCATGGCGTCGCCGCCCATGATTGTCAAAGGAAGGTTTTCCGACCCGGCATCTCTGGCGATGATGGCCACGTCGTTGCGCTCCGCACCGACGAAGACATGGGAGACGCCAGTGCGCGCCAGTCGGCGCACCAGCGCCACCTGCTGTTCCTGATTGGGGCGCATCGTGTCGGCAAAGGTGGGTTTGAGACCGTTTTCCTCGAGCGAAGAGCGGATGCGGTCGACCAGCTCGCGGCTGTAGATCGTGCCGTCATCCACAAGCCCGATGGAATGTCCCTTCCAGTCGCGCAGCATGATCTCCGAGATCCTGTCCGATTCGGCCCTGTCGGACGGGGCGAGACGAAAGAGCGGCCAGCCGTATTTCAGGGCGTCTTCCATCAGGATCGGTGCGCGGCTGGAAAGCGTGATGGCGGGTATGGCGGCCGCCTTCAAGGGCGGCAGAACGCCCTGAAGCGTTTCCGTGCATAAAAACCCAATCGCGGTGCTGACCTTGGCGGCCACAAGGCCGTCGGCAATAGCGCCGCCGCTGCCGTCTTCGCAGCTTTCATGGATTTCGACGACATCAAGGCCGAGCTTGGCCGCCGCCGCCTTCGCCCCCTGCCGTATCTGCTGTCCCAGAAGTTCGTAAGGACCGCTTTGGGGAGCAACGATGCCAATCGATGCCGCGCTTGCTGAGCCCGCAAGGGCAAAACCGGCGATGATCGTTAGCAGGCGAAGTGAAAGCATGACGCGATGGAAATCCTGTTGTCTCGGCTTGATGTTTATCGGCAACAACCGGTTTTCCAAAGGAAAAATATGCGCTTCACGGTCATTCCCGGAAAACTATCACATTGCACGCGCGTCGCGCCCTGCCACCAATAAATCAACCTGTCGATCTTTTATTGCCTTCGGCGTCCGCTCGTTTCGAACGCAGTTCCTCCGCAAGGCTTTGCTCCACCCAGGGCAACTGCGACATCAGATCGTTCCATTCGAAAGAGGGGCCGGCGCGGCTTGTCAGATTGTTATGCCATCTCGTCAGCTCCGCGAAGCGCTGATCGTCGGTTATCCTGACTTGCTGTTCACGGTAAACTTTATTTATCAGCCTCCCGAGCGGATTGATCAGATCGACCAGAAGCTGATGTGAGCCATGCTCCGTGTTTGTTGATTGCCCGGTCTCGAACATATCGCCTTGCCCCGTGACAAGCCAGGATATGTTGACGCCGAATTCACGGTGATAGGCGCAAAGCAGTTCGGCGTCGGGCACGCGTTCGCCCCGCTCATAATGAGCCAGTCCGCTTTTGCTGATCGAAAGCCGGCTCGCAAAGACATTCCGGTCATCGATATCGAAAGCTGCCCTCACAGCTCTGAGGCGTCTTCCAAGGTCTGTCTTGGACTCGACTTCTTTCCTAGCCAAATTCTCTCAAATTAAATCACAAATGGAGTTTACAAAAATCCAAATGTGATTTAATCCTCTCTGTGTTCGTATATCACCAGTTTGAAGGGCGTCTGCTGGGACGCACCTGTTTTAGAAGGTTATTTAGCACTGTGTTAAAGGTATCAGCAAGATAGGCGCATGCTTCGTGCTCCTGCACTGACCCACATATCGCGCCATAGATGCTTCATGACTCCTCAGCGGTCTTGAAGGCGATGCGGTTTTGAGGGGGGGCGATGACAATATTTGAATATATAGATTTCCAAAAAGGCGGTCACGATGTGCGTTGAGAGACCGAAGCAAATTCTCAAGGTGCCCGGTATGATCGTCAAGGGCCTTGCGGTGCTCGTTTTGTGCCCATTCATATTGTTGTTCGCGATAATCATGATGGCAATGGTGGCGATTTCTCCTGAGATAAAGCCGCGAGAAGAAAGGCGTGACTGATCAGGTTTTCTGTCGCGAAGGAGGGGGTGGCCGCGCACTAATATGAATGTGTCGTCATCGGAAAATATGGAGAAAATTGCAAAAGCATTCGTACTTTACTTTACGCGCAGGCCTCATTTGCTGGTTTTAGTCGTCTCTATCGTCATGTGGGGGATTATCATTTTTTTTGCCCGATTCATCATGTCGCCGTATTAGCTGCAGCAAGGCCTGCGCTTAGTATGATTATTGCATCCTGAAATGCCCACTCAACAGCAGAAAATCGCCTGAAGTCTGGTCGTGGATTTCAGCGTGAACCTTCATGTTTTAGTCACCGATAGAAATATCAAGTTTTAGTTGTTCTGCGTCTTGCAAACCGAAGCAGCCATAGTCGTTAATTTTCCGTGGATCATCCTCGATTTACTCTGATTGCTACAGGAATAAACTCTGTGCGGAGGAGCGACCGTTTTACTTTATAAAACTATCATATTTGTGGAGTAGATATGAAATTTAGAACCTGTGCATCTTGGTTGTGCCTTTTATAGTGCAGCCCACAAAAATGCACATTTTGTTCTCATTTCCGTAAATATCTGATATATATTAGAAATATATAAAGCTTCACCTCATTGGCAGGTTTGTTTTTCCGGTTTTTTCGCAATTGCGAGAAGATTTGCTTGACGCAAAGTAAATGATTAGCTTAAATGTAATTGTTTCAGGGGACGACTGAAATTGGCCTTAACCGGCCTCGGAAAGTGTTCCGATTGTAAGCACTGCCAGACTATATTGCTTCATATATTGTATTTTTTTCATTACGTATAAACCGCTTCAGGAAACTGGGGCGGTTTTTTATGTGGAGCTAAATTCAGCAATTTTAAATTGAATTCGGAAAGCCTTACGCCAAGGCGTGCTTCCGTCTGCCGTTTGTTGAAAAAATATAGCGCGGAGACGGCGATACCGGCTCTCGCGCGTCATTCGCGCGGCTGTTTGACGATGCGCTTTGACTGGCCTCGCCCAACAGGCGGCCGGCTCAGTTTTCTGGCTGGCCTTTTTTCAGGGCGGCCAGGGCGTCCCTGGCGAAGGCGGAGATGGGTTCGGGAAGCTTATTCGGATCGAACCAGCCAATGGCGGAAAGCTTGTCGGGCTCGGTCAGTGCCGGCTCACCCTGTGCATCGCGGGTGACGAAGATCAGCGAAACCCAGTGGTGACGGTCTTCCGTATCGATGAATTCGCTATGGCAGAGGAATTCGACGTCGCCGATCTTGAGCCCGGTCTCTTCTTCGGCCTCGCGGCGTGCAGCGGCGAGGGATGTTTCGAGGTGATCGACCTTGCCGCCCGGAATGTTCCAGTATCCGGCTTCCGGCGCCTTCAAGCGCCGGCATAAAAGTATGCGTTCGTCACGCAATATGACAAGGCCGACGCCGACGCCTGGAAAATCAAGGCCGGGCCTGGTGGTCGATGTCATGCTGCCCATTCCCGCGGTCAGCCCTTGGCGTTGGCGACAATCAGCATGAAAGCGGGGATGTCGTCGCCGAAACCAACCGGTGTCGGGCCATCGTCGTGGTCGCGATAATGGCGGCGGCGGTCGCGGTTGTCGTCATTGGCGTGCAACGGGTTGCGGCTGTTGCGGTCGGAATTGCGCGGGGTCTTTTCCGATTTACGTTCTGCTCTCACCTTGTCGTCTCCATGAGCCGCGACATCAGCGTCCGCAGCGGATTGTGCACCCTGATTGATGTTGTCGACCGGCGCTGCGTCGCGACGGTTGCGGTCGCGGCCCCTGCCGCCCCGTTCCTTGCCCCGGCGGCCGGAATTGCTTTCAAAGCTTTCCATCGGCGCGGGAAGGGTGGAGAGGTCACCGTTCTGCCACTCGATCTTTTCGCCGATCAGCTTTTCGATCGCGTCGAGATATTTGGTGTCGTTTCTGGTGACGATGGTGAAGGCCTTGCCCGAGCGGCCGGCGCGACCGGTGCGGCCGATGCGGTGGACATAGTCTTCCGAATGAATGGGAATATCGAAGTTGAAGACGTGGCTGACATCGGGGATGTCGAGGCCGCGTGCGGCGACGTCAGAGGCGACGAGCAGCTTCAGGTTGCCGTCCTTGAAGCTCTGCAGCATCGTGGTGCGCGAACGCTGGTCCATGTCGCCATGCAGCGCGCCGACGGAAAAGCCGTGACGGTCGAGCGAGCGGAACAGGTCGGCCACATCCTTCTTGCGGTTGCAGAAGATGATGGCGTTCTTCAGTTCGGCTTCTTCGGCGCGGACGAGATCGCGCAGCACAGCGCGCTTTTCATAGTCCTTGTTGTGCGCGGCGACGATGCGCTGGGCAACGGTCTTTGCCGTGGAGGAGGGCTTGGCAACCTCGACACGGACGGGGTTCTGCAGGAAGCGATCAGCCAGCTTCTGGATTTCCGGCGGCATGGTGGCCGAAAAGAACAGCGTCTGCCGGGTAAAGGGGATCATCTTGGCGATGCGCTCGATATCGGGAATGAAGCCCATGTCCAGCATGCGGTCGGCTTCATCGATGACGAGGATTTCCACGCCGGTCATCAAAAGCTTGCCGCGTTCGCAATGGTCGAGAAGACGGCCGGGGGTGCAGATGAGAACATCGGCGCCGCGCTCAAGCTTGCGGTCCTGGTCTTCGAAGGAAACGCCGCCGATGAGAAGGGCGACGTTCAGCTTGTGATTCTTGCCGTATTTCTCGAAGTTCTCCGCCACCTGCGCTGCAAGCTCACGGGTCGGCTCGAGGATCAGCGTGCGCGGCATTCTTGCGCGGGCGCGGCCCTTCTCGAGCAGGGTGAGCATCGGCAGAACGAAGGACGCGGTTTTGCCCGTGCCGGTCTGTGCGATACCGCAGATATCACGCTTTTCCAGCGCGGGCGGAATAGCGCCAGCCTGAATGGGTGTCGGCGTCGTGTAGCCGGCATCTGCAATAGCGGAAAGAACTTTTTGGCTCAGGCCAAGATCAGAGAATGTTGTCAAAGGAAGAACTTTTTCCGTTCTGGTTCGGTACGATATACCTGCGTGCGCTCTGGCACTTGCAAAGACTTGGCGCGGGGATAGGCCCAAATTGCCGGAAAGTCAAGGAAACAACGGGAAAAGCACGCGAAACGTGATGCCTCGGGCTGGGCTTTTAAGCCTTGGGCGCATATTTGTGCGGTTTATCGTTAAAATAGCAAAAGAAGCGTTAAAATCGGGCTGCTATTTCAGGTAGGTTTTGAGTTCCGTTCCCGCGATCAGGAACCGCATGGGATCAACGGGCACATCGTTGCGGCGTACCTCATAATGTACATGCGGACCGGTGGAGCGGCCGGTGCTGCCGGCGCGGCCGATGATATCGCCGGTTTCGACCCTGTCGCCGACTTTCACCAGAATTGCGGAAAGATGGCCGAATCGCGTCGAGACGCCCTGGCCGTGATCGATCTCGACCATATTACCATAGCCGCCGGAATTTTCCGCCACCGTCACCTTGCCCGCGCCGGTGGATTTGACGTCAGCGCCGGTTTCTGCACGAAAATCGATGCCGGTATGAAGGGCCGGGCGGCCGAGAAACGGATCCATCCTGTTGCCGAATCGGCTGGTGATCGCCCGGCCGGGGGCCGGGTTGCCGAAGGGCAGGTTGGTCGCGGTTTCCTTGACGATGTCGAGCCGGTTCAGCGCATTGTCGAGATTGGTAAGCGACAGGTTGAAAGGATCGGTTTCGCCGCGCTCGGGATCCGCATAGGGGCCGCCAATGTCGTCGTTGCCGTTTTCTTCGATTTTCAGGCCTGCCTGCCGGATGATGTCCTGCATCGCATTCGCCTTGTCCTCGGCGTCGCTGGTCAGTCTGGCGATGCGCGATATCTGCTGGTGTTCGATATTCTTCAGCGACAGCGTCACCTTGGAAAACACCCGGTCGGCCCGGTCGGATGGCGTTTCGCCGGCTTCCGGCACATAGGCGGCGTGTCTGTCGGATGTGGCCGGCTTTTCCGCCTGCGACCTGCGTGGGGTCATCAGCTTTTCAATGGCCGAGAGGCCGCCGGAGAGGTCGGCGCGTTTTTCCGGCGCCATGGCGTTCGAAAGAGACGAGGGCGCGATAGGGGAGGCGGCAATGCCGGAATTTTCGGCGCGCTCAAGCAATTCGCTCATGCGACCGTGCCGCGAGGCCAGCGCCGCCTGCTGCTCCAGCAGCTTTTCCACTTTCTTTTCAACAACCTGCTGATCGAGCAATTGCCGGGAGGTGACACGGTCCACCTGGGCTCTGAGCGCCGCGATGCGGTCTTCATAGTCGTTCTGCATGCGGGTCTGGCGCGCCATGGTCGCGCCGATCAGGTCGTCACGCAAAATGAGATAGCCTGTGGCGCCGAGATATCCGAGCGAAAAAAGCCCGATCGCGCAGCCGGCAAGCGCCGCCATCCACGGCCGAATGGTCATGTGCCGCACGCTTTCGCCGCGCGCGAGAATGAGCACGTGGGGCTCACGCTTTTTGCCGAATACCCGGTTTTCCGCCGTATCAGTCACAATCTCTCTCCGGACTGGCCGATTTCTTAACGGAAATCATAATTCGTTAAGGTTAACGAAGTTTTGCCGGAGAGGTTTTAGCCGTGTCAGCTATCGGCTGACGGATGTCAGCGAGCGGTAAAAGGATGGCGTCAGGCCGGCCTCGGCGCGGGCGAGGTCGTTGAAAGGCGGTTTCAGGGGGCCGCGGAAATTGGCGCGGACCAGTTGCCTGAAGGTCGCGGCCGGATCCTTCTTTTCACGCGCGCAGAGGAAACGGAACCATTTGGCGCCGATGGCGACATGGCCCTTTTCGTCATTATAGATGACATCCAGAACCTCAGCACTCTCGAGATCGCCGGTCTCGCGCATCTTGGCCTGCAGGGAAGGGGTGACATCAAGCCCACGCGCCTCCAGGATGAGCGGCACGACCGCAAGCCGCGCGGTCAGATCGTTGCGGGTGGAATGCGCAGCCTGCCACAGCCCGTCATGGGCGGGCAAGTCACCATAATCGGCCCCGAGGCTTCGTAACCGGTCCCGAACCAGCCGGAAGTGCTTTGCTTCCTCGAAGGCGACCTGCATCCAGCCGTCGAAAAAGGAGTGCGGCACCGGCTCGCCGGCATAACGGGCGACGATATCGAGCGCGAGATCGACGGCATTGAGTTCGATATGGGCGATGGCGTGCAAGAGGGCGATGCGACCCTTGACGCTGTGCAGCGAACGGCGCTCCACCGCGGTCGGTGGAACGAGTTCCGGCTTCGCAGGCCTTCCCGGTCGCTCGGGCAAGGGCGGATCGAGCGGGGAGCGCAATGACAGCCGGCGCTCGAACCAGCGCGTTGCCGTTTCCTGCGCGAGCTCGGTTTTTCGGTCGAGATCGGCGCTTGCTATCGCATTCGTCGCGCCGCCTCGCAGCGAGATGATTTTGAAGGGGGGTGTCACGATGAAGTGATCCCTCAGAGCTTTTTTGCAGCCTCGAGAACGGCCTGTGCATGGCCCGCGACCTTCACCTTGTTCCAGATTTCGGCGATCTTGCCATCCCGCCCGATGAGGAAGGTGGTGCGTTCGACACCCATGTATTTTTTCCCATACATGCTTTTTTCCTTCCAGACGCCGTAGGCCTCCAGAACCTTCCTCTCCTCGTCGGAAGCGAGCATGACGGAAAGGGAATGTTTTGCCGCGAACTTGTCATGGCTTTTGACGCTGTCGGGCGAAATGCCGATAACGACGGCGTTGGCGGCCTCGAATTCGCCGCCCAGCGCGCTGAAGTCGATGGCTTCTGCGGTGCAGCCGGAAGTATCGTCCTTCGGGTAGAAATAAAGAATGACCGCCTTGCCTTGCAGTTTCGACAATGTCACCGTCCCTTCACCGTTACGGGGCAAGGTGAAGTCGGGGGCGGGGCTGCCAATCGTCAAGTCTGTCATATTCTACCTTTCTTTCGCCGGGATGTTGAGGGAAAGTCGCCACATTCGATATATAGCGAAACCGCGCGTCGTCCAGTGTTGCGGCGAAACAAAAGCTACTTAGAGGCAAACACGGGCGTATGGCTGAAATAAGGGGTGAAAAGGTTACGTTCGGCAAGCGCGATATGGTTGCGCTGCACGAGCTTCCTTCGGCTCAGGCCGAAGACCCGATCATCGTGCATTGCCCGCCGCCGCGCTCCATGGCGCGCGCTTTCTGCAAGATTTTTGCGGCCCTTTTCGTGCTGGCTTTCCTGTCCATCGGCGGCATCATCCTGTCGGTCGAGACCGGTTCCATCGATAAGACGCTTTCGAGCCAGGCGCAGCAGGCGCTGGAAAAGGCACTCGGTCCCCATTACAGCGCGCGGATAGGCTCCTCGGCGATCCGGTTTTCCACCGGGCTGAGGCTGGCGCTGGTGGCCGAGGACGTGGATATCATCGAGAAGGAATCCGGCCAGCATCTGAGCCGGGCGCGGGCGATTGGCATGGCGCTCGACCCGCTTGCGCTTCTGGCCGGCCATGTGTCGGTGCAGAGCCTCGAGGCCGACGGGATGGAACTCGATACGGCGCTTTTGCCGAAAGGCAACGGTTTCGATCTCGCCAGCATCAAGCTCGACGCCGTGCCGCAACAATTGCAGATGGCGTTCGGGCAACTCGACAAGCTTGCCCAGGCGTTTCTCAGCAGCGGCACCGAGGAAATCGATATTTCCAGCGTTTCGGTTCACCTGCCGCCCGGTGAACAGGGCAAGCCGCGCACCATCGAGGTGCGGGAACTGTCGCTGACACCGGATCAGCAGGGCGGATATTCGCTTGATGGAGAAACCCTGTTTAACGGTGAAATCGCCAGCGTGTCGCTCAGAACCTCCGGCGCGGGCGGTGTGATTGATGGCTTCGAGGCGCGTATCGATGGTTTCGATATCGGCCCGTTCCTGGAAAAATTCGATCCCGATGGAAATCTCCATGAAGGCCTGAATGTCAAGACAGGCGTGAATATCGTCGCGCGGCGTGCCACGGCGGCCCAGGAACCACGTCTGGACGTTTCGCTCGGCCTTGGCAATGGAACGCTTATGATTGGCGGCGAGTCCCAGCCGTTCACAACCGGCACGGTGCATGCGCGTTATGATTTTGCAAAAAACAGCGTGGTCATCGACAATTCGCGGTTGGAACTCGGGCGGACGATTATTCCCGTCAGCGGTGAAATCAGCGATACGGAAGAGGGTTTCGGCCTTTCACTGAGAGTAGACAACGGCGTCGCTTCCTCCGAAGCCTCGGGTGAAGCACCCGTTTCTTTCAACTTGAAAGCGGACGGTCATTTTACAACGGCCGCGAAGCAGCTCGACGTTCCCTCGCTTTACGTCAGCGGCCCGCTCGGAGATATGGCGGGGTCGCTGAAAATCCGGTTTGGCGAGGGGTCGCCGGAAATCAGCTTTGGCGGCCAGATTCCGAAGATGGAGGCGACGGCCGTCAAGCAGCTTTGGCCGTTCTGGATGGCGCACAAGCCGCGCGACTGGGTGGTCTCCAATCTTTACGGCGGCACCGTCACCAACGGGTCAATCGCAATCTTCATCCCGCAGGGACGGATGTGCGGCCCCGGCTGCCCGCTGGTGCTTGGCGAAAGCGAAATGCAAATCCGCTTCGACATCGACGAGACGCGCCTCAACACGACGGGCGACATTCCACCGCTGCGGGATGTCGATGCGCATTTTGACCTCGTCGGCGGCAAGATGGTCGTCGATATCAAGGAGGGTACATCCTATTTCCCTTCCAACCGGACGCTTTCATTGGAGAACAGCCGCTTTCTCATTTCAGATGTGTATGAGAAGCCGCTGCTCGGAAATCTTGAGCTGAACGTGTCCGGTGCGGCCGATGCCGTGGCGGAGCTTGCGACGCTCAAGCCCATCAATGCGCTCAAGGATACGCAGTTCAAGCCAGAGGATTTCACCGGCGACGTCAAGGTCAGTGCGAAGCTGACCGTTGGCATGCTCTCCAGCCAGAACCCGCCCCCGCCGGTGTGGACGGCCGATCTCGACCTGAAGAACCTGGCGCTGACCAAGCCCTTCGCCGGCCACAAGGTGACTGCGCTTGATGGTTTCATGTCGCTGAACGACCACCAGCTCAAACTGGAGGGCAAGGGTCGGGTGGACGATGTGCCGATGGACATCGTGATGACGGAGCCGGTGCGCAAGAACAGCGATATCGCGCCGACGCTGTCGTTGAAGGCTAGCCTGAACGAAACGCAGGTTGCCAAGCTCGCTCCGGAACTCTCCACGGTTCTTGGCGGCACAACGGCGATTGAAATCGACGGTGCCGACCCGAAACGCCAGGATATCCGGCTCGATCTGACCAAGGCGTCGATCATTCTGCCCGGGCTCGGCTGGAGCAAGGGCATCGGCATTCCCGCCAGCGCCGCCTTCACCATGGAAACGGGAGACGGGCGCACGACGATCAGCGACTTCTCGCTCGATGGCGACGGCTTCGGCGCCGCCGGCGATATCGCCTTTAGCAAGAACGGGCTGATTTCGGCCGATCTCAGCCGCGTGCAGCTCTCGCCCTCGGATAATTACGCCGTTTCGGTCGCCGCTTCGAAGAACGGCTATATCATCAATGCCTCGGGAAAATCCGCCGATCTCAGGCCTTTCCTCTCGAAGCTTCGCAGCTCTTCCGGTGGCGGCGACGGAACGTCACGTGCGCAGCCATCCCTTGCCATCAAGACGCAATTCGACAAGGTCTACGGGTTCAACGACGAAATTCTTGCCAATGTCAGTTCCGATGTCAGCGTGCGGGACGGCAAGGTCCGCTCCATCGATTTCCGTGGCGTCACCGGCAACGGCCAGGCGGTCGTGGCGCAGACCGTCAATCGCGGGGCGACGGGAACCGTGACGCTGACCAGCAGCGACGCGGGGTCGCTCGCCCGTTTCGCCAATATCTACAGCCGCATTCGCGGCGGCCTTCTCAACCTTGCGCTGACGACCTCCAATGGCAGCGACTGGAGCGGATCGCTCGACCTGCGCAATTTTGCCGTCGTCAACGAAGCCAAGCTTCAGGACATCGTCGCCACGCCGACGGGCGAGGACGGCAGGAGCCTCAACAATGCGGTGCGCCGCAATATCGACGTGAGCTCGGAAAAGTTCCAGCGCGGGTTTGCCCGGCTCGTTTATGTCAACGGTTCGGTGGCGGTGGAAAACGGCGTCGTGCGCGGCGAGCAGATCGGCGCGACCTTCCAGGGGTTGCTGAAGGATCAGAATGGCCGCATGGACATGACCGGCACCTTCATGCCCGCCTATGGGCTGAACCGGCTGTTCGGCGAGTTGCCCTTCATCGGCATCTTCCTCGGCAACGGCCGCGACCGCGGCCTGCTCGGCATCACCTTCAAGCTTTCCGGCCAGACGGACCAGCCGAAGCTGACGATCAATCCGCTGTCGCTGATTGCACCGGGCGTCTTCCGGCAGATTTTCGAGTTCCAATAAAAAGGGCCGCTTTCGCGGCCCTTGATGCGGGTTTGGTGCTGGCTTACGCCGGGCGAACCAGAACGTGCTTTTTCTTGCCAACCGATAGCTTGATGACGCCGTCGCCGGTCACTTCGCCGGTGCCGACCATCTGACGCTCGTCGGAAATGCCCTGATCGTTGATCTTCACCGCACCGCCCTGAACGTGGCGGCGAGCTTCGCCATTCGAGCCGGCAAGGCCGGCACGGACGATGAGGGAGAGGACGCCAACGCCGGCTTCGAGTTCGGCTGTGGGAACCTCGATCGAAGGCAGGTTTTCGGCGAGCGCGCCTTCCTCGAAGGTCTTGCGCGCCGTTTCGGCCGCTTCTTCCGCAGCGGCGCGGCCATGCAGGATCGCCGTCACTTCGGTTGCGAGGATCTTCTTCGCTTCGTTGATCTCAGACCCGCCAAGCGCCGCGATGCGAGCGATTTCGTCCATCGGCAGGGTGGTGAACAGCTTGGCGAAGCGCACGACATCCGCATCTTCCGTGTTGCGCCAGTATTGCCAGAAATCATAGACCGGCAGCAGGTCCTTGTTCAGCCACACGGCGCCCGAGGCCGACTTGCCCATCTTGGCACCCGAAGAGGTGGTGAGCAGCGGCGAGGTCAGCGCGTAAAGCTGCGGTGTCCCCATGCGGTGACCGAGGTCGATGCCGTTGATGATGTTGCCCCACTGGTCAGAGCCGCCCATCTGCAGGCGGCAGCCGGTGCGCTGGTTCAGCTCCACAAAGTCGTAGGCCTGCAGGATCATGTAGTTGAATTCGAGGAAGGACAGCGACTGCTCGCGGTCGAGACGCGTCTTCACGCTGTCGAAGGACAGCATGCGGTTGACCGAGAAATGGCGGCCGACATCGCGCAGGAATTCGAGATAGTTCAGACCACGCAGCCAGTCGGCATTGTTGATCATCAGCGCCGGATTGTTGGCGCGGTCGTAGTCTAGGTAATTGGCGAAGACATGCTTGAGCGAGGTGATGTTGTCCTCGATCATGTCGATCGTCATCAGCTTGCGGGCTTCTTCCTTGAAGGAGGGGTCACCCACCATGCCGGTGCCGCCGCCCATCAGGGAAATCGGCTGGTGGCCGGTCTTCTGCATCCAGTGCAGCATCATGATCTGGGTGAGGTGGCCGACATGCAAACTGGAAGCCGTCGGGTCATAGCCGATATAGGCGGTCACGGTTTCCTTGGCGAACAGTTCGTCGAGACCTGCCTCATCGGAGATCTGGTGAATGAAGCCGCGCTCATCGAGCGTGCGGAGGAAATCGGACTTGAACCTGGACATAACCTTTGACTTTCTGGTTTGATCTTTGCCGTCATTGAGAACCAATGAACGTCGCGGCTTTATCATTGTTTTTTGAAATGTGCACCCGTTTCGGCCATGAATATCGGGATTCAAGGTAAGCATGATTCGAGATTGCAGGGGAGCGGCAGGTGGGCGAGGTCAAAACGGCAATCGGGCTGATGAGCGGCACATCGATGGACGGCATCGATATCGCCCTTTTGTGCACGGATGGCGAGAGCGTGGTGCGGCATGGGCCGAGCGGTTATTTCCCCTATGACCCGGGTCTGCGTGCCATCTGGCAGAAGGCGCTCACGACGGCCAAATCCATTCGCGAGCGGCGCGAACGTCCCGGCGATCTGGCGGAGGCTGAGCGCAAGCTGACGCTTGCCCATGCGGCGGCGGTGAAATCCTTTCTCCATCGTCACCGGCTCCAGCCCGGTGATATCGATGTCATCGGTTTTCATGGCCAGACGGTGCTGCACCGGCCGGATGAGGCGCTGACCGTGCAGATCGGCGACGGCGCGCTTCTGGCTGAGGAAACCGGTATCGATGTGGTTTATGACATGCGTGCCAACGACATGGTGCATGGCGGGCAGGGTGCGCCGCTGATCCCCGCCTATCATATGGCACTTTCCGCCAACCTGCCTGAAGACTTCGAAACGCCCGCCGTCTTCGTCAATATCGGTGGTATCTCCAATCTGACCTATATTGGCGAGGGTAGGCGGCTTGCGGCCTTCGACAGCGGTCCGGGCAATATGCTGATCGACCAGTGGATCGAAGCGCATACCGGCAAAGCGTTCGACAAGGGCGGCAGGACGGCGGCGGGTGGCAGCGTCGTTGGCTCGTTGGTGGCGCGTTATATGGAAAGCCCGTTTTTTTCGGCCAATATCCGTCGGTCGCTTGACCGCGGTGATTTCATGCCGCCGAAAAAAGGTGAGGTTTCTCTTGCGGATGGGGCACGGACGCTGGCGCATCTGACAGGTGCTGCCATTCTGAAATCGGCGAGCTATCTGCCGGAGGCGGCGAAAACCTATGTGGTTTGCGGTGGTGGGCGGCTCAACCCGGTGATCATGGGAGAATTTGCCGAGCTTGCAGCAAAGTCGGGTGCGCGGGTGATCGCGGCGGAGGAGGCGGGTTTTGATGGCGGGGCGATGGAGGCGGAGGCCTGGGCCTATCTGGCCGTGCGTTCGCTCAAGGGTTTGCCGCTGACATATCCCGGGACTACGGGGGTGAGCGAGCCGGTGACGGGTGGGGTTTTGGTGCGGGCGTAGTGATCGACGGCGGGTGTGGCTTGCCCCCTCTGCCCTGCCGGGCATCTCCCCCTCAAGGGGGGAGATCAGCCAGACGCCTGCTCCTCGCCCAAGCTTATAAGTTAAAGATGGCCGGAAGGTCGCCACGGCTCGATCTCCCCCCTTGAGGGGGAGATGCCCGGCAGGGCAGAGGGGGTAAGCCACACCCGCCGTCGATCATTAGCGATAAATCAAGACGTGCGCTGGAAATGCGCCGCCAATCACCGAATACGCTTGGCCGCCGGCTCCGGCACCAGTTCGCCGTTGAGGCGACGATCAAGATAGTCCTCGCATTCGCCCATCAGCTCATCCACCTTGCCGTTGAAGAAGTGGTTGGCTCCGGGAAGCGTGCGGTGGGTGATGAGGATGCCCTTCTGGGTCTTCAGTTTTTCGACCAGGCCGTTCACATCCTTCTCAGGCGCGACCTTGTCGGCGTCGCCATTGATGATGAGGCCCGAAGACGGGCAGGGGGCGAGGAAGGAGAAGTCGTAGGTATTGGGCTGCGGCGCAATCGACATGAAGCCTTCGATTTCCGGGCGGCGCATCAAAAGCTGCATGCCGATCCAGGCGCCGAAGGAATAACCGGCAACCCAGCAGCTCTTGGAATCGGGATGCAGGCTCTGCACCCAGTCGAGCGCCGAGGCGGCATCAGACAGCTCGCCGGCACCGTGGTCGAATTCGCCCTGGCTGCGACCGATGGAACGGAAGTTGAACCGGAGCGTCGTGAAGCCGCGCTTCTGGAAAAGATAGAAGAGCTGATAGACGATCTGGTTGTTCATCGTGCCGCCGAACTGCGGGTGCGGATGAAGGATGATCGCAATCGGCGCGCTCTTTTCCTTGGATGGTTGATAACGGCCTTCGAGGCGACCCGCAGGGCCGTTAAAAATGACTTCGGGCATTGGTACTCCGGTCGTGTTTTTTCATTCTCCAACCGCATTCTTCCGATGAGAAGACTTGACGAACTGTGTCATCTTTTCTAGAACGCAGTTTAGAATAATTCGAAACTTTGCGTGTGCTTAAGCACTCGGGTCGTGTCATAAGGCAAGCGCAACTGTAATTTCAAGAAAAATGCGTTTTGGCGCATATAAGATTGAGCGAAGCTTTTCCGCTATGACGGGTTTAACGCGCACATATATGGACTGGAACGCCACGGCGCCGCTTCTGCCCGCCGTGCGGGATGTTCTTGTGTCCGCGTTTGATCTGGCCGGCAATCCGTCTTCGGTGCACCGGGAAGGGCGCGCTGCCCGCGCCGCCGTGGAGGCTGCCCGTCGTGACGTTGCCGCCCTTGCCGGCGCGCAGGCATCCCATGTCACCTTCACCAGCGGTGCGACAGAAGCGGCCAATCTGGTTTTGACGCCGGATTTCAAAATGGGGCGCGCGCCTGTGCGTTATGGCCACCTTTACGCGTCTGCCATCGAGCATCCCGCTTTCCGGGAAGGCGGCCGGTTCGGCAAGGCTGACGTTACGGAAATTCCCGTTACGTCAGCGGGTGTCATCGATCTCGCGGCGCTTGAGGTGCTGCTGTCGTCGCATGACAAGTCCACTGGTCTGCCGATGGTCGCCTGCATGCTGGTCAATAATGAGACCGGCATTCTCCAGCCTGTGGCGGAAGCCGCGCGGCTTGTGCATGCGGCAGGCGGATTGATGGTGGTCGATGCCGTGCAGGCGGCGGGCCGCATTCCGCTCGATATCAATGCTCTCGATGCGGATTTCCTCGTTCTCTCGTCTCACAAGCTCGGTGGCCCGAAGGGTGCCGGCGCTCTCATTTCGCGCGGCGAGGTGATGATGCCGAAACCGCTGATCCATGGCGGCGGGCAGGAAAAGGGACATCGTTCCGGCACGGAAAATACCCTGTCGGTCATTGGTTTCGGTGCAGCGGCCGTCGTGGCTGCCGAGAAGCTGGCGGATGAAGCGGCGCGTCTTGGCGCGCTGCGGGCGAAGCTGGAGCACGGCATGCGGGTGAGTGCGCCCGATGTCATCATCCATGGTGCGGATGTCGCCCGTGTGGGCAATACGACGTTTTTCACCCTGCCGGGCCTGAAAGCCGAAACCGGACAGATCGCCTTCGACATAGAAGGCATCGCGCTCTCGGCCGGTTCGGCCTGCTCTTCCGGCAAGGTGGGTGAAAGCCACGTGCTGAGCGCGATGGGGCACGATCCCAAGCTCGGCGCGCTCAGGATTTCCCTCGGTCACGCGACTGACGAAGCGGATATAGACAGAACGCTTGCGGCGTTCACGAAAATTGCCGGGCGGCGCAGGCTTTCCGGTCAGGCCGCTTAAAATGCGGCAAAGAATTGCGGAATAGCAATTTTCCGCTTGCCGGGATGTGTGAAAAGCGCCATCCCGCACTTACATGGGTATAAGCTCCGCCCCGTTTAACGGCTCGGAACGATTTGCCCGAAGATGAATAAGGCGGCTTTCCGCCTTGATACGTTGACAAGCCACCGGACCTTGGCTCCGGCGAGATTGGAGAACGACATGGCAGCGGTTCAGGAAACGATCGATCAGGTCCGCCAGATCGATGTGGACCAGTATAAATACGGCTTCGAAACCGAAATCGAAGTCGACAAGGCCCCGAAGGGCCTTTCGGAAGAGGTGATCCGTTTCATCTCGGCCAAGAAGCAGGAGCCGGAATGGATGCTGGAATGGCGTCTTGAGGCTTACAAGCGCTGGCTGACGATGGAAGAGCCGACCTGGGCGCGCGTCAGCTACCCCAAGATCGACTTCAACGATCTCTATTATTATGCCGCGCCGAAAAGCACCCCCGGCCCGAAGTCGCTCGATGAAGTCGACCCGGAGCTGCTGAAGGTCTATGAAAAGCTAGGCATTCCGCTGAAAGAGCAGGAAATCCTCGCTGGCGTCGAAAAGCGTCAGGTGGCCGTGGATGCCGTGTTCGACAGTGTCTCTGTTGTCACCACCTTCAAGGCGGAACTGGCGAAGGCCGGCGTGATCTTCATGTCGATCTCGGAAGCCGTGCGCGAGCATCCGGAACTGGTGAAGAAATATCTCGGTTCGGTTGTTCCCACGACGGACAATTTCTACGCCACGCTGAACTCGGCTGTCTTCACCGACGGTTCCTTCGTGTTCGTGCCGAAGGGCGTGCGTTGCCCGATGGAGCTTTCCACCTATTTCCGCATCAATGAGAAGAACACCGGACAGTTCGAACGCACGCTGATCATCGCCGAAGAGGGGGCTTACGTCTCCTATCTGGAAGGCTGCACCGCGCCGCAGCGCGACGAGAACCAGCTTCACGCCGCCGTGGTTGAACTGGTGGCGCTCGATGATGCCGAAATCAAATATTCCGCCGTCCAGAACTGGTATCCGGGCGACAAGGAAGGCAAGGGCGGCATCTACAACTTCGTGACCAAGCGTGGCGATTGCCGTGGCAACCGTTCGAAGATTTCGTGGACGCAGGTGGAAACGGGTTCTGCCATCACCTGGAAATATCCGTCCTGCATTCTGCGTGGCGATGACAGCCGTGGCGAATTCTATTCGATCGCGGTTTCTAACGGCCATCAGCAGATCGACAGTGGCACCAAGATGATCCATCTCGGCAAGAACACCTCGAGCCGCATCATCGCCAAGGGCATCGCTGCCGGTTTCTCGGAGAACGTCTATCGCGGCCAGGTCTCGGCCCACCGCAAGGCGACCAACACCCGCAATTTCACGCAGTGCGACAGTCTGCTGATCGGCGACAAGTGCGGCGCGCATACCGTGCCCTATATCGAGGCGAAGAACTCGTCTGCGCATTTCGAGCACGAGGCGACCACGTCGAAGATTTCCGAAGACCAGCTGTTCTATTGCCTGCAGCGCGGCATTCCCGAGGAGTCGGCCATCGCACTGATCGTCAACGGCTTTGTGAAGGATGTCATCCAGCAGCTGCCGATGGAATTTGCGGTTGAAGCGCAGAAGCTGATCGGCATTTCGCTGGAAGGGTCTGTGGGGTAATGACCGATAAGCAGGATGTTGTCGCCGCGCATCGCCACTGCATTCGCAATCGTGCAGAGCTGAAGCGTAGCGCAATATCCGGCTGCTTCTATTGTCTTGAGATTTATTCCGCTACCGAGGTTTGGGAATGGATCCACGAGACGCAGCAAGACGAAGAACGCCTCACCGCGATGTGTCCGAAATGCGGAATCGATGCGGTGATCGGAGATGCATCAGGTTACCCGTTAGCCGACGTAAAATTTTTGGAAAGAATGAAACGCCATTGGTTTGATGCCAAATCGCCAATTGCTGATTGAAGGAACTAAAACATGCTTGAAATCATCGACCTGCACGCAAAGATCGCCGATACCGAAACCGAGATCATCAAGGGTCTCAACCTGAAGGTTGCCGCTGGTGAAGTTGCCGCCATCATGGGGCCGAACGGTTCCGGCAAATCGACGCTCTCCTACATCCTGTCGGGCCGTGAGGACTACGAAGTCACCTCCGGTGACATTCTCTATAACGGCGAGAGCATTCTGGAACTGGACGCCGCCGAGCGCGCCGCCAAGGGCATTTTCCTGGCCTTCCAGTATCCGGTCGAAATTCCGGGCGTTGCGACGATGCAATTCCTGAAGGTTGCGATGAACGAGCAGCGCAAGGCGCGTGGCGAGTCCGAGCTGACGACGCCGGACTTCATCCGCCGCGTCAAGGAAGCGGCCGGCGACCTGAAGATCGACATGGAGATGCTGAAGCGTCCGCTGAATGTCGGTTTCTCCGGTGGTGAGAAGAAGCGCGCCGAAATCCTGCAGATGGCGCTGCTTGAGCCGAAACTCTGCGTTCTCGACGAAACCGATAGCGGTCTCGACATCGACGCCCTGAAGATCGTGGCTGATGGCGTCAACGCGCTGAAGTCGCCGGATCGCGCCACCGTCGTCATCACCCACTACCAGCGCCTGCTCGACTACATCGTGCCTGACAGCGTTCACGTTCTCTACAAGGGCAAGATCATCCGCTCGGGTGACAAGGCGCTGGCGCTGGAGCTGGAAAACAACGGTTACGCCGACATCATCGGTGAAGCGGCCTAAGTCAAAGGCCAGGAGGTGATGTCCATGAACATTCAAGCTACCAACCGGCTGACGCCAGCGGAAACCGCGCTGGTCGACGCCTACACCGCCAAGTTCAGCGAATTGCCGGGCGATGGTGCCGTGGTTGCCGCGCGTGACGTGCTGTTCGACGATCTGAAGACCGGCGGTCTTCCGACCCGCCGCATCGAGGCGTGGCACTATACCGATCTGAAGAGCCTGCTGCGCGCCGTTCCGGAAGACCAGCCGGCGCCTGTTATCGAGAAGCTGGCGCCGACGGTTGCCGGCTCGCTGGTTGCCTATGTGCAGCATGGCACGGCCGATATCGGCAAGATTGAAGATGTTCGCGTGTCGCGCTTTGCCGAAAGCCTGCTCGATGGTTCCGCCGCCGCCGGCCTTGCTGAAGCCAGCAAGGATGACGCGATTGGCCGCATCAATGGCAGCTTCGTGCGCGATGGCCTGGTGCTCGATATCCCGGCCGATGCCGATATCGAGAAGCCGATCGAATTGCAGGCGGTCCATGGCGCAGGCCAGGTTCACAGCCGCTTCCCGGTCCGTTTCGGCAAGGGTTCCAAGGCAACCGTCATCGAGCGTCACCTTTCGGTGACTTCTGATGCGGCCCTCGTGTCCTCGGTCAGCGATATCGTTGTCGAGGATGGCGCGGAAGTGACCTGGATCATCCTGCAGCAACAGGGGGCGGCCGATATCCATCTTGGCCAGCTGCGCATGAAAATCGGCGCGGACGCCAAGATTCGCCTGTTCATTGTCAATGCCGGCGGCAAGCTGGTGCGCCAGGAACTGCGCATCGATGTGGAAGGCGAGGGCACTGACCTGATCGTTCGCGGCGTCAACCTCCTGGGCGGCGAAACCCATACCGACGTGACGATGGTTCTCGGCCACAACGTGCCGAACACGACCTCGACGGAAGTATTCCGCAACGTGGTGTTTGACCGTGCCAAGGGCATTTTCCAGGGCATGATCCGGGTGGCGCCCGATGCCCAGAAGACCGACGCGAAGATGGCCTGCAATACGCTGCTGATGTCCGACGATGGCGAGTTCTCGGCAAAGCCGGAACTGGAAATCTTTGCCGATGACGTTCAGTGCGGCCATGGCGCGACGGTTGCCGATATCAGCGACAATCATCTCTATTACCTGATGGCGCGCGGCGTGCCGCGGGCGAAGGCACGGGCGATGCTCGTCAACGCCTTCGTTGCCGAGATCGTCGAGGAACTGGAAGAAGAAAATCTGGTAGAGGCGCTGGAGACGATCATCTCCGGCTGGCTGGAACATCATGCCTGAGAGCGAACGCGCCGCATTGGCGGCCCCTTATGACATCGAAGCCGTGCGGAAGGATTTCCCGATCCTGTCGCGCGAGGTCTATGGCAAGCCGCTCACCTATCTCGACAACGGCGCGTCCGCTCAAAAACCGCAGGTGGTGATCGACGCCGTTTCGCATGCTTATGCGAACGAATACGCCAATGTGCATCGCGGCCTGCATTTTCTCTCCAATGCCGCAACCGACGCCTATGAGGCGGCGCGCGAAAAGGTGCGCCGGTTCCTCAATGCCGGTTCGGTGGACGAGATCGTCTTCACCAAATCCTCCACCGAGGCGATCAATACGGTTGCCTATGGCTACGGCATGCCCAAGATCGGCGAGGGCGACGAGATCGTCATCTCGATCATGGAGCACCACTCCAATATCGTGCCGTGGCACTTCATTCGCGAGCGGCAAGGCGCCAAGCTCGTGTGGGTGCCTGTTGACGATGATGGCGCGTTTCATATCGAGGCTTTCGAAAAAAGCCTGACGGAGCGCACCAAGCTCGTTGCCATCACCCACATGTCGAATGCGCTCGGCACCATCGTGCCGGTCAAGGAAATCTGCCGCATCGCCCATGAGCGCGGCATTCCGGTGTTGATCGATGGTTCGCAGGGTGCCGTTCACATGCCGGTCGATGTTCGTGACATCGATTGCGACTGGTATGTGATGACCGGCCACAAGCTCTACGGTCCCTCAGGCATCGGTGTGCTCTATGGCAAGGCCGACCGGCTGCGCGAGATGCGGCCGTTTCAGGGCGGCGGCGAGATGATCCTCGACGTTTCCGAAGAAAATGTCACCTATAACGAGCCGCCGCATCGTTTCGAAGCCGGCACGCCGCCCATCGTGCAGGCGATCGGGCTCGGTTATGCGCTCGATTATATGGATAATCTCGGCCGCGCCGCGATTGCGGCACACGAGGCCGATCTTGCCGCTTATGCCGCCGAGCGGTTGCGCGAGATCAATTCGCTGCGCATCATCGGCAATGCGCCTGACAAGGGCGGTATCTTCTCTTTTGAGCTTGAGGGCATTCACGCCCATGACGTCTCGATGGTGATCGACCGGCGCGGCGTTGCGGTACGTGCGGGCACCCATTGCGCCATGCCGCTCTTGAAACGCTTCGGCGTCACCTCCACATGCCGGGCGTCGTTCGGCCTTTACAATACCCGCGCCGAAGTAGACTCTCTTGTTGAGGCGCTGGAATATGCGCGCAAATTTTTCGCCTGATATCGGCATGAATGAGATCAGGATTGAGGATCAGACCATGACTGCGGAAGCCACTGCAAAGACATCCGATGCGACCGAAGAAGCGGCAAAGCCGTCTTCCATTCCGCCTGACGAACTGGCGCGTCTCAGCGACGACGTGATCTCGGCGTTGAAAACCGTCTACGACCCGGAAATTCCAGCCGATATTTTCGAACTCGGCCTGATCTACAAGATCGACATCGAGGACGACCGGATGGTCAAGATCGTCATGACGCTGACGGCACCCGGTTGCCCGGTGGCGGGCGAAATGCCCGGTTGGGTGGAAAACGCGGTCGGCGCCGTCGAGGGTGTTTCCGGCGTTACCGTCGAAATGACCTTTGACCCGCCGTGGACGCCGGACCGCATGTCGGAAGAAGCGCAGGTTGCCGTCGGCTGGTACTGATTTGATTTTGACTGAAGTCATCCCTTGATGACATCGTCAGGCGAACTTAAATTGAATTCCATAAGCATCGAGCCTTGAACTCGATTGTCGAAGGAGAATGGGCCCATGGGCTTCGCAGTTATGACCATGACCGGGGCTGCCGCCTCGCGCGTTAAAGCAATCGTCGAAAATTCCGGACCGGACGCCAAGGGCGTGCGCGTCGGCATCAAGAAGGGCGGCTGCGCAGGCATGGAATATACCATCGACCTCGTGACCGAAGCGGATGCGAAGGACGATCTGGTTGAATTCGACGGGGCAAAGGTCTGGGTTCAGCCTTCCGCCGTGCTTTATCTGCTCGGCACCCAGATGGATTTTGAAGTGACCAAGATGCGCTCCGGCTTCACCTTCAACAACCCGAACCAGACATCCGCCTGCGGCTGCGGTGAATCGGTGGAACTGAAGCCCGCGGATCTCGCGGCGCTGGCGAAGCAGCGCGAGGCAGAGGCCAGCGTTTGATTTGATGCGGCTGCGCGTCGGGCGCGACCAAAAAGACCTTTGGCTCTCAACGCCTTGTAAAACCCTCCATATGTTATCACCTTTACCGTGCTTATAGAGCGAGCGGTTGCCGCTTGTTTCCTCTCCCCGCCGGGGAGAAGGTCGCGGCAGCGGGATGAGGGGGCGAGGGTGGTGGGATACGGCAACGTTGCCCCCTCATCCGACCCTTCGGGCCACCTTCTCCCCGGCGGGGAGAAGAAATATGCCGCTACGTGGTGCGAAGCTGATTACATTTTCACTCGTGCCGCAGCGCCTCTATCGGGCTCAAACTCGCTGCCCGCCGCGCCGGGAAATAGCCAAAAATCACCCCGATGGCCGCTGAGAAAGCGAAGGCGAGGAAGATGATCGACGGGCTGGTGACGAAGGGCACGTTGAGGAAGCTGACGACGCCATAAGCAAGGCCGAGACCCGTGAGAATTCCGACAAGGCCGCCGAAGGCGGAGAGCATGACGGCTTCCACCAGAAACTGCGTCAGCACCTGTTTTTCCAGCGCGCCGATGGCAAGACGAATGCCGATTTCGCGGGTGCGCTCGGTTACCGACACCAGCATGATGTTCATGATGCCGATGCCGCCGACCAGCAGGCTGACCGCCGCGACCGCACCCAGAAGCCCGGTCAGCAACGTCGTCGTGCCTGTCATGGCCGAGGCGATCTGCGTCATGTCGTTGACGGTGAAATCATCTTCGCGGCCGATGCCGATGCGGCGGCGCTCGCGCAGCAGGTTCTGCAGGTCGCTCTGCACCTTGGCGGTGGAAACGCCATCCTGGGCCGAGACCATGATCGAGGAAATGGTGGTGGTGCCGCCGATGCGCCGCTGGTGGATTTTCAGCGGCATGATGATGGTGTCGTCCTGATCGTCTCCGAGGCCGGACTGGCCTTTTCGGGCGAGAACACCGATGACGGGGCAGGAGATGTTGCTGACGCGGATCGTCTGCCCGACAGGGTTTTCCGCGCCGAAGAGTTCCTGACGCACCGTTTCGCCGATGATGCAGCCGATCTGGCCGCCTCGATCTTCGGCCGGCTGGAAGTCGCGGCCGAGCGCGATGGTCCAGTCCTGCGCGATCAGATAGTCATTGGTGGTGCCGATGACGCTCGTCTGGTGGTTCTTGCCGCCGAAAATGACGGTTGCGGCGGAACTGCGGTTCTGCGGGGCAACGGCGCGGATGCCCGATATCTGATTGCGGATGGCCTCGACATCGCGGTCATCGAAGCGCTTGGCCTCGGTGCTGGCGCGGCCGGGGCCGAACTGGCCAGGGCGGACGAACAGCATGTTGGTGCCGAGCCGCGACAGTTCCGATTTCACCTGTTCCGTCGTGCCGTTGCCGATGGTGACCATGGCGATGACGGCGGCGACACCGATGACGACGCCGAGCACGGTGAGGAAGGAGCGAAGCAGGTTGCGGCTGATGGCGCGCAGCGCAAGACGCGACGTTTCAAAGAACATCGGCGGTCTCCTTGTTGTCGACCGCGCTGTCGGAGGCGAGGTGGCCATCAACGAAGCGCAGCAGGCGTCCGGCGTGGGCGGCGATGTCCTCTTCATGGGTGACCATGACGACCGTGATACCCCTGTCGCGATTGAGCGCGGTGATCAGCTCCATGATCTCGTTGCTGGTCTTCGTGTCGAGGTTACCTGTCGGTTCGTCTGCCAGAAGCAGGGCAGGGCGGGTGACGATGGCGCGCGCAATGGCCACACGCTGCTGCTGGCCGCCGGAAAGCTCCTGCGTGGTGTAATCCTCGCGACCCTTAAGACCCACCTGCGCCAGCGCCTCCATGGCGCGGGCGCGCCGCTCTGAGGCCTTCATGCCGCGATAAACCAGCGGCAGCTCGACATTTTCCACCGCCGAGGTGCGGGAGAGAAGATTGAAGCCCTGAAACACGAAACCCAGCATGTGCCGACGCAGCAGTGTCAGATGTTCATTGTCGAAGCCGCTGGTCGGCACGCCCTGAAACAGATATTCGCCAGCCGTGGGCACATCCAGACAGCCGATGATGTTCATCGAGGTGGATTTGCCCGACCCTGACGGCCCCATGATGGCGACGAATTCCTTTTCACGAATGGACAGGCTGACGCCATCGAGCGCGCGGATGGTCGCTTCGCCCCGGCCATATTGCTTGACGACATCACGGAATTCGATGAGTGGCGGCTGTTGCATGCGGTTCTCCCCGTCAGCCGGCGTTGCGGGCCGTAGCGTCGGTAATCACCTGGTCATCGGCTTTCAGCTCACCCGATTTTACAACCGTATGCTGGCCGTCGGTGGAGCCGGTTTCAATGGCGACGGAGACGGGCGCGTTGTTGCGCAGCACCCAGACGGTTCTTTTGCCTGTTGCGGCCTGGCCGGCGTCGCGGTTCTGCGAACGGCCCATGCGGGGCGGGCGGAACAGGCCCATCAACCCACCGCCACGGGAGGCGGATTCGCGCGGCGGGGTATAACGCAGCGCTGAATTCGGCACCAGCAGCGCATCCTTGATCTCTTCGACGACGATATTGGCGGTCGCCGTCATGCCCGGGCGCAGCAGCAGTTCTTCATTATCGACCGTCAATATGCCCTTGTAGGTCACCACGTTGGAAACGGTTTCGGAGGCGAAGCGGACAGTCTCGATCTCGGCCGGGAAGCTGCGGTCGGGATAGGCATCGACATTGAAGGTGGCTTTCTGCCCGGTCTCCACCTTGCCGACATCGGCCTCATCCACCGAAACCTGCAATTCCATGTGACGCAGATCACCGGCGATGGTGAAGAGCACAGGGGCGTTGAGCGAGGAGGCGACGGTGGCGCCGGGATCGACGCTGCGGGTGAGGATCACGCCATCGATGGGCGAGACGATCTTGGCCTTGCCGAGATTGACCTCGGCCAGCCGCAGATCGGCTTCCGCCGAAAGCACGGTCGCCTCATTCACCTCCAGCGTGGCAGCGGCGGCATCGTGGGTGAATTGGGCAGCATCCAGATCCTGCTGGCTCGAAACCCGGTTCTGCACCAGCGACCGCAGGCGCTCCATGGATGTCTTGGCCGAGCCGAGATCGGCGCGCGCCTTCAGCACATTGGCCTTGGCGGAGGCGAGCTTGGCGCGGGCGCTCTGAACATCGGCCTCCAGCTTGTTGGTATCCAGCTCCGCCAGAACGTCTCCGGCCTTTACCGGGCTATTATAGGTGACATTGACCTTGCGCACCGTGCCAGACAATTCACTCGATATATCGACCTGATCCGTCGGCTGAACCGAACCGGTGGAGGTGACGATGACGGACAGATCGCCCTGACGGGCCGCTTCCGTGGTGTAGTTGTAGGCAACACCCGCCGCGCGCGACTGGTAATAATAACCAAGACCGCCGCCAATCAGCACGATGGCCGCCGCGACATAGAGAAACCGGCGCGATTTCTTCTTTCGGCCGTTTCTGTTCGTTCCCAGAATCTCCCGCAGATCGGGCTGGGTGTCTGGTGTATCGCGGCCACTGCCGTTGGCGTCATTCATTCTCGTCACCCGCAAAATTCAAAATGCCACAGAGGGTTGTTTCCGCTCCGCGATTTGTCTGTCCATCTGTCGCCGTTGTATTCCTCTGATTGTGGGAAGTGACATAGCTTGCCCTAAGGGTGAAGTGAAAACTTGGTAATATTTATGATAGTTCTGGTCTGCTAGAGATAGGTATTGGAAAAGCCGATGCCATCTTTAGGGCAGAGGTTTCAGCAGCGACATTCAGGACGATGATGAAATGAACGACAACGTGGTGAAGTTCCGCAAACCGGCGCCGCCGAAAAAACCGCGTCAGCCGATGGGGCCGAAAACGAAGAAGACGCTGACGATTGTGGCTGTCATCGCGTTTTTTGTGGCGGCTTGGGGGTATTTCACGCTGACGGGGCAGGGGTAGGGCTCGGCTGCTTGCGGCGGGTACGCTGGGGGGCGATGGTGTGAGCGCCATATTGGGGATTGACGCCGCATGGACGGCGACCGAGCCGAGCGGCGTGGCGCTGGTCGTCAAGGACGGCCTTCACTGGCGCCTGCGGGCTGCCGCCTCGTCCTATGATCATTTTCTCGCACTTCTACTGGAAACATCCGCCCGCACTGATCGTCCCCGGGGTTCGGTTGCACAGGCGACAGCGCTTCTGAATGTTGCGGAATCGCTTGCCGGATGCAACGTCAGTCTCATCGCGATTGATATGCCGCTCTCCAATGCCCCGATCAGGGCCCGCAGAGTGTCGGATAATCGTGTGTCATCGGCTTACGGCGCGCGTTATTGCAGCACCCACACCCCGAATGCACTGAGGCCGGGCAAGATCAGCGACGATCTCAAGCTCGCATTTGAAAGCGCGGGTTATCCATTGTTGACTAGGGAAATTTCCGGGCGGGGACTGCTCGAGGTCTATCCACACCCGGCACTGGTCGAATTAACGAAATCCGAGAAGCGGCTTCCCTATAAACACTCGAAAATCGGTAACTACTGGCGATCAGATCCCATTCCTGTCCGGCGCGCCAAACTCATCGACGTATGGCGTTTCATTGTCGCTCATCTCGATGAGCGTATCGCGGGCGTCGCCGATGCATTGATCGTTCCGCAGGCGAATGCTCGCGCCTGGGAGATGAAGGCCTTCGAAGACATGATGGATGCCGTGGTGTGCGCCTGGATCGGCATCTGCGCGTTGGAGGGCGATGCGATACCTTACGGCGACGACAGCTCCGCGATCTGGATTCCCTCGGCTGGCTGAGCCGCAATCGTCAAATGGAAGGTGGCGACCCCTGCAGGACTCGAACCTGCGACCTACTGCTTAGAAGGCAGTTGCTCTATCCAGTTGAGCTAAGGGGCCGTTATGCCGGGCAATCGATACTCCGGCAAAAAAACTTTGATCGTCGTGTTTCAGTGCGTCCAGGGCTGGGTGCGGTTGAAACGGAAATTGTCGGTGTAGGAAACCACCTTGCGGGTCGCTTCCTTCGGCTGGATGGCACGGTATTCGATGCCCTTGCGCTGCGCATAGGCTTCGGCCTGTTCCTGCGTCTCGAAATTCAGCTTCACCTGCTGCTTCATGTCGGAACTGGAGGTATAACCCATGATCGGATCGATCTTGCGCGGAACCTCGGCGTCGAATTCCAGAACCCAGACATTGGTCTTCGCCGTGCCGGATTGCATGGCGGTTTTTGCAGGGCGGTAAATCTTCGCAGACATGTCGAAACTGCTCCGGTTGGACAGTGGGGCGCAACACCCCGAATTGTTCATCACGTACCTGAATAGAATAACCAAATCGTGTCAGGAACGTTGAATTTGAAATGGACTGACTTCAGGTGAGAGTCAAGACGATTATCCCCTAGCAGCCAGATCGCACTCTGTCGTTTCGATGTTACGTTTTGCTCGCCAAAGCCGAGAGTGAACAAAGATGAATTTCCCTGTTGCGCAGTCTGGGTGAACCGTGTATTCCCCAGCCATCGCCTCGGCGGAGTGTAGCGCAGTCTGGTAGCGCATCTGGTTTGGGACCAGAGGGTCGGGAGTTCGAATCTCTCCACTCCGACCACCGCCTTCCCCTACGGGGCAAGGCTTGCAAGAAATCCCTAAAGTTCTTCTGCAATTATACCGCCAACGGCACCGCCAACGATACGGTCGCGGCCAACTCGGTATCGGCTGCGTTTTAGATCATCACCGAGAGTGCCACAGTCTCATTTCCAGCTGCCTTTTGACCTCTGGTGGCAGCTCGCGACTCATGGCAATCTCGCGGCGAGCGTGGGAGGGTTTTGGTGGCGCGTGGTGCTTTCGAGCAGGCTGGGCGGTGGTTGGACGAATACAAGGCAACTATCGCCTTGGTAGTGTCTGGGATCGGGCTCTCTGTCATCAAAGATTTGTGCGTGGTCGTTCTGGATGAAAACCAGAATCTGTGGGCACGTGTTGGCAGTGGAATTGCCGTCATCGGCACTGTGGCAGGCGCATGGTATGGAGGAATTGCACAAGCAAGACTTGCGAGCCGCAATCGCGAACTTGAGCAGCAACTGGAAGACGCGACCGAACTGGTTCAGAACTTCGGCAGCGACTATTTTGCGATATGGGACAATCGACTGAAAGTGCTGGCTGAAGTCCTCGGTCTCGATGCCCGCGACCGAGTGAGCGTTTATCGGCACAGAGGGACCTCGTTCACAATGGTCGGCCGGTTTGCAGTGTTGCCGGAGCTGGATCGCCCAGGCCGCGGGGTTTACCCCGTCGACCAAGGGGTCATTGGCACAGCCTGGTCGCGAGGCGACGGCAAGTGCGTGGTCCAGGATCTTCCTGATCCCGTGCAGGATCTCGACGGATATTGCGCTAGGAGTCGAGATGAATGGAAGTTGCCCGTGGGGGTGGTGAAGAAACTCGGGATGAAGGCACGTTCGATCGCAGCTTTTGCTCTTAACGGGCATGGCGATAGCGTCCGGGACGCAATTGTCGTGTTTGAGAGCAGTGACGCTAATAGGTTTTCCGTCGAGCTCTTGGAACACCATATTTACGGTGCCACCGGAAAGGATATTGCGCACTTGCTCAAAGTAATGGGTGAACGAGAGCCTTCTCTCGATTTCGCTGCTACGCGAGGATTTTGATATGGCCACAACACGTGATGCTGTCGCATACCTAATCGCGAACTACCCTCATAAGGACGAGCTCTCGAAAGCCCGCGTCACGAAGATGGTCTACTTGGCAGATTGGAAGGCTGCTTTAGATCACGGAAGCCAGATGACGCCGATCAACTGGCGGTTCCATCATTTCGGACCTTACGTTGACGACGTCCACCAAATGGCTCTTGATGATCCCGCCTTCAAGGTGCGATCTGAGACGAATATGTACGGCAAGCGGAAGGAGCGGATAGAATTGGTCGATCCTGCGGCGACCAACGTAGCCTTGAGTGATTGGGAACAAAGCATCCTAGATCACGTCATAAGTAATACGAAGACACTGAACTGGGATGGGTTCATTAAGCTTGTCTATTCTACATACCCCATACTTTCTGGTGAACGAGGCGCAGCGCTTGATCTGCTATCGTCAGCAAATGCTTACCGCGAGCTCAACGCCACGCTCCAGGAATGATCGCTCCCCGACGTGTTTCAGGGATGCCTGAGACTGCCGAACACCGGAGCTGGACAATGTCCCGCGTGAAGTCGAAGGACACCGCGCCGGAGATGATCGTTCGGCGCCTGCTGCACGCCATGGGCTACCGATATCGGCTGCACAGCAAGATGATGCCGGGCAAGCCCGATCTCGTCTTTGCCGGCCGCAAGAAGGTGATCTTCATCCACGGCTGCTTCTGGCATGGCCACGATTGCAAGCGCGGTGCGCGGATCCCTTCGGCCCGGCAGGACTACTGGCTGGCGAAGGTTGGCAAGAACAAGGATCGCGATGCCCGGAACGTGCTCAGCCTCGAACAAGCAGGATGGAGTGTTCTGACGGTGTGGGAATGCGAACTGAAGGACCGAGTCGCGCTGGCGGCCCGTCTCGCCGAGTTTCTTGGGGGTCCAGCAAGTTTCGGGTTGCCGCAGCCTGCCTCGTCCGGCAGGAGTTCATGAATAAAGTTCTGGAAATAGAACAAAACGTAAACTATTTGAGTTTATCCACAGACCGCCTGTTGATATCCTGTGGGTAAGAATCGGAGAGTGCCATGTCTAAACCGACCTTTTACGAGTTCTTTGCAGGCGCCGGAATGGCGCGCGCTGGCCTCGGTAAGGACTGGGAATGCGTGTTCGCCAACGATTTCGATCGCAAGAAGGGCAGGACCTACCAGTTGAACTGGGGTCTCGGCGGCGAGCTCATCGTTGACGATATCCGGAAGGTCACCATCGATAAGCTGCCGGGAATCGCCGATCTCGTCTGGGGTTCGTTTCCGTGCCAGGATCTTTCCCTCGCTGGCGGCGGTGCAGGCCTGAAGGGCGAGCGCAGCGGGACCTTTTATCCGTTCTGGGACATAATCGCCGACCTGAAGAAGGACAACCGCGCGCCTCGTGTGATCGCACTTGAGAACGTGAACGGCGCTTTGACCTCTCACGGTGGCAAAGACTTCGCCGCGATCTGTCAGACGTTCACCGATCATGGTTACCGCTACGGCGCTCTCGTTATCGATGCCTCTGTCTTCGTGCCTCAGTCGCGACCGCGCCTGTTCGTGGTCGGAGTCCGTGAGGACATCGAGATCGATTCCGCTCTCGTCGCTCCGGGTCCGACGATGCCGTTCCATACGCGTGGGCTGCGTAATGCCGTCGACCGTGTTCCGGATGGTGCGATGAAGAACTGGGTCTGGTGGAACCTGTCGATGCCTGCGATGCGCACGTCGACATTTGCCGACATCATCGAGGAAAACCCAACTTCCGTGGAGTGGAACACGCAGGAAGAGACGGCGAAGCTGCTCGATTCCATGTCGTCCATCAACCGCGCTAAGGTGGAGGCCGCGAAGCGCGCTGGCCGTCGCATGGTCGGCGGTGTCTACAAGCGCACCCGAGAGGATGCCGAAGGCCGTGGTGTGCGCGCCGAGGTCCGATTCGATGATGTTGCCGGATGCCTTCGCACGCCTGCAGGTGGCTCTTCGCGTCAGACGATCGTAGTAGTCGATGGCAACGTTGTGCGCAGTCGTCTGATCTCGTCCAGAGAGACGGCCCGCCTCATGGGATTGCCGGACAGCTACAAGCTGCCGAAGGGCTACAACGAAGCCTATCACCTCATGGGCGACGGCGTTGCCGTGCCTGTCGTTCGCTTCCTCGCGCATCATTTGCTGGAGCCCCTCGCGGGTGTAATCTCGTCGGACGAATCAACCGATGAGATACATGTGGCATGACGGCAGAGTCGCCGATTCCTTGCATTGCGAACGCGGACCTCCGCAGACAGATTGAGGAGTTCGCCGAAGTCCTGAAGACTGAAGCGCACAAGCTGGGCGGTCACGGACTCGACGAGAAGGAATTCTACAACAGCGGCCTCTTCCGGGGCGCAGTTGAGCGGGTCCGCGGTCAGTTCTCAGCGACAATGTCAGAGAAGCGAGAGTTCGTCCGGCACGTTTTGAATCACATGCAAGATCAGGGCGCCATCAACGAATGGACCTCGGCGGGCGAAAACAACCGCCACGACTATGTTGTCGAATTAATAGACGGCATGAAGGCAGCCATTGAACTCAAAGGCTGTTTGGACGGCAACAATACGAACATTTTCGAGCGACCTCCTCATGTTCAAGAATTCATTATCTGGTCGGTCTGCTCGAACCCGGGTGCCTCGCCACCACATAATGCATGGTCGGGGATCCATACGCGGCTGTCTGCGGAAATCATTTCCCGTACGCAGCGCATCGACGGTCTAATCATCTGGGACTGGGCTTGCGGGACTATAGGTCGGCCATGCCCCAAGGTGACCGCAGGCGGCGCTCCAGTGACGACGATTGGCCCCTACGAACTGCCGCCGCCCTGCATCTATCTGTTTCCGGGAACCATTCCGGCACCAAGAAACAATCCAGCACCTGCTCCACAGACTCTGCAGCAGGTCGGCCTTCTTAAGGCGTTCCACGAATGTTTTGGTGGCAGCGATCACCATCTTCATCAAGTAGGTTTCGCCGTCGAATATCAGGGTGTCGAGACGGTGAGGACGACCACGATCACACGCGATGGCAACGTCGTCAGGCAATCTCAACCCTCGCCGATCAAGAGGACGTAGAGTTTCACTCGCCGTCTGCCGTTTCCTCTTCGTCTTCTGACCCTACCTCGACACCTGCCTCACCACCAAGAGCAAGGAAGCGCTGCTCGGCAAGCCAGCGCATACGGCTTGCCTGAGCGAGCAGAACTCGACGCAAGCCCAAGCCCTTCAGTTCCCGTTCCGAAATCACCTGAGCCAGCTTCGAAACAGTCAGCGCGCGTCGAGCGAGCCTACTATCTGGGTGGCCACGCAGCTCCTTGACGTGATCGCTCAAGATCGTTCCTCTGAAAGACGTCGGTTCGGTGATTTCAACGGTTGGTGTCGGCGGATCCTTCTCATTTAGGATCACGCCAAAGCGGCTCTGCTTGCGAAGCCTCGTGAAGATCATATGCTCGAGCGCATCCAGTTGCGCCTTCGCTGTTTTGAAATCGGGGTGCTTCGATCCGACCCCTTCGAACTCGGGCAGCGGCCAGACCTCGATATCGGCTACCTCAAAGGGATCCAGCACGGACATCGCGACCGCGTCGGTCCTTTGGTTCGTCAGGTGTCGGCTCACGCGACCAGACAATTTCTCTTTGGTCTGTCCAACGTAGATCGGCTCGCCATCGTAGTCATAAAATGCGTAGACACCCCATCGGAAGCTGCCGACCGGGCGCTTTCCGGATTCGCTTTCGTGGAAGGTCTCACGGAAGAATCGCTGCAGGCCCTTACGGAGTTCATCCGTCTCGAGGGGCGGCTTCCGCGTTGCTGCTGCGGCTACCTCGCTTGATAGCACTGACGTTTTGTCGTCGGTGTGATTGGCCATAATCGTCTTCCCCTGTAATCGGCAGAATCAACATCACAGCTTACCTACCATCCTCCTGCCGATCAGGCGATCGATGCACGGAGAGTACGAATCCGATTTGCCTGACCGATGGCATGGGAGCTTTCAACTTCCGACAGGCATGGTGTTCCAAACATGTTCCGTCGGTGCGCGGGCGCGTCATCTGGGTCTTGGTTGCGAGTTTTGGCTGTACCGGACTTATCCGTTAACCCTCGAGCAGTCCTGCTAGCGGTGCTTATACCTAATACGTATTGTTTCGTCACTGGCGCCGAGTGATGAAATGCAACGCCATTGAAGGTCAAAAAATGTAAAGACGTCACGGTTATTGACGAACGCCTGTGAGTGATATACACAGACATTGCATCAGTCATGGGAGGCAAGTATGGACAGTGACTTAGTTGGCATCAATGAAATTGCGGCAATGGCGGGAGTTACGACTCAAGCTGTGGCCAACTGGCGGGTGCGTTCATCTGACTTCCCGCAGCCCCTGCAGGAACTGGCATCTGGTCCGGTATTCCGCCGGGCTCAGGTTCGGGCCTGGCTGAAGCGCAACAACCGGAGGCTCGGTTCCCTTGAGGCCTCGTCGTCGTACTATCCGCGCCTCAAGAGCTTCCGAAATGACGATGATGCGCTCTCAAGCTGCATCGAGGAGATTGTGGACCAGCTTGAGACAGAATCCACCACTGGCGATAGGCCGGGCATGCTTCTCGGCAAAATCCAGTCAGGAAAAACGCGAGGTTTTGTAGGAATTATCGCCAAGGCCTTCGATCGTGGATTCGATGTAGCCATAGTGTTGACTAAGGGCACCAAAACTCTTTCAGCTCAGACAGTTCGCCGCCTCGAAGCGGACTTCAAGGAATTCATTGATGATGACGAGTTCCTCGTTCTCGACATTATGAATCTTCCAGGGACGCCTCGTCGTAGCGAATTGCGCCGAAAAGTCGTGATCGTAGCGAAAAAGCAGGCGCGCAACCTCGAGCGGCTCATTAATTTCATCAATGACCATGAGGACCTGCAAGGTCGCAAGGTGCTGTTGGTCGACGATGAAGCCGATCTCGCCAGCGTTCGGTTTACACGTAAGAAGGGCGATCCGACCATCAACCAAGGTACGATCGCCGATCAAATCGATCAGCTCCGCGGTATGACGGAGGGCATCGCCTTCTTGCAGGTCACAGCAACTCCATACTCGCTCTACCTTCAGCCGGAGGGCTATGAGGACGACGCGAACGGTTCGAATTACATTTTCAAACCCAAGCGCCCCGTCTTCACCGAGCTGCTGCCTATTCATTCCGGCTATGTGGGTGGTGACGACTACTTCGGTTCATTCGAAATGGATGATCCGCGCTCAAAATTAGTCGTTGAGGTTGGTGAGCCGGAGCAGGATGCGCTTCGGCGCGCGGACAGGCGCCGCATAAGTTCGGACAATGTCCTTGAAAGCGATAACGTCGCCGGCTTGCGACGAGCCATCATCACCTTCGTGGTTGCAGTGGGCGTTCGGCGATGGCAGCAGCGCGAGGCGGGAGACCGCGCGAAGAAGTACGCGATGGTAATCCACAACGACATCCAGCGGTCCGCACATGCTTGGCAGGATCAGGTGATCGACTGGATCTTCAGTGCTATCGTGGATGCTGCCGAAAATGATCCGGATGCGTTGCGTCCGCTGTTTAACGATGCCTTCGACGATTTGGAAGCATCAGTCCTCGCGGACCAGGGGCGCATGCCGCCCCGTGACGACACTTTCGATGCCTTCATCGATGCTCTGCAGAGCGACGATGTGGTGGTCGAAAAGGTGAACTCTGACACGGATGTCATGGCTCTACTCGATGCTAATGCGGAGCTCAAGCTGCGCACGCCCTACAACATCTGGGTCGGTGGCAACATCCTCGATCGCGGCATTACCATTCCGAACTTGATCTCTTTTTACTATGGTCGCAACCCCAAGACGATGCAGGCGGACACTGTACTGCAGCATTCGCGAATGTATGGCAATCGCGACCGACGCGATCTCGCCGTCACGCGGTTTTACACCTCCCGTGCGGTTTACGATCGGCTCTACACGATCAATGCTCTCGAAGAGTCGCTGCGGACGGCCTTTAAGAACGGCGCCCACGATGCTGGTGTCGTGTTTATTCAATCTGACGCAGCCCGTCGCATTCGTCCTTGCGCGCCGAACAAGATCTTGCTTAGCGATGTAGTCGCCGTCTCACCCAATGACATGCTCCTTCCGAGCGACTTCCAAACCAAAGGGGGCACGGCGATGACTAAAATTCAGGCGGAGCTGGATCGCCTGATTAAGCCTGAGTGGCGCAACATCAACGACTTCGTTTCCGTAGACCGCGCGACGGCGTTGGCTATCGTCGATGCAATTCAGCAGAGCATGGAATTCGACACAGTTGAGTTCGAATGGAACGCCATGCGCGGCCTTATCGACTACTACGCGGATATGGCGCAGGGAGGCGATGGCAAAATCCTGATCTGGGCCGAGACGGGCAGAAGGCTGTCACGCTCCGGATCAGGCGATAAGTCCGGTCGGTCGATTCTCGGTACGGCGCTTCGCAAGAAAGTTCTTGATGAGCCGCGCTCGAAATCTGCCCTGGTTTTGCTTCAGCAAGAAGGCGGCCGGGATCTTGGATGGACAGCACACAAGTTCTGGTGGCCGTTGTTCGCGGCGCCCACTGACGCGGAGCCCTGTGTCTTTGCGACCAAGGTTGCAGTCTAATCTCCGCGGCGTAGCACGCACGATGAACTGAGTTTCCGCTCCCGCGAGCCGAGAAAGCGACACGGAGTTGCCCTTGCCAATCGACTACCTTCAGCAATTCCCGATCAATGAGGCCCTGCTTCCACCGCGCCTACGTTCGCTGCTAGAACCAGTAGGATTGGATCCGGCGCGCCGCGTTGACGTGAGCGAACTATACGAGCACGACCCGTACGGTCCGGCACGAGAATGCGTTCATATGGTCATGGCTGTAATGCCCGAAGCAGAGATGGATACCATGGGGCAACCGCGGGCTGCAGGCGATGGTGTGGTGTCCTTCTCGACACCGCACGTCGAGGGACAGGGCGGCCTCGAGAAGTACGTTCCGTCGATAGATGGCTTCGACTACATCGTCGCTTCTTGGGGATCGGGTTCGTTCTACACCTACATGCTAGCCGAAAAGGTATGGATGACCCTCGGACTGTCAATGCGCGTTATTGGCCAAGACGCGCAACGCGTGGTGTTCGACGACCTCGGCGCTCCCGAATTCGGAGTCGCTGAGGGTGAAATCTCAGGAAGCTATCACTACATCGCATCCCGGAACATTCGCTGGCGGATGGCCAACGAGTATCTCCGACAGTATCTCTGGGCGCGTGGCGCATGGGGTGTCCGGGTCTTCTACTATCAGACCCTCTTTCCAGATCTTCCTGAGATCCGGAAGCTCATGAATGGCAGGGCGCACGAGTCGATTGGTGGACAAGACTCCTGGTTCGAACTCGACATCCGCGAGGACGATGGCGGATTACTGGTTCAAATCTGGGCAAAGGTGTTCGCCGTCTCCCCAGACCGTTGTTCCTCCGTCAGCGCATATGGGCTGCGGTGGCCTGGTATCAACGGTGAAATGACCAAGCGTCGCGCCGAAGGAATTGTCGAAAGGCATACTATCTATCTGGATGACCGGTTTCTTGAGAAATATGAACAGAGCGGGTTCTATAGCACCTGTCCAATCGACTACCACGGACTCTGGCTGTGCAGCCCCTCTTACGGAGGACAATGGGGCTTCAGCGACTGTGTGCGGGTGGGACGCAACCTAATCAAAGTGCCCATTCGGGAGCTCTACAAGCCCAAGCCGGATCGCGAGATTGTCCATGCTTTCCAGTATGCCGTCTCTCCGGAGCAGGTTGCGCAGTTCGACCTCGCTGAAGAGCATATCGTCGCCAAGGTCGACAGGCTTGTTCGCGAGCTTCTGACCCTCGGGGACAACCTTTCGGGCCTTGGTGAAGCTGTCGGAATACCGAAGGATCCCGAGCAAATAATGAAGCTTTCCAGAAAGGAGATCAGAGCCAACGGCTGGACCAAGTTCCCAGAACTACAGCGTCTGGCTCAGGTGGCGCCATTATCTATGACAGAGCAGGCGTTTCTGGCGCGCTGTAAGAGCCTCCACGAACTCTACCAGCGGATCCCGGATGGGTTCATTCGCGGGATGGTCGAGCGAGCGGGCCATGCGCGCAAAGACGTGGCGAATTTTGGAAGCCTGAAACTGCTACAGGCGCTGACGAACATCGTTGAACGGTTGAATAGGGATGACGAACAGCTCGATGCGTTTGGCTCCGGCGCGGATCCAGCAGATCTCTCGGTCCGCAACGAGAAGATAGCGGCCCTGTTCATCAACAACGACCTGCGCATCGCCGATGCCCATAACGCGGGCGGGATTCTGCAAGCTCTCACCGCCTTGGGCTTCGACATCGCTGGGGCAACCAGCGGATACGGACATGCCCTCGATCTCGTATTCGACCAGGTGATCGCGTCCTTCGAACACTTCAATAAAGAACTCGGGTCGCTGCTTTCCCGGAAGGCCCTGACGGAGCCACGGATGGCTGGAAGCACGCAAGTGTAGATTATTGATCGGCCCAAGGTGTCCGTAATCGCCGCGCTGATACCCAGCCTGCGGTGCACATCATGTGGCGACAAAGATAACAACACCTTGGTCACAGGAAAGATGAAGCGCTAGACCTTGCAGCCCGATCGCCGACTCCAAATCATTCTCATCAGGCAGGAGGATCGCCCGTGCGAAAAGACGTTCTGCTGGGAGCATGCCGGAAACTGGATCTGCTTGGTGTGCAAACCTTCTACATCGTCGCAATTATTAACGGAACTATCCGTTAATAATGTTGCGGGCCTCTTGTTGACGCCGATTCCTGGAAGCGATCGATTAGATCTCGAATTGTTGACAAGGAGTTTCGCGTTATGGGTATGACGATCTTCGATTCCAAGGACCCGGCAGGCCGTGCCTTCCTCGAACTGGGCCTCATCACGGCTTCCATCGCCTCCACCATGTCCGAAGCCGCTGCCGCTGGTCGACAGGCCGTCGAACGCAGCAAGCAGCGTCGTGCCGCCTACAGGTATGCCTGCGAGCTGAACGAGGCCCGCGGACGTGCCGATGAACTCGGACGCGTGGCCATCCGGGCGGTTCGCCACGTCGCCAGCCTCGAAGCTGAGGTTCGCCGTCTCCATGTCGCTCTTGACCAGCGTCAGGCTCACATCGACCGTATGCGCAACGCAGGTTGATCTCATGGATTTGTCCGATAAGTCGATGGCCGAGCGGTGGGGCCAAGTCATCAACGAAATTCCGGAACTGTGGGATGCGTTGAGGATCTTCGAAATGCAAAATTGCTCGGTTAAGGGCGATTTCAAAGTTTGCGGCGATGCAGGGGTATCAATGCAGCGTGGCGGAGGGGGGCGTGAACTTCGGATTCGTGTTGGGCGCTCCTGAAGACAGGAAAAGCTCGGCATGGCGGTCTGCGAAGAACTCACGATGGTATTCGCGCTTCTCGTCTTCCGACATCTCGTCCACAATTGGCGCGGCTCCGGGGATCTTCAGGATCTTTGGAGCCGTTTCCACGTCGGCAGGCCGCAGCTTTGCCCGGTTCACCAGAAGCTTCCGAGCCTCTACACTGCGCCTGCAGGCAGTTTCACCGGATTCGCCTAGCATTACCAGATCGGCATCGGACAGGCGCATCAGCCAGTCCTGCTGTTCCATCGAAAGCGGTGCCAGGTTTACAGTCTTCCGAGACTCCTCCGAGGCCGTGCAATATGCGTGGACGACCTGCGCGGGTGTCATGTTGGCGTTAATGTCGTCGGTAGCTTCCTGTTGTCGACGGGCATCCTGCTCGGCGGTGACGACATCGGTCGTCTGGATGTTCTCGTGGCCGTCGGTGGGAGGCGGCGGGATCAAGCCGAATGAAACCCCTAGAAGATGCAGGAAAGCACCGATCGAATTCAGGATCGATCCGAGCCAGGAAAGTGGATTCCACCACTGAAAGTTTTTGAACATGTTGTCCTCCCATCTGTTCTGGGAGGATCATGTACGGTGGTAGCGCAACGGACAAAATGGCCGGTGATCATCACAGGAACTCCCTCAAGGCGAGTTTCAGAGGCCTAGCGGAATCGGTATCAGTTACCGCCGACGCGGGCGATCCATTGAAGTCGATGTTCACGCTGACCTGCGGCACCGCCTCGTGGCGGCCGAACAACCTCCTGACCGCCAGAACCGTGACCTTCACCTGCTGTTCGATCTCCTGATCGCGATGACGCTTGCCGAAGCCTCGATCGCTGGCGGCCTCTCTGCGCTGCCCCCAGAATATACTTGCAGACCTGCGGCTAGTCGGCGGGCAGATCGCAACGCTCATGGTAGCTGTCCCACGACATGTGGTGAACGGTGCGGACTTAGCGTCCGAGGAATTTGTGTTTTTCGCCGTCGATCAGGCAGACGATGCCGTGGTGCTGGATGGCTTCCTGAGGGGCCATGACAGGAACGAGCTTAGGCCATACGGCAGGGCCAGCGTTCATCTCGTCGAGGTCTTCGAGTGTCAGGCTTCGTGAATGCCTCGCCGAAGGCGTTGCGATACACAATCTGGTAGCATTCGCCACACAGAAAGCCTTATGGTCTCTCGAAGAAAGGCGATCATCCAAGACATGTCACTGCTAGAACAAAACGCCCGAATTCTTGCGGAGCTCGAGGAAGACTGGAGTGATCTCGGCCCGGTGCGTCGATTCCAGTTTCGTGGTCGCTTTCCTAACAGGTCCGATGAAGAGCCACAAAATACAGCCGACGAATTGGCGCAAGCGTTTTCCAACTTTGCCAGAGAAGAAGGCTGTGAATGCAGATCCTGGCACGATCAGTTTAATGATTGGTACGTCGATGTTTCAAAGGTGTTGGAGCCGACCTCGGTCAAAATTACCGCGCTGCAGGAGCGCCTGACAGAATTTGTTGATGGGCTAGAATACGGATATCTCGAAGGCTGGAACTACCCACCGAAGAAAGAGATCCGATTCTGGCCCGACTGCTCGGCTTCAAACAAGGAGGCTGCCAAACTCCGAGCTTCCGTGCTTTTCGGATCAGACCTCGTCACAGATCCGGTGAAATACGACAACTCCATCATTCGCCCCAGATCCAGGGTCTTCAAGGTAGTGCCATCAGAGTTCCTGCGGAAGGCGCAGGCAGGCCCTCCGAAAGACCCGCAGCCTACAGCGTCAGCTTTTGCCCAATGGGTCTATTCACTCTACGGCGAGGCCGATGGAACTGAGGAAGATATCGAACATGGAAAGCAAATCGAGAAAGATATCTGGGAACGGCGGCGCGCGTCAGCGAGCTGCAATGACAACGGATTTCTTCGAAGCATCGGATCGCCGTGGGTTCTCTTGCACAACGGCCTGCATATCCATCCCAACAGCAAACCCGACTATCACACCGTCCCACATCTGCGCGTAAAAGGGCAACCTCTGCGGCTTTCACCGGATCTGGTTTATAGCAACCGTCAATCCGGCGAGGTCAGCATCGTCGAGGTGAAACATTCCTATCTGCCTCTTACGAAAAACCTTTGGCCGAACGTCTGGGCGCAACTCTGGTGCTACGCACAGATCGAAGTCGCGATCAACGCTCCCAAGGTTACAGTGATCGGTGAGGTATGGAGCGAAATGTGGTCGCGGGGCTATGGGCGGGGCCGGAACAGGGTAGATGGGCAAAAGCTCGTCTGCTTGAGGGCTTCAGTCCGTCGTGATCCGCGTGCTGCGTCCTACGATCGGTTCTTTAGGGCCCTGTTCGACATCTACTCGGGCTGAGCGCCGTAATACCAAGCTTTAGAAACGAAAACCGGGTGGTAGCCGATCAAGGCCACCACCCGGTTACGAAACGATCACGGACAAATCCGCTGCTTATGAGACGGATAAAGCATGCGTTGACGGCTTCCCGCCGCGGACCGATCAAGTCAGGGACCATTCCGCTCAGGGGGAATCTCCATCGCGGATGGCGAATACCGAGAAATCGTTCGGCGTTATGAGCTTTCTGACCTCAGGTGGATAACAATTCCCGCCGCCCTCATAGTTCCGATAGACCGATTGGGCCTGCGCGTTCGTCAGCACATAGAAGGTGGGCGACATCGTTTGCAGATCGAGTTCGATAACACGAAGAAATCGGCATCACCCTTCTTCGTCCACTCGACAGGCCAGCGCGTGATCTCCGTCGGCCGCTTCAGGAACTGCCTCGTCTTCACCTCGATCGATCTCGGCAAGCCATCAATGACGACCATCACATCGTGACCGGGAGCGCCGTCCGGGCTCATGTACGCGGCAAGACCCAGCGTATTGAGCTTCGCGACCGTCAGCAGCTCGCCCAGCGTTCCGGCCTGATGTGACGAGAGCTTATCCATTCGTAGGCAGATCCTTGAGTATCAGCAGCCTGTTCCCCGGCCCGTAGGCCACGACCTTATCCTGCTCGAGCGCATCCAGGACAGCCATGATTTCGTCCTGCGTAAACCCGGCCGCGCTCATTGGAACGCCGATGTCGAATAGGTTGATCGACATTTCGGGCTTTGCCTTCAGTGCCCGCAGCCGTTCCAGTAGGGCGGTCTCGGTATCTGTGAATCTGCTCATGAAGGCGTTTTGGCTTTCCGTTGCCGCTCGATATAGCGGCGCTTATATCCCTGCTGATACTGGCCGTAAGACATCGATGCCTGAACGAACGGGTTCGCAGTATAGCTGTCGGGCGTGGCAGGGGGCATGAACATCGTGATTGCCATGTCCGAGTTCGCAGAGATCGGTGAAACTTCGACCTTCGACAACCTCAGCAGTTCGTCCGCTTCCTTAATCAGAAGGAGGTCGAGCTTACTTTTTAACGCCGCCCGTTCCTTCTCAGATGCCCGCTGGGCCGCCGCTGCCAGCAGCGCCAATTGTTCGCTTTTCCATTTGGTGCGTAGCCGCTTGAGGGCGGCAGCACGAGTAAAAACCTCGAACTCGTACCCCAAGGGATAAAGCTCCAGAATCGCCATTTTCAGGGTCTTCTTCTGGCCGCTTGCCCAGATCAGGTCAGCGATTTCGGGCAAATGCTTGTCGACGGCGGAACCCGTCGGCCGACCCATCTTTTTCGCTTCGCTCATTGATGCATTCCTTGTTTCCATAGTGAGGAATCTACCTCGCCACGGCCCGGGCACCAACAGGCATTAAGTGGCCGAAAGTCGGCTTGAAGCGTCAATAATGCGGATCCATGTCAGTTGCGGTTAAGGCCCTTCTCAACGATCCTTGAAAAGATCGGGCTCGTCGAGAGCTTGGGCGAGCCGATCCAACTCCTCGCGCCGCTCTGCCTTCGCGAGTTCGATTGCTAGCTCCGATTCTTCGAATGTCGTACTAAGGAAGGGGAGTAAATATGGATGGAGCCACCGGTCGATGGGCGGGTGAGATTTTTGCATGTTTAGATGCCACTGGCGTGCGTCTTCGAGGGGAGTAAGGAATCTATCAAGTTGGTCAGGGTGCGTGTTGATCAATCGTCTCGTTGGCGGCGCCAACATAATGCGAGAGGCAGCGGAGAACATCCAGAGAATGTCAACATCTGCCGCGAGCATGATGCGACGCAAAACGCAGATTATACCATTGGTTGTCAATGAGACGCGCACTAATGGATCTGGGTAATATTTATTAATATTGTATACCGCCTCGACCATCGTTCCAACTGCTGAACCCATACTTCTCAGTGCCGGATCAAAACGGTCTATCGGAAAATATTTTCTGTAAATAGGTGAGATGTTTCCTCCGCATGTCACAAGCGTCATCATGACTTTGGCTCCATAAAAGTCAGCCCAGTATTCGAGTGCGCGAATTTCAGAGGTTTCCGGCGGCTTGTCTTGCACGTGCCTATGAACGAGATGCGCTATCTCATGACCGAGGATCAGCAAATGTAGGTGGAGGCGGTCTGGTCCATCAATTACGTCCCTCGCCATATCTGGCGTGATGATGATTCGGGAGTTCGGGCCAGTGCCACGGATGCGCGCACTGTGAACAGGTTCTACGAAAATTCGGACCGATACCTCGCCGTCAGGATGAAAGAAGCTTTCAAAATCGGCCGCCGCTAGTCGAGCTAGTTTCTCGCCAGTCAGCACGTCATCGGGGTCGGAAGAGGTTTCGGAGTCTGACATTATATTCCGGCAATTGTGCGTGATCGTCATAATGTAGATATTAGTCAGCAAGAGTTTCTGAAATGGCGGCGGCTCCGAAGTATTTGCAGAAAAAGTTCCACAATGATGACTATTCCACTAAGTCATTGATATTGCTGACACACTGGAATCATTTGCCGCAGATTGGATTCATTTTCAACAGGAACTTCTTCTCAAGGTCAATGGAAGCTGGATCGCGCAAGGCTTCCAAGTACGGCTCGAACTCAGCCACCAGCTCCTCATGAAACCGTGTCCGGTTCACGGCAATATCGCCGTTGTCGAACTTCATCAACGGGCCGCTGATCCTGACTGTCATCCGTTCGGTTGCGCCGCTGTGGTGGAGAGCGCAGCGTCCCTGCTTGTAGAACTCCTCGGCCTAATCTGCCGCGACCATATGAACCGCACCGGCTTTGCCGGAGACCGTTTGGTTTAAGTTATGCGGCCAATGCTGGTGCGTCCAGCATGGCGTAGTATCGTTCCTCGGCCTCTGCAGGCGGAATGTTTCCAATGGG
>NZ_JBNWCH010000016.1:0-72012 GCF_053522485.1 Agrobacterium sp. 22-209-1
TCGCCACGCGCTACGACAAGCGCCCGGAAAACTATCTCGCAGCTGTCAAACTCGTCGCCGCAAGAATCTGGTGTCAGAGTTTATGAGTCGACGGCCTAGGTCGCTCTCCAGTCGAGGCGCGCGGCTTCATGATGGACTTGCTTCGGAAAAGTGGAGAGGTTTTCTTGAGTTGAAAGGAAACCGTTATGACGAAGAAAGTGGCCTCTACGAAAGAATACGAGCGTGAGGCTGTTCGCGTGGCCGAAACGAACGGGCGTACGCGGCGCGAGGTTGCTGATGATCTTGGAATCGGGCTGTCGACACTGACGCGATGGCTTAGCCGAAGCGGGGATGTGGCTATGGATGATCCCGGACGTCGTGAAGGCGATGAAGATAAGGCGGCTGAACTCAAACGGCTGCGGCGGGAGAATGAGATTTTGCGTCAGGAGCGGGATATTCTGAAGAAGGCGACGGCTTTTTTCGCCAAGGAGGGAAGTCGAGGAGGCCCCGCTTCATCGATCAGGCGGGAAAAGAGGTCCCCGCACATCGCCACCGCTTCTGAATGGCCATATCGACTGGACGATGATCAGTCAGGCCCGTGGGATCGAAGCCCAGCTGACGGCAGAACTGAAAAAGCAGCTCCGGCCAGGCTTGGATGCAATCATCCGCTGGCTCGGCGCACCACCAACAGCCGAAGAACGACGACCGCCAAAGTCGACAGTTAGCTCGGGCAAGATGGCGCCCGCCAGGAAGGCAGCTTCTGCATCCTCAACCAGGAAGCCGCAATGCGCGGCAACCGACGGTGCCTTTGCCCGGTCTGCGTCGACACAGCGCGGGCCTGCACCAAAAGCAATAAGGCCCTTTCCCGGAAGCACTATTTGAAGCGACAAATGATCCGGCGAGCTTTCAGGACGCATTGATATACCATATGTGTCGTTTCGGTGACACATATTGGCAGCTCCACCGCGCTGTTGTTCATCTGGATGAGACATTCGATAACAAGACGCTGCTATCCTGGATGCAGGGGGAGCGCGTGCCCTGCTCCGTTGCCAGCTTTAATATCCTGCGCCGCATTGAGCGGCGCTATCGGTTGCAGGAAGGATATTTCAAGGACAAGCTACCGCACCAGGCGCGCTCGCTTTATGGTCATGATCTCGGCGATATCAGCCCGGTTGAGCGATGGCGCTTGTAGCTGACTGGCGAGGTGTTCATGCATGTGCGTCTATCGCAACCGCTCCTCACAAGGCGTTACCGTGACATCGCCCCATCGAGGGCCGTCAAGAAGCGTAGCGTGTCGTCGTCCAGCCCTGGGCGGCGCTGCGCCGCAGCGCCTCATCTAGCGATGTCGCGGACGTTAGCACGGCCACCGAAATAGCAGTTCTCCGTCTTGAACGGAGACAAACGCGGGGCACCGCAGTTTTCTCGCGCGCCTACGACAATCTAAAAATTCGTCGCAATCGACGCAGTCGCCGACAGATCAAAAACTCGGTAATCAAGAACAAGCGGATGAGATCCAACGCCTACAATTCGGAGCAGACACCGAAGGCTGATAAATGTGAACATGCACGGGGCTCAACCCCGTGCATGTAGTGAGCCAGTTGACGCCTTCAACTGCCAAGCATGCCCGACAGCTTGTAGATGAGAAGTCCGCTTGCAGCCAGGATGGACAGAAAACCGCAGACGCCGAGCACGTTCTGAAAAGGCTTGTTGCGCAGCGTGCCCATCTCCCGACGATTGGAGATGATCATCAGCAGGCCCGCCAGGAACGGTGCCACCAATACCGTCATTGCCTGGGCGAAGATAATCAACTGGACACGTGACCCGGGTGCAAGCACGACCACCAGAGCGCCGAAGGCGAGTACGCATCCGACCAGAATTTTCGTCCGCAGGGCATCGAACGAACCGCCCCAACCAACGCCATCGGAGAGTAGCGTCCCGCCCGCGGTTGAATTGGCGAGCATGGACGAGAAGGCGGCGGCGAAGAAGCCAAGGACAAAGAGCGTGCTGCCGACGGACCCCGCCAACGGTTGAAACACATTGGCAAGCTGCATCAGTGTCTGCACACGCTCCCCCGTATGGCCGAGCACAGCGGCCGCGACCATGATCACGAGGCAGGTCATTATGCCGGGCGCAATAATGCCCGGGAGCGTGTCGGTGACCGTCGAGTCCCGGTACTGGTCGGCGCGCGTCCCCTTGGCACGCGTAGCGTAGCTGGTGAAGAACGCCGCATTGATGGAGAAGTTTGTCCCTACAAGGGCGATAATCAGGAGTTGGGCGCCTGGGGGGAAGCTTGGAATGACACCGGTCGCGCTGGCGACCCAATCGGGTCGTGCGAGGATGGCACTGCAGACAAAGCCAATTGCCATCATCGCGACGAGAGCAAGCAGGATGCGCTCCACAACGCTGTATACGTTGCGCATCAGCAGGATGAACCCGACGGCAAAGCTGCAAACGAGCGTCCACAGGATCGATGAGCCCCCAAAAAGCATGGAGAGCGCAAGACCTGAACCCGCGGCATTTCCGACGGAAAAGCAAAGAGTAATGAAAAAGACACTGATACCGGCCAGCACACCGACGGGCTTGCCCAACGTGTCCTTGATCGTTTGAATTACAGAGCCGCGGGCGATGATACCGATACGCACGCTCATGTCGGTGAAGGCGATCATCAAGATCGTCGACAAGACGATTACCCAGATCAGTGAATAGCCATAGGCGCTGCCAGCCTCCACGGCCGAAGTCAGATTGCCGGGACCAAACTGCCAGGCGCCAGCAACGAAAGCCGGACCTATAAGGGCCAGGCGTTTGCTCCAGGTCAAGGCAGACGGTTTCGAATTCTCGACAGCTGCGGCGCGCATGGCCGGCAGCACGGAATCATTTTGCTCACGCACAGGCGTGTCCTCCTCCTCGAGCCACATACACACTTCGTCCTCCCGAAACGTGCGGTGGCGTGACATCCAACTTGATACAGCTCCTTCACGCTGTGCGTCGATCCTGCATCAAATACGGGCGAACTGGCCCCGCGTCGCCAGGAGCACGGGGCCGCGTTCTTATTCGGCGGCGATCAAGTCCTTGGCTCGACCGATTCCGGCAGCTTCAAACGCGGCGAAGATCTCAGCTTCCGCTTTTTCGCCCAGGTTCTTCAGCGGCTCGCGGATCGTTGCATGGTCGAGCACGCCGCGATGCACGAGGCCGAGCTTGAGTGCAACGGTGCCTTCCATATGCGAACCGCGGTGGTAGACGGCACGAGTGATTGGCAACAGACGCTCGAAGATTTCGCGAGCACGGGAATAATCCTGTGCCTTGCCGGCTGCAATCAGGTCGATGAGAAGCTCTGGAGCGATGTTGCCATATCCAACAAGCAGACCGTCGACATCGAACATAGTGGGAAGCAGCCACTCGTCATGGCAGCTGAGGATCTGAAGGTTCGAATTTGCCTTCTTGAGCTCAGGAATCTCGACGTACCACCGTTTCATATTGCGCACGCCGTTTTTGGTCGCGACAACGCCATCCTGCGTAGCGATCGCAAGCTGAGTATCCAGGTCGTAGCTTGCCCTGGTCGCATCCGGATACTGGAACAGGATGCACTGAAGCCCGGATTCCTGCCAGATCGCCTTATAGCGATCCTGCGGCGCGCCTTTCTGGAAGCCGAAGCGCAGCCAACCGTGATTGGGATAGACCAGCGCGCCGGTTGCCCCAGCAGCCTTGCACTTCTTTGCCTCTTCGGCTGCAACCTTCGTGCCTTCGCCAGTAATGCCGGCGATAATCGGAACCGCGCCATCGACGGCTTCGACGTAGGTTCTGACGAGCTTCAGGCGCTCTTCCTCGGTCAGGAAAGTGCCCTCCCCAGCGTGACCAAGAATGACTAGGCTCTTCACGCCATCCATGCTGACCAACCACTTGGCCAGGCGAGCATTGGCCGCGTAGTCGACTTCACCGTCGCGGGTGAAAACGGTTACCGGAGCGGGGCTCAGACCTCTCAAATCCATTGCTTGCATCGAACATCTCCTCCTGTTGTGCTCGCTGCCACTACTAAAGCAGCGTTGGGATCGTTATCGGGAACGTTCCCACTATCGTTTCCGAATATGTTGGAGTCAATCCCCATTTTGGTGCATGATCACGGTGCAGAATATTGATTGGTGCCAGTAATGAGCGACTTTGAGACAAAGACGGACGAGACGAGCCGACAGACACGGGTGACAATAATCGATGTCGCATTGGCCGCGGGGGTATCGAAGTCCACAGTATCGCGCATACTCGACGAACGGCTGCCGCGCTCGGACAACGACACAGCGCGCCGGGTGCGAAAAATTGCAGAAGACATGGGCTACGTACGCGATGTGTCCGCCGCAAGTTTGCGGCGTGGGAGCACGCAGACAATCGGGGTCATCGTGCCACGACTGACGGATACCGTCATGGCCATGCTTTACGAAGCGCTGACCAAAGCATGCAGCCGAAATGGCCGTTTTGCTATCGTAGCGACGACAGACGACCAGCCCGGTGCAGATCGTCTCGCCGCCGAATCGCTTTTGAAGCGGGGTGTAGACGGCCTGATCCTTTCGACGGCGCGGGAGGGCGACGATTTTGCAGATACGTTGGTGGAGAGGGGCATTCCCTTTGTACTGGCCTTGCGTACCGATGGCAGAAATCTCTCGGCCATAGGTGACGATCGGCTAGGGGGCTATCTGGCGACACGACATTTGCTCGATCTTGGGCATCGTAAGATCGGAGTGATTGCCGGCCCGTCCTATGCCTCCAGTGCCCGCCGGCGCCTCGAAGGTTATCGCCAGGCCTTTGACGAGGCTGGCCTCGCCGTGCACCCGGATTGGATCGTACCCTCAACCTTCGGAATAGATGCAGGAGCGCACGCAGGCGAAACGTTGATGCGGCTGAAAGACAGGCCATCGGCGATTTTTGCCGTCAACGACAATACGGCAATTGGCGCCCTATCAAGCTTATCGCGCCTGGGTCTTTCAGTTCCGGATGATGTGTCAATAGTTGGCTATAACGACATTCCAATCGTCAGTCATCTGCCGACCTCACTGACAACGGTGCGTGTACCTTTCGAACAAATCGCCTCTAATGCACTCGACTTGCTGACACACGGTGCCGCATCTGCAGATGACCGCATTCGCTTGTCAGCTCCGACCCTCATCCCACGTAAATCAACCTCCCTCGTCGGACTTCGACGCTGATCAACACACGTGTGTTCCGTGAGTGTTAACGACGGCGGAGCGATTACGAGGTAAGCGGTCTTGATTGGAATCGAGCCCGCGACCATCACATCTGTAAGTGGAGCCCTTGATTTCAATGATAAAAAACTTAACTTGCAAACAGGTGTATGTTCCCAATATGTTCCAGGCTGGACGGCGGGGACGTTGTTAGACGCCTGGAATTCGATGACGGATCGCCGGCGCTATTTCACTGAGCCGCGCTGATTAGGAAAATATTGTAGCTTTCATCGCGCGATCGCATCCGAGGCCGACAGGGACACAAGACCACAGCTGATGAAATGCGTGCTGAGGTTGACAAGGCCCGGTCCCGCAAATCCCGAGGAGCAAATGTTGCTATTCCACTCGGGGCGCCTCGAGCATCGTCTGGGCCTTGCTGATCCGGAAGCAATCCTACGCAGCGGCGGTTGCGTAATACCTATCCACATTCGAGGCATATCTTCTCGAAGTGGTTTGCATGAGGACTGGGTATTGATGACGCACCGGTCGAACAGGGGATTGGGACAACCCTTCCAAGCCAAGCGCTTCGTGCGCATAGAGGTGATTGGGATCCAATCTGCGGACTTCATCAAGGCCCGCGGCCACATGTGCGCCGCAGGTCGAGGCCTGACACATGGCTGCACCCGACCGCATCGAAACTTACTTTTTCCACTTACAAAAACGGGGCCGTCCACACATGGCTCGGGAAATCTGCACCGATAGGATAAGTGGAATTTCTGCCTGACTTCAGCTTCGATGCCAGGAACAGGAGATAGCACGACGAGACGACCGCGCCGGAACCATAGCCTGGCTCTCAAGGCAAAGGTGGCGCTCGCTACGATCCGCGGCGAGCAGACTCTGGTGGAATTATCGCAGCAATTCGACGTGCACGCCAACCAGATCAAACAGTGGAAAGACCAGCTCCTTGAGGGGGCGACAGGCGTTTTCGGCGATGAAGCCAAAGCGGAACCGGCGGGTCCAACCGTCGACGTCAAAACGCTGCACGCCATGTGACAAACTGCGTTTGCACGGAGATCGGCGAACTGACACTGGAGAACGATTTTTATCCGGTGCGCTCGGCAAGGCAGGATTGCTGGGCGCAAAGAAATGATCGACCGCGGGCACAAACTGTCGGTCGCACGCCAGACAAAGCTTCTCGCGCCGGATTACTCGAGCGCAGGTCGAATGGCCATAGACGCTTATTCGAGTCACTTGGCTTGTGACCTACACTGTTCCAAGGCTAGTTCACGTGTCAGAAGCATGTCAGTCGCTAAAAATGAAAAATCCCCAGAAGGGGATTTTTCAATGATATCAAAATTCGGATGGTGGGCGTGACAGGGATTGAACCTGTGACCCCTACGATGTCAACGTAGTGCTCTCCCGCTGAGCTACACGCCCTCCGTGGCGGCGGATAGACCACAAAACCGGTTCATGCGTCAACTGCTTTTTTTCGGTTTTGTGAAGGTTTTTTGAGAGGCCTTACGCCACAAGGAGTTTGTTCACTTCATCCACGAGATCGCGCAGATGGAACGGCTTGGAAAGCACCTTGGCATCCTTCGGAGCCTTCGAATCGGCATTCAGCGCGACGGCTGCGAAGCCGGTGATGAACATCACCTTCAGGTCCGGGTCGAGTTCGGTGGCGCGCCGCGCCAGCTCGATGCCGTCCATTTCGGGCATGACGATATCAGTCAGCAGAAGCGAGAAAGGCTCTTCGCGAAGCCGGTCGTAGGCGCTGGCGCCATTGTCGAAGGAAGAAACCTTGTAACCGGCTTTTTCCAGCGCCTTGACGAGAAAGCGGCGCATATCATTGTCGTCTTCAGCGAGAAGAATTTTCTGATTCATCATAAGTGACCGTAACTACTCAATGTTTGGGATACCCTAGCCCGATTATAGGATTTTCACGGTAAATATCCTGTGAACACGTGAATCGGTATAGCGCTGCTTGGGCGATAGTATGGACTTGCCGCACCGTAACTGGCAACATGAACATCCCGATTGTTTGCGACATGGTAAATGGCACTGAATGGACTGGGTAACGGGTGAATATGAACTCTTCGAAGTAACGGAACCTGCCGTTCAGACCCTGCCATTCGTCTATAATTCCCCCCATAGCGGCCGCTGCTACCCCATCTCCTTCTTGGAATCGGCAAGGCTCGATTCGCATGAGATCCGCCGCTCCGAAGATCACTTCGTCGACGAGTTGTTCGCGGCGGCGCCGGAGATCGGCGCGCCGCTTCTTAAAGCGAATTTCCCGCGCGCCTATCTGGACGTCAATCGCGAGCCCTACGAACTCGATCCCCGCATGTTCGACGGCACGCTCCCGCCTTACGCCAATATCGGCTCCATGCGGGTCGCCGGCGGCCTGGGCACAGTGCCGCGCATCGTCGCCGAGAATATGGACATCTATGCCCACCGCCTGCCCGTCGACGAGGCGCTTTCGCGGATCGAGACGATTTACAAGCCCTATCATGCCTGTCTGCGCCGCCTGCTTTCACGCACCCACGCCAATTTCGGAATGGCGGTGCTGATTGACTGCCATTCCATGCCGGGCAATATTCGCGTCGCCGGCTCGAATCTGAGGCCGGATGTGATCATCGGCGATCGCTATGGCACCAGCGCATCCCAGGAAGTCTCCCGCGCCGCGCTGCATTTTCTCGAGGAGCTGGGTTTCGTCGCGGTCTGCAACAAACCCTATGCCGGCGGCTTCATCACCGAACATTATGGCCGGCCAATCCGCTCTCTCCATGCACTGCAGATCGAGGTCAACCGAGCGCTTTACGTGGATGAAAAAACGCTTTTGAAAAAAGCCGATTTTCCCGCCATTCAGGCGTCGCTTGAAATCTTCATGCGCCAGCTCGGCGCCTTCGTTTCCGAATACGCGGTAGAAACGTCGCTCGCTGCCGAATAGCAGCGCGAATCATCCGCTATTTCAATTTTTATCCCGTATCGTCTGGCGGCCCGCCGGACAAAAAAAACCGCGCCTTGGCGCGGTCAAGTCTAGGGAGGAAACACCCAAGGAGGGTATTTACAGTCAAAGACTGCAGGATCACGCTACGTAGTAATTGCACAATTGTCAATCATTTTTTTATGTGCATATTTTTTAGGCTTATGCTGAAAATATGGAAACACAGGCGCCGCCATTCGTATGAGTGGACGGCGGATGTGATTCCGGTCTATGCATTGCCCCACAAAATTCAGACCAAATATCCAGGCAATGAGGTTTCGCATGCTGCCCGACCGGGATTTCTTCTTCAAACTTGCCGATGCCGCCAGCGCAGAAACGCTCCCCCGCTTTCGCACGGGCATTGCCGTCACCAACAAGCAGGATGGCGGCTATGATCCGGTGACAGAAGGCGATCAGGCGGCAGAAACAGCTATTCGCGCGCTTATCGAACATCGTTTTCCGCAGCATGGCATTCTGGGCGAAGAACACGGCAATATTGGTCTCGACCGCGATCACATCTGGGTCATAGACCCGATTGACGGCACACGCGCCTTCATTTCTGGCGTGCCTGTCTGGGGCACGCTGATCGGTTTCCAGTCCGCCGGCCGCGCCACCATGGGCATAATGGACCAGCCTTTCACGAAGGAGCGTTATTTCGCCGATGGCGAAGCGGCCTGGTATTTCGGGCCGGATGGCGAGCGGAAAATCCACACGCGCGACTGTGCGTCGCTATCGGACGCCGTGCTGTTCACTACGACACCCCACATCTTTACTGCGGAAGAAAAGCCCTTCTACGAAAAAGTACAGGATCAGGTCCGCCTTTTCCGCTACGGCGTGGATTGTTACGCCTATTGCCTGCTTGCGGCCGGCCACGTCGATTTGGTGATCGAATCCGGCTTGAAGCCCTATGATGTCGGCGCGTTGATCCCTGTGATCGAGCAAGCCGGCGGCATCATGACGACCTGGGATGGCGGGCGTCCGGAAAATGGCGGGCGCATTCTGGCGGCCGGCTCCAAGGCCGTGCACGAAGAAGCTCTTGCCATTCTCTCGAAACTCTAGGCAGCCCGCTTAAGCGGCCATCACTCCGGCGCGAAAAAGGCGTCGATGGCCGCCAGCGCCTGTTTGCGGAAAACATCGCGCTCATGCAGCAATTCGTGGCGCGCACCGGTGATCGGAAGAAGCTGCGCTGCCCGGAAATTTCGTGAGAGTTCTTCCTGTGCCTTGTAGGGCGTAATGGTATCCAGCATCGGCGCCAGAATGAGGGTCGGAATGGTGATATTCGTCAGATGGTCCTGAGTGACCACCCGTCCCATGGTCTTCAGCGCCTCATAGACCCAGCGCGCCGTCGGCGCACCGATGAAAAGCTCCGGAAACTGCCTGTGCAGCGAGAGATTTCTTGCAAAACGTCTGGAGTCCGAGGTGAGCGGATTGCCGTCAAAATCCCGCTCGCGCTGATCCTTGCCGAGCTGAACCCGCCCGAGGCCAACGAGACTTAGAGCCGTCGCCACCACCCGAATGACGGATGAGGGGACGGATTGCTGGCTGTCCAGCTCGATGAAGGGCGAGCAAAGCGCCAGACGGTCGATCCGGTTCGACAGGCCGGGCGCGGCGGCAAGCGCTGCAAGCGCGCCGGTGGAATGCGCGATCATGAAGAACGGCAGCCGCGTATCCGGCAACACCACCTGTTCGAGAAAAAGACCGATATCACGCTGGTAGTCGGAGAACCTTCGCACATGCCCGGCGCCCGGTTTTTTCAGCAATCTTTCGGAACCGCCCTGCCCGCGCGTATCGAAGGTCGCAACCCAGAAACCCATGGCGGTGAGATCGCTCACCGTTTCGAAATATTTCTCGATACATTCGTTCCTGCCATGCAGCAGAACCACGGTTCCGCGGGCCACCTGGCGGCTGGCGCGAAAGATCGCATAGCGAAGCTGTTTGCCGCGATAGCCGGTAAAATATCCGACGGTATGGTTGTCGGGAACCGGGTTGTCTTCGCTGGCGCGCAATGTGGCTTCGATCATCGGTCTTTTCCGGCTTTTCTGCCTCTTCGGGATAGGTCGGCGGCGCGGGAAGGTCAAAGAAAAAATTGCCGGAACCGTCGGTTAAAGCAGTCGCGGTTCCGGCGAATAAGACAGAAGAAGAAGGGACGTTATTGCTTCTGTCCACGGAGAATGTCTCCGATGACCGATGTTTTATGGCTCTCAAACTGAACGATGCCGGAACCTGACGTTCAGCCATGGTTCATGTTGCTTTCGCCTTTTCACGCCCCCTTGACGCGGCGGCAAGCCATTCCCATCTCATTCATGCGGTCGCCAGAACGGGACCGCGCCACATGTCCGGCCGTCGCCAGAACGGGATGCCGGGCTTAACCGCAAACAGTCGCTTCTTAAGGAGGACACCATGCGTCACGTTGATTTTTCACCGCTCTATCGTTCCACCGTCGGCTTCGACCGTCTTTTCTCGATGCTTGACGGCCTCGGCCAGCCCGAGCAGGCCCAGTCCTACCCGCCCTACAATATCGAGCGGACCGGCGAGAACACCTATCGCATCACCATGGCCGTCGCTGGTTTCGATGAGAACGAACTCAGCATCGAATCCCGCGCCAATGCGCTGACTGTGAAAGCCGAGAAATCCGCGGATGAGAAATCCACGGAAGGCGAGTTTCTTTATCGCGGTATCGCCACGCGCGCTTTCGAGCGTCGCTTCCAGCTTGCCGACCACGTCGAAGTCCAGACCGCTTCCCTGAAGAACGGCCTGCTCCACATCGACCTCGTCCGCAATATTCCGGAAGCCATGAAGCCGCGCCGCATTGCGATCTCGTCCGACAGCGCAGATGCGCCGAAGACCATAGAAGCCCAGATTTCGCCGGCTCAGGTCAACTAAGCTTTCCTTCATGCAAAACGAACGGCCTCTTCATGGGGCCGTTTTATTTGCGGAGAACCCTCGCGTCAGCGGCTGGAAGCAGCCGCGCCGTCCGTGGCAACCGGTTCCGGCATCGCCGCTTTTTCATGGGCCTTGCGCGCGTAGCGCTGAGCCAGAACCGCGCAGACCATCAGCTGAATCTGATGAAAAAGCATGATTGGCAGGACGATCGCGCCGATGCTCTGGCCGGCGAAGATGGCGCCCGCCATGGGCACGCCGCTGGCGAGGCTCTTTTTCGAACCGCAGAAGGTGATGGTGATTTCATCGGCCTTGTCGAAACCCAGCAAACGGCTGCCGAACATCGTCACGCACAGAACAAGCGCCAGCAGCAGGATATTGATGACAATGACCACGCCAATATCCCTGAGCGAAAATGTGTGCCAGATGCCTTCGATAACCGCATCGGAAAAAGCGAGATAAACGACCATAAGGATGGAGCCGCGATCGACCGGCGCCAGCAATTTCTTGCGCGCCCTGATCCAGTCGCCGATCCACGGCTGCAAAACCTGACCGACGATAAAGGGCAGAAGCAGTTGCAGGAAGATTTGCAGAAACGCATCCAGCGAAAATCCACCGCCATGGCCGCCCACCGTAAACAGCAGGCCGACCAGCAGCGGGGTGAGGAACATGCCGAAAATATTCGAAGCGGAGGCAGAACAAATTGCCGCCGGCACGTTTCCGCCCGCCATGGAGGTGAAGGCAATGGAGGACTGCACGGTGGATGGCAGCACGCAGAGGAACAACATGCCCATATAAAGCGGGGCAGGCAGAATATTCTCGGGAATGAAACCGATCGCCACGCCGAGCAGCGGGAACAGGCCGAAGGTCACGAGAAGGATCGCCAGATGCAGGCGCCAGTGCAGGATACCGGCAATCACCACATCCCGGGAAAGCCGCGCGCCGTGGAGGAAGAACAACAAAGCGATCGCGAGTTTTGTCGCCAGCCCGAAATACTCCGCCGGCTCACCGCTGATCGGGAAAATGGAAGCCAAAAGTACGGTGGCCACCAGCATCATGGTGAAGCGATCAGGTAGGAAGCGGGTCATGGGATGTCTTTCCGGCATCGGTTTTGCTTGAAACGCGCGTTACTATCGCTCATCATGAATTCCGATGCAAAGATTAACAGTTATCGCGATTCAGGATAATGCTGAACCTTCAACATCTTGCGAGCTTCGTGATGCTTCACCAGACCGGCAGCTTCACGCTGGCGGCCGAACGGCTGGGGATTGGCCAGTCCACTGTCAGCCAGCATATTCAAAGGCTTGAGACCGCACTTGGCCGCCGGCTGATCGCGCGCAGCACCCATCAGGTAAAACTGACGGGTGAAGGTGAGGCGCTGCTGGGTTATGCTCGCAATATGCTGGAAATCGACAGCAAGGTGTCGTCACTGTTCAGCGAGAACCGTCTACGCGGACGGTTGAGGCTTGGCGTTTCAGAAGATTTCGTCGCCAGCCGGCTGACCGCCATTCTGGAAGAGTTCATCCGCCTTTATCCCCTCGTAGATCTGGAACTGACGGTTTCGCTGAGCGGCGTGCTTTACCAGATGCAGGACAATGGTGAACTGGATGTGGTGCTCGCCAAACGCCGTCTTGGCGACAAGCTCGGGCACTTTCTCTACCGCGAACCGCTCGTGTGGCTGGCGCGCGACCCGGAGCGGATGCTGAACCAGCCGGATGCGCTGCCGCTGATTGCCTTTCCGCCGCCGAGCATCACCCGAAAGGCGGCGCAGGAGGCGCTCGACCGGGCCGGCCTCGCCTGGCGGATCGTCTGCACCTGCGGCAGTCTCAGCGGGCTGACCGCGGCAGCAAGGGCGGGCATGGGCATTCTGGTGCAGCCGCGCAGCATGGCACCGGCAGGCCTGAAGGAAATTACCTCAGGCGTGCTACCGCCGCTGGAGGACGTGGAATTCGTGCTTCAACCAAGCAAGGGCGCGGATGCGAAGCTGGTGCGCGCACTTTCCGATCTCGTTTCCAGCAAGAGCATCGCACCCGGCAGTTTCGTGTAGCCTGTTCAATTCTCCCGTCGCGACAGGCAGCGGCCGACGCTATCGCGCCAGCCGGCAATGGCGTCTTTCCTTTCGGCCTCTTCCATTGCGGGGCTGAAACGGCGATCACGCCGCCAATGCTCGGCAAAGGCCTTGCGGTCCGGCCAGATGCCGGCGCGTGAGGCGGCAAGCCAGGCCGCTCCAAGAATGGTCGTTTCCAGAAAAACCGGCCGATCGACCGGTGCCGCAAGAATATCCGCCAGCCGCTGCATGGTCCAATCGGAAGCGACCATGCCGCCATCGACCCGGAGCACTGTCTTGCCGTTGTCACCCGCCCAGTCCTTGCGCATGGCGTCCAGCAGGTCGAAGGTCTGATAGGCGACGCTTTCCAGCGCCGCGCGGGCGAATTCCGCTGGACCGGTGCCACGCGTCAGCCCGAAAATCGCGCCACGGGCCTCCGCGTCCCAATAGGGCGCGCCAAGACCGGTGAAGGCCGGAACCAGATAGACACGCTGATGGGCGTCGGCCTTTTCCGCAAGTGCGCTAACCTCGGAAGCGACCGAGATGAAACCAAGCTCATCGCGCAGCCATTGCACGGCGGCACCGGCAATGAAAATGGAGCCTTCCAGCGCATAGGTGGTGACACCGTCGAGACGGTAAGCAATGGTCGTCAGCAGCCGGTTGGTCGAGGCGACGCGATCCGTGCCGGTATTAAGGAGCGCAAAGCAGCCCGTGCCGTAGGTGGATTTCATCATGCCCGGCTCGAAGCAGGCATTGCCGATGACGGCTGCCTGCTGGTCGCCGGCCACACCCAGGATCGGAATTTCCGCTCCCAGCAGCGACTTGTCGGTCACGCCGAAATCGGCGGCGCAATCCAGCACTTCCGGCAGCATGGCGCTGGGAATGTCGAGGATCGACAGAAGCTCATCGTCCCATGTATTTTCTTCGATATTGTAGATCAGCGTCCGCGAGGCATTTGTGGCGTCGGTGACATGGCGGCGGCCGCCAGTCAGGCGATAAATCAGGAAACTGTCGACAGTGCCGAAGCAGATTTCTCCCTTCACGGCTTTTTCGCGAAGACCGCTGACGCTGTCCAGAAGCCATTTCAGCTTCGTGCCGGAAAAATAGGGATCGAGCAACAGACCGGTCTTTTTCGAAAACAGCGGCTCAAGTCCCCGGCGTTTTAGATCCTCGCAGATGGGCGCGGCGCGCCGATCCTGCCAGACCACGGCCCGATGCACGGCCTCGCCCGTGTTCCTGTCCCACAGTACCGTCGTTTCGCGCTGGTTGGTAATGCCGATCGCCTCGATATCGGAGGCGGCGATGCCGGCATCGGCAAGCGCCAGCCGAATGGTTTCGAGCACGCTTCTCCAGATATCCTCGGCATCGTGTTCAACCCAGCCCGAGGCCGGGAAATGTTGCGGAAATTCTCGCTGCCCGACACCGATGACCCGCATGTCGCGATCAAAGACCATCGACCGTGTCGATGTCGTTCCCTGATCGATCGCCAGAATATAACCGCCCATCATGCCACTCCCTTTCAGACGCAATGACCGGGGCGGCAAGCCGCCCCGGTTTCAGATTTTACGCAGAAATCACTTCTGCCAGCTTTTGACCAGTTCGTCGTAGTTGACGGTGACCGGCTTTTCCTTTTCGTCGGCTATCTTCAGCTGCGGCGCCAGATTGCCCTTCGAAACGGCATCCTTGTTCCAGTATTCGATATCGTGCTCTTCCGCCAGCTTCGGGCCGATATCGCCCTGCACGCCAGCGCGTTCCAGACGGCTCATGACCTTTTCCTGCTCGGCGCAGAGAGAGTCCATCGCGGCCTGCGCGGTTTTCGCACCCGACGAAGCATCCCCGATCGCCTGCCACCACAATTGCGCCAGCTTCGGATAATCCGGAACGTTGGTGCCGGTCGGCGACCATTGCACGCGGGCCGGCGAACGATAGAACTCGATGAGACCGCCGAGCTTGGAGGCCCGGTCCGTGAAGCTCTTGTGGTGGATGGTGGTGTCGCGAATGAAGGTCAGGCCCACATGGCTCTTCTTCACATCCACGGTCTTGGAGGTCACGAACTGCGCGTAGAGCCAGGCGGCCTTGGCGCGGTCGTCGGGGGTGGATTTCATCAGCGTCCACGAACCCACATCCTGATAACCGAGTTTCATGCCGTCCTTCCAGTAGACGCCATGTGGCGAAGGTGCGACACGCCATTTCGGCGAACCGTCCTCGTTCACGACCGGCAGGCCGGGTTTGGCCATATCGGCGGTAAACGCCGTATACCAGAAGATCTGCTGGGCGATATTGCCCTGCGCCGGCACCGGACCGGATTCGGAGAAGGTCATGCCCTGCGCCTCCGGCGGCGCATATTTCTTCAGCCATTCAAGATATTTCTCGATGGAGTAGACCGAAGCCGGACCGTTGGTATCGCCGCCGCGCGCCACGCAGGAGCCGACCGGCTGCGACTTGTCGTTGACCTTGATGCCCCATTCATCGACGGGCAGACCATTCGGCAGGCCCTTGTCGCCGTTGCCGGCCATGGAAAGCCAGGCATCTGTGAAGCGCCAGCCGAGCGACGGGTCCTTCTTGCCATAGTCCATATGGCCGAAGACCTTCTTGCCGTCGACATCTCGGCCGGTGAAGAATTCGGCAATATCCTCATAGGCCGACCAGTTGACCGGCACGCCGAGGTCATACCCGTATTTAGCCTTGAAATCGGCCTTGTTCTTTTCATCGTTGAACCAGTCGTAACGGAACCAGTAGAGGTTCGCGAACTGCTGATCCGGAAGCTGGTAGAGCTTCTTGTCCGGCGCCGTCGTAAAGGCGCTGCCGATGAAGTCCTTAAGGTCGAGACCGGGATTGGTGACGTCCTTGCCTTCATTGGCCATGAAGTCGGTCAGGTTGCGCACCTGCTGGTAGCGCCAATGGGTGCCGATGAGGTCGCTATCGTTGACCCAGCCGTCATAAAGGTTTTGGCCGGTCTGCATCTGGGTCTGGATTTTTTCGACAACGTCACCCTCCTGGATCAGGTCGTGCGTGACCTTGATGCCGGTAATGGCGGTGAAGGCCGGGGCCAGAACCTTGGATTCGTATTCATGGGTCGTCAGAGATTCCGAAACGACCTTGATTTCCATGCCCGCAAAAGGTTTCGCGGCATCGACAAACCATTGCAGCTCCTTTTCCTGATCCGCACGGGAAAGGGACGACATGTCGCCGATTTCCTTGTCCAGAAACTGCTTTGCTTCCTCCATTCCGGCGAAAGCGGAACCCGTCATTGCCAGCAGCATGGCCGCCGTCGTCGTCATCAAATGCCGTCGCATATCAGTCCTCCCAAGGGTTTGCGATTGCATGAAGTCTACGGGTGCGGTTTTCCTCCGCCGCACCATTTCCTGCTCTAGACAAAACGGAAAACGCCGATGGCGTAGACCAAGGATAGAGCGAGAGCCCACCACAGGTTCGGGCCGACCAGCCCGAGCCATGCGAGATGAATGAAGGCGCTGCCGAGCAGCGAGATGAACAACCTGTCGCCCCGCGTGGTCTCGAAGCGCAACAGGCCGAAGCGAGGATTGCCGCCGGGCGAGAGTTGCTCCCACACCCACATGCCGACGAGCAGCACGGCGATAGCGCCGAAAAACGCACCCGTCTGCCAAGTCCACGCCATCCAGCTAAAATCGGGCATCTTCATCATGGTCAAACCCTCCCGAGCGCAAAGCCCTTGGCGATATAATTGCGCACGAACCAGATCACCAGCGCGCCGGGGATCAGCGTCAGCACGCCGGCGGCGGCAAGCAAGCCCCAGTCCATACCGGCGGCCGAAACGGTGCGCGTCATGGTCGCAGCGATCGGTTTTGCGTCCGTCGTCGTCAGCGTGCGAGCGATCAGAAGCTCGACCCACGAGAACATGAAGCTGAAGAAGCAGGCGACACCAATGCCGGAAGCGATGAGCGGCATGAAAATCTTCACGAAGAATTTCGGGAAGGAGTAGCCGTCAATATAGGCGGTCTCGTCGATTTCCTTCGGCACGCCGGACATGAAGCCTTCGAGAATCCACACCGCCAGCGGCACGTTGAACAGGCAATGCGCCAGCGCCACGGCTATATGCGTATCGATCAGCCCGAAAGCCGAATACAGCTGGAAGAAGGGCAGCGCGAAGACGGCGGGCGGCGCCATGCGGTTGGTCAAAAGCCAGAAGAACAGGTGCTTGTCGCCCAGAAAACGATAACGCGAGAAGGCGTAGGCCGCCGGCAGCGCAGCCGCGACCGAAATCACCATGTTCATCACGACATAGATGATTGAATTGATATAGCCCGAATACCAGGACGAATCGGTAAAGATCGTCCGGTAGTTCTGCAACGTCGGCTCATGCGGATAAAGCGTCATGGACGAGACGATTTCCGTGTTCGTCTTGAAGCTCATATTGACGAGCCAGTAGATCGGAACAAGCAGCAGCAGGATATAGATCGTCGGGACCAGCCAGGAAAAACGCGACGGCCCATGGCGGCGACGCCGCGCATTGACGGCAAGTCCGGATCGCCCCGTCGCATTCGCTCTCACCGGCGAACTGCCGATGCCGTTGCGCTCCACGCTTGTGGTGACATTCGAGGCGCTCATGTCTCAAGTCTCCGCGTCGTGGCTGGTCATGACGGTGTAGAACACCCAAGACAGCAGCAGGATGATGAGGAAGTAGATCAGCGACATGGCTGCCGCCGGCCCGAGGTCAAACTGGCCGAGCGCAACCTTAACGAGATCTATCGACAGGAAGGTCGTGGAATTGCCCGGGCCGCCGCCGGTGACGACGAAAGGCTCGGTATAGATCATGAAACTGTCCATGAAGCGAAGCAGGAAGGCGATCAGCAGTACCCGCTTCATCTTCGGCAGCTGGATGTACCGGAACACCGCAAAACGCGACGCGCCATCGATCCTTGCCGCCTGATAATAGGCGTCCGGAATGGAGACGAGACTGGCGTAACACAGAAGCACGACAAGGCTCGTCCAGTGCCAGACATCCATGATGACCACGGTGATCCACGCATCGACCGGATCGTTGACATAGTTGTAATCGAGCCCGAGTTGATTGGCGTAATAGCCGAGCAGACCGATATCGCTGCGGCCGAAAACCTGCCAGATCGTGCCGACGACATTCCACGGCACCAGCAGCGGCAGCGCCATTGTGACAAGGCAGACGGGCACGCCGATGCCGGACTTCGGCATCTTGAGCGCGATGAAGATGCCGAGCGGAATTTCAATCGCCAGAATAATGCCGGAAAACAAAAGGTTGCGGCCCAGCGCATCCCAGAAACGGGCGGAACGGAGAATGTCCTCGAACCATTGCGTTCCCGCCCAGAAGAACTGGTTATTGCCGAACGTATCCTGCACCGAATAATTGACGACGGTCATCAGCGGAATGACGGCGGAAAAGGCGACCAGCACCAGCACCGGCAGCACCATGAACCATGCCTTGTTGTTCCAGCTCTTTTCCATGGTCAGGCCCCCATCTTTACACGCCAGGAATCGGCGAAGACGCCAATGGCGGCCGGATCGAAGCGAACGCCCGCTTCAGCCGGGATTTCCTCGTCTTCGGCAACGACAATCGCAAGCTTTTGTCCGGCAAACCGGGCGCGCACGATCTTCTGCCGGCCGATATCCTCGACCTTGTCGACAATGATGGGCATGCCGCCCCGTTCCAGCCGGACAAATTCTGGACGGATGCCGATCTCGATGCGTTGCGCTCCGTCAACCTTTGGCGCACCGGCGAGCGGTACGTCGAGGCCGCCGACCATTGCGGTCGCGCCGGCGATACTGGCGGGCAGCACGTTCATGCCGGGCGAGCCGATGAAATAACCGACGAATGTATGGCCCGGCCGCTCGAAGAGCTCAGCCGGCGTGCCGATCTGGACGATCTGCCCGTCATACATGACCACAACCTTGTCGGCGAAGGTCAGCGCTTCGGTCTGGTCGTGGGTCACATAGACCATGGTGAAACCGGATTGCCGGTGCAACCGCTTCAGCTGCGAGCGCAACACCCATTTCATGTGCGGATCGATGACCGTCAACGGCTCATCGAAGAGGATCGCGTTGACATCGGACCGCACCAGCCCGCGCGCCAGCGAAATCTTCTGTTTCTGATCCGCCGTCAGACCACGCGCATGGCGTTTGGCCATGCCGGAAAGATCGGTCATTTCCAGGATTTCCCGCACCCGGCGGTCGACTTCGGCTTCCGGCACATGCCGGTTGCGCAGCGGAAAGGCCAGATTGTCGTAGACCGTCATCGTGTCGTAAACGACCGGGAACTGGAACACCTGCGCAATATTGCGGTCTTCCGTGGCGAAATCCGTCACGTCGGTTCCGTCAAAAGCGATGCGGCCTTCGGAGGGGCGCAGCAGCCCGGAAATGATGTTGAGCAGCGTGGTCTTGCCGCAGCCGGAAGGCCCCAGCAGCGCGTAGGCCCCGCCGTCTTCCCATTCGTGGTGGACTTCCTTCAGCGCATAGTCGCCGGCAGCCTGCGCCTTTGCGTTATAAGCGTGGCGGATGTGATCGAGCGTGATGCGTGCCATGATCGATCTCCCTCAAGCCGCTTTGCCGATGGCGCGGCCATTCGCGTCAAAGGCCATCAGGTGTTTTGTATCGAGAAACAGTTCTATGTCCCTGTCCGGCTCGATGTCGTGAATGCCATGCGCCAGCATGACCCAGCGCCGGCCCGAAAATTCTACATGCACGAAGCTTTCCGATCCGGCGATTTCCGAAATCAGCGTCCGCGCCCGGATCGACTGGCGGGCCTCGCCCTTCGCTTGCGGGAAAAGATGATGCGGCTGGAAAGCGATGGTCAAAGGTCCATCCGGCACGGCGGCAAGATGCGCGGGCACCGCAATTACCGCCTGGTCGGCACGGGTGAATGCGCCGCCCGCCTTGACGACCTCGATGGTATTGAGCGGCGGGTCCGCAAAAATTTCGGCGGTGACGATATCCACCGGGCGCCGGTAAACCTCGATGGTGTGGCTGAACTGCGTTACCCTGCCCTCGTTGAGCGTTGCGGTATTGCCGCCCAAAAGCAGCGCCTCGGAAGGTTCGGTGGTGGCATAAACGAAAATGGCGCCGGATTCGGCGAAGATGCGCGGCAGCTCCTCGCGCAGCTCTTCGCGCAGCTTGTAATCGAGATTGGCCAGCGGCTCATCAAGCAGCACCAGATTGGCGTTTTTGACGATGGCGCGGGCGAGTGCTGTGCGCTGCTGCTGGCCGCCGGAAAGATTGAGCGGCGTACGGTCTAGATAGGGCGTCAGCTTCAAAAGCTCGGCGGCTTTCCTCACTTCCCTGTCGATGGTCGCCTGGTCCTTGCCGGCAACGCGCATGGGCGAGGCGATGTTTTCATAAACGCTGAGCGCCGGATAGTTGATGAACTGCTGATAGACCATGGCGACGTTGCGCTTCTGCACCGGAAAACCCGTTACGTCTTCGCCATTGAAAAAGATCGAGCCGGCGCTCGGCTTGTCCAGCCCGGCCATCAGCCGCATCAGCGTCGTCTTGCCCGAAAGTGTCGGTCCAAGCAGGACGTTCAGGCTTCCGCGCTGCAACGTCAGATCGGTCGGGTGAATATGATATTCACCGCCAACCATCTTCGAGACGTTTCGCAATTCAAGCATGGTGATCCAAAGCCTCCTCCGCTTTTATCCGGATCGTCAGATTGCCCTTAAGCGCCCACCTGCAATGTCTTCGACATAATCCTCCAGCGCACGCACCTCTTCCGGGTTAAAAAAGAGGCCCTGCTTGGTGCGGCGCCACAGAATATCCTCGGCCGTCAGCGCCCATTCCCGCGCCATCAGCCAGCGAACCTCAGCTTCGTAGAGCGTACCGCCGAAATGCCGTCCCAACGCCGTCGTATCCGTAGCGGAGCCGATTATCGCCATCGCATCCGTTCCATAACAACGAACGAGCCGCCCGGCATGACGCTCATCGAGGAAGGGATAGCGCGACCGTAAGGCCTTGACCTCTTCTGCATAGGCTTCGGCACCGAAGTTTCCGCCCGGCAGATGCGAACCCGCCGTCCATGGCGCACCCTTTTCACCCAGCGCATCGCCAATTTTTTCAAGAGCATGTTCGGCAAGCCGCCTATAGGTGGTAAGCTTGCCGCCGAATATATTAAGGAGCGGCGCTTCGCCCTCCGCCCCTTCGGTTTTCAGCACATAATCGCGGGTCGCTTCCTGTGCCTTCGATGCGCCGTCATCGAAAAGCGGCCGCACGCCGGAATAGGTCCAGACGATATCCGCGGGCTTTACCGGTTCAGCGAAATATTCACTCGCGGCATTGCAGAGATAGCTGGTTTCCTCATCGCTGATCTTAACAGCCCGGGGATCGGCGGTATAGTCGCGATCCGTCGTCCCGATCAGGGTGAAATCCTGCTCATAGGGAATGGCGAAGATGATGCGGCCATCCGGATTCTGGAAAAAATACGCACGCGGATCGGAAAATTTCTTGCGCACGATGATGTGGCTGCCCTGCACCAGGCGGACATTATGGACATTGTTTTTGCCGAATGCCGAGGACAACACCTTGTCCACCCAGGGACCCGCGGCATTCACCAGCATGCGCGCCCGGTAGGTCTTGGCCTCTCCGGCCGCATTTTTCGTTTCGACTCGCCAGAAGGCGCCTTCGCGCCGGGCTGAAACCACCTGCGTGCGGTTGAGGATGAGCGCGCCGCGATTGGCAGCGTCGCGGGCATTCAGCACCACAAGGCGGGCATCGTCCACCCAGCCATCCGAATATTCGAAGGCGCGGGCAAAAATCGGTTTCAAAGGTTTACCGGCGGGATCGCGGCGCAGATCGAGCGAGCGGGTCGCAGGCAGAAGCTTGCGGCCGCCGAGATGGTCGTACAGAAATAGCCCGAGACGCACGAGCCAGGCCGGGCGCACCCCGCCCTTCTGGAACGGCAGTACGAAGCGCATGGGCCAGATGATGTGCGGCGCCATAGCCCACAGCACCTCACGTTCCATCAGCGCTTCGCGCACGAGACGAAACTCGTAATGTTCGAGATAACGCAAACCGCCATGTATGAGCTTGGTAGCGGCGGAAGACGTGCCGGAGGCAAAATCGTTCATTTCCGCAAGTGCGACGGAATAACCTCTGCCGACGGCATCACGCGCGATGCCGCAGCCATTGATACCGCCGCCGATCACGAAAATATCGTGAATTGCCTCGTCAGACATGAATCCTCCCGCGCTTTCATCGACGCTCTCCCCATCGACATATTGAAAGCACGAACATCTAATTCGAAGACAAAACGAATGTCAAACGAAATTGATAGATCGTCCCGATCAGGACTCGCGCATCTCGGTTTCGATCAACCGGACGTCATGATCGGCACAGATGGACCGGATCGAATCCACCGGACAATGATCGGTGATGAAAGTATGCACCTGGGAAAGATGGCCGATACGAACCGGAGCCGTGCGCTCGAATTTGAGCGAATCCGACACGAGAATGACATGGCGCGCATTGGAGATGATTGCCTGCGCGACCTTCACCTCACGAAAGTCGAAATCCAGCAAGGCGCCGTCCTCATCTATGGCCGAAACGCCGATGACGGCGAAATCCACCTTGAACTGGCGAATGAAATCCACCGCCGCCTCGCCGACGATACCGCCATCGGAACCGCGCACGACACCGCCGGCAATCACCACCTCGATACCGGGGAAGACCCTCAACCTGTTGGCAACATTGATGTTGTTGGTAATGACCATCAACTCGTGATGATCCGCCAGCGCTTCGCCCACGGCTTCGGTCGTCGTGCCGATATTGATGAAAAGTGACGAGTTGTTGGGGATGAGGGCGGCAGCGGCGGCACCGATCGCCTGCTTTTCGGAAGAGGCTATCGCCCGACGCGCCTCGTATTTGACGTTTTCGTTGCCGCTTGGAAAAAGCGCGCCGCCATGGATGCGGGTCAGAACCCGCGTATCGCATAGATCGTTCAAGTCCTTGCGGATCGTCTGGGGTGTCACCGAAAACCGCGCCGCCAGCTCATCGACCAGCACCCGCCCATTGGCCTTCGCCAGCGCAACGATTTCCTCCTGACGCGGTGTGAGCAGCATTTCACCCTCCCTCCTCTTTCAATTTTTTCGTTTTATTGAAGAGCGAACGAAAAACCAATGTCAAGGGACGGTTTTGCAGTAGCGATGGTGGCGGTATCAAAACAGCGAAATGCGGTTCCGCAGGCAGGGCTTGAAGCCACTTGACGATATTATTTAGCCGACTTTCTCAATCAACAGGTTGGAGCGGGACATCGCCGAGGAGGCGACAGCAAATACATCGCCGATACCGATCAGCACAGGTTCGTTCACGCCCAGTCTCTTGACGGCGGCACCGAGTTCCATCAGGGGGCCGCACCAGCGCTGCTCATTCGCCCGGCTGACGGAAATCATGACCGCAACGGGCGTTGAAGCGGGCATGCCGTGAGCGAGCAGGCAGGCCTCTATGCTGGCTGCGGTTCGCCCGCCCATGTAAAAAATCGCGGTCACGGAAGGGTTTGACAGGGATTGCCAGTCGATATTCTCCGGTAGCTTTCCCTGCCGGGAATGGCCGGTGATGAAGCGTACCGACTGGGCATGGTCGCGATGGGTCAGGGAAACACCCAGACGCGAGGCCATGGCACTTGCGGCAGTGATGCCGGGCACAATCTCGACCGGGATATTTTCGGCTTCCAGCGCGGCGATCTCCTCACCGGCGCGCCCGAAAATCATCGGATCGCCGGATTTCAACCGCACCACCCGTTTGCCGGCCTTGGCGAGGCGGATCATCATGTCATTGATGTCTTCCTGCCGGCAACTTTCCCGACCGCCGCGCTTGCCGACCAGCATGCGCTTCGCCTCCCGTCGCGCCAGTTCAAGCACCTCGGCTGAAACGAGATCGTCGAACAGGATGACATCGGCCGCCTGCAAAGCGCGCACCGCTTTCAGCGTCAGCAGTTCGGCATCGCCCGGTCCGGCGCCCACAAGCGTCACAAGGCCGCGCCCCAATCCTGCCCGCGCAGCCTGCATTCCGATATCCGCAAGCAGCCGTTCCTCGCTGCCCTCATCCAGCCTTTCAGTGAAGGCCCGATCGACGAATTTTTCCCAGAAATAACGCCGCGACGCGCCGGGAGCGAGCCGCAGATTGACGCGCTCGCGGATTGTCTGGGCGAGCGCGCCCCAGTCCTTCAGCGAAAGCGGCAGCAATGTCTCGACGCGCCGGCGGATGGCCTGTGCCAGAATGGGGGCTGCACCATCGGTTGAAATCGACACCACCACCGGTGAGCGATTAACGATGGAGCCGAACTGGAACTGGCAGAATTCCGGCTTGTCGATGACATTGACGGGCACGCCGGCCGCGCGCGCGGCATGGTAAAATCTTTTGGCTTCCGCATCGGTTTCGCAATCGGCCAGCGCCAGTTCCGCGCCTTCGAAGATATCCGGACCCCACGGACGGTCATCCCACATCAGCATCTGGCTTTTCGCGACAAGCGCTGCAAAGCTTTCCGAAAGCTCGCTTGCCTCGCAATAAAGATGCAATTCCGCCCCGCAGGCAAGCAGCAGTTCTGCCTTCCAGGCGGCCGCGTCCGATCCGCCCGCCAGAACCACACGCTTGCCCTCAAGCCCCCAGAAGACCGGCAACTTGGCTAATCTTTCCATGCGGGCCGGTTCATTCCGCTGCGGTTTTAAGGCATCCATCGATGATCCCCCTGATTTCGGCGCGGCAGGAGCCGCAATTGGTTCCGGCATTCAGCGCTTTGCCGATGGCTTCGACACTGTGGCAACCCTCACGGATGGCGGCGGTAATCTGGTTCACCCCGACGTTAAAGCAGGAGCAGACAGTGGCGCCCGGATCGGCGCGGCCGGCGCCGGGGCGACCAGCGACCAGCGCAAAACGCATGCGCAAATCTTCATGGCGTTCGGTCAACTGCGAGATCGCCCAATTGCGGGCAACGGCCACCGGCTGCCTCGCGATGAACAGCGCCGCCAGCAGGATATCGCCGTCGAAGAAGGCAAGGCGCAGGTCGCCCGTGTGCCGGTCGCTGTAACCCAAGGGCTCGATTCTGGCCTCAATGCCGAAGACCTGCCGCGCCCAGAATGTCCAGTCCTGCGGCTCCTCCGCAAAAGCGAGTTCCATGCGATAGCCGCCATCCGCTTTGGCCATGGCCCAGTAGGCACAATTTTGCGCATCCGGCCGGATGCGGGAGATGGCGAAACCATAGGCTTTTGCTTCGAAGCGCCTTGCCCTTACGCCCATGTTTTTCGAGGCGGGCTGACCGGAATGCGGGTCCGTCACCGGGGCAACCACGACATCGATGCGCGCCTGCGAGGCGAACTGGTCGTTCCAGTGCATCGGCGCGAAGACCGAGCCGCGCGCCTGTCTTTCGCTCACCAGCACCCGCAGCAGCACCTTGCCATGCGGGCTTTCCAGCTCCACCAGATCAGCACTTTCTATTCCCAGCGCCTGCGCATCGCGCGGGTGAAACTCGGCGAAAGGCTCGGCGATATGGGCGGTGAGGCGGCCGCTTTTGCCGGTGCGGGTCATCGTGTGCCATTGGTCGCGAACGCGCCCGGTATTCAGCGTCAGCGGATAGTCCGCCGATGTCCTGTCTGTCTGCGGCAAGGCGGTGGGGATGAGCCTTGCCTTGCCATCTTCATGATAAAACCGGCCGTTCGCGAAAAAGCGCGTCACCTCGGCCTTGCCGGCCTCGGCTTTCGGCCATTGGAAGGGAGTCATCCCGTCGTAGCCATCCCGGTCGATCCCGCCGATATCGAAATCACGGCTACCGGCATTTTCGAAAGCGGAAAGAGCCGCGTGTTCGGCAAAAATTTCCGATGGCTGACGAAAAGCGAAGGCCGCGCCGAAGCCCATGCGCCGGCCCACTTCCGCCATCTGCCACCAGTCGGCCCTGGCTTGGCCAGGCACAGGCAGAAAGCCGCGCTGGCGAGAAATGCGGCGCTCGGAGTTGGTGACGGTGCCGTCCTTTTCCCCCCAGCCAAGCGATGGCAGAAGCACATGCGCATGGCGAGCCGTGTCGGTACTCGCCATGACATCGGAGACGACGACAAAAGGACAGGCCTTTATCGCCGTCTCGACGGCACCGGCATCCGGCATGGAGACGACCGGGTTCGTGGCCATGATCCACAGCGCCTTGATGCGACCGTCCGCCACCGCCCGGAACATGTCCACCGCCTTCAGGCCGGGCTTTTGCGCGATGACGGGCGATCCCCAGAAGCGCTGGACACGGCCGCGATCCTCGGCGCTTTCGATAGCCATATGGGTGGCCAGCATATTGGCAAGCCCGCCCACCTCTCGCCCGCCCATGGCGTTCGGCTGGCCGGTCAGCGAAAATGGCCCCATGCCCGGCCGGCCGATGCGGCCGGTGGCGAGATGGCAATTGATGATGGCGTTGACCTTGTCGGTGCCGCTTTCAGACTGGTTGACGCCCTGGCTGTAGCAGGTGACGGTTTTTTCCGTGCGTTCGAACACTTCGTAAAAGGATATCAGTTCGGCGATGGTCAGGCCGGTGGCCGCCGCGATTTCCGTCAGGCTATGCGCGCGTGCGGTCTGCATGGCGGCATCGAAGCCGACCGTATGGTTTTGCACGTAAGCGCGATCGATGGCCAAACTGTCGGAAAGGTGCGCCAGCAGGCCGGTAAACAGCGCCACATCCCCATCGGGGCGGATGGCAAGGTGCATATCGGCAATGTCGGCGCTCATCGTCCGGCGCGGATCGATGACGACGACCTTCATCCCCGGCCGCGCCGCCTTCGCCGCCGCCAGCCTTTGATAAAGAACGGGATGGCACCAGGCGAGGTTGGAACCGGTGAGGATCACCAGATCGGCAAGCTCCATATCCTCGTAGGTGCCCGGCACCGTATCGGCGCCGAAGGCGCGGCGGTGGCCGGCGACGGAGGACGACATGCAGAGCCTTGAATTGGTGTCGATATTGGCCGAGCCGATGAAACCTTTCATCAGCTTGTTCGCCAGGTAATAATCCTCGGTCAGCAACTGGCCGGAAACGTAAAAGGCGACCGAATCCGGGCCGTGTTCGGCAATGGCGTCGAAAAAACGGGACGCGACGAGATCGAGCGCCTCGCCCCATGCCGCCCGCCGGCCGGCGATTTCAGGGTAAAGCAGGCGGCCGTCGAGATCGATGGTTTCGGCCAGAGCAGAACCTTTAGAGCACAGGCGACCGAAATTGGCGGGGTGGTCCGGATCGCCTTTGACGGAAACGACGCCGTCATCGGCAACGGTGGCGATGACGCCACAGCCGACGCCGCAATAGGGACAGGTGGTTTTGGTTTCAACGGGCATGGTTTTGCCCTCTTATTTGCCCTCTCGGCGCGTGGCGTTTACCCCCCTCTGTCCTGCCGGACATCTCCCCCTCAAGGGGGGAGATCAATTGTGGCGCGAACGCCGATTCACAGCTTGCGATACGGCCTGCGGCTATGAAGATGGGAGCCATCCGCTTGTCGATCTCCCCCCTTGAGGGGGAGATGTCCGGCAGGACAGAGGGGGGTATCTTCGCCGCCATCGCCATTCACTCCGCCGCAATCATCAGAGTTTCAAGCGCGATGGACAGCCGCCCATCCAGATTACGCACCGGAATCGTCCGTACCTCCCCTTCATCCGCCCCCAACGCCTTGCCGGTTTCCAGCGAAATCACCCAATTGTGCAGCGGACACGTCACCGAAGCCCCGTGCACGATGCCCTGGGAGAGCGGCCCGCCCTTGTGCGGGCAATGATCCTCGATGGCGAAGACCTGATTTTCCGCCGTGCGGAACACCGCAATCTTGCCCATCGGTGTCTTCACGCACCGCGCGCCGCGCAGCGGGATGTCGGAGATATCGCCAATATCGATCCAGTTGCTGTCCATCGTTCTCACTCCGCCGCCTCGCTGAAACCGATCGCCGCCATGGGCCTGAACTCATGCTTGTCGCGGCCGGAGACACGCTCCGACCAGGGATCGATCTGCGCGAATTTTTGACTGAAGACGAAGCGCTCGAAATAGGCCCGGCGCTTGTCAGCATCCTCCATGATTTGGCGGCGCACCTCGTCGTAACCGATGCGCTTGGCCCATTTGTAGATACGCTCGAGATAGCGCGCCTGTTCGCGATACATCTGCGTCAGCGCGACGATATGTTCCAGCGCCTCGTCCTCGGTATGGACGAGACCCAGAACTTCCGTGCCCTTGATATCGAGACCCGCAGCACCGGCGAAGTGGATTTCAAAACCGGAATCGACGCAGATGACGCCGATATCCTTGCAGGTGGCCTCCGCGCAGTTGCGCGGACAGCCGGAAACGGCAAGCTTCAGCTTGGCGGGCGTCCACGAGCCCCACATGAATTTTTCGATGCGGATGCCGAGCCCGGTCGAATCCTGCGTGCCGAAACGGCACCATTGCTGACCGACACAGGTTTTTACCGTGCGCAAGCCCTTGGCGTAGGCCTGACCGGAAATGAAGCCGGCCTTGCCGAGATCAGCCCAGACGGCGGGCAGATCCTCCTTCTCGATGCCGAGCAGGTCGATACGCTGGCCGCCCGTTACCTTCACCATAGGGATATCGAACTTGTCGACCACATCGGCAATCGCCCTAAGCTCGGAGGAGGAGGTGACGCCGCCCCACATGCGCGGCACGACGGAATAGGTGCCGTCCTTCTGGATATTGGCGTGAACGCGCTCATTGATGTAGCGCGACTGGTAATCATCGGCATATTCGTCCGGGAAGTCGCAGACGAGGTAATAATTAAGCGCCGGCCGGCACTTGGCGCAGCCGCAGGAGGTCTTCCATTCCAGTTCCTGCATCACGGCGGGAATGGTCTTCAGACCCTTGGCCTTAATGAGCCGGCGCACATCGTCATGGCCGAGATCCGTGCATTTGCACATGGGCTGCACGGCGGCGGGGTTGTAGCTGTCGCCGAGCGTCAGCGTCATCAGTTGCTCGACAAGGCCGGTGCAATTGCCGCAGGAGGCGGACGCCTTGGTGTGGGCGCGCACATCGTCGAGCGATGTCAGCCCCTTGGAGGTGATGGCCGTGGTGATCTTGCCCTTGCACACGCCGTTGCAGCCGCAGATTTCCGCATCATCCGGCAAGGCTGCAACGGCCGCCATAGGGTCCAGCGGCGACCCTCCCTGATAGGCCTGGCCGAAGATCAGGGTTTCGCGCATGGCGGAAATGTCGGTGGATTTCTTCATCAGGTCGAAGAACCATGATCCGTCCGCCGTCTCGCCGTAAAGAACCGCGCCGATGATGCGGTTGTCCTTGAGGATCAGGCGCTTGTAGACACCGGCCGTGGCATCGCGCAGCACGATTTCCTCGCGGCCGTCGCCCTCCGCAAAATCACCGGCGGAAAACAGGTTGATGCCGGTGACCTTCAGCTTCGTATTGGTGACGGAGCCGTGATATTCGGCCGAACCGCCGCGAAGCCGGTCGGCCAGCACCCGCGCCGATTCGTAAAGCGGCGCAACGAGGCCATAGCAGATGCCGCGATGCTCGGCGCATTCGCCGAGAGCATAGATCGAGGCGTCCGACGTCATCATGCCGTCGTCGACGACGATGCCGCGATTGACGGCGAGGCCAGCTTCTTTGGCGAGACCGGAAGCCGGGCGGATGCCGACCGCCATCACCACCATGTCGCCCTTGATGACCCGGCCGTCTTCCAGCTCGATGCCCTCGACCTTCTCCTCACCCAGAATGCATTTGGTGTTGGCCTTGGTGATGATGTCGATGCCGCGCTCATTGAGCGCCTTTTCCAGAAGATAGGCCGCTGCCGGATCGAGCTGGCGCTCCATGATCGTCGGCATCAGGTGGATGACGGTGACATCCATGCCCTGACGCTTGAGGCCATAGGCCGCTTCCAGCCCGAGAAGACCGGCGCCGATGACGATGGCGCGGCCTTTCCCCTCGGCGATTTCCAGCATCTTCGTCACATCGTCGAGATCGCGGTAGGCGAGCACGCCCGGCAATTGATGTCCGGGGACGGGAATGATGAAGGGCGACGAACCGGTGGCGATCACCAGCTTGTCGTAGGAAACCGTGATGCCGTTTTCGCTGGTCACGGTCTTTCTGTCGCGGTCGATGCCGGTGACCTTCGCGCCCTTGTGCAGCGTGACATTATTGGCGGCGTACCATTCGTCACTATGAATGACGATGTCTTCATAGCTCTTTTCGCCTGAGAGCACCGGCGAGAGCATGATGCGGTCGTAATTGACGCGCGGCTCGGCGTTGAAAATAGTGACGTCGTAAAGGCCGGGGGCGGTGTCGAACAGGTTCTCCAGCATGCGCCCCGGCGCCATGCCATTGCCGATGATGACGAGTTTTTGCGTCATGGTCGTTACTCCGCAGCTTCGATGAAGCGGTGACGTTCGTAAAGGAATTTCAGAACGGCCTCGCGGCATTTGAGATAGGTCTTGTCGGAGGCGAGCTCGATGCGGTTGCGCGGGCGTGCCAGCGGCACGTCCAGCACTTCGCCGATATGGGCGGCGGGACCGTTGGTCATCATCACGATACGGTCGGAGAGCAGCACCGCCTCGTCGACATCATGGGTGATCATGACCATGGTGTTGCCGAGCCGCGCGTGGATTTCCATCACCGCGTCTTGAAGATGGGCGCGGGTCAGCGCGTCGAGCGCTCCGAAAGGCTCGTCCAGCAGCAGGATTTTTGGCTCCATGGCGAGCGCCCGTGCGATGCCGACGCGCTGCTTCATGCCGCCGGAAATTTCAGACGGTTTCTTGTCTTTTGCGTGGGCCATCTGCACGAGATCGAGATTGCGCATGACCCAGTCGTGCCGCTCGGCCCGTGTCTTGGTGTTGCGGAATACTTTCTCCACGGCGAGATTGACGTTTTCATAGACTGAAAGCCAGGGCAGCAGGCTGTGGTTCTGGAACACGACAGCGCGTTCCGGACCGGGCTCGTTGACCTCCCGGTTTTCGAGAAGCACCGCACCGGCGGAGACTTTCGTCAGCCCGGCGATGAGGTTCAGCATGGTGGACTTGCCACAGCCGGAATGGCCGATGACCGAGACGAATTCGCCTTTGCCGATGGTGAGGTTGATGCCTTTCAACACCTCGGCGCGTGCGCCGCCCTTGTCGAAATATTTGTCGATGTGATCGAGCTTCAGATAAACATTCATAATTTTGGCCCTCTCAATTAGCCGCAGCGCCGCGGGTGATGACCTTGCCGAGAGCAGCCACCAGCTTGTCGAGCATGAAGCCGACAACGCCGATGTAAGCGAGCGCCACGATGATGTCGGGCAGGCGCGAGGAGTTCCACGCATCCCAGATGAAGAAACCGATGCCGACGCCGCCGGTCAGCATTTCCGCCGCAACGATGGCGAGCCACGAAAGGCCGATGCCGATACGCAGGCCGGTGAAGATATAGGGCGCCGCCGAAGGCAGCATGATCTTGAAGAAAAATTCCAGCTGGTTGAGCCGCAGCACCTGCGCCACGTTGCGGTAGTCCTGCGGAATATTGCGCACGCCGACCGCCGTGTTGATGATGACCGGCCAGATGGAGGTGATGAAGATCACGAAAATGGCCGATGGGTTGCTGTCCTGAAAAGCGGCCAGCGACAGCGGCAGCCAGGCAAGCGGCGGCACGGTGCGCAGCACCTGAAAGATCGGGTCGAGACCACGCATGGCCCAGACCGACTGGCCGATGACGGCACCGAGAATGATGCCGGCGATCGCCGCAAGGCCGAAACCGTAAGCCACGCGCTCCAGCGATACCAGCACACGCCAGCCAAGGCCGATATCCTGCGATCCGTTCTCGAAGAACGGCGATACGATGAGATCGTAGCTTTCCTCGAAGACCTGGCTTGGCGGCGGCAGCGATGCGCCCGGCGCGGAACAGAGAAGCTGCCAGACACCGAGCAGAATGGCGAGTACGAGGAATGGCGGTATGGTGTTGCGGGCCGCCGCCGCACTCCATTTGCGCAGATCGATGCGCGGTGACTGTTTCGGCGCAAGCGACACGATATTTGCCTTCTGCGCTACCGGCTGATGCGGCTCTTCGTTGAATTTACGGGCCAATGCGGACATGGGCGTTCCCTCTTGATTTCGGTTGCGGTCTGGGCTCGCCCCTCATCCGGTCTTCAGCGGCGCCGGTTGGGTGGCACTGCTGGCGGATGAGGAGCGGCACCCGGCTCTCCTCCTCAGGAGGCCGCCTTGATGGACAGGCTTTCGAGATAGGCCGACGGGTTTTCAGGATCGAAGACCTTGCCGTCGAAGAAGGTTTCCTTGCCGCGCGAGGTGGAGGCGGGAAGATCGGCAACGCCGAGATCCTTGGCCGCCTCGCGCCAGATATCCTCGCGGTTGACCTTCGCGACCAGCGCCTTCACATCCGTATCGGGCGCGAATTTGCCCCAGCGGATGTTCTCCGCGATGAACCAGCTGTCATGGCTGCGGAAGGGATAGGAGGTGTGGTCCTGCCAGAACTTCATCTGCAGGCCGGTATTTTCGAGCACGCGGCCGTTGCCGTAATTGATATTGCCCTTGAGGCGACCGAGAACGTCCTTCGGTGGCACGTTAAACCATTGGCGTTTGCCGAGGATGGCGGACATTTCCTCCTTGTTCGCCATTTCATCGCACCATTGCTGCGCCTCCATGACGGCCATCAGCAGCGCCTTGGTGGCGTTAGGGTTCTTTTCCACCCAGTCGGCGCGCATGCCGAGCGCCTTTTCCGGATGGCCCTTCCAGAGTTCGCCGGTGGTACAGGCGGTGAAACCGATGCCCTGATTGACGAGCTGCTCGTTCCAGGGTTCGCCCACACAGAAGACGTCCATATTGCCGACCTTCATATTGGCGACCATCTGCGGCGGCGGAACGACAATGGTGGAGACGTCCTTGTCCGGGTCGATGCCGCCGGCGGCAAGCCAATAGCGAAGCCACAGATCATGCGTACCGCCGGGGAAGGTCATGGCGGCCTTGATTTCCTTGCCCTCGGCCTTCTTTTTCTCAAAAGCCGCCTTTAACTTGGAAGCATCCAGTTGAACGCCGGTTTCGGCATATTCCCTGGCGGCGGAAATGCCCTGGCTGTCGAGGTTGAGGCGGGCGAGGATGGCCATCGGCACCGGCACATTATTCTGGGTCACCCTGCCGGTATGCATGAGATAGGGCATGGGTGTCAGGATATGCGCGCCGTCAATGCCGTTCGATGCGCCGCCGAGCACGAGATTGTCGCGCGTCGCACCCCAGGAGGCCTGTTTCAGAACCTCGACATCCGGCATGCCGTGTTTGGCGAAGAGGCCCTTTTCTGCCGCAACGATGAGCGGGGCGGCATCGGTCAGCGCGATGAACCCTATTTTCGCGCCTTTCACCTCGGGCTCAGCGGTGGCTGCGAAAGCACCGGAAGGAAAGGCCGCGCGCACGGCGCTGACGAGGGCGACGGCGGCTGTCGTCTTCAATATCGTGCGGCGGCTGACAGCGCCGGAGACTATCTCTTTCATTCGCATGTTCCCCTTATTAGGCCACCTTTGCGGGTGACGTTTTCGCTTGCGAAAAAACCTGAAAATAAAAAAACGCCGCTCGGTGTTTGCGCCTGCGGAACGGGAGGTGTTCCGGGCAGCAAAACCTTGCGACGTCTATGTCTTTGAAAGCGCCTATGCCGCGCCCTGCTCGCCCCGATCGCCGTTGACCGGTGCAAACAAAGAGACGCAAGAGGCGTGCCAGTTTTCTATATGGAAGCTATATTATTGTAAATAAAACAGAATTTCTGAATTCTCGTCAAACGATCAAATTTTAACCAGCCGCAATTTTGTCTATCGTTTGCGCAACTGGAGAAATTCCGCGCTTGAAATTTGCGCAGCTAGCCCGGCTGAACTGCTCTCAGGCTTCGCCTTGGGAGGTGGAAACAGGGGCAGAACTGCGCACGGCAAAACCATTCACATACCCTGTAATGTCAGCGGGATCAAAGACGAAGCCGTCCACAAAACGGTCGCCAGCCTCCTGCCCTTCGATGCGGATATCGGCATCATCAGGCGCATTGGCATCGCCCAGCGCCGCCCTATAAATATCCGGCCGATAGGCAGACAGGGCGGCCTCCATACCTGCCTGTGAAAACTCGGCCTGCCCCCAGCGGATCATCTGGCTGTAAATCCACAATGCCTGGCTCTGGCGCGGATAATTGGCGTGACGGCCGTGGAAGATGAAATAATTGTCGATCACCCGGCGGTTGCCCTGGCTGTCGATGCTGAACTCACCGGCAAGCACACGGCGGATGATGCCTTCCGGTGCGCCGATATAGCGGGGATCAGCAAGCACCCGGCTCAGATCATCGTGATTTCCCGCAACATCACACCAGCGCGCGGCGGCATCGAGCGCCGACAGCAACCGCCCGACCGTTTCCTGCTGGTTTTCCGCCCATTCGGGTCGCATGCCAATGACCTTTTCCGGTGCGGAAGGCCACAGATCCTGCTTGGCGGCAACGATCCGGCCGACACCACGCTCGGCGGCGACGATGTTCCATGGCGCACCGACGCAGAAACCGTCAATGGCTCCGGCAGCGAGCGCATCCGAGGTCAATGGCGGCGGAACCACCACAAGCTTCACATCATGATCGGGATGAATACCGCCAGCGGCCAGCCAATAGCGAAATTCGTAATTATGCGATGAAAACGGATAGGTCATGCCGAGCGTCGGCGGCGGCTCGCCGCGGGCGCGCATATCATCGAGCACCCGCTTCAATGCCTCGGCGTTTTCCAGCGCTCCCGCCGTTTCGGAAAGCCCGGTCAAAGCCTTCATCCGCTCAAAAAGCCGGGTCGAGAGCGTGATCGCATTGCCGCCCCGCCCGAGTGAAAAGGGCGTGATCGTCGGCGACGGGTTGGAGCCGAGCCCGAGCATGGAGGCGACCGGCATCGGCGACAGCATGTGGGCGATATCGAATTGCCGAAACGCCAGCCGGTCGCGCACATTCGCCCAGGAAACATCCTTGACGAGATCGAGCGAAAGGCCTTCGCGTTCGGCGAAACCGAATTCGGCCGCAGCAATCAGGACGGATGCGTCGACAAGCGGAATAAAGCCGGCACGCAGGATTTTCTGCCGGTCGCTGCCGACGACTGCGGGTGCGCCCTGGGCTTGCGTTATTCCACTGTGTGATCCGGCCGTTTTTTCCGGTGCCGCCATATCATGCACTCCTTGACTGTCCGACCGGCGGTTCGTCACATCAACAGACCGGCCGCGGTGACCACGCTTTGCGCGATCTCGGAAATCTTCTTTTTCTCGTTCATTGCCGTCTGGCGCAAAAGCGCAAACGCCTCCTCTTCGGAAAGACCACGCATCTTCATCAGGATGCCCTTGGCGCGCTCGATGACCTTGCGTTCCTCAAGCGCCGACTTGGCGTCGGCAAGTTCCCGTTGCAGACGGCTGAAAGCATTAAAGCGGCTGACTGCCATATCGAGAATGGGCTTGACCCGCTCCTTCTTCAGCCCGTCCACCACATAGGCGGAAACGCCCGCCTCGACGGCCGCCTCGATGGACGCCGTGTCGGAACGATCGACAAACATGGCGATCGGCCGGCCAACCGTGCGGGTGAGCTGGAACAGATGCTCCATCATGTCACGATTGGGATTTTCCAGATCGATGAAAATGACGTCGGGCTGCAGCGTCTCGATGGTGCGCGCCACCCCATTCACCTCATGGATGACCGTGACGCGATAATAGCCCGCCTCGCGTAGCCCCTCCTCGATGATGGAGGCGCGGATCGCGTTTTCGTCGATAACGAGAATGGTCAGGTCGCGAAGCGTCATGTCGTCATTGATGACGCAGCGCAGCAAACTTGGCAATCGGCTGCGGATGCAAAAAATGGCGGGAGCGGCAAGGGTCGTTTCCTCCCCTGCCGCCCGTCATGTCAGGAAGCATGTTCGACGGCGCGTTCAAGCGCCTTCAGAACCGTACGCTCGGACAGATTGAGATAGATTTCCATCTCCTCACCGGCTTGTTGCGCCTTGCCTTCTTCCATCAGCGACAGGATCTTGCTGTTCATGTCCACAAAGGGGGAATGAAGCTGTTCGGGATCTTTCAGCAAACCGAAGCAAAGCCTGAGCTCAGCGGCGATACGCTCGTAAAAATCGCTGAGACGGGCACTGTCGAGAAGATCGACGACCGCAGCGTGGAATTTCATGTTGGCGCTTCCCACACCCAGCCAGTCGGCATCTTCACGCTTGACCTTGGCGTCCTCGACCGCTGCCCGCATTGTCTTGATCGCGGGGTGCTTGTGCCAGGCCTGACGCAACGCGCCACATTCCACCATGCGCCGCACCCGGTAGATATCGATCACCGAAGACATGGTGGGCACGGCAACGAAGACACCGCGATTGGCTTCATGGCGCAATAGCCCGTCCTTGGTCAAAAGCCGGAAGGCTTCACGCAACGAATTGCGGGAGACGTCGAAACGTTCGCTGAAGGCTGCCTCGGAAAGGCGCTGCCCCGGCGCCAGCTCACCAGATATCAGCAGGGTGCGAATACCCTTTGCCAATCGATCCGCAAGCGGCAGACCCTCTATCGTTTCCGTCATAGCGCTCCTTTCTGAAGAGCAATGCAGCATCGGGAATTCCGTGACAGGCATGTTCAGACACGGCTATGTTCTGCCCATAGCACAAAGCATTAGCAAAGCACGAAAAAAACGTGGCGAATTCATGCGCATAACGTCTAACAAATAGACAAAATAAGAGAACGATTATTATTTATTGTTGAACAATATTGACAATTTCACGGAACACGACAAACTCTTGCCATAAAGCATCCGCGAGGGGCGGATAGCGATAGGAGCGGAGAAAATCCATGGAGCAGAAAAAGCTCACCCCGACTGCCGATCTCAAAATGTCAAAACGCGCATCTCTTCTGGGAGCGATCTTCCTGATGGCGACATCCGCCATCGGTCCCGGCTTCATAACTCAGACAGCGACATTCACCACCCAGCTTGGCGCAGCCTTTGCCTTCGGCATTCTCGCCTCCATACTCATCGACTTCGTCGTGCAGCTCAATATCTGGCGCATTGTGACGCTGACGCGTATGCGCGCATCCGATATCGCCAATGCCGCCATTCCCGGCGCCGGTTATTTCCTGGCCATCCTCGTCATCATCGGTGGCCTGTTCTTCAACATCGGCAATATCGGCGGCACCGGCCTTGGTCTCAATGCCATTTTTGGGCTGGACCCGAAAATCGGCGGCGCCATCAGCGCGATATTCTCCATCGCCATCTTCGTTTCCAAGCGTGCAGGGCTGGCAGTCGACCGGTTCATTATCTTCGCCGGCCTCATGATGATCGTGCTGACGCTCTATGTGGCGTTCGTTTCGGCACCGCCGGTGGGTGACGCCTTCCGCCAGACCTTCTTGCCCGATACGATCAATTTCGCGACCATCACCACCATCGTCGGCGGCACCGTGGGCGGCTACATCACCTATTCCGGCGCACACCGGTTGCTGGACCGGGGAATGGTCGGCACTGAAAACCTGCCTGTCGTCAACCGCGCCGCGCTGACCGGCATCGCCGTCACCGGCATCATGCGCTATGTGCTGTTCCTCGCCATTCTCGGCGTCGTCGCCAGCGGCGTCATCATCGATACGTCCGGCCAGGCCGCCAACCCTGCCGCACAGGCTTTCCGGTCGGCTGCGGGCGATCTCGGCTTCCGGCTCTTCGGCATCATCTTCTGGGCAGCGGCCATCACCAGCGTCATCGGCGCAGCCTACACCTCCGTATCGTTCCTGCCCGTCTTCAAGCAGGACATGAGCGAACGTGCCCGTAACATAGCGACGATTATTTTCATCGCCGTTTCGCTCGTCTGCTACCTGCTGATCACCACGCCGCCTGCCGCCATGCTGGTCTTCGTCGGCGGCCTGAACGGCCTCATCCTGCCCATCGGCCTTAGCATCTTCCTGTTTGCCGCGTGGAAACGCGAAGACCTGATGGGCGGCCATCGTTACTCGCGCATCCTGCTCGGGCTTGGCGTTCTGACCTGCGCCTTGACATGGTACATGGGCTACAAGTCTGCTGGCACCATCTTCGGCCTGCTCGGCCTGTAATAAACTGGAGCGTTTCCGCATTTCGGAGAAAAGCGGAAACGCTCTACATATCTGTTTTTACGCATTTTCCGGACGCAAAACCGCGACACACTTTTGCTGGAAATGCTCTAAAGGGAGGCAAACATGGCCGCTATCGATCTCAACAGCGATCTTGGCGAAAGTTACGGCGCGTGGCGCATGGGAGATGATGAGGCGATGCTCGCCATCGTTTCCAGCGCCAACATTGCCTGCGGATTTCATGCCGGCGACCCTGCCGGCATCTACCGCACCGTCAAGGCCGCTGCGGAAAAAGGCGTGGTCGTCGGCGCTCATGTCTCCTATCCGGACCGCGTCGGCTTCGGCCGCCGCGATCTGGACGCCACCTCGGAAGAACTGATTGCCGATGTCATCTACCAGATCGGCGCGCTGAAGGGTGTTGCCGCCGCTGCCGGCACCACGGTGCGTTACGTCAAGCCGCATGGCGCGCTCTATAACCGCATCGCCAATGACGCAAAACAGGGACAGGCCGTCATCGACGGCATCAAGGCCATCGATCCTTCACTGGTGCTGATGGGCCTTGCCAACGCGCCCATCCTCGATCTCGCCCGCAGATCCGGTCTTGCCGTCGTTGCCGAAGCCTTTGCCGACCGCGCCTATACGCCTCAAGGCCAGCTCGTCTCCCGCCGCGAAGCCGGGGCCGTGCTGCACGACGCGGCAAAAATCGCCGACCGCATGGTGCAGCTTGCCCGCGAAGGCACGTTGGAGGCAATCGATGGCAGCGTCATAAAAATCGAGGCGCAATCCATCTGCGTGCATGGCGACAGTCCCGGTGCGGTCGCGATCGCCCAGGAAATCCGCCGCCGTTTCGAGGCTGATGGCATCGACATCCGCTCTTTTGCATCCAGTCTCTGAAAGGATAGCCGATGACGATACCGACATCCTATCTCAACCACACGGACGCCGACGCCGCACGAAAGGCCCGTGCGACCTATCGTGACGGCCTCGTCGCCCCAACTTCCGGCATTGCACCCGGCTTCACGCAGGCGAACATGATCGTGCTGCCGCGCGACTGGGCCTTCGATTTTTTGCTTTATGCGCAGCGCAATCCCAAACCCTGCCCGGTGCTGGATGTCTCCGATCCCGGTTCGCCCACCACGCTTCTGGCGCCCGGCGCCGATCTGAGAACCGACCTGCCGCTCTACCGCATCTGGCGGGACGGCAAGCTTGTCGAGGAAACGGCCGACGCCACCGCCGCCTGGGCGGAGCGTGACGATCTCGTCGCCTTCCTCATCGGCTGCAGCTTCACCTTCGAAACGCCGATGGTGGAAGCGGGCATCGAAATCCGCCACATGACCGACAAGAGCAATGTGCCGATGTATCTCACCAACCGCCCCTGCCGTCCGGCCGGTCGGCTGAAGGGCAATATGGTCGTTTCCATGCGGCCGATCCCGGCGTCGCGCGTGGCCGATGCCGCAACAATTTCGGGACGTTTTCCCGCCGTACACGGGTCGCCCGTGCATGTCGGCGCACCCGAAGAGATCGGCATTACCGATCTTTCAAAGCCTGATTTCGGTGATGCGGTGCGGATCGAGCCGGGCGAAGTCCCGGTGTTCTGGGCCTGCGGCGTCACACCCCAGGCCGCCGTGATGGCATCAGGCGTGCCCTTTGCGATTACCCATGCGCCGGGACACATGTTCATCACCGACATTCCCGACACTGCCTATCACGCGTGAGGATATGATGCGTTTTCTCCCCGTCAGCCTCACCACTATTCTTGTCGAACTTGCCGATCTCGATGAAACGCTGGCGCTTTTCGCCTCGCTTCAGAACGATCCGGTCGAAGGTATCGAAGAAACGGTGCCGGCTGCCCGCACATTGATGATCCGTTTCCGCCCTGAAACGATCAGCGTCGAAGCGCTAGCCGCGCGGCTGGCAAGCCGCGATCTCTCCGCAAAAATCGCGCCTTCGGACAATCTCGTGGAAATTCCCGTCCACTATAATGGCGAGGACCTCGCCGATGTTGCCGAATTGACCGGCATGAGCATCGAAGAAGTCATCCGCCGCCATACCCAAAGCGAGTTCACCGTGGCCTTCTGCGGCTTCGCCCCCGGCTTCGGTTATCTGGTCGGTGGTGACCCGGCCCTGCATGTGCCGCGCCGGCAAAGCCCGCGCACCCGTATTCCGGCAGGCTCCGTGGCGCTGGCCGGCGCCTTCAGCGGTGTCTATCCGCAAAACAGCCCCGGCGGCTGGCAGATCATCGGCACGACGCCGGTGAAGATGTGGGATATAGATCGTGATCCCGGCGCACTGTTCCAGCCGGGGTACCGGGTGCGTTTCTTCGACATGGACAAGGCCGGCAGAACGGTCGATGTTCCGGCACCGGCACCTCAGAAAAAAGAACCGAAAAAGGACGGCCCGCATTTCGAAGTGCTTGCCGCGCCCATGCCCGCCATCTTCCAGGATCTAGGCCGTTTCGGCCAGACCGGGCAGGGCGTCTCGGCCTCCGGCGCACTGGATCGTGGCGCATTCAACGCTGCAAACCGCATCGTCGGTAACCCCGCCAATACGTCGTGTCTCGAACTGACGCTCGGCGGCTTTTCCTTTAAAAGCACGAGCCGTACCGTCATTGGTATTGCCGGTGCGCCCTGCCCCGTCACGATTACCACGGCAGATCGCAGCTTCGCGGCCAAGGCCCATAGCCCGGTGTCACTCGAACCCGGTGATGTGGTGACCTTCGGGCAGCCGCCGAAGGGCATGCGCTGTTATCTTGCGGTGCGCGGCGGCTTCGCTGTCGAGCCGGTGCTCGGCAGTTTTGCGACCGATACATTGGCTGTCGTCGGTCCGGAGCCGGTGGGGGCAGGCGCCATCCTTTCGCTTAAGGGCGAGAAGACCGGCCTTTCCAGCGTATCGATCGACGAGGTTCCGGCCTTCGAACCGCCGGCAACGGGTGAGGTCGTCACGCTGGACATTGTTCTCGGCCCCCGCACCGACTGGTTCACGCAGAAGGGTATCGACACGCTGACCGGCCAGCTCTGGCAGGTCACGCCACAATCGAACCGCGTCGGCATTCGCCTTGCCGGCGACGTGCCGGTGGAGCGCAAGGACAGCGCCGAATTGCCGAGCGAAGGCACGGCAACGGGCGCGATCCAGATTCCCCATAGCGGTCAGCCGGTTCTCTTCCTTGCCGACCACCCGCTGACCGGCGGTTATCCTGTCATCGGCGCGGTCGCCGAATATCATCTCGATCTTGCCGGGCAAATCCCCGTCAACGCCAAAATCAAATTCCGCCCGATCGGCCCCTTTGCCGAAATCGCGGCTACAAACGCATAATTCCGAGGAGAAAAGCGATGAAAAAAGTGCTGATTGCCAATCGCGGCGAGATCGCGGTGCGCATCATCCGCGCCTGTCGCGATTACGGCCTGCAATCGGTCGCCGTATATGCCGATCCCGATCAGGACGCGCTTTTCGTCCGGCTGGCGGATGAAGCCTATGCGCTGGAGGGAATACGTCCTGCCGAGACCTATCTCGATATGGCCAAGCTGATCGCGATTGCCAAACGCGCCGGTGCGGATGCCGTGCATCCCGGTTACGGTTTCCTGTCCGAGCGTGCCGAATTTGCGCGTGCCGTTCTCGATGCCGGTCTCATCTGGATCGGCCCCGATCCGCACGTCATCGAGGCGCTGGGCGACAAGGTCGAGGCGCGGCGCATCGCCACCGGCGTCGGCGCGCCGCTGGTCGCCGGCAGCGACGGCCCGGTCGCATCCGCTGTCGAAGTCACGGCTTTTGCCGAAAAGCACGGCTTGCCCGTCGCGATCAAGGCGGCCCATGGCGGCGGTGGACGCGGCCTGAAGGTCGCGTGGAAGATGGAAGAGATTGCCGATCTCTACGAATCCGCCGTGCGCGAGGCGACCGCCGCCTTCGGCCGCGGTGAGTGCTTTCTAGAACGATTTCTCGACCGGCCGCGTCATATCGAAGCGCAGGTTATCGCTGACAAGCACGGCAATGTGCTGGTGCTCGGCACCCGCGACTGCTCGTTGCAGCGCCGGAACCAGAAGCTGATCGAGGAGGCTCCCGCCCCCTTCCTGTCCGACGAACAGCGGCAGAAAATCCATACGGCCGCCAAGGCTATCTGCGCCGCCGCCGGTTATTCCGGTGCCGGCACCGTCGAATTCCTGCTCGGTGTCGATGGCACGATTTCTTTCCTCGAGGTCAATACGCGGCTTCAGGTGGAGCACCCCGTGACCGAAGAAACCACCGGCATCGATCTCGTCATCGAGCAGTTCCGTATTGCCGAGGGCCATAAGCTGCGGGTACTCGAAACGCCGGAACCGCGTGGACACTCGATGGAATTCCGCATCAATGCCGAAGATCCCGGCCGGGGTTTCCTGCCGACGCCCGGTTCTATTTCGGTTTTCGACGCGCCATCCGGTCCCGGCATTCGTATGGATAGCGGCGTCGTCAGCGGCTCCAGCGTGCCTGGTGTGTTCGACTCGCTGATGGCAAAGCTCATCGTCACGGGTGCCGACCGCGATCAGGTCCTGCGCCGCGCCCGCCGCGCGCTCAAGGAATTCCGTATCGAAGGCATCGCCACGGTGCTGCCCTTCCATCGCGCCGCAATCGAGACCGAAGACTTCATCGGCACGGATGGGTTCAAGGTTCACACCCGCTGGATCGAGACCGATTTCGCCGCCATGCCGGATGCCATGGAGCGCCCGGCACCGGCCGACGATCCCTCCGTCACCCGCACTTTCCTGGAAATCGACGGCAAACGTGTATCGGTCGGTCTGCCCAGCCTGCTGCTTTCCAGCCTCGGTGCGGTTAGCGGCAACAGCGCAGCTGTTCCCGGCGGCACCGCCGCCGCCAAGGAAAAGGAAGGCGAAATCACCGCCCCGGTTTCCGGCACTTTGCAGTCCTTCAAGGTAAAAGACGGTGACACGGTTTCGCAAGGCGATCTTCTCGCCGTCATGGAAGCCATGAAGATGGAGACGCAGATTGTCGCCCCCATGGCCGGCAAAGTCCGTCTGATCGTTAAGGAAGGCGACTATCTGCCGGCGGGCGCTGCCCTTCTCGATATAGCCGGCTAATATACGGGCGGACCATCGGCCTCACAATCGCAGATCGCGCGGCACCGGCGGCGGAACCCTTTCGCCGCCGGGCCGTTTATGGCGCGACCTGCTAACCATCGTGAGGGAAATATGGCCGGACGCACCTTGCTTCAATTCTTCCATTGGTATTATCCGGACGGAGGGAAGTTATGGAGCGAGGTGACGGAAAAGGCCGAAAGCCTTGCGAAAATGGGTATCACCGACGTTTGGCTGCCGCCCGCTTACAAGGGTGCCGCCGGCGGTTATTCGGTGGGTTACGATACCTACGATCTCTTCGACCTTGGCGAATTCGACCAGAAGGGCACGGTCGCGACAAAGTATGGTGACCGTGGCGCCCTTGAGCACGCGGGCAAGACCCTGAAAGAGAATGGCATCCGCGTCATTCATGACGTGGTTCTCAATCACAAGATGGGTGCGGATGAAAAGGAAAAGGTGCGGGTTCGCCGCGTCAATCCCGAAGACCGTACTGAGATCGACGATGAAGACTTTCAGGCGCTGGCCTATACGCGTTTCACCTTTCCCGGCCGCAGCGGCAAACATTCCAAATTCGTCTGGGACCTGAAGTGCTTCAGCGGTGTCGACCACATCGAAGAGCCGACTGAAGACGGGATATTCCGCCTCGTCAATGAATATGGCGACGGCGAGTGGAATGAAGAAGTCGATCAGGAAAACGGCAATTTCGATTATCTGATGGGCGCGGATGTCGAGTTCAGAAACCGGGCGGTTTACGAGGAACTCAAATATTGGGGCCGCTGGCTTTCCGAGCAGGTGCAGGTGGATGGATTCCGACTGGATGCCGCAAAACATATCCCGGCCTGGTTCTTTCGCGACTGGGTCGGCCATATGCGCGAAACGGTCGATCCCGATCTTTTCGTCGTGGCGGAATATTGGCACCCCGATCTCGAGGCGCTGAAAAGCTATCTCGAACTCGTCGACAAGCAGCTGATGCTTTTCGATGTGGCCCTTCACCACAGCTTCCACGACGCCTCGAAACAGGGCGGCGATTTCGATATGCGCGGCATCTTCGATGGCTCGCTTGTCTCCGCCGTTCCCGACCATGCCGTTACGCTGGTCGACAATCACGACACACAGCCGTTGCAATCGCTGGAAGCGCCAGTGGAACCCTGGTTCAAACCTCTTGCCTATGCGATCATCCTGCTGCGCGAAGATGGGGTGCCCTGCGTCTTTTATCCCGATCTGTTCGGCACGAGCTACACCGACACCGGCAATGACGGCAACGAGTATAAGATCGATATGCCCGCCATTGAATGCCTGCCGAAGCTCATAGAGGCCCGCAGCCGTTTCGCCAACGGAGCCCAGACGGATATTTTCGACGATGCCAGCTGCGTCGCCTTTATCCGCCACGGCACCGCCGATGCGCCGGGCTGCGTGGTGATAATGTCGAATGGTGAGCCGGCGGAAAAGCAGATCGATCTCGGCCCCGATCACGCCAGGGCGGTCTGGCGCGACTTTCTCGGGCACCGTGAAGAACGGATTACCCTCGATGAGAGCGGCAAGGGTGTCTTTCCCACCAATGGCGGCAGCGTCAGCGTCTGGGTTGCAGCCGATTCCGAGTGAGGCTCAGCCGGTCCGGTCCGGAAATCCCGTTCATTCCGCAGAAACGAGGCGGCGCGGACCTGCGCCGTCATCGGCCAGAACATCGTTCGGATTGCGCAACGGACAATCATCCAGCGAAAGACACCCGCAACCGATACAGCCGGTAAGCTGATCGCGCAGCATGATCAGGCTATTGATGCGAAGCTGCAGCATTTCCCGCCACGATTGGGAGAACCTGCGCCAATCGGCCGTCGTCGCCACCCGATCCTGCGGCAGATCAGCCATCGCGTCCCTGATAATGCTGAGCTGTATCCCGGCGCGCTGCGCGATGCGGATGATGGCGATGCGTCTCAGAACAGCGCGATGATAACGGCGCTGGTTACCGGCGGTTCGCCAGCCCTCGATCAATCCTTTCGCCTCATAAAAATGGATGGTGGACACGGCGATGCCGCTGCGGCGGGCAACCTCCCCAACCGTCAGGCTGTGCTTGAATACGGTATTTTCCATTCTGGCTCCTGCTTCCGTAACGATTTCCGCTCGGAAAACGCGGAAACATAGTGAAGAGCAGCCGGTATAATTCCTCAACCATAGTTGAGGTCAATAGGCGATAGCCCAAAAAAAGAGGCGCCCAAAGGCGCCTGCAATTTTCGTGAATGTGGCGACGGATCAGAACTTAGCTGTCATGCTGATCCAGAAACGGCGGCCTTCCATGACGGTGTTGAAATCGTCGGTGCCGACATCCTTGTCGAAGAGATTATAAATGGCGGCCTTGAGATCGACATTTTCGGCGACCGCATATTTCGCCCCGATATCCAGCGTGGTGTAGGCGTCATATTTACGCCCGGCCTTGCCGTTGATCGTTACCGGCGTGCCGTTGGTGCCGATGCGCGGGCCGGCATTGATTTCCGATCCGTGGTAATTCAGCGAGGCCCAGGCTTCCAGACCATCGATTGGGGTTACCCAGTCGCCGCGCAGATTAGCCATATGTTCCGGCGTGCGCGCCAGCGGGAAGCCTTCATAATCGCCGGTTTTCTGTTCGGAATGCGTATAGGTATAGTTGCCGCGCAGCGTCAGGTCCGGCGTTGCATACCAGGTCGCCGTCAGTTCCACACCCTGAATGACCGCATCGTCGATGTTGTAATTGTACCAGAGACGATAGTTGCGGTCTTCGCTCCAGCGGGCCGGCGTTCCATCCGGATTGAGCACCAGCGCATTGGAAATCTTGTCCTTGAAATCGGTGTAGAAATAGGTGGCGCCGAGAGCGACGTCGCCATTGTCCCAAAGCGCGGCCACTTCATAGCTCGTGCTCTTTTCCGCTTCGAGGTTAGGGTCGCCAATGATGACGCCGCAGGTGCCGCTGGGGCCATAGCTGCAACCGCCACCACCCGTCGTATAGGCATAACCCGGCGCGATCTGGCGGATTTCCGGCGCCCGGAAACCGGTGGAAACGCCGCCCTTGATGGTCAGCTCTTCGGTCGCGCTCCAGACGCCATAAAGACGCGGGCTGAAATGATTGCCGTATTTTTCGTGATTATCGAGACGAAGACCGCCCGTCAGCGCGAAATTATCGACAATGCGCCATTCATCCTCGAGGAAGAGCGCCCATTGCGTCGCCGAAAATGTTTCGTCGCGGCCGGTGCGGCGTCCCGGGTTCTGGTCCGCCAGCCGCGCCTCGAAATATTGTCCGCCTGTCACCAGCGTGTGGTTGCCGAACAATTCGAACGGCGTCGTGAACTTGCCATCGAGAACGGTGTTGCGCACTTCCGGCGAGCGCGGGTTTTCGGTCACCCGGCCGGTGCGGATATTTCTGGTGAAGTTGGTACGCTCCGCCCATTCCTGCTGGAACGAGAATTCGGATGTGGTCGGCCCCCAGCGGCCGGTATGCGACAATGACCAATGGTCACGCGTATTGGTATTGTATGTGCCGTTGGCGTCCGTCGCCGCCAGCGTGTCGCCGGGCTCGGCGCTGCGGCGCAGCCGCGTCTTGCCGCCTTCGAGATAGATGTCGTGATCTTCATTCGGCGTGAATGTCAGGCGTCCATTGAAATCATATTCCTTGGCGCCCGTGGTGCCGCTCAGAATACGGTCTTCGCCACGCGTGAAGCCCCTGCCCCAAAGCTGTAGACCGAGCCGGTCCTTAAGTATCGGTCCGTTGGCATACCAGGAGACCTGGCCGCTATTGCCGAATTTGGAATGCTGCTGAACCGTGCCTTCGGTGGTGACGGAACCTGACCAGACATCGCCCACCTTGCGGGTGATGATGTTGATGACACCACCCATAGCGTCCGAACCATAGAGCGAGGACATCGGCCCGCGCACCACTTCGATACGTTCGATCGCCGAAACCGGCGGTACGAAACTCTGTTCGAAGCCGGAATTGCCGTTGGTGCGGGCGTCGCGCGTGCTCTGCCGCTTGCCGTCAACCAGAACCAGCGTGTAGGCGCCGGGCAATCCGCGAATGAAAATATCCTTTTCATTGGCAATGCCGGTGACGGACACGCCCTGAACTTCGCGCAGGGCATCGGTCAGATCGCGATAGGATCCCTTTTCAAGATCTTCACGCGTCACAACCGTGATGCTGGCCGGCGCATCTTTCACATTCTGCTCGAAACCGGATGCGGTGACGACAATCTGCTCGAGAACCGTGCTTCCTTCAGGCGCCTGCTGCGCAAAAGCTGGCAGAGCGATGCAAAGCGCCGTTCCAGCCATTGCTGCCGAAAGACCGGCCTTTATTATCGTCGCGGACTTCTCGCGGCCGCGGTACTTCAATTCCATGTTATGCCCCCGCATTTAACTTGAGAATTTAACCCCACTTATTTAGGAGGGAGTTCAGGCGCAATGCGTTTGTTTTCGAACAATTCTAAATTCTAGAAATTGCAAAAAGGGCTCCACGAACGAGCGGGGGAGTAAAAAATCGCAAGATGACAACCGGCAAGAGAAAAGATGAACGGGCCTCCACAACAAAACCCGACAGGCTTGGGCAGCTGAAACTACTTGTCGCTTTTGATGCTTTGTTAAGAGAAGGCAGCGTCAGCCGTGCTGCGGCGGGCATGGAACTGCCGACATCCTCCATGAGCCGGATATTGCAGCAGCTGCGCGACATATATGGCGACCAGCTCTTTCTGCGCACCGGTCAGGGCCTTCGTCCCACCCCCTTTGCCGAAAGCATGCGCCTGCGCATCCGGTCGCTGGCAGCGGAGGCCGAGAATCTTATGGACTATTCGCAGGAAAAACCCGCCGCCCCGGCCAGCGCCAGTGCAAGCGGTTGGGAGCGGCCCGTACTGATGAAGGCGCCGCCGCTTTCGCTTCGCCCTAGCGTTCTTCTGGAAGGTCAGCCGACACCGGAAAACATCGCCGACCGTCTCGCGCGCATTGGCCACAATGCCGATCCGCAGCAGAGGCTCGCCAAATATATCGCAACCTCGGCGATGGGCATCGGCAACAGCCGCCCGCTCAGCCAGGTGGAAGCGATGGATGCGCTCTCGATCATTCTCGATGGCGATGCCGATCCGATACAGATAGGCGCGCTGCTCGCCACCATGCAGTATCGCGGCGTAACCGCGGCGGAGCTGGCCGGTTTTATCGACGCCATGTGGAGACATATAAAAAGGGATCAGCAAGGTCCTGCATCGGTGGACCTCGACTGGCCCGCTTATATGTCACCGAAACATCGTGATGCGCCATGGTTTCTCCACTCCGCCCGTCTTGTCGCCATGGCGGGATACAGCGTCCTGCTGCACGGGCATGTGGGGCAGGGGGAAAACGGCGGCAAGCTTGAACTTGCAGCGCAGGCCTGCGGCATTCCCCTCTGCCGGTCGCTTTCGCAGGCGGCGAAAGCCACAGCTTCAGAACGCATCGCCTACCTTCCAATTGGCGGACTGTCCCTGCAGTTTCAAAGCCTGCTCGGCCTCCACGGCATTCTGGAGATGCGCCTGCCGCTCAATACGGTCGTGCATCTTCTCAATCCGCTTCGCGCCAGAAGCACGATCATCGGCGTCGCTCGCCCCTCCTACCAGGAACTTCATCGGGACACGGCACGGCTGCTTTCAATGGAAAACCTCGCCATTCTCAGCAACACGCGGGATTTCGCGCAATTCACACCGTTTCGCAGCACTCGGATTTTCGGTCTTTCGAAGGGCAAGGATATGGAATTCATCGTTCCCGCGCGTGAGACGCCGCCCGCTGAAATGCCGACCATGTTCACAACCTTCGAATATTGGCGGGCGGTGTGGACGGGCGCCGCAAAGGACGAAAGGGCGGAAACCATCATCATCTCCACAACGGCCATCGCGCTGATGCTGGTCAACGATATGGCTCTGTCTTTCGAGGAAGCCTATGCCCGCAGCCTTCGACTCTGGAACGACAGGGCGCGCGATCTCGTCAACGCCTGATCAGCGATCAAGCATTGGCGACCGCCCTTTCCAGCGCCAGATATTCCCAAAGCGCCACAAGCAGAAGAACGCCCATGCTCGCCAGTTGCAACGCGAAAAGCGGAATGCCCGGCACCGGCAAAAGCAGGCAGAGCGCCGCCACGCCGGCAAAATGCGAGACCGGTCGCTGATAGGCGGCGGCGATCTTGACGCCGATATTGCCGGCCAGAAACAGGACAGGACCGCCGAGAATGGCGATCGCCTCCCGCATTGTCGCGCCTTCTCGCGGGTGGGAGAGGCTGAAATCCTCACCCACCGCCGTCAGGATGATACCGGCAACGATTGGCAAATGCCCATAGTTAAAAAGATTATGGGCGATCTTCGTCTTTTCTTCAGCGTTCTCGGCTTTCCTTGAGGCCTCTTCCTGCCCATGATGGAAATAAATCCACCACATCGCCACTGTACTGATGAAAGCGGAGCAGAAGACGATGAATGTCAGGCCGGAATTCATATATTCGGTTGCCGTGCGCCCGGTGGTGAGGATCGTTTCCCCAAGACAGATGATGACGAAGAGCGCACATCGCTCCGCCAGATGCTCACCGGAAAGATGCAGCCGGTCCTCGTCGCTCGAGGCTACACCCGGCACGACATAACGGCAGGCGGGGCCGGCATATTCAATTGCAAGTGCGATACCCCACAGGAGAATGCGGTCCGTCAGATCGGCAAGCCCTCCGGCCAGCCAGAACAGACTGGAAACCGCAAGCCAGATCGTCACACGCACGAAGACCAGAAAAGACTGCCGGTCTTCGCCCCTGAACGCATAAAGGGCGAACAGGCTTCGGCCGACCTGCATTGCGCTGTAGATCAGGGCGAAGACGAGGCCCTGTTCCGCAAATGCCTCCGGCAGCGCAATGGCCAGCAGAACGCCGCCGAACATCAGCACGAAAAGCAGGATCCTGACTGGCTCCTTTTCCGTGTTCAGCAAGTTTGTGATCCAGGTGGTGTGTATCCACAGCCACCAGAGCGACAATATCAGGATGCCGGCCTCAAGCGCCGCCGTTGGCCCAAAATCCTTGGCCAGCGCGTGGGAAAGCTGGATCAGCGCGAAAACAAAGACCAGATCGAAGAACAGTTCGGGGAAACTGGCCGTGCCGGCGTCCTGACCCTCTTGCCTTATCCAGCTTTTCGCATCTGATATGCCACCTTGAAGTTCACCCCTGGTTCTCATTCCACCTCCGCCGCCAGATGTCGATCGTCGCGACCGGTTCTGTCACCACGCATCCTCACTGTTGCGACAAAGCCTCTTCGCTGTCCGATACAGCCGGGTTAGACCTTCGGCCGGGAAATTCCAGCGCCCGCGCACTGTCAGGATAAAAGCGTGGCCCAACCAGACGGACTTTCTTCCCGGACACGTCGGTAATGTAGTGCGGGGCGGTAGGGTTCGGCGACACTGAAATCCGGTCGGCGCCGGAAACCGCAAGCGTGCTGACCTCGAGAGGCTGGGCAATCGCCGGCAGGCCCGTCATCGCGGCAAGTGCGGCTGAGAAAACAAATGATCTTGGAAACATGGGACATATATCCTGGCGTCAATTATCTGCGCCATAAACAGCCCTCGCCAGCTTTGGTTCCGCCGCTCTTCAGTTATCCCCATCGAGGTAGGAGCTGTATTGAACATACTCGGCACTCGGTTGCCCACCGACGATCTCCGGCGGCCGCGCTTCGTCGCCGGGCAGATGGCCGGTGTTTTCGAACTCCGCCCGCAGGAGCTTTTCGATAGCCCTTTCCCGCGGCAAGGCGTTGTCCGCCATATAAAGAGCGACAGCCAGTTCCATGTCGTCTGGAAAATTCATCAGATCAGCCATCCGTTCAAGCAATGAAGCGCAAACGCAGGACCTTGCAGAAAGTTCAACTTCACCGTCTCGGGGCGCGGCTTTGTCTGTTGACAGACCATTTACGTCAGATGGACCATGCCCTGCTATATGCAGTGCCACTCGCCTGTTCGCCATATGCTCCGCGCATACAGATTGCACTTTTCCGCTCTTCTCGTGTACTTGGAGCAAATCTGGTGGCAGGAGGGATTCCCGTTTTCTGCAAATCATGAGATTCTTCTTTCATGACGAAGCGCCGCCTTCCCATGGCCGAGCATGCCGATACGTTGTCGCTGAAGGCGCTGCGTGAGCTCGTGACCGGCCTGGTGGAGCGGGCCGATCGGGCGGACGCCCGGATTGAGAAGCTCGAAGCCGAGAACCAGAGGCTTTGCGATGAGAACGATCAGCTCAGGCTCGAAAACACCCGGCTGAAGATCGACAACCAGCTCCTGCGAGATGAGATTGCGCGGCTCAAAAACCTGCCGCCGCGCCCGCCGTTCAGAGCCTCGGGAATGGAGAAAGCAACGGGTGACAAGACGCTCACCGGCAAGGATCCGGCGTCCCGGCCGCGAGGGCCGAAGAACGATACGAAGCGGGTCACGCGTGAAGAGGTGCTGTCTGTCAGTGTGCCGGCCGGATCGCGCTTCAAGGGCTACAAGGACTGCTTCGTCCGGGATCTGGTGCTCAGGGTCGAGGTGGTTCGTTACCGTCGGGAATGCTGGGTGACGCCGGACGGAGACACCATCACAGCACAGCTGCCTGCGGGGATAAGAGGCGGCTTTGGGCCTAATCTGCGGCGGTTTTGTCTGATGCTGCATGCGCATGGGCAGGTCACGACGCAGCGAATGGCAACCTTGCTCAACGACGTCGGTGTCGAGATTTCCAAACGCCAGGTGGTGCGGTTTCTGACAGAGGGGCTGGATGGCTTTCATGCGGAGGATGCAGCCGTGCTGCATGCCGGCCTCGTCTCGACGCCCTATGTTACGGTCGATGACACCGGTGCCCGTCATGCCAACCGCAATTTTCATACGACGCATATCGGCGGTGAGCATTTCACCGCCTTTCGCACGACGTCCTCGAAGTCGCGACTGAACTTTCTGGCCCTGCTGCGCGGCAACTATCAGGATTATGTCCTCAACGATGCCGCCTTCGCTTTTCTCGAAGACCGGCAGGTGGACCCTGTTCTTCTGGCGCCGCTGAAGAGGCAAGAACCGCAGCGGTTCGCCAATCAGGTTCCGTTTCTTGAGCATCTGGCAGAACATGGCATCGACATCTTTGACAAGGACATCATCCGCCCATTTGCCGAAGCCGGCATCTGGGGTGCCATCCGCCATCATGGTTTGGTCGGAAAGGCAGTGATCGTCTCCGACGATGCCGGACAGTTCCGGGTCGGCACCCATGCGCTGTGTTGGGTCCACGCAGAGCGTTTGCTGCACAAGCTGATGCCGGCGACGCCGCGCCAGGTAAAACATGTCGAAACCCTGCGCGAGCTGATCTGGCTTTTTTACAAGCAGCTGAAAAACTATCAGCGAAGTCCAAGCCAGCGTGCAGCTCACGGTCTTCAGGTCCGGTTCGATCGGATTTTCTCCATCCGCACCGGCTATGGCGATCTCGACAAATTGCTGTTTCGGCTGAGGCGCCGCAAGCCGGAACTGCTGTGGGTTCTGGAGCGGCCCGAGATCCCGCTCCACACCAATGCGTCGGAACGCGATCTGCGTGGCTTTGTCATCAAGCGGAAGATTTCCGGAGGGACGGTCAGTCGCAACGGGCGGCTGGCGCGCGACAGCATGCTGGGCCTTTCGAAGACCTGCCAGAAGCTCGGCCTGTCGTTCTGGCGCTATCTCGGCGATCGGCTGGGGATCGGCACATCGCACCCAACCATTCCCCCATTGGCCACGATGATCGTTGCCAGATCCTGAGCGCATCACCGACGGTCTGTCCTTGGGAAGGACACGACCTTATCGTCCTCGGACTGTATAGGACCGGTAGTATCGAGCGCGTGGGCGCCGGTGGGTTTCAGCAATGTCGGCGATACATTCCATTGACGGTTATCATCGGCATGCACCGTCACTGTCTTCTTGTTGCGGCGGATGACGACACCCCGGACCAAAACGCCGCCAGGGCCTTCAAACTCCACGCCGCTTCCGACCCGGATTTCTTGAAGGGCGGAGGTGGTTCGCTGGTGATGCAAATATTGCAGACGCTCGACGATGCGCGCGTTGAGTTCGATGAGGGTTGCCTCGTCAAGGCTGTCGATATCGATCTGCCGCATTTGCTCCGCCCCACTCTCCTGTTGTTCGTCTACGCCACAATGCCAATCGCTACTCCGGCAGACAACCAGATGCCCAGGGATCGGATTGTTTTCGGGCACTGCCACCGAATCTGCCCCGCTTACCTTCTCGTCGCAATTTCGACGAAAAACGCCCTCGACTCAAGGGATTGAAACCAATCACGGAAAAACGCAAACGAAAGCTAAATGGAACTTAGTTTTCATTACCTTGCATTAACCATAGAAATCCACCAGCTGCATTGATCGTTACAGCAGCCTCGTGCGAATCTCTTTCTACCTGCGGAAACGGCGTTAATGTATCTTCCGTCTGCTTTTTTCGCAAGCGATGACCATTTCCCGAGGCCCGTGTTAGCTCACAAAAGCATGTTCGCCTCCATGGTGTCCTTACGCCCTCGCAACTGCGCCAGAAGCATGGTCTTTACATCGAAGCCGCCTTCCTGCGCCTTGCGGGTGAGATTACGCAGATATCCGCCAAGCGAGCTTATCTGGTCCGCTTTCTGCAAAAGGCAGGCGAGAATGGCTGCTGTTCCCTGTCGACCGAACGTGGCAAGCGCGTCCTGATACGCCGACTGGCTGATGTTGAACATGGTTTTGATGACCGATGTCGCCACTTCGAGATCGCGCCATCCGGTAACTGCGCCGCCTGGGGCATAGAGCGAGATATCCGGGCAAGCCTTCAAAACCAAAACAATATCAGGAACAAAAAATTGCTTATGAAGAACAGGTTCTGCTGACTGCGGCAACGCTTTGGCACTGGCTGGTGCCGCATATGCCGGCTGGGTGCTTGCCGTGCGGGCAGGTGCAACGGTTGCCGGTTCGCGCAAATCTTGCCGTTCAGATATAGATTCGGATTCTGAATTCTTTATGAGGCGCTCATTTTGGCAGTCATTGCCGCCCATTTTTTCCGGTTTTTCAATATTTTCCAGATAGTTGGTCACTTCCGCGCGTAAAGAGGCCAAAAATCCGGCGATTTCCCGAAGTTCCGCGGGCTTGGAGTTGCGGCCGAGAGAGTGGGCAATGGCGTTGTAGCGGGTCTGAAATCCTTCGGAGGTTTCGAGTTTACCGCTTGCGGCAATCATTTCGCAGAGTTTCTGGATATCGCGGCGGCAAAGGCTGATGTTTTCACGAAGCCGCTGAAGATCGAGCCGCTCGCTGACGATGCGTTCGGCCAGTTCCTCGATTTCGGCTTTGCGGGCAAGAAGCGGCGCCAGCGAAAAACCGTAAGCCTCGCTGATTTCCCCTCCCCTGTGCTTGCGGGCGTATCGTTTTCCGTTCGGGCTGTCCTTGCGAATGATAAGCCCGGCCTCGACAAGAGCCGAGAGATGCCGGCGCAATGTCTGCTCGGCCATGCCATGGGCCCTGAGTGATAATTGCGTATTCGACGGGAAGACGACCAATCCGGCTTCGCTGGAAAGCTCGTTTTTCGGATAAAAGCTCAAAAGCGCGTTCAGGACCGCAAGCGATCGATCAGTCACGCCGAGCAATGGCCTGGCTTCACAGACCGAACGATAGAGTTTCCATTTGTCGACCGCTTCGATTTTCTTGTTTTTCTGCGCGGCGAACTGGGTTGCGAGGACGCCAAACGACATCGCTCGCCGCCCAAAGGGCGTCGTTACACATGTGCTGTCCATGTCTTTCACCTTTCACAAGGCAAAAGAAAATCGCTCACCGAAAAATTCGATGCCAAGACTCTTGACTATGATTCGCGGAAATGAGATTCTTCGGGTGCTTAAATCAAAGAAAGGCTTCCGCGCGGCAACGTTCGGGGGCTTTTTTCTTTTGTGATGCGTCTCCTGTTAGTCGTTCGAGTTAAAAATCACTGCTTGGACCGGTATTCGGCAAACAGCGTCTGAAGATGTTCCAGAACGAACTCGGCAAATTCCGGGGCTTCGTTCTTGTCGATAGAGATATCCAGCTTGCGGTCGCTTTCGACTACCTTCGCCAGCCGGCCGCCGGTCTGCGATGACCAGACCCCGGTCCTTTTGGGTTGCGCCTTGGGTTTCAGAAAATCCAGAAGCGACTTGAAACGTTCTTCCGATGGCAGGGCGGCAACCAGTGGGTCCTTGACGTATGCGCGGGCTGCTTCCTTGACTTGCGAGGAGGAAAGCTGATCGGCAAGATCCATCCAGTTACGACGGCCGACGGTCGGGGCCGGGCCAATCAGGTCGACGAGATCCTCGGGAATGCGGCCGACAACGGACAGCATGTTGGAAAGATCGCCCTTGTGCAGCGACATGGCGGCCATGATCGTATCGCGGGGAAACCGCATCTGCAGTTTCTGGGCAAAACGCGCCTTTTCGATATAGGTGAGGTCACGGCGCTCGTTGTTTTCCTGTCCCTGGGCAACGACGAGCTGCTCGTCACTAAGATCGCGAACGACCGCCTTGACGGGGATACCGAGGCTGGAGACGGCGCGCAGGCGACGATGACCGAAGGCGACCTGATAACGGCCGGGGAATTCGGGATGCGGGCGCACCAGAATGGGAACCTGCTGGCCCTGTTCACGAATGGCCTCCACCAGGCCTGCATCTGCCTCTTCAGAGGCCGGCATGCGATCCGGTATGAAAGAAGGATCGATATCGGCTGGGCTGAGCGAAACGATCGTAAGACCTTCAGCGAGCTGCTTTTCGATCTCTTCTGCGCGCTTGGCGCGTTCCGATACTTCGTTGAGCGACTGGCCAATCATGCCGACCGGGGAATTCAGAACATCCGTCACGAGTTCCGGAGAACCGAGAATAGGCCTGATACGCGGACGCGACCGCTCGGCGGCAGTCTCGTTGCTTTCGGCTCCCGGCGTACCGAGATTGGCGAATATTTGTTTTCTGCTCATGCTGCCCTACCCCACGCTTTTTTAATCAGTCCTTCGATTTCAGCGTTTACGTTGTTCATGGCTTCCAGCGCACGGTCATAGGTGGACCGGGTGAACTGGGTTCTTTCCACTTCGAAAAGTGTCTGGTTGGTCAGTCCGGCATCCGAGACGGCCGTGCTCTTCAGCATCGGGTGGATGAGGACATTTTCACCGAAAATAGAACGCAGGAACGCGACCATCTGGTTCTGCGGTCCATCGCTCGGTTCAAAACGGGTGATGAGGTAACGCATCCAGTTATAGTCGGACCGCGCCCCTGCCCGGCCGATTTCCGCCAGGAGATCACCGGTCATGGCAAGGAACTGGTTCATCGACATGACATCAAGCATTTGCGGATGAACAGTGACGAGAACCGAAGTGGCGGCCGTCAGCGCTGAAAGCGTCAGGTAACCAAGCTGCGGCGGGCAATCGATGACCACGACGTCATAGAAATTCTGTGCCTGGGCTATCGCCTGGCCAATGCGGGCAAAGAACAACGTATCGCCAGGTGCGCGACGCATCAAAGCGCGGGGCGTGTCGTGTTCGAATTCCATAAGCTCCAGATTGCCGGGTACGATGTGGAGATTGGGAATATAGGTGCCACGAACGATCTCAGCGATCGGCCGACGTTCATCGTCGTAACGGATCGCGCCATAAAGCGTTTCATTCGGACCGACATCAATCTCCGGCTGATGACCGAAGAGGGCGGAAAGACTGGCCTGCGGATCAAGATCGATGGCAAGCACCCGGTAACCACGCAGCGCGAGATATTGCGCCAGATGCGCCGATGTCGTTGTTTTTCCCGAGCCGCCCTTGAAGTTCATGACAGCGATGACCTGCAATTCTTCGCCGTCACGGCGATGCGGCAGGTAACGCCGCGAGCCACGCGCGCCCTGATCGAGAAATTTTCTGATCTCGTCCATGTCCTCGACGGAATAGGATCGACGACCGGAAGCCTGCGCCGCATCGAGCTCCGGACGCTCGGCGGCGATCTGGCGAAGATAGGCCTCGCCGATGCCAATCAACCGTGCGGTTTCTGCCGGCGAAAAATGGCGCATGCTCTTTTCGGTGTGCGGTGAAAATGTATTTGCATTATGAGCCTGCAATTGGGCTGACAACGCAGCCGAATGCTGTTGTATAAGACTCGTCAGGTCGGGTGCTCCTGCGGCACGTCTTAAATCGGCACTCTGTGTCATCGGTCTTCTTTCGCTCGAAATTGCAGTAGCGGTTTTTTTCGAAAAAGGCGGTTTTTTCCGCAACTGAGATATAAGCGCCGATTCTCTTTTCGGCGCAATAGGCTTTTTTCTCAGGTTGGAAAGTGCCGCTAAAGCATTGTGGAAGAATCACATTTGGTTTTTGTGACGGTTTGACGGTTAGCCGCGGCTAACTTCTTCCTGGAGGTCATAGTGACGGGCGTTGATCACGTCTTTGGCATGCGAAATCTACGCCAGTTCGGAAGTTTGCCGCGGCTAACTTCTTAAGACTGACCTTCCACGTCTCTGATGATCGCGGCGCCAGAAAGTGAAGGGTAGACATTCGCATCTGATAATCTCTACTCGTTGACTAGAGTATCGTTGGGTTCGACATCCGCCGGCTGACTGTTCAACGTGTCGCTGGTTGGAGGAGTGAATGTCCTATGGTGCCGCTCTCGTAGGGTCGGATTTCGGGCGCGGCACCGCCTATCGCGCCGAACTGCCCTTTCATCGTCTGAATGTACTGGCCGGGCGAATGAGTGCCTTCCCTGACAGGGCTGATGACTTGTCGACTGGTTGGCGGAAAATGGGATCGCTGACAATCCCCTGCTGTTCGCCTTACGCGGTGACTATGGTCTTTATCTTCGTGACAGGTTGGCTGGCTTGCTTAGAAATAGGGAGCAACGAGCCCGGGTGGACTTCGTTGCGGCCAAGGCTTCGGCCTGTCGGCCGGATGGCACGGGCGGATTTTCGTTCACACTTGAAAATGGTGAGCAGCTGCACGCGCAGAATGTCGTACTGTGTCTCGGTGTCGGCGCTGCGAGTTTGCCAGTGCAAACTGTCGCAAGGGAAGAAGAGGGGGCCACAACATATCATCGACCACTGCTGGCAGCCGGGATGGTTGTCCAAAATCAAAGCCGGGGATCGTATCTGCATTCTGGGGTCGGGCCTGACGATGATCGATCAGGTTTTGACTCTGAGGGGAAAAAGACATCAAGGGTCGATCCATGTTCTGTCCCGTCGCGGCCTGGTGTCGCATCCGCATGTCAGCCCGCCGTCACCGTCAGCAGAGCCGAATTTACCTGAAGGCTCGATGGAGATCAGCGGGTTGCTGCACTCTCTGCGAAATAGGTGCGCGATGGGGCGCCGTGGCGTACCGTCATGGATGGCTTGCGGCCGCAAACTCAATCACTTTGGCAACGTCTTACACCGGCGCAGCGTAGCCGGTTCCTTCGGCATGCCTTGCCGTGGTGGAATATCCACCGGCACCGTATTGCACCTGAAGTGTCTGCCGCTTTCGGGACGTTGCCGTCAGATGGCGTTCTTGAACTTCATGCGGGTTACCTTCGCTCCATTGAAGAAACGGAGGAGGGGGTCGCCGTGCGTTACCGCCGCAGGCATACGCAGATATTGAAGGAGCTGCAGGTCGATTGGGTCGTCAATTGTACCGGAATGGAGCGGGCCGGCATTGGCCGTTCGCGGCTTCTTGAAGCGATGCGCGGCGACGGTGTCATTTTGCTCGATCCCTTGGGGCTTGGAGTGGAAGTTGATGGCCAGTCTCGTTTGCTGCGGCCGGACGGACGAAGCTGGCCCGGTCTTTTCGCCACCGGTGCGCTGACGCCGGGCCGCTTCTGGGAGATTACTGCCGTTCCGGATATTCGTGTTCAGGCGCAGAGGATCGCGCAAGAGATCACGGACAGAGTGACACAGAACGATCGGCTTTCCGCAGGGGGTGAGCTCGTTGAGGGGCCAGCCGAAGCGAGACGTGTCTAGTACCTCTCCTAAGAGGTTAGCCGCGGCAAACTTGCTTTCTGAATAATGTGCTGGAAATTCCATGGATGCCGAATTTTACGAGTGGAACGCAGTGCGAATGCCCACGAGGGCACATGATAAGCATGCTATTCCCCATGAATCACGCCATATATCGACCATCAGCGATACATTGCCCTATAACGTATCGGCGATAAGCACGGCAGTGGATTTCGCACGCAATGTGCGCGATTGCTAAATTATTTACATTAATTATGGAAATGCATCATAAAATCGACTACGTGTCGTAAAAATTTCTGGAATTATGAAAATTATTTGCGAGGACTCATGCAAAAGACGAAACTGATACGATATGAGACGGCGGATAATCAAGCTGGCGGACAGCGGCGGCCATTTGCTAAGGCCGTCCGGGCCGGCGATTTCGTTTATGTTTCCGGGCAGGTGCCAACCGTCGATGGCGAGGTGGTGAATGGCGGGATCGTGGCACAGACCGAGCAGGTGGTTGCGAATATCAAGGATGTTCTGGCGCTTGCCGATTGTTCGCTGGCCGATGTGGTCAAGGTCAATGTCTGGCTGGACGATGCCCGGGATTTCTCGAGCTTCAACGCTGTCTTCCAGAAATATTTCATCGATCATCCGCCGGCACGCTCTACTGTGCAATCGCCGCTGATGGTCGATGCCAAGGTGGAAATGGACGTTATCGCCTATAAGCCGCTGGCATGAAGCCCAATTTGCCGATGTTTGAGAGTAGATGATGACCTATCCCTGGCCTGATGCGGGCACACCCCTCAATACGATTTCGACGCCGATGCCTGTCATCGACGAGGACAGGCTCGCCGCCAATATCCTCAGGGCGCAATCTTATCTGGATGATCACGGCAAGGCCTTTCGGCCGCATATCAAGACGCACAAGATACCCGCTGTCGCCAAACAGCAGCTTCAGGCCGGCGCCATCGGCATTAATTGCCAGAAAGTCAGTGAGGCGGAGGTTTTTGCGGATGCCGGCTTTGATGACATTCTGATCACCTATAATATTCTCGGTGCAGCAAAGCTTTCGCGGCTGAAGGTGTTGAATGCGCGCATCGGTAGGCTGAGTGTCGTGGCCGACAGCGCCGTGACGATTGCCGGTCTTGCGGCTACATTTGATCCGGAAAGACCGCTCGCCGTTCTGGTCGAATGCGATACGGGCGGCAAGCGCTGCGGTGTGCAGACGCCGGAAGCGGCATTGGCGCTTGCGGAACAAATCGTCGCGGCACCGGGCCTCACATTCAGGGGCATTTTGACCTATCCCGCACCGGGCGGAGCCGCGACGGTGGAAAACTTTCTTCGCGAGACGATGGCATTGCTGGCGGAAAAGGACATGGATTGTCCGGTGCGGTCCAGCGGTGGTTCTCCCGATTTTTACGCCGCCCATCTGGTTCCTTCCGCCACCGAACACCGGGCCGGCACCTATGTCTATAATGATCGCGCCATGCTGCGCGCCGGACATTGCACGGCGGGCGATCTCGCCATGCATATTCTCGCCACCGTCGTATCGCGACCGACAGCCGATCGTGCCGTGCTGGATTGCGGTTCCAAGGCCCTGACTTCGGATCTCCTGGGTTTTAGCGATTACGGGCTGCTTGAAAGCTACGAAGGTGCGAAAATTACCTCGCTTTCGGAAGAACACGCGGTTGTCGATCTATCCGGCTGCGCCTCGGGCCGGCCTGAAGTCGGCGACATGGTCAAGGTTGTCCCGAACCACACCTGCGTCGTCAGCAATCTTTTCGATAGGATGGTCTTCCATCGAAACGGCGTCGTGACGCGGGTTGAGCAGGTCGCGGCGCGCGGTACGGTCTGGTAAATTACCCGGCTAATTAAATTCTGAAGTAAAGCTGCCAATGGGCAGATTGCGGTAACGAGAATCTAGAGACATGCGCATCTTCACGGCGTCACTCGCCACCGAAACCAACACGTTTTCACCTGTCCCGACGGATATGGATGCTTTTCGCGCGGCTTTTTATGCCGGGCCGGGCGAGCATCCAGAAACGCCGACGCTTTGCTCGTCGCCAGTGCCGATCTTGCGCCGTCGCGGCAGGGTGGAAGGGTTCACGGTAATAGAGGGAACCTCCTGTTGGGCCGAACCGGCCGGCCTTATCCAGCGCCAGACCTATGAAACGCTGCGGGATACAATTCTTACCGAACTCACCGCCGCCTTGCCGGTCGATGCGGTGGTGCTCGGTCTGCACGGCGCCATGGTGGCACAGGGTTATGATGATCCGGAAGGGGACTTCCTGTCCCGGGTCCGCGCATTAGTCGGACCGGATGTACTTATCGCGGCGGAATTCGATCCGCACAGCCATCTGACGGCGCTTCGGGTCAAAAATCTCGATATTATGGCGACGTTTCTGGAGTTTCCGCATACGGATTTCGAAGAGCGCGGCGAGCATGTGGTGGAAATGGCGCTGCGCACGCTTCGGGGGGAGATAAAGCCGGTCATCTCCACTTTCGATTGCCGTATGATCACCATTTATCCCACCAGCCGTGAACCGATGCGCTCTTACGTCGACCGGCTGAAGGCGTTGGAAGGCAAGGATGGCATCCTGTCGATTTCCGTTATTCACGGTTTCATGGCGGGTGACGTGCCGGATATGGGAACGCGCATCGTTGTCGTGACGGATAATGACAGGGCAAAGGGCGATGTGCTGGCCCAAAAGCTCGGCCATGAGCTTTATGCCATGCGCAAGTCGACCGCCATGCCGATGCTGGATACGGAATCCGGTCTCGACCAGGTTCTTGCCATTTGCAGCAATAATCCGGACAGGCCGGTCGTCGTATCGGATATCTGGGACAATCCGGGCGGCGGTGTCGCCGGCGACGCCACCCATATTCTGCGGCGGATGGTGGAGCGCGGCATGGACAATATCGCTGTCGCGACGATCTGGGACCCGATTGCGGTGTCTTTCTGTCACGCGGCGGGCGAGGGGGCCGAGATCGATCTGCGCATCGGCGGCAAATCCAGCCCTGAAGGTGGCGAGCCGCTCGATTTCCGCATCAAAGTAATGCGCACGGCCGAGGCTGGCTGGCAGAGTTTCCGCAACAGCCGCGTCACGCTCGGCCGTGCCGCTGTCGTCCGGCCGCTCGGTACGCAGATCGATATCATCCTCATTACCAGCCGCACACAAACTTATGAGCCGGATATCTTTTCCAATCTCGGCGTCGATTTTGCAAAAAAAGACGTACTGCTGGTCAAGTCCACCAACCATTTCCATGCGGGGTTTGCGCCGGTCGCATCCGAGATCGTTTATATTGCTGCCCCGACATCCTATCCGACCGATCCGGCAAGAACGCCCTATCGGAAGGCGAGCCTTGAGCTTTGGCCGCGGGTCGCCGATCCGCTGGGGCTGGATTGAGGTGAGGCAGCTTCACACCTGATCAAACGACACAACGAAGAAACGAGCATCCTTTTCAACGCCCTCTATGGCGAATCCGGTGCCGGGCTCCAGAAGTAGGCTGTCGCGTCGCTGCAAATTCACGTTTCTGCCGCCTGATGAGACGCTGACGGGATCAGCGGCAAAAATTACCGTCGCCGTTGACACCGTTGAGTGAACGGTGAGCGCGCCGCGATGTCTCTCGACGCGGTGCGCATAGTGTCTGCGACGGGACATGACATTGAGATCGACGATGGGACCATTCCCCAGAACGGCGTATACGGAAACATCGGCAGCGAAGGGCAAGGGATCGCTTTCCATCGTCAACGAAACGGGTTCGCATGCGTCAATACTGAGGCTCATGCCGTTCCCCTCAAGGATGCAGAGGGTGCGGTCAATCCCGTCAAATATGGAAAAGGGCCCATCTTGCGCAACATCCGCCATGCTGATGCGCCAGTCGAAATCCGCCATCGAGGCGTTTGCGGGATGAACGATGATCTCGGTCGTTACGCCGCCGCCGTTTTTCCAGGGCATGGATGTGTAGGTGCCCTTTGGTAGGTATCTCATCTTTTGCATTCCCTGTGTATTCGGCTGGATAGGGTGGCGCTATTTGCCGTCGCTGGCGATACGCCGTTCAAGCTGTTTTTGCGCCGCGTGGAGATCAGCTTTTTTCCCGGCGAGTTTCTCTATCGCCTCGACGACAAGATCACGCGCGACATAGTCAGACTTGTGCCCGAGATTTTTCACAACGATCAATGTCGATCCGTCGATAGTGCGTGCAAGCTGGCGAGAATGAATTTCCGGTGAAACAACATTGTCCGTGTCGCCGGTTATGATGATGGTCGGCGCCTTGATTTTGGAGTAACTTGGCGAGGCGCTCCGCGCCCATGCATTCAGCGCGGCAACTTCCTGCGCGTTATGGCGAAAAGCCTGCGGTCTCAATGCGGCCCATGCGCGTGTCGCTTCCACGTATTCACGGGGACGATTATTGGGCGCAAAAACACCACGCGTCGCCTGATCGAGTGCGAGGAGACCCGCGGGCGGCGCGACGAAGGTCGAAAAAAGCGGGCCGGTTACCGGGGCGCTTGCCGCTGTGTAATACCAGGCAATGCCGCCAGGCCAAGGATAAACCGCGGGAGAAAGAAACACCAGGCCCGACACCATCTCGGGGTGACGAAGCGCGAATGCCGCGGTGATGGCGCCGCCAAAGGAGTGGCCGACGATGATGGCCTTGTGGATGCCGCGCTTTCTCATCAACTGAGCCACGGCATCCGCCTGCCCATCCGGCAGGATATTCTCCTTGCCGCCAATGTCGGAGCCGCCATGGCCCGGTCTGTCTATGAACAGCAGTCTTGCGCGGCCAGTGAGTTTATCCGCAAAGGAAAACAGCGGATCATAAAGACTTGCGCTTGCGCCGTGCAGGAAAACGATCGGCGGCAGGTCTGCCTGTTTCTGCGGTTCAATCAACAGGCTGTTGAGTTTGTATCCGCCGACATCGATTCTCACCGGAGCGGCCTTTTGGGCTTCGGAGGCTGGAGCGGCGGCGAAAGAAAAAGCGGGAAAAATTGCACCAATCAAAAGGGAAAGGCCGAATGAGATACGCCGTGGTGCCATGCTGTCGTCCGCACTCCATCAAAGCTCGCCGCGTTATCGTCGGCGCGAAAAATGAACCGTTATGCCTGAGCGACAGTAACAACGAGAAAATCGACTCGAAAGTTTCAGACGGATGAGCGGGTTGGATATTACCCGCCCGGCTTGGTTGGCGGAAGGGGAGGCCGCGCGGCGATGGACCGCGCGGCACAACAATCAATTGCCGAGAATGCCGGGCAGGCGCAGTCCCTGCTCCTTGGCGCATTCCACGGCGATGTCGTAACCGGCATCGGCATGACGCATGACGCCGGTTGCCGGATCGTTCCAGAGCACGCGCTCCAGCCGGCGCGCGGCATCGTCGGTGCCATCGGCGCAGATGACCATGCCGGAATGCTGCGAGAAGCCCATGCCGACGCCGCCGCCGTGATGCAGCGAAACCCATGTCGCGCCGGATGCGGTATTGAGGAGCGCGTTGAGGAGCGGCCAGTCAGAAACGGCATCCGAGCCATCCTTCATGGCTTCGGTCTCGCGGTTGGGCGAGGCGACGGAGCCGGAATCCAGGTGGTCGCGACCGATGACGATTGGCGCCTTCAACTCGCCGTTCTTGACCATTTCGTTGAAGGCGAGGCCGAGACGGTGACGGTCACCAAGGCCGACCCAGCAGATGCGCGCCGGCAGGCCCTGGAAAGCGATGCGCTCACGCGCCATGTCCAGCCAGTTGTGCAGGTGCTTGTTATCAGGCAGCAGCTCCTTCACCTTGGCGTCGGTCTTGTAGATATCTTCCGGATCGCCGGAAAGCGCCGCCCAGCGGAACGGGCCGATTCCACGGCAAAAAAGCGGGCGGATATAGGCCGGAACGAAACCGGGGAAAGCGAAGGCGTTTTCCAGCCCCTCATCCTTGGCGACCTGGCGGATATTGTTGCCGTAGTCGAGCGTCGGAACGCCGGCGTTCCAGAAATCGACCATGGCCTGAACATGCACCTTCATCGAGGCGCGGGCGGCAGCGGCAACGGACTTCGGGTCGCTTTCCTGTTTGGCGCGCCATTCGGCAACGGTCCAGCCGGCGGGAAGATAGCCATGGATCGGATCGTGCGCCGAGGTCTGGTCGGTGACGATATCGGGGCGAACGCCGCGACGGACCAGTTCCGGGAAGATTTCCGCGGCATTGCCGATCAGGCCGACGGATTTTGCCTCACCCGCCTTTGTCCATTGGTCGATCAGCGCCAGCGCCTCATCGAGCGTATGCGCCTTCGCATCGACGTAACGGGTACGCAGGCGGAAATCGACGCGGGTCTCGTCGCATTCGACCGCGAGGCAGCAGGCGCCGGCCATGACGGCGGCGAGCGGCTGCGCGCCACCCATGCCGCCGAGACCGCCGGTGAGAATCCACTTGCCCTTCAGGTTGCCGTCGTAATGCTGGCGGCCAGCCTCGACAAAGGTTTCATAGGTGCCCTGCACGATGCCCTGCGTGCCGATGTAGATCCACGAACCGGCCGTCATCTGGCCGTACATCGCAAGGCCCTTCTTATCCAGCTCGTTGAAATGATCCCAGTTCGCCCAATGCGGCACCAGGTTGGAATTGGCGATGAGGACGCGCGGCGCATCCTTGTGGGTGCGGAACACGCCGACTGGCTTGCCGGACTGCACGACGAGGGTTTCATCCTCGTTCAGATCCTTCAACGTTGCGACGATGCGGTCGAAATCGTCCCAGGTGCGGGCGGCGCGGCCGATGCCGCCATAAACCACCAGCTCATGCGGGCGTTCGGCCACGTCGGGATCGAGATTGTTCATCAGCATGCGCAGCGGCGCTTCCGTCATCCAGCTTTTGGCATTGAGGTCAGTGCCCTGCGGCGAGCGGACATCGCGGATATTGTGGCGTGGATTGTTCATGTGTTTTCCCCTTATCGTTTCGTATCGAGCGCAAATTTTTCCATGCGCGTGAGAATGGTCTTGAGATGGGCGCGAAGCCGTTCGGCTTTGCCCGTGTCGTAGGCAAAAGGCGGGTGCTCGGTTTGAAGATGGGTGGACTGCGCCAGTTCCATCTGAATGGCATGCACGTCGCTTTGCGGTTTTCCGTAATGGCGCGTCGTCCAGCCGCCCTTGAAACGGCCGTTCAGAATGCTGTCGTAACCCTGCGCCGCGGCGGTCACCTCGACGGCGATCTTTTCGATGGCCGGATCGCAGGTCTTGCCCATATCCGTGCCGATGTTGAAGTCCGGCAGCTTGCCCTCGAACAGGAAGGGGATATGCGAACGGATCGAATGGCAATCATAGAGAATGGCGATGCCGTGGATGGATTTCACCCGCTCGATTTCCGTGGCGAGGGCCGCGTGATAGGGCGCGTGGAAATTTTCCAGACGGTAGGCAATATCGTCCTCGGTGGGTTCCTGTCCTTCATTCCAGATCGACTCGCCGTCGAAATCGGTCTGCGGCACAAGCGCGGTTGTGTTCTGGCCCGGATAAAGGCTCACCCCGGCCGGGTCGCGATTGGCGTCGATCACATAGCGGTGGAAGGTCGCCCTTACGGTTGTCGCATTCTCGAGAAGGCCGGCATAGAGCTCATGGATATGCCAGTCCGTATCGGCGAGAATCTTGCCGTTGTCGTTCAGACGTTGCCAGATATCCGCCGGCACATCCGTGCCGGTGTGGGGCAGGCCGAGAATGATCGGCGATGAACCTTCCTTGACGTCGAGGGCACGCATCTCAAACCTCCAGCTTCGGCAGAATGCCGTCCGAAATTGCCGCGACCAGCGCGCCGGAGGCAATCAATTCCGCCGCAGCCTTCAGGTCCGGCGCCATATAACGGTCTTCCTCCAGCGAAGGGACTGTCGCGCGTAATGCCGCAATCGCTTTTTGCAGTTCGGGGCTCGTCTTCAGCGGCCCGCGCAGCTCCACACCCTGCACGGATGAAAGCGCTTCGATACCGAGAATGGCAAAAAGATTGTCTGTCATCGGCAACAGACGACGCGCACCATGGCAGGCCATGGATACATGGTCTTCCTGATTGGCTGAAGTCGGTGTGGAGTCCACCGAGGCCGGATGCGCCATCTGCTTGTTCTCGCTCATCAGCGCGGCGGAGGTGACTTCGGCGATCATCAGGCCGGAATTCAGGCCCGGCTTTTTGGAAAGAAAGGCCGGCAAGCCATAAGAAAGCGCCGGATCGACCAGCAGCGCCACGCGGCGCTGGGCGATTGCACCGATCTCGCAGATGGCGAGCGCCGTCTGGTCGGCGGCAAAGGCCACCGGTTCGGCGTGGAAATTGCCGCCGGAGACGACGGAATTGTCTGATAGCACCAGCGGATTGTCGGTCACGGCGTTGGCTTCGATTTCCAGCGTGCGGGCCACCTGCCGCAGAAGATCGAGGCAGGCGCCATCCACCTGCGGCTGGCAGCGAATGCAGTAGGGATCCTGCACCCGCTCATCGCCCTCGATATGGCTGACGCGGATTTCCGAACCCTCCAGCAGATTACGAAGCGCCGCTCCTGCGTCGATCTGGCCCTTATGGCCGCGCAGGCTGTGAATATCGGGATGGAAAGGTGCGGACGACCCCATGGCGGCATCCGTGGAAAGTGCACCGGTAATCAGCGCAGCCTGCGCCGCACGATGGGCGCGGAAAAGGCCGGCAAGCGCCAGCGCCGTTGAGGTCTGTGTGCCGTTGATCAGCGCCAGCCCTTCCTTAGCGGCAAGCACCACCGGGGTCAGTCCGGCCTTTGCCAGCGCCGTGCCGGCGGGAAGAAGTGTGCCCTCATAAAAGGCCTCTCCTTCGCCCATCATCACAGCCGCCATATGGGCGAGCGGCGCAAGATCGCCGGAAGCCCCAACCGAACCCTTTTCGGGAATGACGGGGATGACACCCTTCTCCAGCATGGCTTCGATCAGCCGCACCAGTTCCAGCCGCACGCCGGACGCGCCGCGGCCGAGCGACACCAGCTTCAGCGCCATGATCAGCCGCACGATATTTTCAGGAAGCGGTGCGCCGACCCCGCAGCAGTGCGACAGGATGAGATTGCGCTGCAGCGTCGCCACATCCGCCGCATCGATCTTTATGGAAGCGAGTTTGCCGAAACCGGTATTGATACCATAGACCGGCGCATTGCCGGCAGCGATCTCAGCGATGCGGGCTGCCGCCTTTTCAATGCCTTTATCGAAGCTGCGGTCGAGTTTGGCGCTGCCGTTCTCCCAGTATATCTCGGCGAGATCGGCTAAGGTCACATTGCCGGGGTGAAGCGTGATGGTCTTCATGGTCATGAGGAAACCTTCTGTCCCTTGAAAATGCGGGCGTGGAGCGGATTGAAACCGATGCGGTAGACAAGTTCTGCCGGACGTTCGATATCCCAGATGGCGAAATCAGCGGATTTTCCAGTCTCCAGCGTGCCGGTTTCCGTAAGCAGGCCGAGCGCTTTTGCCGCGTTGCGTGTCGTCGCCGTCAGGCACTCTTCAACGGTCATGCGGAAAAGCGTTGCGCCCATATTCATGGTCAGCAGCAGGGAGGTGAGCGGCGAAGTGCCGGGGTTGCAGTCCGTTGCCAGCGCCATGTCGGCCCCGGCGTCGCGCAGGGCCTGCACTGGCGGCAATTGTTTTTCCCTGAGCGCGTAGAAAGCGCCGGGAAGAAGCACGGCCACGGTTCCTGCTTTCGCCAGCGCCTTCGCACCGGCCTCATCAAGATATTCGAGGTGATCGGCCGAAAGCGCGTTATAGGATGCCGCAAGCGCGGAACCGCCAAGGTTGGAAAGCTGCTCGGCATGAAGTTTGACCGGAAGGCCGCACTGTTTCGCAGTCTTGAAAACCCGGTCGATCTCCTCGACGGAAAAGGCGATGCCTTCGCAAAAACCGTCAACCGCATCCGCCAAGCCTTCCGCATGGGCTTTTTCCAGCCCCGGCAGGACGACATCGCCAATATAATCGGCGTTGCGCCCCTTATAGTCTGCAGGTGTGGCATGCGCGGCGAGATAGCTGGTGACGATACGCACCGGCCGCAATGTCTCGAGCCTGCGGGCGACGCGCAGCATCTTCAGCTCGGTTTCAATATCAAGACCGTAACCGGATTTGATTTCGACCGTGGAGACGCCTTCGGAAAGAAGCGTGTCGAGACGCGGCAAAGCCTGCGCCACCAAAACATCTTCCGAAAGCGCGCGCGTGTCGCGTACCGAAGAGACAATGCCGCCGCCCGCTTTGGCGATCTCTTCATAGGTCGCCCCATTCAGCCGCATCTCGAATTCCATGGCGCGGTTGCCGCCGAAAACAAGATGGGTGTGGCAGTCGATCAAGGCCGGGGTGATCCAGCGGCCGGCGCAATCGGTCGTCTCATCGGCCCTCGAGAGATCGGCAGGCAGATCGCTTTCCGGGCCGGCAAAGGCGATGCGTCCGTTACGCACGACAATGGCGGCATTTTCGATGGCGCCGATGCCTTCCATGGCGGGATTGAAGGTTGCCAGCCGGGCGTTGCGCCACAAAGCCGTGGCGTTCCCCGTCGCCGTTCCGTTTGCAGATTCGTTGCCTGGCATTTGCTTTTCGCCTTTCCTTTGTGAGTTAAATGTATATACATAATAATTGGCTTGGCAAGCTGCAATTTCGTGTTTGAAATGGCCTTGCCGGATAAAACCAAAGGAGAGGGTGGCATGATGGCAATTCACGCGGGCGCAGCGCTTCTGGCGGGCGGATGGGCGAAGGATGTCCGCATCGTCTGCGACGAGGGCAGTATTTCATCCGTCGAAACCGGTGTTTCCCCGCAATCGCAGGATGAGCGGCATGCCCTCATCGTTCCAGCCATGCCCAATCTCCACAGCCATGCCTTTCAGCGGGCCATGGCGGGGCTTGCCGAAATCCGCGGCCCGGGCAACGACAGTTTCTGGAGCTGGCGCACCGTCATGTATAAATTCGCGCTCTCCATGACGCCCGACCATGTCGAAGCGGTTGCCGCCCAGCTTTATATGGAAATGCTCGAGGCCGGTTTTGGACGGGTCGGCGAATTTCACTATCTGCATAATGACAGGGATGGCTCGCATTATGGCAATATCGCCGAAATGGCCGAGCGTATCGGCGCAGCCGCCTCGCAGACGGGTATCGGCCTCACATTACTGCCGGTCTTTTATGCTCATTCCGGTTTCGGCGGCCAGGCGCCGATCGACGGGCAGAAGCGCTTCATCCATTCGCTCGACAGTTACGGAAAGCTGATGCAGGGCGCGCAGGCCGTGGTGGACGGGCTGCCGGGCGCCACCCTCGGCATAGCGCCGCACAGTCTGCGTGCGGTCACCGCGGAAGAGCTGTCAGCCATCGAGCCGCTGGCAAAAGGCGGGCCGATCCATATTCATGTGGCGGAACAGACGAAAGAAGTGGAAGATTCGCTTGCCTTTTCCGGCGCGAGACCTGTGGAATGGCTGCTTGAAAACGCGCCGGTCGATGGCCGCTGGTGCCTCATCCATGCGACACATATGGCGGAAACCGAAACGCGCGGCATGGCAAAAAGCGGCGCCGTTGCCGGCCTTTGCCCGATCACCGAAGCCAATCTCGGCGACGGCATCTTCCCGGCTCCGGCGTTTCTTGCTGAGGGCGGCCATTATGGCGTCGGATCCGATTCCAACATTCTGATTTCCGTGCCGGAAGAATTGCGAACGCTCGAATATTCGCAACGTCTCTCGCATCGGGCACGCAATGTCATCGCCGATGCCGGCCGCTCCACGGGAGAAAAACTCTTCCGGCAGGCGCTCGAGGGCGGCGGCAGGGCTCTGGCGTCGCGAAACGGTCTGGAAAAAGGAAAAAGCGCCGATTTCGTCGCTCTCGATATTTCCGCCGTGTCCTATCTTCCGATATCGCAGATTCTCGATCAGTGGATATTCGCGGGCGGCGTTTCCGTCGATTCCGTTTGGATGCGCGGCAAAAAGCGCGTGCAGGCCGGCCGGCATATCCATCGCCGCGAAATATCCGACCGTTTCAACAAGGTCATGGCTGAACTTCTCGATAGCTGATATGGGCGCGGCGGTAACAGGAAAAAGCCAGCGGGGAAAGGCATTGCGGACGTGACGAAAGCATCAGCCGGGCAGACCCTGCACCAGCGTATCCTCAGCGAGATCGAGGGGCGGATCGTTTCAGGAGAATGGCCGCCGGGACACCGGCTGCCTTTCGAGGTCGACCTCGCCGATCAATATCATTGTTCACGCATGACCGTGAACAAGGTCATGGGTCAGCTCGTCAAGGCCGGTTTGATCGAACGCCGCAAGAAATCCGGCAGTTTCGTGCGCCAGCCGCAGATTCAGTCCGCCGTTCTTCAAATTCACGATATCGGGGCCGAGGTCGAATCCCTTGGCCTCGATTATGGCTTCAAAATTCTGGCGTGCAAAATGCGCAGTGCAGAAAGCACGGATCGTGAGCGGCTCGACGTTTCCGTCGGCACGCCGTTGCTCGACGTTCTCTGCATCCATTTTGCCGGTGCGCGCGAATTCTGTGTCGAACAGCGCCTCATCAATTTGACGGCCGTGCCGGAAGCGGCTGAAACCGACTTTACCGAAATTGCGCCAGGCCCCTGGCTGCTCGGCCATGTTCCCTGGAGCACTGCCGAACACCGGATCAGCGCCGAAACACCGTCGAAGGAGATCGCGCGCCTGCTCGGTATTTCGGACAGGCAGGCGTGTCTTGTCGTGGAGCGCCGCACCTGGAGCAATTCGGGCGCAGTTACCCATGTGCGCTTCACCTATCCCGGAAATGCGCATGCGCTGGTCGCCCGCTTCAGCCCGTCTTCCGACTGATATCCGCAAGGCCTTCGTTCCTGTTATTGCGATATGGAGACCCTATATAGGGGAAGGCCCATCAAGCTTGACGGTCAAAGACGGAAAACCGTTAAAAGTCGTTAAATTATACGATAATTTTCAAATTTCCTTTTAGAATCATGCAGATATCACATTTCTTTATTTTTTCGAATTTGGTGTGTTGACTTGTTTGGTGAGGTTCTCTTATAAGTCCGCTCACTGAACGAGGGCGGCGGCGCTGCT
>NZ_JBNWCH010000017.1:0-49321 GCF_053522485.1 Agrobacterium sp. 22-209-1
CGGGCGCGGACTTCAGGGGAGAATTTGTTCGTCGTCTTGCTTGTCATAGACCCTACTTCTCACGAGTTGGGGTCTCCGGTAAATCCGGTGCGGTTCAAGGGCATCAAGAGCCTGTACAAGAACAACCGCAGCGCCATTATCTGGACTGAGGCCGATTTAAAGACTTTCAGGGAAGCACGAGACGATAAAGGCAAACTTGCCTGCTCCACAGACATGGCCTTTGCTATCGACCTAGCCATTCATACCGGCCTGCGTGTAGGCGATCTGGTCAAGGTGTGCTGGTCGCATGTCGGCACGGATGCAATCGTTATTGCTACAGGCAAGAGCAACGGCAAGCGCGAGGCGTTTATACCGCTGTATGATGGCTTGCGTGAATTACTTGACCGCATACCCCATCGCAACAAAACTATCCTAACGAACAGCCGAGGTGCAGTGTGGACAAAGGACGGCCTTGCATCGTCATTCCATACAGCCAAAAAGCTAGCCGGATTGAGCGACCGAAACCTACATTTTCACGACCTACGAGGAACAGCAGCCACCAAGTTCTACACGCTTGGACTGCCGAACCGCGTCATTGCTGAGATCATGGGATGGTCTGAGAACGAGGTCGAAAACATCATCCGCAGGTACGTTGACAGGACCGCAGCGACGCGTGCCATCATCGATCAAATCAACGGTGGTGTAAAACTGGCTGTAAAACCGGAGTAAAATCCGCTCGACAAACGCCTACTAACTGCTTGAAAACGTTGATGGAGCGGGTGACGGGGATCGAACCCGCTTCTTTAGCTTGGGAAGCTGCTGCTCTACCATTGAGCTACACCCGCACCGCGCATAAGACATCGGATAGTTCGCAGCGGGTGTCAAGCACCCGCCGGGTTCGTTATTCGGCGCGGAAATGCTTGGAGAGCTTCAGTCCTTGGGCCTGATAGTTGGAGCCGAGGCCGGCTCCGTAGAGGCCTTCCGGTTTTTCCAGCATATGCTCGTAAACAAGCCGACCGACGATCTGCCCGTGTTCGAGGATGAAGGGCACTTCGTGGCTGCGCACTTCGAGCACGGCGCGGCTGCCGGTGCCGCCCGCCTGCGCATGGCCGAAGCCCGGATCGAAGAAGCCGGCGTAGTGCACACGGAATTCGCCTACCAGCGGGTCGAAGGGCGTCATTTCAGCCGCATAGAGCGGCGGAACGTGGACAGCTTCGCGCGAGACGAGGATATAGAATTCATCCGGGTCGAGGATCAGTTCGGCGCGGCCGCGCGCGTAGAGCGGCTCCCAGAAATCGAGAACGTCATGCTGGGCCTTCTTGTCGACATCCACCACCGCCGTGTGATGTTTGCCGCGATAACCGATCAGTCCGTTTTCGCCGAAACCCTTGAGGTCGATCGAAAGCGCGATGCCGCCGCCGGTCACATTGGGCGTGTCGCTGGCGACCAGCATTTCCGTCTCGTGCAGCTTCAGCAGTTCACTTTCGTTGAGCAGCGAATGGCCGATGCGGAAGCGGATCTGTGACAGGCGCGAGCCGCGTCGCACGACGATCGGGAAGGTGCGCGGGCTGATTTCCAGATAGAGCGGGCCGGCATAACCCGCCGGTATCTTGTCGAATTCCTGCGCGCCGTCAGTCATGACGCGGGTGAAGATATCGAGGCGGCCGGTCGAGCTTTTCGGATTGGCCGACGCCGACATGTCCGCCGGCAGCGCGAGGCTTTCCATCAAGGGGACGATATAAACGCAGCCGGTTTCCAGCACCGCGCCCTGGGTGAGATCGATCTCGTGCAGGCTCAGACGATTGAGCTTGTCGATCACCTGGGTTCCCGGACCGGGCATGAAGCTGGCGCGCACGCGATAGGCCTTCGAGCCGAGCCTGAGATCGAGGCTGGCGGGCTGGACCTGATCAGCATCGAGATCGGCCTCGCTCTTCAGCTTGCCGCCCGCAAACAGCGCCCGGATTGCGCCATCCGCCAAAATGCCCGTGGTTCTGGTCATGGTTGTCATTCCTTTTTACGGCGACAAAACCAAAAGGAAAGCATTGACGCAAGCCGATAACAGCAGTATGGCAAGCTTATCCCGTGGTGATTTGGCCGGTCGGCTTGCAGCCACGTTAAACAAGTGGCTAAAAAGACCGGGTGCTAGGAACCGGTCTGCTTGTGCGGCCGGTTTTTTTGTTTTGAAGGGGATCACATGAGCAATAAATGGCGCCCGGCAACCCAGCTGGTTCACGGCGGTACGCTACGCTCACCGTATGGTGAAACGTCGGAAGCAATCTATCTGACCCAGGGTTTCGTCTACGAAAACTCCGAGGCCGCCGAAGCGCGCTTCAAGGGCGAAACAGACGGTTTCATTTACGCCCGCTATGCGAGCCCCACCAATGACATGTTCGAAAAGCGCATGTGCCTGCTGGAAGGCGCTGAAGACGCCCGCGCGCTTGCCTCGGGCATGGCCGCCGTCACCGCCGCCATCATGTGCCAGCTACGCGCCGGCGATCACATCGTTGCCGCACGCGCCCTCTTCGGCTCCTGCCGCTGGGTGGTCGAGACGCTTGCGCCGAAATACGGCATCGAATGCACACTGATCGACGGACGCGATCTCGGCAACTGGGAAAAGGCGATCCAGCCGAACACCAAGCTGTTCTTCCTCGAAAGCCCAACCAACCCGACGCTCGAAGTGGTTGATATTGCCGGTGTGGCGAAACTCGCCAACCAGATCGGCGCGAAAGTGGTGGTCGACAACGTCTTTGCGACGCCGCTTTTCCAGAAGCCGCTCGAACTCGGCGCGCATATCGTCGTGTATTCGGCAACCAAGCATATTGACGGTCAGGGTCGCTGCCTTGGCGGCGTGATCCTTTCCGACAAGAAATGGATCGAGGAAGAACTGCAGGATTATTTCCGCCATACCGGCCCGGCCATGTCGCCTTTCAATGCCTGGACGCTTCTGAAAGGTATCGAGACGCTGCCGCTGCGCGTCAAACAGCAGACGGCCAATGCTGGCAAAATCGCCGATTTTCTCGCGGAGAACGACAAGGTCGCCAAGGTCATCTATCCCGGCCGCGCCGATCACCCGCAGGCGGACATTATTGCCCGGCAGATGTCGGGCGGTTCGACGCTTGTGGCTTTCGAACTGAAGGGCGGCAAGGAAGCGGCCTTCAAGCTGCAGAACGCGCTTGAGATCGTGAAGATTTCAAACAATCTCGGCGACGCCAAGAGCCTCATCACCCACCCCGGCACGACGACGCACAAGAACCTCACTGACGAGGCGCGCGCCGAGCTCGGCATTTCCGGCGGCACCCTGCGCCTTTCCTGCGGCATCGAGGATACCGACGATCTGCTGGAGGATCTGGCAAAGGGTCTTGCGGCCGTTTCGGCCTGAGAATTCAATCGGCAAGTCGCCATGGCCTGACCGCGTGTCGGGCCATGGTTCGCCTGTCCAGCCCGAAAGACCGCATCAGGCAACCAATATTTACCTTTACCGTTATCCCTAACGGTGGAAAAAAGCGCATCAGGAGACGCCTCCTGCCCGTCAAGTCATTCATTTTCTTGACGATAGCCAGAGCCTATAGTGTAGGATACGGCGGCAGGCATAATATCGAGGTGTGGCGCGTATGTATCGTGCTCTGACAAGGGATATCGAGGTAACGGTCGATCCGTATTATCTCGAGGAACAATCCGACCCGGATGACGATCGTTACGTCTGGGGCTACAAAGTCGTGATCGCGAACAATTCCGATATTCCGGTCACCCTCGTCAATCGCTACTGGCACATCACCGATCAGAACGGTCAGGTGGATGAGGTCTATGGACCGGGCGTCGTGGGTGAGAAGCCGCATCTGAAACCGGGCGACAGCTACGAATATTCCTCCGGCTGCCCGCTGGATACACCTTCCGGCCTCATGTTCGGCCATTATGAAATGGAAACGGAAAATGGCGAGGTGTTCAACGTCACCATACCCGCCTTTTCGCTGGATTCACCGGGTCTGATGCGGGTTCTGAACTGACCACGCGCCCGGCAAATGAAAAAGCCGCACTCTTTATAGGGCGCGGCTTTCTATTCAGGCATTTTCAAATTCGCTGACATCGTAGCGATAGGTGGTGGAGCAGAACTCGCAGGTCACGGCGATAGCGCCGTCTTCCTCGCTTGCCTTGATCTCCTCGGCGGTGAAGCCTGACAGCACACCCTTGATCTTGTCCCGCGAGCAGCTGCAACGGTCGAAAACCGCCTGCGGATCATAGATGCGCACGCCGCTCTCATGGAAAAGCCTGTAAAGCAGGCGTTCCACCGGCACCTGCGGATCGGTCAGTTCGTCGGTATCCACCGTGTTCAACAGCGTGACGGCTTCCGTCCAGGCATCGTCCTCCTGCACCTCGTGACCGCTTTCATCGCCGTCACCGCCATGCAGGTCACGCATACGCAGCCGTTCGGGCGCCTGCGGCAGGAACTGCGCGATAACGCCGCCCGCACGCCAGCCATGACGCGGCTTGCCTTCGCCATCACGGTCGAAAAACTCGGCAACGCCCAGCCGCACGCGGGTGGGAAGCTGTTCCGACTGGCGGAAATAGACGCCGGCAATGTCTTCCAGCGAGGAGCCATCGAGCGGCACAATGCCCTGATAGGGCTGCATGCCCGCACCCTGATCGATCGTGAAGGCCAGAATGCCGTTGCCGAGCAATTGCTCCGGCGAGGTTGCACCTTCCGCAACCGCCGCCGCCAGCCGTTCCTCATCGAAACGGGCATAAGCGCGCATGCTTTCCGGCGCGGTGAAATCCGCGACCAGAAGATCAACCGGACCATCGCCCTTGGTCTGAAGCGTGAGCTTGCCGGAAAATTTGAGCGAGGTGCCGATCAGCGCCGTCAGAACGGTCGCTTCCGCCAGCAGGCGGGCGACCGTCGGGGGATAGTCATGCCGCTCGAGAATGGCGTTCAACAGCGGACCCACCTGCACGGCGCGACCGCGCACATCCAGACCTTCGACCTGAAAGGGCACTACCTTATCGTCGCCAGCAAAATCGAGATCTTCCAGTTCAACCGTTACATCTGCCATGTCATACTCCTTGGCGCAGCCGTGGCGCCGCTACCGTCCAAAAGTCCGGCTTTCGAAATGTGCTTTTTTCGCTTGTCGCACAGAGACCCGGGAAGAGAAACCGCTTCCGGGGAAAAACGTGCAAATCGTGATGATGGCCCGCCAGCAAAACCGACGAGCCTCTTCGAAGTCCCACAGATGGTAATCTATACGGTCAAGTTCAAGCACCCGGCGTGACGCGTGTCAGACCGGGCGACTGCTCATCAAATGACGCCCATGCACCATGCGATGATGGACTTCTGCGCGTGGAGGCGGTTTTCCGCCTCGTCGAAGACGACGGATTGCGGACCGTCGATCACGGCATCCGTTACTTCCTCTCCGCGATGGGCCGGCAGGCAATGCATGAACAGCGCATCTTTTTCCGCCTTGGCCATCAGAGCTTCATTGACTTGATAGGGCTGGAAAATGTTGTGGCCGCGCGCCTTGTGTTCCTGGTTCATGGACACCCAGGTATCGGTGACGACACAGTCCGCACCCGCAACGGCCTTGTCGGCGTCGTGGCACAGCATGATCTCGCCGCCATTATTGCGCGCCCAGTTCAGGAACTTGTCATGCGGTTCGGAGCCCATCGGTACGGCCATCGTCATGCGGTAACCGAAACGGGCCGAGCCTTCCACAAAGGAATGCAGGACGTTGTTGCCGTCACCTGTCCAGGCAATGGTCTTGCCTTTGACTGGGCCGCGATGTTCTTCGAAGGTCATGATATCCGCCATGATCTGACAGGGGTGCGTGTCATCCGTCAGGGCGTTGATGACCGGCACCGTCGCATGTTCGGCAAGCTCCAGCAGGCGCGAATGATCCGTCGTGCGGATCATGATGGCGTCGACGTAGCGCGACAGCACCTTGGCCGTGTCACCGATCGTTTCGGCGCGACCGAGCTGCATTTCCGTACCAGAGAGGAAAAGCGTCTCGCCGCCGAGCTGGCGCATACCGACATCGAAGGAGACGCGCGTGCGGGTGGACGGCTTTTCGAAGATCATTGCCAGCATCTTGCCAGCTAGCGGCTTTTCCGCCGTTCCGGCCTTGGTGGCGGCCTTGCGTGCGCGGGCATCGTCAAGAATTGCCCGCAGATCCTGCGAGCTGACGGCCGACAGGTCGAGAAAATGTTTAGGTGAAGCCATTTCAAACTGTCCCATGCTCGCGAGCCTCGGGGAAGAGGCCCGCTATTTATTGTTTCCTCAGGCGATCTTTGCCTGTTTCACTGTCAGTGAAGCGGCGGCCGCTTCCACGCGCGCCAAGCCCTCGCGGGCCTCTTCCGCCGTGGTGACGAGCGGCGGCAAAAGACGGATGACGTTGTCGCCCGCCGGCACACCCAGCAGATGCTCGGCGCGCATGGCCTGCAACAGCTCACCCGAGGGAACCTTCGCCTTGATGCCGAGAAGCAGGCCTTCGCCGCGAATCTCCTCGATGACATCGGGATAACGATCTTTCAGCGAAGCAAGGCCCTGACGGAAAACCAGCGCGACATCACGAACCTTTTCCAGGAAGCCCTCGGAGAGGACGACATCAAGTACGGCGTTACCAACAGCCATGGCCAGCGGGTTGCCGCCATAGGTGGTGCCATGCACGCCTGCCGTCATGCCGGAAGCGGCATCCGCCGTCGCAAGGCAGGCGCCGAGCGGGAAGCCGCCGCCGATACCCTTGGCAACCGCCATAATATCCGGCGCAACACCTGTCTGCTCATAGGCAAAGAGCTTGCCCGTGCGGCCGACACCAGTCTGGACCTCGTCGAAAATCAGCAGCATGCCATGCTCATCGCAGAGCGACCGCAGCAGCTGCAGGAATTCCTTGGCTGGTGCGCGAATACCCCCCTCGCCCTGAATGGGTTCGATCAGCAGCGCGGCCGTCTCGTCCGTGATAGCGGCTTTCAGCGCATCAACGTCACCGAAGGGCACCTGGTCGAAACCCTCGACCTTGGGACCGAAACCTTCGAGATATTTCTGCTGGCCGCCGGCGGCGATCGTTGCGAGCGTGCGGCCGTGGAAGGCGCCTTCGAAGGTGATGATGCGGAATTTTTCCGGATGCCCCTTGGAATAATGATAACGGCGCGCCGTCTTGATCGCGCATTCCAGCGCTTCCGCGCCGGAATTGGTGAAGAAGACCTTGTCTGCGAATGTCGCTTCCGTCAGGCGCTTTGCAAGCTTTTCCTGGCCCGGCACTTCATAAAGATTAGAGACGTGCCAGACCTTCTCGGCCTGGGTCTTGATCGCCTCCACGAGGTGCGGGTGGGCGTGACCCAGTGAATTGACCGCAACGCCGGCCGCAAAATCCAGATATCGTTCGCCGCTTTCCGTGAACAGCCAGACGCCCTCGCCTCGCTCGAAGCGCAGGGGGGCTCTTGCAAACGTATCGAACAATGGCGCGGCGGCTTCGGCCATGGCTGTATCACTCCTTGCGCGGTTGCGCTGTCAGACAGTTGTCAATAGGCTTTCGGGGTTATCCCTCGCCTGAAAATCAAAAATGCCGCCTCGCGGCGGCAGGGGCACTATTGTCACTTCGCCTGCCGATGTCAACAAAAGTCCGCGTTTCTCGGGCTTCTCAAGCCCTAGTAGGTGGCGGCGGATGAGGCCCAAGGTGTTGCCTTTCAGACTCAACTCGCCAGCAAGTTGGGGAAAACCGGAAAATCGATTCGAGATGATTCCCACGACTCTTGCCACGGAGTCTGCGTGGCACTAGGTTAATCGCTAATTACTAGACTGCATTGCGGCGGAACTAGTCACCGAAAATCAGGCAGAAACCACGCTCGCGGCACGCCCGCGAGGCGGAGATGGATTCTGCCGACATTATACGCGACGAGCGGAGAAGCGGCATGAACTGGACAGACGAACGGGTCGAAAAACTCAAGAAATTGTGGTCCGAGGGACTTAGCGCCAGCCAGATAGCAGCGCAGCTGGGCGGTGTCAGCCGTAATGCCGTCATCGGCAAGGTCCACCGCCTCAACCTGCCGGGTCGCGTCAAGGCCGGCGGCCCGGTCACTTCGGCGCGTTCCGCGCCCAAGCGCGCCGCCGCTCCTGCCCCGCGCGCGACGAATTTCGCGGGCCGTGTCGGCACAGCGCCTGCTCGGGTTCTGACCCGTTCCAACGCAGCAACGGCTCTTCAGGAAGAGATCGGCATCGAGACCGCGGAAGTCCTCGATTACGTTCCTTCCAGAAACGTCGTCACCCCGATTTCCCGTCGCCTGACGTTGACGGAACTGACGGAGCGCACCTGCAAATGGCCGGTCGGCGATCCCTTGAAAGACGATTTCCATTTCTGCGGTTGTGAAGCGCTGGAATCTTCACCCTATTGCAAGTTCCATGCGAAACTCGCCTACCAGCCGGTAAGCGAACGTCGCAAAGCTTGAGTGTTGCGGCACGCATTCGACACTCAAAAACTACGGGCCTTCGGGCCCGTTTTTTTATGGCAAAACTCAAGGCGGTCCCGGAATGGGCGCACGCTGTTTGAGAGGCGCTCCCAATTCCTCTTCTTCCGCCTTCTGCGGATGTAAAATCGCGACGCGCCCTTGCGGCAAATACTTTGAGTTCGTCGGCGACGTGCCGCGCCATCCCTCCTGTCTGGTTTCACCGCGCAATCCGACTCTTAGCAGACCGTCTGTTGCCTTCAAAAACAACAAGGACACGCGTTGGGCAAGGTTCGAATTCAGAAGGCCCGCCACCATCCCGGCTGCGGGCCTTCTGAATTTTGGGAATTTTTCCCGAGTGAAACCATCGGTTTCGGTTTCCTCAGGCTTCCATTGAATATCCGGCGCCGCGCACGGTGCGGATGACATCTTGCATATGCGAAAAATTGAGCGCCTTGCGCAGACGTCCGACATGCACGTCGACGGTGCGTTCGTCCACATAGATATCGTGACCCCAGACGCCATCCAGCAATTGTGAGCGGGAAAACACCCGGCCGGGAGAAGTCATCAGGAATTCCAGCAGGCGGAACTCCGTTGGGCCGAGGCGCACTTCGCGGCTCTTGCGGTGAACGCGATGGGTCTCGCGATCCAGTTCGATATCGCCGCATTTCAGCACCGAAGACAGAACCTCGGGGCGAGCCCGGCGCAGCATGGCCTTGACCCGGGCCATGAGTTCCGGTGTCGAGAACGGCTTGACGACATAATCGTCGGCGCCGGTGGCGAGGCCGCGAACCCTTTCGCTTTCCTCACCGCGCGCCGTCAGCATGATGATGGGCAGGCGTTCGGTTTCCGGCCGCATTCTGAGCCGACGGCACAGTTCGATACCGGAAACGCCGGGAAGCATCCAATCCAGGATAAGAAGGTCTGGAATACGTTCCTGCAGCCGAATTTCGGCCTCGTCTCCACGGGGTATCGTGTCGACGTCATATCCCTCAGCCTCGAGATTGTAACGAAGCAGCACGCTCAGCGCTTCCTCATCTTCCACAACTGCAATCTTGGGCACCATATACTAACTCCGCAAGCCGCTGCCTGTCTGTTACTCGGTCACCGAACCGAGCGTGTTGGAACTGTCATCCTTAGGACGCTCGCCTTCCGGCTGGCTGCCGGTGGTCATGTAATAGATCGTCTCGGCGATATTGGTGGCGTGGTCGCCGATACGCTCGATGTTCTTGGCGCAGAACAGAAGATGCGTGCAGGTAGTGATGTTGCGCGGATCTTCCATCATGTAGGTCAAAAGCTCACGGAAGAGCGACGTGTACATGGCGTCGATTTCTTCGTCGCGCTCGCGGATGGCATTTGCCTTCTCCGCCGAACGTGTCGAATAGACGTCGAGGACTTCCTTGAGCTGTACCAGCGCCAGTTCCGAGAGGTGTTCGATGCCACGGGCGAGCTTGCGCGGCACGCCGGTGCCGGCAACCGCGATGACACGCTTGGCAGTATTCTTACCGAGGTCGCCAACACGTTCGAGGTCCGCTGCAATACGTAGCGTGCCGATGATCTCGCGAAGGTCTGCCGCCATCGGCTGGCGCCTGGCGATGGTGACGATGGCCTTGTCGCCGATCTCACGCTCGGAATGATCGAGGATCGCGTCGTCGGAAATGACCTTCTGGGCGAGTGCGGCGTCGGAGTTGACGAGCGCACGCACGGCATCGGCGCACATCTGTTCCGCCAGACCGCCCATTTCGGCGATACGGCGCGTCAGGAATTTCAGTTCGTCGTCATATGCCGACAGAATATGCGAATGGGTCGTTGTCTGCGTCATGGTCTAGTCCTCCGGCTTGGCCTGCATGCGCGTGCCCGGAAGCGGGCACGGCAGAGGCACCAGTCTTGTTCGGTTTCGATAAAGCGCCGGCCGGGATCAGCCGAAGCGGCCCATGATGTAATCCTGCGTGCGCTGGTCGTCCGGATTGGTGAACATCTTGTCGGTTTCGTTTTCCTCGACAAGGTGACCAAGGTGGAACATGGCCGTGCGCTGGGAAACACGCGCCGCCTGCTGCATGGAGTGCGTGACGATGACGATGGTGTAATTGGTGCGCAGCTCGTGGATCAGTTCCTCGACCTTTGCGGTCGCGATAGGGTCGAGCGCCGAGCAGGGTTCGTCCATCAGGATCACTTCCGGGCTGACGGCAACCGCGCGGGCGATGCACAGGCGCTGTTGCTGACCGCCGGAAAGACCCGTGCCGGATTCCTGCAGGCGATCCTTCACTTCGTTCCAGAGGCCGGCCTTCTGCAGGCTCTGCTCGACGATCTGGTCCATATCCGCCTTGTTGCGGGCGAGACCATGGATGCGCGGACCGTAGGAAATGTTTTCGTAGATCGACTTCGGGAAAGGGTTCGGCTTCTGGAACACCATGCCGACGCGGGCGCGCAATTCCACGACATCGATTGCCTGATCGTAGATATCGTCGGTGTCGAGCGTGATTTTTCCGGTCACCCGGCAACCGTCGATCGTGTCGTTCATGCGGTTCAGGGTGCGCAGGAAGGTGGATTTACCGCAGCCAGACGGGCCGATCAGCGCCGTCACCGTATTTTCGCGAACATTCAGGTTCACGTCGTAGAGCGCACGCTTTTCGCCGTAATAAACCGAAACGTCCTTGCCGATCATCTTGTATGAGACTTCATTCATTTTCTTGTCCAGCGCCTTTTCAACTGCTGCTTCCGACAACATGTTCATTGCTCAATCTCCCTCTACCAGCGCCGTTCGAAGCGGCGACGCAACAGGATTGCGCCAACATTCATGACAATGAGGAACAAAAGCAGGATGATGATAGCGCCGGATGTCCTTTCGACAAAGGCACGCTCGGCTTCGTTCGCCCACATGTAAATCTGCACCGGCAGGGCCGTGGACGGATCCATCGGCGTTGTCGGGTAATTCGCGACGAATGCCACCATGCCGATCAGGAGCAGCGGCGCCGTTTCCCCCAGCGCGTGGGCGAGACCGATGATGGTGCCGGTGAGGATGCCGGGCATGGCGAGCGGCAGCACATGGTGGAAGATCGTCTGCATCTTGGAAGCGCCGAGGCCGAGGGCGGCGGCGCGGATAGACGGCGGCACGGCCTTCAGGGCAGCGCGCGTCGCGATGATGATCGTCGGCAGGGTCATCAGCGTCAGGACGAGGCCGCCGACCAGCGAGGCCGAGCGCGGAAAGCCCATGAAGTTGATGAAGACCGAGAGGCCGAGCAGACCGTAAACAATCGAAGGAACGGCCGCGAGATTGTTGATATTCACCTCGATAAGATCCGTCAGACGGTTCTTCGGGGCGAATTCCTCGAGATAGATGGAGGCCGCGACGCCGATCGGCAATGACAGCACCAGCACGATCAGCATCATGTAGAAGGAGCCGATCAGCGCCACACCCACACCCGCCGCTTCCGGACGGCTCGACGCGCCGTTGAAGAAGATGCCGGTATTGAAATGTTTGCCGAGCTGGCCGCTTTCGGCGAGCTGGTTCATCCAGCCGAGCTGCTGGTTAGAGATGCGGCGATTGGCTTCATCCGCCGTCAGATCGACCTGGCCCTTGAAGGCGCTGTCGACATCCCCCGAAGCGAGAAGCGTGACGGTGCGCGTGGTGCCGATAACGGCGGGATCGGCAACGACGATGTCGCGAAGCTGCGTGCGCACGCTGTCGGAAATCAGCAGGCTGACGGCGCGTAGGCCGGCGCGGTCCGTCGGTGCAACACCAAGAACCTTGGCGACCGCATCGCGGGCGACGACGGGATAATTGGCCGTCATCAGCTTTGTCGGGTTTGTGGCGCGTTCATTCTTCGGATCGATGATCTGTTCGGAAAACTCAACCGGAACGGTGATCATCGTCTGCTGGAAAGCGGTGTAACCCTTGGAGAAAACCGACCAGAGCAGCAGGAAGAGGAAGATGAGGCCGAAGGAGATCGCCGCGATGCCGTAGGCGCGGAAGCGGCGTTCGGCGGCATAACGGCGCTTGATGCCGATATCACGGCGCGTGGCCCTGTTGACGGCGCTCGCGCCGGCTGCGGGAGAAACGATGTCGGTCATTCATATTGCTCCCGGTATTTGCGCACGATGTAAAGCGCGTAGATATTCAGGCAAAGCGTGATGGCGAAAAGCGTGATGCCGAGCGCGAAGGCGACCAGCGTCTGCGGCGAGGTGAATTCGAGGTCGCCGGTGAGCTGGCTGACAATCTTGACGGTGACGGTGGTCATCGGCTCGAAGGGGTTGAGCTGAAGACGGGCCGCCACGCCGGCGGCCAGAACCACGATCATGGTTTCGCCGATGGCGCGCGAAGCCGTCATCAGCACGGCGCCGACGATGCCGGGAAGAGCGGCCGGAATAATGACCCTCTTGATCGTTTCGGAACGCGTGGCGCCAAGACCGAGCGAACCGTCACGCAGCGAGCGCGGCACGGCGGTGATGATATCGTCCGACAGCGACGACACATACGGGATCAGCATGATACCCATGACGAAGCCGGCGGTGATGACGCTCTGCGCCTGGATGAAATTGGCGTAGTCGCCCGTCGCCAGACCATTGATCTGCGTGGAGATGTCTCTGAGGAAAGGACCGACCGTCGTCAGCGCGAAGAAACCGTAGACGATGGTGGGAATGCCGGCGAGCACTTCAAGCAGCGGCTTTGCCATGGAGCGGAAACGCGGCGAGGCATATTCCGCCATGTAGATCGCCGAGAAGAGACCGACCGGAACCGCAACCAGCATGGCGACGAAACCGATATAAAGCGTGCCGGCGAGCAGCGGGATTAGGCCGAACTGGCCGGCGGAGTCTGTGGCACCCGCCGCAGCAAAACGCGGATCCCAGACCGTTCCAAAAAAGAACTGGTGCGCCGGCACCATGGTAAAGAACTGGATCGCCTCGGTCAGCATCGAAAAGACGATGCCGATGGTCGTGAGAATGGCGATGGACGAAGCGACGAGCAGGGCCGCGAGAATGACTTTCTCGACCTTGTTGCGCGCCCGGAAACGCGGCGCGATCGAACGCAGCGCATAGGCGGCGCCACCGAATGCGGCCAGCAGGACGATGGCGATCATCGCGATGCGGCTGGTGGCGGTCATGCTGTTGAGCGTGTGGGCGGCATCGATCATGAAACGCTCGGGATCACCGGCGATTGCAACACCCTTGGAAGCCAGAAGCGGCCGGACCGCAGCCGTATCCGCCTCGACCTGCGCGGTTTCCTCCGGCGTCAGTCGCTGCAGGCCACGGGCGATGGAGGTCACCATGCCGTAGGTCAGGCTCTGCTGCGCTTCGGACTGCGCGCGCACATCCTCGGGAAAATCGCCGCGCACCGCCGAAGTGACGAGCAACGGGCTGACAATGAGCCAGGCGCAGAGAATGAACGCCGCGGGCAGCACCGCCCAGACGACCGCGTAAGAGCCGTGATAACCGGCACGGGAATGCATGTTGGACGGGCGACCGCCAGACAGGGCGACGGCGCGCCGGCTGCCGAGCAGATAGCTGGCGATGCCGATGAGCGCCAGTAGCAGCAAAAGGATCGATGTGTTCATTAGAGTTCCCTCGGCGTGCCTCAAGGGCACGGTGCGATATCGGGCAAATCAAAAAGTCATCAAAACGAGACCGCTGGACCATGCCGTGATGCCTGCCGCCTGACTGTATCATCGTCTGGCAAGCGTCAAGGTTGATACATCCTATCCATCTGAAATCCATCGACAATCATGTGGATGGCGATGAATGGGAACTGTCAACCGCGGACGACGGCCCCAGCGAGGCTGAATGAGGGGCACAGCAAAGCCGCGCCCCTCCTTCTTCATTACATCGTGGAGCCGGCCGAGAACTTCGAGCGGATTTCTTCACGCTCTGCGTCGGGGGCAGCAACCAGGCCGTAGTTGGCGAGCGGGGAATCCGGGCCGATCATCTCGTCGGACGTGAAGAACTCGACATATTCCTTAAGACCCGGGATAACGCCCAGGTGAGCCTTCTTCACGTAGAAGAACAGCGGGCGCGAAACCGGGTACTTGCCGCTGGCAACGGTTTCGGTGGACGGAACGACGCCCGAAACGGTCGCAACCTTCAGACGGTCAGCATTGTTTTCATAGAAAGCGAGGCCGAAAACGCCGAGGCCGGTCTTGTTGGCGTCGATACGAGCGAGCGTTTCGGTGTAGTCGCCGTCGATATCGACAGCTGCGCCGTCCTTGCGAACTGCAACGCACTTTGCAGCGGCCTGCTTGGCGTCGGTGATGAGCGTCTTGATGACGTCGATGGCGCCGGCTTCCTTGCAGCCGTCAGCCATGATCTTCTCTTCGAAGACTTCGCGCGTGCCGTGCTTGGAGCCCGGGATGTAAGCGGCGATAGCGACGTCAGGCAGTTCCTTGTTGATTTCCGACCACTTCTTGTAGGGGTTGGCAACGAGCTTGCCGTCCTTGACGACTTCAGCGGCGAGAGCAAGGTAAAGATCCTTCGGCTCCAGCTTGATGTCCTTGTTGGAAGAGTCCATCGCAAAGACGATACCGTCGTAACCGATCTTCACTTCCTGAACGTCGGTAACACCAGCAGCCTTACAGGCGGCCAGTTCGTCGCTCTTGATCGCGCGCGAAGCGTTTGCAATGTCGATGGTGCCTTCGCCGACGCCGGAGCAGAACGCCTTCAGACCGCCGCCCGTGCCGCCGGACTCAACAACCGGAGCCTTGAAGTTCGGGAAGGTTTCGGCAAAGGTCTCGGCAACAATCTTGGCGTAGGGCAGAACCGTGGAGGAACCGGCAACCTGGATCTGGTCGCGAGCAGCAGCGGCGCCAGCGAAGGCGACAGAAGCCACCAGAGCTGCTGCGGAAAATTTAACGATGTTCATTTGTCTCTCCCGTCGTGGGCTTTGTTGTGGACGCAGCCGATAGCGACACTCGCTCTTAGCTTGCGCTCGGCGACCTTTTCTTAACCACCGTAGCCACTTCCTTTTATGTCACTTTGACGAAAGATTTGTGACAATTTAAACTATTGATTTTATTTATAAATATTTACCACATCAAAAACAGGTGCATATTTTATGTCAAAATCTGACCGTGAAGTCCGTGCCGCTGCCCAATTCCGATTTAATGATGAGGCGGGCGCGATGGCGGGTGAGGATGTGCTTGACGATGGCAAGGCCGAGACCCGTGCCCTTTTTCGACCGGCTGTCGGCGACGCTGACACGGTAAAAACGCTCTGTCAGGCGGGGCACGTGTTCGGCGGGAATGCCCGGCCCCTTGTCGATGACGCTCACCTCCACAGGTTTGCCGGGTTCGGCCCGCAACCAGACATCCACGACCTTGCCTTCCTGGCCGTATTTGCAAGCATTTTCAACGAGATTCTGGAACACCTGCACCAGTTCGTCGCGATCTCCCTGCACTTCCGCCGGCCGGTCCGGTAGGTGCAGCGTGATGGTCACCTCAAGCTCGTCGGCAAGCGGCAGCAGCGTATCGCGCACATGGCCGATGACGGGAACGAGATCGACCCTCTGGTCCGGCGCGATATTTGCACGCAGTTCCAGCCGCGAAAGGGACATGAGATCGTCCACCAGCCGGCTCATGCGGGTTGCCTGATCCAGCATGATGGCGAGGAAACGTTCCTGCGCCTTGGGGTCGTTGCGCGCCGGCCCCTGCATGGTTTCAATGAAGCCACGGAGCGAGGCGAGTGGCGTTCGCAGCTCATGGCTTGCATTGGCGACAAAGTCGCTGCGCATGCGGTCGATGCGTCTGAGCTCTGAGACGTCGCGGAACGACAGGATGTAGAATGGCGGACCCGCCCCCTCTCCCACATCCGCACGGGCAATACGGACGATGAAGACCCGTTCGGAAGGGAAGCGCTCCGAATGTTCGACCTGATTGGGCTGGCCGGTGGTGATGGTTTCGCGAATCACATCCAAAAGGCCGGGAGAGCGCAACCGGGCGGAAATATGCGCGCCGGCAGGCAACTGGCCGAAGGCGCGCTCGGCCGCGCCGTTCTGGAACAGCACGCTGGCGTTCCTGTCGAGCATGAAAACGGGCGTGTCCAGAACCGCGAGCCCCGCCCTTACGCCGGAAATGACGTTTTCGCCGGGCACTTCTTGTTCATCCGTCTCGGCAGCCGGACTTCCGTCCTTTGCGGAATCTGGCACCGGGCCCTCCCGGCCGGTGAGGATGGCAATGACGGCGCAAAGCCACAGGGCGGCGGGCATATAGGGCGTGTTAAGCTCGGCAACGGCCACGATGGCGAGCATACTGACGATGAGAAGGGGCAACCAGTTCCGGCCGAGCTTCTTTCCCAAACGCCTTAATCCACCATCGCCTTCCATGACTGCCATTTAAGCCTGCTCTTTCCACTTTCATCTGACAGCGCATCGAAATCTCATAGGCCAGCTTCATGACAGAGATTCATCACCGCGCATTTTCCACAACGTATATGCGCAAAATCGACCCCGCAATTGCCCTCGCCGCCGCGGGCCGGTCAAGCGGTTCTGTTTCACTTGAATTCTGGCAACGGATGTGAACTCATTGGCGTTGAGTTGCCTTTACACAACAACGGCCGGAGGAAACCATGGGCGAAGAAACGAAGAAGCGGACGGTCGATATCACCGTAGACGGCAAACTGCGCAGCTTCGACATCGACGATCCGGTTCTTCCTGACTGGGTTGAGGAAAAGAAACTTTCCGCCGGCAACTTTCCCTACGACAAGAAGATGAAGAGGGAGGACTACGACACCACTCTCGAGGCGCTGCAGGTGGAGCTTGTCAAGGTGCAGTTCTGGCTGCAGACCACCGGCAAAAGGGTGATGGCGGTTTTCGAGGGCCGTGATGCGGCGGGAAAGGGCGGCGCGATCTTCGCGGCGAGGGCCTATCTCAATCCCCGCTATGCGCGCGTGGTGGCGCTGACCAAGCCGACGGAAACCGAACGCGGCCAATGGTATTTCCAGCGCTATATCTCGCATTTTCCGACCGCCGGCGAATTCGTTCTCTTTGACCGCTCCTGGTATAACCGCGCCGGGGTCGAGCCGGTCATGGGGTTCTGCACGCCGGAGGAACACAAACGCTTCCTCAAGGAAACGCCGCGCCTGGAAAAAATGCTGGTCCACGACGATGTTCATCTGTTCAAATTCTGGCTCGATATCGGCCGCGAAACGCAGATCGAGCGTTTTCATGACCGCCGCCACAGCCCGCTGAAATGCTGGAAGCTTTCGGATATGGATATAGCGGCGCTGACGAAATGGGACGACTACACGCAAAAACGCGACGAAATGCTGGCAAATACCCACACCGACGACGCCCCCTGGACGGTGGTGCGCGCCAATGACAAGCGCCGCGCACGGGTGAACCTCATCCGCCACATCCTTCTGGCGCTCGATTATGAGGGGAAGGACAAAAAGGCGATCGGCGAAATCGACGACAAGATTGTGGGATCGGGGCCGGATTTTATCAAATAGGACCCAAAACGCTGACAGGCGCCTCCTTTCGAGACGCCTGTTTTTCTCTTACTGGCCCGGCAGAATGCGCACGGAATAAAGATTAACCGGGCGGCCGCTGCCATCGATATCGCTGTTGATGAAGATCTTGCCCGGCGCATTGGGGGCGAGAGATCGTTCGAATGTCGTATTTAGCAGCATGTCCGCGCGCTCGGCCGTGGCGGTGAAGCGGTGGCGGGAGCAATCGCCCAATGTCGCGAAATCACAGGCGACGGAAACCTGGGTCTGCCGGTCGCTGGAGGATTGCAGCGTGATCGAAATGGTCGAGGACTTGCCCGCCATATCCCGCATCACCTCCACCGGAACCTCGACGCTGACGGCGCCATCCTGCGAGACACTCCTCGAGGTCAGCTTTATCGCCTTGCCGGCGGGTGTGGCGATGTTTTCCACATTGGCGCGCGGGCCGGCCGAAACACCGGAACCGCCACGCTCCGCGTTGAAGATTTCCACCCAGTCATCGGAAAAACCACGGCCGGCGGAAAGGCGCGGCGCGGGCTCCGTCCCGTTGAAATCCTCCGCCTGCACCTGCGCCGGCGGATTGGGCACGCTGGTATCGCGCTGCTCCGGCGAGAGCAGGAGGCCAGAGGAATAAACCCACCAGGCGCCGAAACCGATGAAGGCCAGAAGCGTCACGTAGATGAAAAGCCGGGCGAAAAGCCCCCGGCGCTTGCGGCGGCCCACCGCGCCTTCCGGGCGGAAGGCAAGCGAAGAATCGCTGGCGCGCGAGCCTCTCTTCGGCGGCTTTCCATTGCGCTGTCCCGCATTCAACGGCGCCGGAGCGACGGCAGCACCCGGTCGAACATCTCGCGTTTCACCACGCAGTTCCGGCTCAACACCCAAATCGCCGTGGTGAGGCGTCTGCGAAACGGGATCGACCGCGTGATCATCCTGTGCCGGACTTTCCGCTACTGGCGGACGCAATTGCTGTTCCACCATATCCAGAAGCCGGTTGCGCTCTTCATTCTCGATCTGGTGGATCAGCCCTTCAAGCCGCTGGCGCTGCTGGGCGACAAGCTGCGGATCGTCTATGCCCTGCTTGCGCAGGCCCGCTTCCAGCGCCTGGCGGGAAGATTGATAAATCCGCGCACGAACTTCGGCGTTCGATCTGTCCGATTTTTCCAGAGCATTTCTGATTGCCGTTTCCAGTCCGCTCACAACCGATCCTTGTTCTATTGCGCTTTGCAAAAGTATGCGGCGCTGCGCCATGGGTTCACGATTCGGTAACGGCTATACCGCCCCTCCGCAAGCTTCGTTTATGATAAAGACCGGATTGATTTCAGGAAAATCGATCCATTGTGGCGCTACGAACGCAGATTCGAGAGGCGAATGCCGTGCTGTTTTCGCTTTCAATCTGCTGCTGAACGCGATATTGACTTACGTGCGCGTAAACGTAATTCATGGGAGGAGACATGCTACCGTCCGTGCTGAAAGACAATCTGCGTCTTCCGGTCATAGCATCACCGCTATTCATCATTTCACATCCGCAACTGACGCTGGCGCAATGCAAGGCCGGCGTCATCGGCGCTTTCCCGGCACTCAATGCGCGGCCTGAAAGCCAGCTTGACGAATGGCTGGCGATGATTACCGAGGAGCTTGAGGCTCATAACCGGGCCAATCCCGAGCGCCCGGCAGCACCCTTCGCGGTCAACCAGATCGTGCACATGTCCAATCGCCGGCTGGAACATGACCTCAGCCTTTGCGTGAAATACAAGGTGCCGGTGGTGATTTCCTCACTTGGCGCGGTGCCGGAGGTCAATGCGGCGGTGCATTCCTATGGCGGCATCGTGCTCCATGACGTCATCAACGACCGCCATGCCCGCTCCGCCATTCGCAAGGGTGCGGATGGGCTTATCGCGGTGGCGACGGGTGCCGGCGGACATGCGGGCACGCTTTCACCCTTCGCCCTCGTTCAGGAAATCCGCGAATGGTTCGACGGCCCGCTGCTGCTGGCCGGCGCCATCGCCAATGGCGGCTCCATTCTCGCGGCGCAGGCCATGGGCGCGGATATGGCCTATATCGGCTCCCCTTTCATCGCCACCGAGGAAGCGCGCGCATCCGAAGGCTACAAGCAGGCGATTGTGGAAGCGCAGGCCAAGGATATCGTCTATTCGAACTATTTCACGGGTGTGCATGGCAACTACCTGAAAAGCTCGATCGTCGCCTCCGGCATGGACCCCGACAATCTGCCCGAAGCCGATCCTTCAAAAATGGACTTCGAAACAGTCTCCGGCGGCGCCAAGGCCTGGAAAGATATCTGGGGCGCGGGGCAAGGAATCGGCGCCGTCAAGGCGGTGGAACCGGTGGCGGTGCTCGTCGATCGCTTGGCAAATGAATATGAAACGGCCAAAAAGCGCATCTGCGGGAAAGGCTGAAGTCTCGGGCAGACAATGGACAGGCAAAGCTTTTTGCGGAAATTTCAAAACCAGCACATTCAAGGCTTGAAATCCGTGAACATTGCCTGTATCAGCCCGCCATGAAGCTGATCCGCAACAAGCGGGTCAAAATCGGGCCGCTTTAGCTCAGTTGGTAGAGCACGTCATTCGTAATGACGGGGTCACGTGTTCGAGTCACGTAAGCGGCACCATTTCTTCCTCCCCAGTTGTGATCATTACTCGATCAACGCGTCCATGCGATTGATCTTTGCATTGCAACGACCTTGCCGGTCAGAGCGAGATTTGAAACCAAATTGCGGTTATACACGTTGACTGGCCAGTGATCACAAACTGGAAAGCCAATCCTCGTGGACGTCATTCGTATTCTCATCGCCATCCTCCTCCCGCCCGTCGGCGTATTTCTTCAGGTCGGGCTCGGCCTGCATTTCTGGCTGAATATTCTTCTGACGCTTTGCGGTTATGTTCCCGGCATCATCCACGCGATCTGGGTGATCCTGCGGAGATGACACCCGCGCTCATCGGCGATCGGACGTCCGCAACATTTTAGTACGTGATTAAATTCTTATTGGATGTTGGAACTTCGTCTTCTCCTTCACGTTATGGTGATGACACCAGCCAAGGAGAAAATCATGAACCAGATCATCTACATCGTCGGCCTCGTCGTCATCGTTCTGGCGATCCTTTCGTTTTTCGGCTTCCGCTGATCCCCGTTGTCAATTCGCTTGCTTGCGCATATCCTAAGTGACAGTGACACACGGCTGCGTTCATGGGTTGCTTTGCTGTCGGGTGTATTTCGGGATCGCGTTGCTCTGGGAGGTGCACGATGAAGAACGAGAGATGGACAGAACCTGTCGAGGTCAACCTTGAGGCGAAGGGCAAGAGTGTCATCGCCGGCCCCTTCGAAGCGCTGACATTGTTGACGGAAGGCTGGCCCAGGATTGGCGGATTGAGCTTCGTGAAAGCCAGAAGCGCCTGCCGTGCCGCCCTTGACGGGCGAAAATCGCCCGAAGAAGCGCGCAAATGCTTCACCGATGCGGTTTCCGAGATGCAGAAAAACCCGCATTGATGCACCCAAAAGAAAACGGCTCCTGAAAAGGAGCCGTTCTTTTGTTTGCGACGCTTTCGATGATTAAACAGTCGGAAGCGCATTCTCCTTGGACCTTACATCCAATACGGTGCGACGCCATAATAGTCATAGACCTTACGGTCCCTGGCGTTTAGCAGGTCGTTATCATCGAGATTGGCGAAGTGAGGCGCATTTTCGATCTTTTCCTTGGTGAGGTCGATACGATAGCCGTCGAGTTCTTCGTCGTAATGCAGCTTTTCCCACGGCAGCGGATAATAATCGTCGCCGATGCCGAGGAAGCCGCCGAAGCTCAACACCGCATAGGCGACGCGCCCGCCGCGCTTTTCGAGAATGATGCGCTGTATCGAGCCGATATGCTTGCTGTCGGCTCCATAGACACGGGTGCCTTCCACCTTGTCGCTGGCGATCAGGCTCGGCGTATCCTTGACATAGGGGTCCTGTCCGACGCGGGGTTCCTGATGCAACATGATAGTTTCCTCCATCGATTTCTTCGTTGGTGTCACGCCTGGTAAACCCCGGCACCCGGCAAATCGTTCCGAAGAGTTTCCGGCTTCGTGACCGGATTTTTTTGAAGGAGGAGGGAACGAAACGGCGCCTATTGGCGGATTTTCTGCCAGACGGAAGGGGAAACGCCGACCATCTTGCGGAAGACGCGGGAAAAATGCGCCTGATCCGAAAAACCGGCGGCAATGGCGATATCGGTCAGCGCCATGTCCGACCGCGTCATCAGTTCTTTGACGCGATCGATGCGTGCCTGCATCTGCCATTGGTGCGGCGGCACACCGGTTGACGCCTTGAAGGCGTGGCTGAAATGGGATTGCGACAGGTTGGTGAGTTCCGCCAGTTCCTCCAGCCGGATCGACCGCAGGCAATGTTCACGGATATAATCGGTCGCCGCCCGCAATTGCCAGGCGGCAAGCTTGCTGCGTTTCCTGACCGGCTCCCTTTTCACCTTGAGGAAATCCGTCAAGAGCGCCAGCACGAGGCTTTCGCCGTAGAGGTCATGCAGCGGATCGGGATTATCGCATTCCGCAGCAATCAGCCGCGCGAGCGCCAGCAGCCGTTCATCCTCGAACATCAGATGCGGATCGAGAAGCGCGTGGGGATCGAAGCCCTGCGCCAGCCTCGCACCCAGCAATCCCGCATCGAAGTGCAGATCGAGATGGCGCACGAAGGAGACATTGCTGAGTTCGGCATGTACATCGATATCGGCGGGCACGAAGGAAATCCGGTTCGCCCTGGACGAGCCGTAAGCGTCGCGGCGGCAGCGGTTCATCATGAAACGGCCGTCATCCTTCCCATCCATATCGAGCAGGAAAACGAAACGCGGATCCTTGCCGACATAACGGCCACCCGCCTTGGGAGCGCAGCGCACATCCCAGAGATCGGCGACGATGCCGTTCCACACCCTTGAGCGCGGGCCGCCGATGACGGCAAAGCCCTCGATCTCATTTTCCATCCGCACGCGGAAAGCCATGGCCTCTCGATCCCGCAGGGCGCCATGGCGCCACTATAAACATGATAAATCTATTCATGTTTATAGTGGCAAACTGCTTACCCCGCAACTGCCGGCCTTCGGCCAAGCATTACCACTTCTTGGAAAGCTTGAAGGTGACGGTGCGGCTATCGCCCCAGCCGCAAACGGAGACGCCGGCGCAGCTTTTCACATATTCCTTGTCGAAGACATTGGCGACGTTGATCGATGCGGTCCAGTCGTTCTTCTCGTAGCGGATTGCGGCGTCGAAGACGGCGGCATCCGGAACGCGCAGCGTATTTGCCTCATCCGCCCAGGATTTACCCTGATACCGTACGCCGCCGCCTAGGCTCAGCCCATCGAGTGCATCATTGGTGAAGGTATAGTCCAGCCACAGCGAGGCGGTTTGGGTGGGCACGATCCAGGGCGATTTGCCGATAAGGTTCGGGTTGGCATCGCGGGTAATCTCCAGATCCGTATAGGAATAGGAGGCGAGCGCCTTCCAGTTCTCGCTGAGATTGGCTTTGGCCTCCAGCTCGAAGCCGGTGGATTCCACCTGCCCGAACTGGCCGCTCGTGGTCACGCCGCCGGCGGTATAGGAAACGATGGCATTGTCCTTGACCAGCTTGAAGACGGAGGCCGTGATGCTGCCGTCGAAGAAGCTCGGCTCGTATTTGATGCCGGCTTCGAACTGATGCCCTTCCTCCGGGGAAGCCGGGGTGCCGTCGGCAAGCGTATCGATCAGCGGATTGAAGAAGGTGGCGGCCGAGATATAAGGGGTCAGGCCATTGTCGAATTCATAGGCCAGACCGGCACGGCCGCTCAGCGCGTCGTCATTGGAGCGGCGGGAAACACCCGCCGGCAGCCTGTTGTTCAGTTCCGTATCGACGTAGTCATAACGGCCATTCAGCGTGACCAGCCAGCCATCGCCAAACCGCAACTGATCCTGGGCATAGATGCCGATCTGCTGCTGGGTGACGATATTGTCGGCATAAACGAAGTTCGTTCCCTGTGTCGAGCCATAGACCGGCTTCAGCGCGCCGATCGCATTCGATCCACAGCAGGCCTGCACCTGATCCAGCCGGTAATATTTATAATCAAGGCCGAACAGCAGCGAATGGCTGACCGCGCCGGTATCGAACTGGCCTTCGACGCGGTTGTCGATGCCGAAGCTGTCGACCTTCGACAAACCGTCATAACCGAAGCGGGTCAGCATATAGTCGTTAGTGGTGGGATCGAGGATCGGCTGACCGTTGGCATCGGCATTGGCCCAGCCGCCCGGATAGGGCCCTTTCTCATGCTTGTAGAGGTGGCCATAGCGGGCGTTCTGGCTGATCTTCCAGCCGTTGTCGAATTCATGGCTGACCTCGTAACCCACCATGGACTGGTAGACGCGGCCATTATCGATATCCGGCTCGCCATAAAAGGCCTTGCGGTCAAGCTTGCCGAAGGGTGCGTCGACCACGGTGCCGACATAGGGCAGGAAACCGTTGCCGATATGAACCTGATCAAGCGCCGAGAAATAGCCGTAGAGCGTGGCGCTTGTCTGTGCGTCCGGCTCGAAGGTGATCTGCGGCATGATGAAACCGCGCAGATCCTCGGAATAGTCAGTGTAATTGTCGCCGCCCGAGACCTTGCCGGTGACGCGGTATTTCCACACGCCTTCACCATCGACCTTGTCGCCGAGATCGAAACCGAAGAAGGCATTGCCGAAATTATTGATGCCGATTTCCGTTTCGCGCACCGGCTCATCCTGCGGGCGCTTACGGACCATCTGCACGATACCACCGGGATTGGCGCCACCGTAAAGCACAGAGGCGGGGCCCTTTAGAACTTCCACGCGCTCCAGACCGTAGGCATCCATCTGGAAACCGCCGAAACCGTAGCTGAACAGGTTCAGACCATCCAGAAACACGCCCGTCTGGGTGGCCTGGAAGCCACGAATGTAAAACCAGTCCGTGTCGGGGTCGGCGCCGAAAGGCTCCGCCGTCACACCGGGGGTATAACGCAGCACCTCGTCGATTTTCGTCACCGCGCCGCGGTCATCCATTTCCTGGCGGCCGACGACAGATACGGATTGCGGAATATCCTTGGTTTCCGTCTCGGTTTTCGAACCGCTGGCGCTTTTCGTCGCGACATAACCCCGGACCGGGCCAGTCGCGTTTTCCGCGCCCTGCCCTTCAACGGTAATCTGCTGCAGAACGGTCGTTTCCTGCGCGTGGCCCATCACGGGCCCCATCAGAACAACGGCAGCCGTTCCCAACAGCAGACGGCTCAAAAACATCCCATGCAAATTTTTCAAAGATATGCCCCGAAACAGATCGCAGCCGGTATCATATCCGACAGGCCGCAGCGCCTCAATTAAGATGAGTGTTTACATCAGGATTAAGGCGGGATGCTTGTCGTTTTCGGGGCTGATTTGAAGCTTATTGGCTTCTCACACAGTTTCAGACCCGCCATTTGTGAGGGCGGACATGGAATCAGCCCTTGCGTCGGCCGATCCTCGCAAGCAGCACCACAGGGAGCATGCCGATGACGACAATCGCCAGAGCTGCGATAGACGCCTCCTCATAGGTGCCGCGTGCCGCTTCACCATAAAGATGGGTGGCGAAGGTTTCGAAATTGAGCGGGCGAAGGAGAAGCGTGGCGGGAAGTTCCTTGACGCAATCGACGAAGATCAGCAGTGCCGCCGCCGCCAGCGAGGCCCTGGAAAGCGGCAGATGAATCTGGCGGAAGGTCTGGGTCGCGGAACGCCCAAGCGTGCGCGAGGCGTGATCGAAGGATTGCGGGATGCGGCTGAGCCCCGCATCGACACCACCAGCGGCAATGGTAAGGAAACGGGCGCAATAGGCATAGATGAGGGCGGCGCCGCTGCCAATGAAGATGAGGCCGGTGGAAATGCCGAACCAGTCACGCATGGTCTGGTCGACAAAACGGTCGAAACCGCCAAGCGCGATCAGCACGCCGATGGCGATGACCGTGCCCGGGGCCGCATATCCAACCGTCGAAAGGCGATAGGACCAGCGCGCGAGACGTCCCGGTGCAAGCCGCATTGCGTAAGCAACCGCGAGCCCGAGGATAAGGGTGATCGCCGTCGCCAGCCCGGCAAAGAGGATGGTGTTCGCGGCCTCCTCGGCAAAGCGCGCCGACAGGCCGCTGAAGCGGAACCGCTTCCATGCCTCGATGACGAGATAGCTCGCCGGCGCCACGAAGCCGATCAGGACCGGCAGGCTGCCAAGCGCAAAGGCCGCCCAGCCCTTCGGGCCGGTCAACCGCAGCGGCTCCAGTTCCCTGTTTTTCTGCGCCGAAACCGAATAACGCTGCCTGCGCCGCGCCCAGCGCTCCAGCGCCACGAGGGCAACAACGATGAACAACATGGATAGCGCGATCTGCGCCGCACCCGGCAGGTCCGATTTCGTGACCCAGGTGGTGTAGACGGAAACGGTGAGAGTGCGGACGCCAAGGAACTCCGAAGCGCCTATATCATTCAGCGCTTCCATCAGCGCAAGACTGATGCCGACCGCAATCGCTGGTCGCGCCAGCGGCACTGCCACCTTGAAGAAGGCCGCGCGTCTGGAAACGCCGAGCGTTCGCGCCGCTTCCAGCAGGTTTCCCGCCTGCGTCAGGAACATGGCGCGCACGGGAATATAGACATAGGGAAACAGCACGAAGCCGAGAAGGACGATGCAGCCCGTCATGGACCTTATGTCCGGCAGACGGAGCTCACGCGGGCTGGAATAACCGAGCAGCCAGCGGATCGCACCCTGCACCGGTCCTATCGGATGCAGAATATCCAGATAGGCGTAAGCGACGATATAGGTGGGCATGGCCAGCGGCAGCAGCAGCGCCCATTCCAATATTTTGCGGCCGGGAAAATCATAAGCGGTGACCAGCCAGGCGGCATAGGTTCCGACGACACCGGCCAGCAGCCCGACCCCGGCGAGAAGGATCGCCGTATCCGGAAGCGCCGTCCAGAGCACGGTCGAGCCGAGATGCGCCCACAGGCCGTCCGAGCCCTGCACCGCCTGCGAAACAAGCGCCAGAACCGGCACCATGGCGCCACAAACCGCGAGCAAAGAAAGGCCCAGCCACCAGAAGGTGGAGGAAAACCTGGCTCTCGCCGGGGGGGGCAATGGCTGGATGGCGTCTGGATTCATGTGCTTCTGGAAAATACGCGGAAAGGCGTCCGCGGGTGCGAACGCCTTCCACATTGTTATCGTCGACTGGCCTTACTTGTCGAAACCGACCTTGTCGACCAGCTCGCTCGCCTGCTTGCGATGCGAGACGATTTCCGTGAGCGGCTTGTTGTCGATCTTCAGCGTGCCGAAGGAAGCGATGATCTCGTTGAGAGCCGCGCCCTGCTTGACCGGATATTCGTAGTTGGCTTCAGCATAAATCTTCTGGGCTTCGTCGGAGACGAGATATTCCAGAAGCTTGACGGCTTCCGCCTTGTTCGGAGCGTTCTTGGCCACGGCTGCGCCGCTGATATTGACCTGCGTGCCGCCATTTTTGAAGGTCGGCAGAACCACCTTGATGGCATCGCCCCACTTCACCTGCTCCTCGCCGCCCTTGCCCGAGCGCATCAGGCCGACATAATAGGAGTTGGCAATGCCGATATCGCAAATGCCGCCGAGGATGTCCTTGGCAACGTCACGGTCGCCGCCGCCGGCCTTGCGGGCCAGGTTGTCCTTGACGCCGGCGAGCCACTTCTCGGTGTCCGCAGCGCCGTAGTGGGCAATGTAATCGGCAAACAGCGCCGTGTTATAGGGATGCTGGCCGGCGCGAATGCAGACCTTGCCCTTCCACTTCGCATCCGCCAGATCTTCATAGTTGAAGGCGGCGAGATCGAGATCCTTCGCTGCGTAGAGAACACGGGCGCGCATGGACAGCGCGAACCAGTGACCCTTGGCATCGCGAAGCTCAGCGGGAACAGCCTTGGTCAGGGTCTCGGATTCGACCGCCTGGGTGACACCCTTTTCGGCGAGATCAACGAGATTACCGGCATCCACCGTCATCAGAACGTCGGCAGGCGAGCTTGCGCCCTCGCTCAGAACGCGCTCGGCAAGACCATCCTTCAGGAACACGGTATTGACCTTGACGCCGCTCGAGGCAGTGAAAGAGTCGAGCAGCGGCTGGATCAGGCCCGGTTCGCGGGTGGTATAAATGTTGAGTTCAGCAGCGCCGGCCGTTCCGGTCGCAAAGGCAACCGTGCTGGCAAGCAGGGCAAATCTCGTAAATTTCGTCATGTTTTGTCTCCCTCTGCGATAGCGGCAATATGGAGGAGCAGACATCATACATGACGCACCAAATCAAGTTTTATTTCTCTGTTTTCAAGGCGGAGTCGATCACCAAGAGTTGAAAATGGAGCGAGAATAAGCATGCAAATCCGCTCACTCAACCTACAGTAAATATCAACACTCCCTTGGGATCGATACCGAAGCGCACCGTCTTGGTCCGGGTGGGTGTGCGCTGCATCGTCCTCACACGCAGATCTGCCGAAAGTCCGGGCACGGCTATGCCAAGCTGCTCGATCTCCCCGAGGAAGACACGGCTCGATATTTCGCCGGCAATTCCTTCTTTCGCCGCACCGTCCTCGATGATCGAAATCGCATTTGGGCGAACATAGGCAACGGCGGCGAGACCGTCAGGCAGATCGGACGCATCGCCCAGAAGCCCGAGCGGCGTTTCGACGCGGCCCTGTCTCATCCGGCCCTCGATCTTGTTGAAGGCGCAGAAAAAATCGGCGGCATAACGGGTTTTGGGATGATCGTGGATTTCGTAACCCGTGCCGCTCTGCACGATGCGACCTTGCTGCATCAGAACCACACGGTCGCCTGCGGAAAGCGCTTCTTCCGGATCATGGGTGACCATGATCGCCGTGGTGCCCAGCTGCCGCAGGAGCCCGAGCGTTTCCTCACGCACACTGTCTCGCAGTCCCCTGTCCAGATTGGAAAAGGGTTCGTCCATCAGAAGTAATCCCGGCTGCGGGGCAAGCGCGCGGGCAAGAGCCACACGCTGCTGCTCCCCGCCCGACAGCGTATGCGGATAACGTTTCGCCAGTTCCTGCAGGTGAACATGTTCGATCATTTCCGCAGCACGACGACGCGCCTCCGCCTTCGGCAGCGACCGTAGACCGAACATGACATTCTGTTCCACGGTCAGATGCGGGAACAACGCATAGTCCTGAAAGACGAAACCGATATTGCGCTTTTCCGGCTCCACGAAAACAGCGGGACCGGCAACGACAGCGCCGTTCAGGGAAACGCTGCCATGGTCTGATGTCTCCACACCCGCCACGATGCGCAGCAAGGTCGATTTTCCACAGCCGGAGCGCCCCACCAGGCAAATGATTTCGCCGCGTTCGACGGAAAGATCGATATCGGACAGCACATCCGTATCGCCGAATCTCTTCCCGACCGATTTCAGTTCCAGCGCTACTCTGCCTGCCATTTCCAATCCTGCCCTGCTTTGCGAATTATGTTGATCGCTCAAATCAGGATTAAAGTCAAAAAAGCCTGGCGAAATGCGTTTCTCCTCACGGATTGGCGCAATGTGCGGCAGCAATATTGACGTTTACGTTAGAGTTAAATAAGCTTTGCCAACAAGATGGACGTTAAGGGATTACGCGTCTATCATTCGTCACCGGGGAGCGAGAGGAGCGGTCGATCCGGTGACGCCACACGGGGTTCCCTCAATCAGGCTGATTGGGCCGCCTGAATGCGGGCGCTTCGTGAATGTCAGGCAGCACAAAGCGCCTCTTCGCGGTTCATCGAACGCGCGGCGCGACAAAGACTCTGGGAGGAGCAGCATGAGTGAATTGTCCCTGGGACATCCGGAAAATGTCGGTGTTACCAAACGCTGGCTGGCATCCTATCCGCCGGGCGTGCCTTCAGAGATCCCCACCTCGACAAATGCCTCGCTCGTCGACCTTCTCGAAAAGAGTTGCAAGCAATTTGCCGATCGCAAGGCCTTTTCCAGCATGGGAAAGTCCCTGACCTATCGGGAACTGGACGCCGAGACCCGCGCGGTCGCTGCCTGGCTGCAGTCCAGAGGGTTGGAAAAAGGAGACCGGGTTGCAGTGATGATGCCGAATATCCTGCAAAATCCCGTCGCGGTTTATGGAATTCTACGGGCGGGCATGGTCGTGGTCAATGTCAACCCGCTCTATACCCCGCGCGAACTGGAACACCAGCTGAAAGATTCCGGCGCGAAAGCCCTGTTCGTGCTGGAAAACTTCGCCCATGTGGCGCAGCAGGCGGTACCAAAAACCGCGGTGCGGCATGTGGTCGTCGCCGCGATGGGTGATCTTCTCGGCCTCAAGGGTCATATCGTCAACCTGGTGGTTCGCAAGGTCAAGAAGCTGGTGCCGGCCTACGCCATCCCCGGCTCGATCAGCTTCAAGGCCATGCTGAAGGAAGGCCAGGGATTTTCCTTGAAGCCGGTCAGCCTCACGGCACAGGACATCGCCTTCCTGCAATATACCGGTGGAACGACGGGCGTCTCAAAGGGTGCGGTTCTCACCCATGCCAACCTTCTGGCCAACAAGCTTCAGATCAGCCTGTGGCTGGACGCCGCCTTCAACGGCCGAAAGGACCGCCCTGATGTTCTGAACTTCATCTGCGCGCTGCCGCTCTGCCACATCTTCGCATTGACGGTGAATTCGCTGATGGGCATTGCGCTCGGCGGCCACAATCTGCTGATCGCCAATCCACGCGACATTCCCGGCTTCGTGAAGGAACTGACGCATTATCAGCCGCATATTTTCCCCGGCATCAACACGCTTTTCAACGCGCTGATGAACAATGAGGATTTCCGCAAACTCGATCTGTCATCGCTCATTCTGGTTCTCGGTGGCGGCATGGCCGTGCAGAGGCCTGTCGCGGAACGCTGGCTTTCCATCGTCGGCTGCCCGATTGCCGAGGGTTACGGCCTCTCCGAGACATCACCCGTTGCAACGGTCAATCGTCTCGATTCCACGGAATTCAGCGGCACCATCGGCCTGCCCATCTCCTCTACGGAAATCGATATTCGCGACGAGGACGGCAAGAGCCTGCCAACAGGTGAAGTCGGCGAGATCTGCATTCGCGGCCCACAGGTCATGGCCGGCTATTGGCAAAGGCCGGATGAAACCGCGAAAGCCATGACGGCGGACGGCTTCTTCCGTTCCGGCGACATGGGCTTCATGGACGAGCGCGGTTACACCAAGATCGTCGACCGCAAGAAGGACATGATCCTCGTTTCCGGTTTCAACGTCTATCCAAACGAAGTAGAGGAAGTGGCCGCCAGCCATCCGGGCGTGCTGGAATGCGCCGCAATCGGTGTTCCGGATGAACATTCCGGCGAAACCGTTAAGCTTTTCGTTGTCAAGAAGGACCAGTCGCTCACGGAAGCGGAACTCAAGGCCTTCTGCGCCAAGAGCCTGACCAACTACAAAAGGCCGAAAATCATCGAGTTCCGCACCGAGTTGCCGAAATCGAATGTCGGCAAAATCTTGCGGCGCGAATTGCGCAATCTGAACTGATTGTCACGCGCAATGGGGAGAGCCGGACGACCGGCTCTTTCTTTCGTCCCGGCCCTTTTCTTTTATCAAAGTCGCCTTGATTTGGCCGCCTGAAAAAGAATAGTTTCCTCATCCTTCCACGGAAGCCGAGGAGCACAAGATGCAGGCCACCATCGAAAAACTGAAAGCAACGGCGAGCAGCACAGCCGCAACCGATCTGCGCGCCGCCTTTGCGGCAGACGACAAGAGATTCAGCCGTTTCAGCGCCAAATTCGATGACCTGTTGATGGACTACTCCAAATGCGCCGTGAATGAGGAGATCATCACACTTCTCGAACAGCTCGCGCGCGAAGGCGGCGTCGAGGCCAAGCGCGAAGAAATGTTCTCCGGCAAGGCGATCAACTTCACCGAAGACCGCGCCGTGCTGCATACGGCGCTACGCAATCGCTCCAACACGCCGGTTCTCGTGGACGGCAAGGACGTGATGCCCGATGTGAACGCCGTTCTGGCGGCCATGGGCAAGTTTGCCGATGCGATCCGTTCCGGCTCCCTCAAGGGTGCGACCGGCAAAAAGATCACCGACGTCATCAATATCGGCATCGGCGGCTCCGATCTCGGCCCGGTCATGGCGACGCTGGCGCTCGCACCGTTCCATGATGGCCCGCGCGCGCATTTCGTTTCCAACATCGATGGCGCGCATATTGCCGATACGCTGAAGCTCATCGACCCCGAGACCTCGCTCTTCATCGTGGCGTCGAAGACCTTCACCACCATCGAGACGATGACGAACGCCGCCACCGCGCGCCGCTTCATCGCCGAGAAGCTCGGTGAGGCTGCCGTCAAGCATCACTTCGCCGCCGTTTCCACCGCGCTGGAAAAAGTTGCCGCCTTCGGCATCGAAAGCGACCGCATCTTCGGTTTCTGGGACTGGGTGGGCGGACGTTATTCGATCTGGTCGGCCATTGGCCTGCCGCTGATGATCGCCATCGGCCCGGATAATTTCGGCAAGTTCCTGGATGGTGCACATGCCATGGACAGGCACTTCCGCGAGGCACCGATCCGAGAAAACCTGCCGATGCTGCTCGGTCTCATCGGTTTTTATAACCGTAACGTGCTGAATTATCCGACACGCGCAATCCTGCCTTATGACCAGCGGCTGTCGCGTTTCCCCGCCTATCTGCAGCAGCTCGACATGGAGTCGAACGGCAAGGGTGTGACCATCGACGGCACGCCCGTCGAAGGCCAGTCCGGCCCGGTCGTCTGGGGTGAGCCCGGCACCAACGGTCAGCACGCCTTTTACCAGCTCATCCATCAGGGCACGAGCGTCATTCCGGCGGAATTCATGATTGCCGCCAATGGTTTTGAGCCAGAACTGCGCCACCAGCACCAGCTTCTCATCGCCAATTGCCTGGCGCAATCGGAAGCGCTGATGAAGGGCCGTACGCTTGCAGAAGCGAAAGCCCAGCTCACCTCCAAGGGCATGGAAGACAGCCAAGCCGATTTCATCGCGCCGCACCGCGTCTTCACCGGCAACCGCCCGTCCATCACCTTCGTCTACGACAAGCTGACGCCTTTTGCGCTTGGCCGCCTCATCGCGCTTTACGAACACCGCGTTTTCGTCGAAGGCGTGCTGTTCCGTATCAACTCCTTCGACCAATGGGGCGTGGAGCTTGGCAAGGAATTGGCAACCGGCCTGCTTCCCGTCGTCGAAGGCAAGGAAAGTGCGGCGGGCCATGACAGCTCGACGCAGGGACTGGTGAAGGCGCTAGCGGGTCTGGCGGGCTGAGGTTCGTTACGACCAAGATCCAAAAAAGCCGGAGACACCTCCGGCTTTTTTAATGGGGCGGCTCAAATATAAAGCGCGGCCATCTTGCGCCACGCACCCGCACGGTGGGCGCGGCCGTCCCAGACGTGCATCCGATGCCCCACCTGCTTATCCGACAGGACACGGCTCAGATGATGATTGTTGTCCAGAAACGGGTCGGCATCGCCGATGGTGAAGACTATGTCGATACGCCGCAGGTGATCAAGCCGCCATGGGCAGTCAAGGCCCGGAAGAAAGTGGCTGGGTGTATGGAAATAGACGTCGTCGTCGTAATAACCGTCTAACAGATCGCCGAAGGATTCCACCTTCATCGTCAGATCATAACGACCGGAAAAGGCGACGAGCTTGCGAAAAAGATGCGGGTGGCGAAAGACGAGGCTGGCGGCCTGAAATGCACCGAGACTGCAACCCTGCACAATGGTGCTGCCGTGAGGATTTTTCTCTGACATCAGCGGCAGCACTTCGTTCAGAATATACTCTTCGAAAGCGGCATGGCGGCGAATGCGATCGGCGGGATGATGCCATGCCGCATAGAAGGTCTCTCTGGCCAGCCCCTCTATGCAATAAAGCTGAAGGTGGCCCGCCTCCAGCTTGTCAGCGAGACTGCCGACAAGGCCCAGTTCCTCATATTCGAAAAATCGCCCGTCGCGTGTCGGAAACATCAGCACCTTCGCACCGGCATGACCGAATATCAGGAGCTCCATGTCACGATGGAGCCTGTGACTATACCAACGGAAATATTCGCGTTTCATGGCACCTTGAAAAACCGTCTGACCTTGTCCTTATGGACCGCATCTTGCGATGCGCTGTCAGGGTAATCGAAATGTCCGGCGTCGAGGATGAAGATTTCATTAAATTTCGATTCTGGCAAAGCATTGGCCACGGCGAACTGGCAAGGTGGCGCCACTGCCGGATCGAAAAGCGCAGGCGCGACCAGCATCGGGACTTTTATGCGGGCGGCAGCACAGGCGGCATCGAACAGGCGCAGCGTTTCGAGCACATGGGCGTGGGTCTTGGAATAGGCCTGGACGGCATCCGCGCTGCCAACGGTCGGTAACGTCAACCAGAACGGCCTGTGGCCGAATGTCGGCACGACAAGGTGGCCACGATCAATGCGCTTGTCGAAAGGAATGGCCAGGGCACCGATGCCGCCGCCGAAACTGATGCCGCTGTAACCCACCTGCCCGTCCAGCCAGGGATAAAGGCTTATGAGCGTGGAAACGGCAACCCACAGATCGTCAACGCAGCCGCCGATGACGTAATCGTCCTTCCTGTCGATATTATAGAGGACATGTAGGGCCGGATCGGACGAGATCGGCGGACAGGTGCTGAGCGAAAGCCCACGAAAACAGGGAAACAACACGGCCGTCTCTTCCACGGGCACGTCAAAATCAGGAGCCTCGCGACCGCCATAACCATGGCCAACAACGAGGCCGCGACGCACCTGTCCCTCGCGCGGCAAAAGCAGCCATCCGCCGATGCGAAAACCGTCGGTGGATGTGTAGGTCAAATCTAGGACATGCCAGCGGGGGTCGCTGAGCCTGCTCTTGCGCAGCACCGGCCGGGGATCCGTGGCGAGCGCGCGGCGATAGCGCTTTTTCCAGAAATCATCGAAGCCGGGTGGCGCCTCGGGCGGGGTGATGGCCAGCAGCTGTTCACGCTGCATGCCATAGGTCGGGTCGAAATCAAAAGGATGGGACTTGGGAACGCTCATGCGACGCTTGTTTCGTGAAAAAACAGCGGACACAAGCTTCATAATATCGAAATAACGGTTTTTTACGGCTTTAGCGCCGGGAAGAGTGTTGAACCACTCGTTCAAAATGGTTCAACCGCGCCCATCACAAACCGATTTCATGCGCAAAGGGCGGATTTGCCCCGGCCCGCGAAACGGTGACTGCCGCAGCCTTTGCCCCCAGCGCAAGCGCCTTTCTGATCTGCTCTTCCGTCAGGGAGGCAACCTGCGCCTTGGTGAGAAGACCCTGCATTTTCAGCGAAGCCAGAATGCCGGCATCGAAGGTGTCACCAGCACCAACGGTATCCACGACCTCGACGCGTTCAGAGGCGACTTCAACCTTCAAGCCGGAGGTGTAGCCCACCGCGCCCTTGGCGCCACGGGTGACGACGACCAGCTTTGCACCGTGATGCAGCCAATGGCGGGCAAGCGTGTCCTCATCCCCTTCAAGACCGAACCAGGCGAGGTCCTCATCCGAGAACTTGACGATGTCAGACATGGCGGCCATGCGGCGGATGCGGGCCATATGCGACTGCTTGTCCTTGATGAAACCGGGGCGGATATTGGGATCGAGCGAAATGACACGGCTTTCATGCTCGCGTGTCATCAGCGCCTCATAGGTGCTGCCGCAGGGCTCCGGGATAAGGCTGATCGCGCCGAAATGCAGCGCCTCGCAATCCGCGCCCAGTGCCGGAAGCTCCTTCTCGGTAATCATCCGGCCAGCGGTGTTCTCGTCGTAGAACGCATAGGTCGCATGACCTTCCACCAGCTTCACGAAGGCGATGGTGGTCGGGCGCGAAAGGGTGGCGCAATAGCTGAAATCGACATTGCTGGCGCGCAGGGTTTCCCGCAGGATATCACCCATCATGTCATCGGAAAGACCCGTGAAGAAGGCGGAAGGAACGCCGAGACGCCCCAGCGCAATCGCCGTGTTGAAGACCGCTCCGCCTGCATAGGGGGCAAAACCCGCCTCGCCCAGCGTCGTCTGCCGGGGCAGCATGTCAATCAGGGCTTCACCACAACACAGGATCATTACGGTCCTCCTCAAAACAGCAAATCAAATGAACTTAAATCGATTTAGACGAAGATCGATCGGAAGGCCAGCCACAAGCTGGGCTGGCCACATCCGAAATCACGATTGCGGCAATTCGCTGACGCCGCCGTGCTTTGCCGACCAAGGCAGTGGGTTGTCGAGGAAGGCTTCAACCTCTGACAGGGTCTTTTCGTCGAACAGTTTTTCAGCGCGGGCAACAGCCAGAACATCGCGCCAGGTCGTCAGATAATGCAGTTTGACATTGCCGTTGGAAAAGCGCGCTTCAGCCTCTTCGAAGATGCCGTAATAGAACAGCGCGATGCCATGATCGACAATGCCGCCAGCCGCCCGGATAGCATCGATGAAGGTGAACATCGACCCGCCGGCCGTCGTCAGATCCTCGATGACCAAAACGCGAGCGCCTTCCGGCATATGGCCTTCGATCTGGGCATTGCGGCCGTGGCCTTTCGGCTTCTTGCGGCAATAGATCATCGGCAGGCCGAGGCGCTCGGCAAGGAAAGCAGCAAAGGGAATGCCTGCCGTTTCACCGCCGGCGACACAGTCGAACTTCTCGAAACCCGCCTCGCGCATCACCGCCGCCGCCGCAAAATCCATGGCTGCGGAGCGAATGCGCGGGAAAGAGATCAGCTTGCGCATGTCGATATAGACAGGGCTCTTCATGCCCGAGGCAAAGGTATAAGGGCTTTCGGAATTGAAATGGACAGCCTTGATTTCCCACAACATTTTCGCAACCAGTTCCGCAACGACGGTGCGATCGGTGAATGTGAAGTGGTTCATAGGCGTTCTCCTTTTAGGCCTTGGTTTCTCGCTCCGAAAACCCGGATGGGTGTTCGGAAAGCACGCGTTTTTGTTCGGTATGCCGTCGCCCGCCGAGGTACTGGCAGACCATAACAAAACCGCCGGCAGTGCCGGCGGTTATAAAATCAGTCTACATCCCAATGGAGCGGGAACATCGGGTCAAATACGGTGACCGGCCCCGCGCCCGTCTCGATCTTGGCCGGGAATGATACCGGCTCGTCGCGCTTGACCAGCGTGATGGTCTCCTCGTTTGGCGCAAGACCATACCAGGCCGGGCCGTTGAGCGAGGCGAAGGCCTCCAGCTTGTCGAGGGCGTTTTCATCCTCGAAGACATGGGCAAGGCAGCTCATGGTGTTGATCGAGGTATAGATGCCGGCGCAGCCGCAGGCGCATTCCTTCAGCGGGTCCACATGCGGAGCGGAGTCCGTGCCGAGGAAGAAGCGCGCGTCGCCCGACGTCGCAGCAGCCCGCAGCGCAAGCCTGTGCTCCTCGCGCTTGGCGACGGGCAGGCAATAATAATGTGGCTTGATGCCGCCAACCAGAATGGCGTTGCGGTTGATGATGAGATGATGGGTGGTGATTGAGCCGGCGATGTTGGCCTTGGAAGACTTGATGTAATCCACGCCGTCGCGGGTGGTGATGTGCTCCATCGTCACCTTGAGCTCCGGCAGGCGCTGGCGCAGCGGTTCCAGAACCGTATCGATGAAGGCCTTTTCGCGGTCGAAAATATCGACCTCCGGCGTCGTTACCTCACCGTGCACGCAAAGCGGCAAGCCGATCTTCGCCATGCGTTCCAGAACCGGCATGGCCTTGTTGAAATCGCGCACCCCGCCGTGGGAATTGGTGGTCGCACCCGCCGGATAGAGCTTGACGGCAGTGATGAGGCCGCTTTTTTTGCCCTCTTCCACATCGTCGGCCTGCGTGTCCTCGGTCAGATAGAGGGTCATCAACGGCTCGAAACGGTCACCCGCCGGAATTGCCTTGACGATGCGTTCGCGATAGGCGCGGGCGTCGGCCGTGGTAACAACCGGCGGCACCAGGTTTGGCATAATGATGGCGCGGGCGAAATGGCGGCTCGTATCCCCGATCACCCCTTCCAGCATGGCGCCATCACGAAGATGCAGGTGCCAGTCATCAGGGCGGCGCAGGGTGAGCGACTTCATCGGGATACCTCGGAGCATGACGGAATTGGCGCCCGCTTAGCATCTTTTGCCGCGGGAAAACAGCCGCCAAAGTTCATCGGGCGGCTGTAAATGTCATTTTTTTAAAGCATACCTCAGATGTTGCCCGCTTCCGGACCCCAGACATCGGTCATGGCAAAACCATCGGCCAGCGGGTCGAAGGGATCAAGGCCGACCTGATGCAGACCGAAGGTGAAGCCACGCCCGGCAATGGTGGGAATGACGGCCGGACGGCCCGCCACTTCGGTGACGGCGGAAAGGCCGACATCGAATTCCGACCCGATGATCGAGCGGGATTTATATTCGTCGCCCACCTTCACCTTGCCGCGCGCATAAAGCGTGGCGAGATTGGCGGAATTGCCGGTGCCACAGGGCGAGCGATCCGCGCGGCCTGGCCACATGGTGGTGCAGGTGCGGATGGAACCATCGGCATCCACATCACGGAACATGACGTAAGCGACGCCTGATATGGCCGGGATTTCCGGATGCACGACGGTCATTTCACGGTTGACCAGGTCCTTCAGGATCATGCCGGCCGAGACCAGCTTGGCGGCATTGGCCTTTTCGATCGTGAGCCCGATCTGGCGGACATCCACCAGCGCATAAAAAATGCCACCGTAGGAAATATCCATCGTCACCCTGCCCCATTCGGGCGTGTCGATGCTGATATCCAGCTCATGCAGGAAGGATGGCACCATGGTCAGCTTGACCTTTTCGCAGCGCCCGTCGCGGCAGGTGGCCGTCGCTTTGACGAGACCAGCGGCCGTTTCGAGGATGATGACCGTTTCCGGCTCCTGCATTTCCACCATGCCGCTTTCCAGAAGCGCCGTCGTCGCGCAGATGGAATTCGAACCCGAACTGGCATGCGCCTGATCCGGCTGGAGAATGACGAAGGCGGCGTGCGCATCGGGATGTTTCGGCGGCAGGAGCAGGTTGACCGACCCCATGGGCGTACCGCGCGGCTCCAGCGTCAGGAAGCGGCGCAAAGCTTCCCCTTGCGGATCGGTGTTCATCCAGTGCAGCTGTTCGGCCACGGTGTTGCCGGGAATTTTCGGCGCGCCGCCAGTGACGACACGGCCGATTTCGCCTTCGCAATGAACATCGAGAAGCTGGAGGGTGCGTTTCCAACGCATGGGGTCTACTCCGGAAGTTGGGTTGTTGGCCCGACCATACAGATAAAAATACAAGCTGTATACAAATCTGCGGGAGTGTGGTGACAAAAACGCCTGACGTTTCCGCCCCCCCCGGTCGTATCGTGGCTTAGCGACTACGGCATTCCGCCCGGTTTCGATTTGCGGCGGCATCGCAGTTGACCCTTGACGACTGAAGCGCCTGATCATCCACCACGGATCCGGCCGTATCACCCACCGACCCGACGGTGTTTTCGACGGAACGGCCAAGCCGCTCCACCTGCCTGCCATAATTTTCCCGCGTGCGCGGATCGAAGACCGCGATCGGCGCACTGACCACCACGCTCGCCGCCGTTCCGACGGTTTGCGCAGCACCGATACTGACGGCACCCAACGCTTCGCCCAGGCCGACATCGGAATCCGTCACCGTCTGGCCGGCAATGAGACGGTCGCCGATCAGGCGGACGACCTCGGGACTCTCGGCAAATTTTCCGTGATTCAGACGATCACCGGATTGCAGCTTGGTGAGATCGAGAACGGTGATGCCAGCTTTTTCCAGCTGGCTGCGATAGGGCTCCACGGAAGGATCGATCTGGCCGAGGCGATCGACATTGCCGGAAATGCGACGCGACAGGCTGAGCGCGCGGTCATCCTGCGACACGAAGAGGGTGAATTTCGGCGGCGTTTTACCGAGGCTGCTGAATTGCCGGCTGAACACGTCGACATCGAGATCCGGAGCAGCCAGAATGACATTGCTTATCTTGGGATCAACGCGGCCGTTGCGGATGGCCATCTGGCGCAGCGCCTCCACCGCAAGCCAAGTGCCCATGGAATGGGCCATGACGGTGACTTCGCGTATGGATTTATCTTTCGCCAGCCGCGTCAGCATCTCCTCCAGCGAATCGCGGGAATAGTTGGTGCTTTCCTTATCGTAATTATAGTCGAAAATGCTCGCGCGCGACGGCCAGGTGAAGACCACTGGAACGACATCCGTGCCGGAATCATGGACGATCTGGGCGAAGCGATAGACGGATTCCTCGTAACGATTGTTGAAACCATGCACGAAGACCAGCACACGGCGGTCCTTTGCGATATGCTTACTGATCCAACTTCTGGTTTCTGCTTCGGAGAGAATGGGCTCAACCGCAACCGTGGTGAAATCCTTCAGCGGATTGGGTGGCAGTTTTTTCGGCCATTGCACCTGACCAACCTTGCGGTTGGCAGCAGGCGGAATGGAGACCGTGACCGCATCGACCTTCAGCCCCGTTCCCCGCTCGCCGCCGAAAAGAACCGCGGGATTTTCGGACGGGGCGCGCGTTGTCGCAACGAGGAGATTGACCGGCGTCGTACCGACCACAGTTTGTCCCGTCGGTGTCATGACCCCGATGGGCCGCCCGCCGCAGCTTGCAAGCAGGGCGACAATCGCGATCATGGCGACGAAGCGAAGGGGCATCACATCACTCTCCTACAACCCTGAGGCAGCTCGATAGCGGCCGGGTGGAGAAGATTTTCTACCGGAGGCGGAACAGTCGCGCCAGCAACCTAAGCGGAGTGGCGGGCACTTTCCCCAGCGGTGTGTCCAAACGGACCCAATTGCCGGTCGAAAAACCGGCAAGAGGACCACCTGTTTCAACGCCTATTGCTGGGGTCGCATCGTGCCCTTTTCCCGCAACGCCTGATGCCAGGACAACGCCTCTTCGATGAGATGCGGCGTATGCCCGCCCCGCGCTGTCGCCCGGTGATAATAGTCAGCCAGCGCATCGCGATAATCGGGATGGACGCAATTGGCGATGATGACAGCCGCACGCTCGCGAGGTGCCAGCCCGCGCAGATCGGCAAGCCCGATTTCGGTGACGAGGATATCGACATCGTGTTCGGTATGGTCGACATGGCTGACCATGGGCACGACGCTTGAGATCGCGCCACCCTTGGCGATCGACTTGGTAACGAAGATCGACATATAGGCGTTGCGGGCGAAATCGCCCGAGCCGCCGATGCCGTTCATCATGTGCGTTCCGCCGACATGGGTGGAATTGACGTTTCCGTAGATATCGAATTCCAACGCGGTGTTGATGCCGATGATACCGAGGCGGCGGATGACTTCCGGATGGTTGCTCACCTCCTGCGGACGCAGGATCAGCCTGCTTTTGTAATCGGCCAGTCGCGGCATGACCTGCTCGTTCATGGCAGAAGAAAGCGTGATCGATGAACCGGAAGCAAAGGTCAGCTTGTCAGCATCGAACAGTTCGAAGGTCGAATCCTGCAGGACTTCCGAATACATTTTCAGATCATGAAACGGCGTATCGATGAAACCATGCATGACAGCATTGGCAATGGTGCCGATACCGGCCTGAAGCGGCTGGAGTTCGTGGGTCATGCGGCCATGACGCACCTCGTTCAACAGAAAGTCGGTGAGATGGCCGGCAATCGCCTTGGTCTCGTCATCCGGCGGCAGCACCGTGGAGAAACTGTCGCTTTTGTCGCTCAGCACGATGGCGGCGATCTTTTCCGGCGGCACCGGAATGAAAGGCAGGCCGACACGGCTATCCGTCGCCACGACGGGGATGGGCATACGGGTCGGGCGCTTGGCGGGAATGAAGATATCATGAAGCCCTTCCAACACCTCGGGCTGTGACAGGTTGATCTCGACGATGACCTTATCGGCAAGGATGGCGAAACTCGCGGAATTACCTACGGAGGTGGTGGGAATGATGCCACCTTCCGCAGTGATTGCTACGGCCTCGATAATGGCGACATCGACGCCGTGGATCTGGCCGCCGCGCAATTGCTCGACCGTTTCGGAAAGGTGTTGATCGATGAACATCACCTTGCCGTCATTGATCGCTTTTCGCAAAGCCGGATCGGACTGGAACGGCATGCGGCGCGCCAGCATGCCGGCCTCGACCATTGTCTTGTCGAGATCGTTGCCGAGGGAGGCGCCGGTCATCAGAGTGATTTTCATGGGGTTCGTCTTGGCGCGCTCGGCCAGCGCCAGCGGCACTGCCTTGGCTTCACCGGCGCGCGTAAAGCCGCTCATGCCCACCGTCATGCCATCCTGAATGAGACTGGCGGCCTCTTCGGCGCTGACGATCCTGTTCAAGAGGGACACGTTGCGGATACGCTTTTCAAGCATGCAATTCTCCATGATCTGTCATCACGATGGCACGGCATTGGTCGGCCACCTTTCGGCGACTATGTATGGCGTGCCGTTTCATCGATGAAACTGACATAGATCAAGGGTGCGCACGGAACCATGGTTCCGATGCATCACATCCCGTTCAACAAACCAGAAGTGGCGCATCCCCGCGACAAGCAACGGGGTCTTCTCACCACCGCAACCCTGTAATCGGCAAAAAACCTCGCACCCTACACCGGGAACAGGCACGAGGCGAAGGTCATCCCCGTATAACACGGAAACGGCCGGTGTCAGGGACCTTCGCAGACAGGCGCCTGACCGAGCACGAGCTGCCCAACTTCCGCGTCATAGGCACGCAGGCCGAATGCACCAAGGCTTATGATCCGGTAACAGGGATTGCCGCCCGTCCACAGCGGATCGACAACATCGATATCGGTGATGAAACGATGCGCGCAGGCCTGACCGGAACTATAGGCGATGCCTTCGGCGGTCGTCCCTGCCATCGGCACATGTATATGGCCGAAAATGATGTGACGTATTCCGGCCGGATGAGCGGCGAGCCGGCGCATGACAGCGCCCTCATCATGCATACCGATATGTTCGAAGTGGCGGATGCCGCAATCCATCGGCGGGTGATGAATGAACACCGTCACCGGCAGGTCGTCCGCGCTTTCCAGCGCATTCTCCAGCCATGCCAGACGATCCGCGCCATACATGCCGCCGATGACATCGGCCTCGTGGCTGTCGAGAAACAGCAGCCGACCGAATTCCGTGTCGATGAAGGACTGGATATAGCCGTTGTCGTCACGCGGCTGCTCGGGAAAGGCAGCCACGAACTCCGGGCGACGGTCGTGATTGCCGAGCATCAGCCGCACAGGCACGGAGACCGGCGCGAGGATGTCTCGCAGCAGTTCATAGGCTTCCGGCTCGCCGTAATTGCAAAGATCACCCGTCATCACAAGAAGATCGGCGTCGGCGTGTTTTTCGACAATGTCGGCCACCGCCGCGCGCAGCTGCTTTTCCGGATCGACGCCGTTTACAGCAATGCCGGGGGGTACGAGATGAGTGTCGGTGATCTGGATGATCTTCATAACAGGGCTTTCTGCGCAAAATAGCTGCGGGAACGGATTTCCCCGCAGCCTTTTCAATGGTTTTGCTTATTTCAGCAGGGCGTTGGTCTGCTCGACGATCTGCTTGAGACCGTCTTCCGGCGTCACCTCACCGCGCATGACGGTGCCGATGATGTCGCGCTGAGTGCGCCAGATGCGGACGGAGTCGCCACCCGGATAACCGGCCCAAGGCAGAGAACGATCAGCCTGAAGCGAAGCGGTCTTCACATTCGGGTTCTCGACATAATAAGGAGCGAGGAAGTCCGGGCCGGTGGCCAGCTTGTTGGTCGGCAGGTAACCGGTGATGCGAACGATGGTGTTCTGTGCTTCTGGACCGGTGATCCACTTCAGGTACTTCCACGCCGCGTCCTGCTTGGCCTTTTCCTGGGTCAGGATAACGGCAGAGTTGCCGCCGGTCGGCACGCCGCCCTTTTCCTTGTTGTCGAGCGGGAAGGTTGCGGTCTTCAGCTTGAAGCGGTCGCCGACCAGACCCTGGATCGTCTGAACGTGGGCGGGCGTTGAGAAGATAAAGCCGGTGAGGCCTGCACCGAACTGCTGGCGAGACTGATCCCAGTCGAGCAGGTTCTGACCACCTTCGGTGACGAACTGACGGGTCATCTTCAGGGCGTTGAGGCCGATCTCGTTGTCGAAGCCAACGGTCTTGGCCTTCTCGTCAACGAGCTTTCCGCCCTGTTCGACGATGAGCGCCTGCCACAACCAGTCGTCCGGCCAGCCGTTGATGTCGTAGCTCATGCCGGCGAACTTCGGGTCGAGCGCCTTGATCTTCTTGGCGAGAGCAATGAGCTCAGCAAAGGTCGTCGGCATCTTGTCCGGGTCGCCGCCAGCCTTGGTCACGAGGTCGGAGTTGATGTAGATGATCGGCGAGGACGCATTGACCGGCAGGCCGTACTGCTTGCCGTCGATCTGGCCGAGGGCGGCCATCTTGGGGCTGTAGTTCTTGTCGAGGAAAGCCTGACCGCCTTCAGCCTCAATGAACGGGCCGAGATCGGTGATCTGGTTGCGCGGTGCGAGCGTGTGAACGAGTTCAGCCGTCAGGTTGTAACCCGAGAAATAAACATCCGGCAGATTGCCTGTGACGGCGGAGCGCAGAACCTGCTGCTGGCCTTCATTGTAACCGGCGGCCGGAGCGAGGAAGTTGATCTTCACATCAGGGTTCTTCTTCATGAATTCATCGGCCAGCGGCTGATGGAATTTGGTGAAGCCCGGCAGATTGTAAAGAACATTGAGCGTGATTTCGTTGGCCAGAACCGGCTGTGCGAGGCCAGCAAAAGCCATGCCAAGAGCCAGACCGCCCATCACAGCGCGTCGGTTGAGTTTCATATCAGTCTCCAGAAAGGTTGTGAGGAGGAAATCTGAACGGCGTCACTTGACGCCGGTCATGGTAATACCGGCGATGAAATGCCGCCGTGCGAGGAGGAAGCACAGCACCATCGGCGCGGTAATCAGTGTTGCGCCCGCCATCAGCGCACCGTAATTGGCGCCGGATTCGACATCCGCGAAAAGCATCATGCCAAGCGGCGGCGGGGCGAGATTGGTGTCGGAGACCACGATCATCGGCCAATAAAGGTCGTTCCAGTGGGCAACGAGCGAAAAGATCGAAAAAGCGGCAAGCGAAGGCAGAGAACCGCGAAGGACCAGCCCCCAGCAAATCTCCATTTCCGAGAACCCGTCCATGCGGGCGGCCTCGATGATTTCATTCGGATAGCTGCGGAAGGACTGGTTGAACAGGAAGATGGCGAAGACCGACAGGAAGAACGGCATCATCATCGCGAAATAGGTATTCAGCAACTCTGTCTTGGCCAGACCGACAAAGAGCGGCAATGCCAGGGCCTGAATGGGAACGCAGAGCGCGGCAATAACAAGGCCCAGCAGCAGCTTGCGGCCCGGAAACCTGAGCTTCGCCAACGCATAGGCGGCCGGAACCGATGTCAGGACCTGTACGACGAGAATACCGACGCAGACGATGACGCCGTTCAGCATGAAACGCGCCATCGGCACCTGACCCGCCGCCCGTGCATAATTGTCGGCCGCGTCAAATTTCTGCGGGATGGGCCAGAGCGACACATCGAAAATCTCTGCCGGCGAGCGGATAGAGGTCAGCACCATCCAGTAGAATGGCAGGAGCATCACGAAAGCGCCGAGAGCCAGTACGAGATGCGGGAAATATTTGCGGAGTGCGGCCATCAGTAATGCACCTTCCGGTCCATATGCAGCGTCTGGCCGATCGACAGGACCAGCACGATCACAAGGAAGATAATCGTCAGCGCGGCGGCGTAACCTGTGTTGGAATATTCGAAACCTTCGAGATAGAGGTCGAACAGCAGGGTTTCCGATCCGAAGCGGCCCTTGGTGAGCACAGCCACCGTCTCGAACACCTTGAAGGCCGAGATGGAGGTGGTGACCACCACGAACATGGTCGTCGGCCCGAGCATCGGCCAAGTCACGGTCAGGAAGCGATCAACCGGGTTCTTCGCGCCATCCAGCCGCGCCGCCTCGTGCAGATCCTTCGAAATGGCGGTGAGGCCGGCGAGGAACAGCACCATGTTGAAACCCAGGATCTGCCAGACGCCCATCAGCGCCATGGTGGGAATGAGGAGCACGGGATTGGAGAGAAAAGCGACGGGCTCGAAACCCAGCCATTTGATCGCCGCGTTCACTGGCCCAAGCGAAGGGTGCAGCAGGAACTGCCACACGGTCGCCATGGCGACGAGGGTTGCGGTGACGGGAAGGAAATAGGCCACCTCCCAGAAAGCGCGGCTGCGCTTGCGATTATACACGAGCAAAGCGACGCCGAGCGCCAGAAACACACCGAAGGGAATGACGATGAGCGCATAGATGGCGGTATTGGCCAGAGAGCGCAGGAAAACCGGGTCCTGAAACGCCTTGACGAAGTTTCCAAGGCCGACAAAGCGGGTGGAAAGCGAACCGAGCTGATAATCGGTGACGGCAAAACCGGCCAGAACGAACATCGGAACGATATAGATCGCCAGCAGCAGCAGGCTTGCGGGAGCAGCGAACATCAGGCCGCGCCAGATCATCCGCCGGTCCGCCTTTGACAGCCGCGGGCGAGCCTTCGCGCGCGCGGCCGTGGAAAAATCGACCGCCGTCATGCCGGCACCCGCTCGCGCACCGTCACCTTGCGGCGCAGACCGTCGGCCGCAAAAAGATGCGCGCGTTCCGGCGCAAAGCCGAGATTCATCACGCCATTCATATCCGCGCCCACAGCATCGCCGGCGCCCTGACGCAGGGTGATGGCGACCGTCTCGTCGCTCAGCAGGCGGCAGCTCACAAAGCGGTCGGCGCCATGGGTTTCGCTGCGCACCACGCGCACGGCAAAACCTTCTTCGCCCGGACGCAAATCCTCGGCGCGAAGGCCGAGCGTCGCCGGGCCGGCATCACGGCCAGCACCTTCAATGCCGAGATCGCGTCCAAAAGCGGCGATCTTGCCTTGCGCATCGATTTCGACCGGCAGCAGGTTGATCGAGGGCGTGCCGATAAAACGCGCGACCGTCAGGGTCGCGGGCTTGCGGTAAAGCTCGTCCGGCGTACCAAGCTGCTCGATACGGCCTTCCGACATCAGCGCGATGCGGTCGGACATGGTCATGGCTTCGATCTGGTCATGGGTGACATAGATGAATGTTGCGCCGAGCCGGCGGTGCAGGCCCGCCAGTTCCTCACGCATATGGGCGCGAAGCTTCGCATCGAGGTTGGAAAGCGGCTCGTCCATGAGGAAGGCTGCAGGTGAACGCACCAGCGCCCTTGCGAGCGCCACGCGCTGGCGCTGGCCGCCGGAAAGCTGCGCCGGCTTTCGATCCAGCAGATGCGCGATCTGTAGCGTCTCGGCCGCCTGCTCGACGGCGGCATCGATCTGCTTCAATGTTTCCGCAGGGGCCGCAAAACGTCCGATCAGCGGCAGGCGCGCGGCAAAAGGCAGGCGCCGCATCCTGAGCGGTGTGGCAATGTTCTGGCGCACGCTCATATGTGGATAAAGGGCGTAGGACTGGAAAACCATCGCCAGATTGCGATCGCTCGGATCAACCTCCGTCACATCCTGTTCACCGATGGACACCGAACCGCGATCCGGCGTTTCCAGCCCCGCAATGATACGCAGAAGCGTGGACTTGCCGCAGCCCGACATGCCGACGAGAGACAAAAACTCTCCAGGGCGGATGGAAAGATCGATCTCTTTCAGAACATCGTCGGCCCCGAAGCCCTTGCCGATTCCTGAAAGTTCAAGTGATTGTGGCATCATTCTGCGCTCCTTTTCTGGAGCGCATATGCTTTTATTGTATGACAATATGACGAAGGTTTGAGGAAGGTTCGATGACACTCGAAAGCCCGACAATCTCGGACTATCGGAAAACCCTTTGGTACAGGCCCTCACCCAAAACCACTAATATTTAGGGGGTATTGCTCAAATATTCCCCACTGGCATTTATAGACTGAGAACCGGGTCGGCAGTGCCGGTTTAAACGGCGGCGAGAATCACATGCGGTCGTAATTTTCCGGAATCGAATCCGCAAACACCTTGTCCGTTTCCAACGCGGCTTTCACCCCGGGGGCAGCTGATGAAGGGGTGATTTTAGCACATATTCGGAACGTTCGGAATTCGCGCGGCCCTACGGAGCCTCGAAGCATCCGTCTGAAGGAGTTGCCAATACCAGCGATATCGCGCGTGAGAGCGATTGTTTCAGGACTTCATTTTATCGGAAGAGAAATGGCGCACCCGAAGAGATTCGAATTCACCCGCTTAGGGAAAACAAAAACAGTCCTGACGTACATCGGCTGATAACGGAACGACTGAATCCGAACAGAAAGGGAGAGATGCATTTTCTAAGCTGGGGCAGACATACGGCTACAAACGAGTTTGCCCATGTGAAACATGTATTCCTGATTAGCATCTTACAATACAACGAGGCTCAATACGAGGCCATCGGAAGGGGTGCCAAGAAGTCGAGCTTTGATGAACCGTTTCTTGATGCCGATTATGAGAGCGTCAGGTTCGGAGAAATAGCCCATAACATCCTACAGGCCGCATGTCGTGGTACTGTCAGACGGTCTTTCGAGGGAGATTGCCCGCCGGGATGTAACCTCTACGTCATCTTTCCGACGAACAAGAAAGGCTTCTCCAGAGAGGGGCTGTCTCGGATATTTCCGGGTGCGACGATAAAGGACTGGGCGTCGTCTAAGAACGAGGAAACCAAGCTGACCGGCAACGCTCTGAAAGTCTATGACGCTGTCATGCAGACGGCTACAGGGGCGGAAAGCATAGCAGTATCGGATATCATGGACGTATCCGGTATCCGAGATAAAACGAACTTCTCCAAGATCGTGCAACGCCCTGACGTACAGGAGGGATTGAGGATAGAGGGTATCGAGTATCAGAAGGGTGTCGGACGGTCTGCCCCGATGTTTAGGAATAAACGGTATCTGCCATTCACAGCCACAGTAGCTAGGCAGAAGCTCCCCTTCTAGAGAGCATCTTAGCTAGTCAGGCGGGGGCGTAGAGTTAGTACAAAAGGAAACTGAGGAAGGTAATAAGAATTTAGCTAGTCAAACGTCCATATAGAAGAAACTCCTTATGGAGACATTACTAGCCAAAATTTCTGGCTATAATAAATCAAATGGCATACTTCAGCATGCTATAGTTACCATCACTTTTCCCTTGAACTAGCTTGACGCCCCCGCCCCGTCGTTCACGATCTGGCCATGACAGACATCACGACAGCCCCGATTGCAGATAAGAAGCTAATCATTACCCCCCAGTCTTGATCGATGTAGCCTTCTCTCAAGCAGAGGGTCAGAACGAAGTATAAGACAGCAACCAGCCCCCATCCGTAGCTAGCCCGTGCGTTTGCTTTTCGCCGATGGAGAGATTCGAGCTTGTGTCCCTCTGCACGTTCTCTTTCTAGGCCGTCGACTCATAAACTCTGACACCAGATTCTTGCGGCGACGAGTTTGACAGCTGCGAGATAGTTTTCCGGGCGCTTGTCGTAGCGCGTGG
>NZ_JBNWCH010000018.1:0-44430 GCF_053522485.1 Agrobacterium sp. 22-209-1
CATCCCCAGTTGAACGCTGCGCCGCCGCGTCAGCCGGAAAACATCGGAAAGACTGTTGCTCGTACTTGCCGGCAGCGATGGCAGGCTGAATATCTGCAGCAGCATGGCAATGATGGCAAGTCCCGCCGTCATCGACATGGCTACGCGCCATCCCACCCAGTCGCTGATCAAGGCACCCATGGAGGGAGCCGCAATGGTGGCGAGTGAAACGCCCAGGGTGACGATAGCCATGCCGCGCCCGGTCGAATTTGCGCCGACGAGCCGTGCCACGACCGCAACCGAAAGCGCCCAGAAACCGCTGAGCGCAATCCCCAGCCCGGCCCGGCCCAGCAACAATAGCCAGAAATCGGCAGCAACCGATGCGAGAATGTTGGAGCCGATCGCCAGCGCACTAAGACCGACAAGCACGGTCTTGCGGTTCAGTTTGCCGATGAGAACATTGCTCAGCAAAGCCGTCACGGCGCCCACGGAAGCTGTCGCCGTCACAACCTGTCCGGCTGTACCTTCGGTAATGCCGAGATCGCGCGCCATGGGCGTCAACAATCCCGCTGGCAGGAACTCGGCCGAAACCAGCGCAAAACTGGTGGCGGCCATCGAAAGAACCGCGAACCAGGTCGCAGCTGTCCATGCGGGTTCTTCTGCGGCCTCCAGGGCAATTGTTGACCCATCAAAATCTGATGTCGTGTCCGTCATGGTCTCTCTCCTTGAGTTGAGAGAGTTTTAGACGAATTTTTCCGGATGATATGTATCTAAAAATCCGAATTTCATGCCTATTCCTCCGAACTTTGTGCGTTGCACAACGTTGGCAGGCAGTGCGTACGAGATATTGGCGCCCGCGCACCTTCTAGAAACAAGGCGTCCGGTCTCGACATGCTTCGCCCTTGCAACGGAGACAGGGCCAGCGGAGCTTTCTTGCCCGACTGCAAACCGTTCCGGGCCGGCAACTTTTCAAACAGTCATCCGTTTATCCATCCATGACCGATGCTGACGCAAATCCTGAACCAGTCGATGGCGCCGGCCAAAAGGGTGCAGAGAACGTTCATGCCAATGACGCACCGGATGATCCACTCCCGCCGGAGGAAATAGGGCCCGTCTTGGGCTTGACACCGCAGCAGGCCGAAGAGCTTCGCAAGCGATATCTTCTGAAGCGGTTCCTGATCAGCGCGCGGGGTTTCTGGAGCCGCCGTGGGGATGGGCTTGCGTGGCCGTTCTCCATCGGGCTTCTGGTGATGATCGGCGTCAATGTCGGTTTCCAATATGGCATCAACATCTGGAATCGCGGGATTTTCGACGCGATTGAAAAACGGGACGCATCGACGATCTACTTCCTCGCTTCCATATTTCCGCCGCTGGTTCTTGGAAGCGTTTTTATTGTGACCTCGCAGGTTTACGTCAGGATGCGCATTCAACGGCGCTGGTGGTCGTGGCTGACCAAGGTGCTTCTCTCCCGATGGATCGCAAATGGTCGCTATTACCAGCTCAATCTGATCGACGGCGACCATCAAAATCCGGAGGCGCGGCTGTCGGAAGATATGCGGATCGCCACCGAAGCGCCCGTGGATTTCGTGGCGGGCGTCATTGCCGCCTAGGATGATGCAGACGGTGATCGATGAATTGCCCGACGCCACCATCATCAGCGTGGCGCATCGTGCCGAACTGGAGGCCTTCCATAGCCGGAAAATAACCTTGGAGCGACGCGAAGGCGGCGCAAAGCTGGTCAGCGATATCCACCTCATTCCTCATAAAGTCCGATCCCGCTCCCTGCTTCGGCGCATGGTCAAGCGCAGGTAAGTCGCTGCGGCTGTCGGGAAGCCTTGCGGGCATACAGCCTGCGAAATTCTAAGGCGAAGGAATATCGCCCTTTCCGGTGTTCCCGCCTTGTCCGGCGTCACCCGTAAGAACGATAGACGGCAATTCGGCGACGTCATAAAATGGCTGACAGAGGAGGCAACGATATACTCTTGGGAGGAAACCAATGCCTATCTTCATGGACCGGCACGAGCTTGCCGGCGTTTCGGCTGCGGATATCGCCGCAGCACATCTTAAAGATCTTAACATCCAGGATCGGTACGGCGTCAGGTTTTTGACCTACTGGTTCGATGAAAGGCGCGGCACGGCCTTTTGCCTTATGGATGCGCCGGACGCTGAAACCGCGCAGTGCGTGCATCGCGAAGCGCACGGCTTCGTCGCCAGCGAGGTGGTGGAAGTCGCGCTGTCGGCCGTGGAAGCGTTTCTCGGGCGAATACAGGATCCGGTAGCACCCGGGGCCGTCTCGAAAAATATGGACCCCGGCCACCGCGCGATCCTTTTCACGGACATTGTCGGCTCAACCGAAATGACGGCCCGCCTCGGCGATCGCATGGCGGCGGAACTCATCCGGGCCCACGATGCCCTCGTGCGCGGTTGTCTGGGGCGGCGCGCGGGACGGGAGGTCAAGCACACCGGCGATGGCATAATGGCCGTGTTCTCCTCCACGCCATTCGCGGTGGATTGCGCCATCGATATCCAGCGCGAGTTCCATCGTTACAACAGCGACAGGGGCGAGCCCATCCACATCCGTATCGGTCTGGATTGCGGGGAGCCTATCGAAGACAGCAATGATTTCTTCGGCACGACCGTGCAATTGGCGGCAAGGCTTTGCGCCGCCGCCGAGAGCGACCAGATACTGATCTCGGACAAGACCTTCCAGGAATATGGCGGCGCTGATGTCCTCGTGCATAGCGATCGTTACAGGCTGAAAGGCTTTGCCGAGCCGGTGCTGGCCTATAGTTGCGAGTGGCTGCACTAGCTAAGGCCTGTGCAGCCACTGAAGGGGCGGAAATCGCCGGATTTATTCGGCCGTTGCCTGAATATCGACCTTGTCGAGAAGCCCCATCGGGTTGTCGGAGGCGGCAACCAGATCGAAAATGCCGAGACCGTTAGCGCCGGTGGATTTGACCGTTACCGTCAGGGTACCGGGTTTGCTGATGAACTGCACGAGCGCTTCCACGGCGTTTTGCAGCTTCGGCTGTTCAGCGGCCACCTGCGGCAGCATCATGCTCGCCACCAGAGTCAGAGTGGCGCGTACCTGATCTTCCGTCATGTCGTTCCGCAGGGCATAAAGCTTGATCGCCTTCTCCATCAAACCTTCGTCCTTGATCGTGAGCTTCACTTCGCGGCCGGCGAGCCCGAAGAGCGCCGCCTGCGCGCGATTGACGTCGAAGGAGAAGAACTCTTCGGTAAAGCCGCTTACCAGACCGGCAAAATTGACGCTGCCGAAGTCCTTGCTGCTTAGCGAGATGTCGCGGATCACCAGATTGCTGTTCGGTTCGTCCCAGCCGGCCGCAAGGCCATAAGAGAAGGCGAGCGTTTCAAGACCCAGTTTGCGGGCTTCGACGAAAACTTCCTCCTGCGAGTCCGCGGGGATCGGAAGCGTGAGTTCGTCCTGCCTGATCTCGATATCGGTGGGGATGCCGTTGAAGGGCTTGGTCAGCCCCATCTCGAAATTCTTGAGTGAGAACTTGATACGCTCAGGCGTTCCCGTCGTTTCTTCCTCCGGCTTTTCCGGCGCGGCCATGTCGACGTTGATGCCGCCGACGCGCACCCGGCCAAGTTCCGGTATCAGGCGGTTAAACTGAAAGGTCTCGATCTGCGTCTCGTCGAGCGCGATGATCTCGGAAATTCCCTTGATCGTCGAACTCCAGTCAACGCCCTTGAGGCTTGCTTCCGCGACTTCGATCTTGCCATCGTCGTCGCCGATCGACATGCCATTCAAGCCGAAGTCGAGCTTGCGGCTGTCCATCTGCATGTCGATACGGTCGATGGTGGCCTTGACCCTTTTGCCAGCCGCCCCTTGCTGTTCATCCGGTGCGTCGACCTTGAAACCGATGAGCTGCATGTCGCTTTTGCCGACCATGTCGAGAATGGAGACAACCTTTGCGAAAAGCGCCTGGCGCGCTTCCGGTGAAAGCTCGTCAGGATTTTGGGTCGTTGTCAGTACTTTCAGGGTCTCCAGTAGCGGCTCGGCCGGCATCCGGGCGGTAAAGCCGTCGCTGCGGATTTCATCGTAGCTGAAATGACCGTCTCCGTCAGAAAAGGAGACAGCCTTGACGGAGAGCGGCCCGTAGAGCGGCTTCGCTTCCTTGTCGTCCGGGCCGGCCTTTTCCGTATAGAGCCGGGCGAGATAAGCGACATCGATGTTCTCGCCGGCGATTGCGCCGGTCGACACAACCATATGCTTGTCCTTTATCGCGCCTTCGCTGTCGGGAAGCTGCATCTTGATGTCGTAGCTGCCATTGTCGATAGAGTATCGGGCAATGCGACCGCCGGTGATCCCAGAGAAAGCAAGGTTCCTGTAAACGGTCTTTTGCTCGGTGGTCGCGACGGACTGGGTAAACGTCACCTCCGGCGTGGAGATGTTTGTCGCCGCGAAGCGCTCGATGCGCCGGGGCAGGGAGTTGCCGTTTTCTTCAGCTTGTGCCGGCTTTTCGAATGCGGCATTCTCGACGCGGGCCTGCGCCATCGAAATCTTTCCGGTCGGCACATCGATATCGATGGTCTTCATATCAAGCGCGCCGTCCAGAAACGGAAGTTTCGGACGTCCGTCGATAGCCGCGATCTTGATATTCTTGCCATCTTCAAGCGGCAACGTCAGATCGCGAACATGAATTTTTCCGAGAAAATCGACCTCGATGGAAGTGGTCGTCGCACCGCTGCGGGCAACAAGTTCTTTCACCTTTGCTTCGTAGAAGGTCTTGCCGCCGATGACGCCTGCGGCAGCAACGGCAATAATTGCAACCGCCGCCCAAAGCGCCTTGCCTCGTCCCTTGCCGGTCTGGATGGTTTCCTGTTCCACGAAGTGAGTCCTCTCTAACGAACTGATATTCTGGGCCTTTTAAGCACGCAAAAGTTGTTTAGCAAGGGGCCGTGCAGTCAGAATCCTGGCGTGAAATGTCTCGACGCGGATGATGTGTTTCCGCACCCGTACCCCATCGGCTTGAAGCTATCTCCAGAACATGAGCGCCATACCGGCAACGACAAGGGCGGCGCCGGCCCATGCGCCGGGCGCCGGCATTTCCCGTGTTCTCAGCCAAAGAAGCGGCAGGATAATCACCGGCGTCGTCGCCGACAGTGTCGAGACGATGCCGACCTTGCCGCCGGAAAGGGCAAAGAGAAGCAGCGTCATGCCGAAAGCCAGGGCAATGATGCCCGTGAACGCTGTCTGCAGGAACAGGCTTCTGGTCATCGGGCCTCTGGGCCTGACAGCTTCGATGGGCAGCATGGTCAACGCGGTGAGGCAAAGGGCGGCCACCCCGACACGCAGCATGGAAGCGGCAAGAGGATCGATCCCGGTCGCCATCACGGGCCGTGCGATGAGTGAGCCGACCGCCTGGCTGAGCGCCGCCAGAAGGCCGAAGAGCACGCCAAGCCACAGAGGCCCCTTAACGCTCTCCCATTCATGCAGCTGGGCCTTACGTTTGCCGAAGAGGATTGCCAGCAGCACGCCGCTGAGTGTCAGGCCTATGCCGGCAATGGCTCTTGTGGGAAGCTGCTCGCCAAGCACCACCCATGCCAGCAGCGCGGCGATCGGGGCATTCAGCGCAAACAGGATTCCCGAACGGCGCGGCCCCAGCCGGTTGAGGCAGGTGAAGAGCAGCGTGTCGCCAACAAAAATGCCGATGAAGCCGGATAGGAGAAGCGACGACAATGCTTCGGGCTGAAGCTCCCGCCAGGAGCCTGACGCGAGCACATAGACCCCGAGCAGAGCGGCGACAAAAAGCTGCCGCGTCCTGTTGAAGGCGAGCGCGCCAAGCCGCCCCGCCGGACCCGCGGCAAGAAGCCCGGTTATCGCCCAGCACGTCGCGGCGCCCACGGCAGCCAGTTCATAGATCGGCATATTTTCCCCGTCGATTCACAGCCTGCTTCCGGCTGCGGACACTATCCCTGTCTGCACCCATCGCAGATTCCGGGGTTGCCCGCCATACCATAAGCATCGCCATCAACGATATGAATCCGCCTATGCCCGCGCCGCGCCAGCCGGCACGGTCGCTACGCCACAGATGCGCCGCACTCGCTCAGCCGCCACTACTCGATGTCGGTGAGCACCGGCATCAAGACCGCGAAGCGGCAGTTCATCACCGTGCGTCACGCGCCATTGATGATATTGCAGATGCCCTCGCGGATGACGTTCTTGTCCGCGATTTGTCCTGCCTGAATGTTGAAGACAGCATCAATCCGCACCGCGGCGCCCTTTTGCCGGGCCACGACCCGCAGCGTCTGAATTCTGCCGCTGCCACTGGTCTCCTGGTGCGCATCGATGGAAGACAGCGCCTTGTTGATCTGGATGCCTGAAAAACCTTCCGCCGCCACGGCCTGAGCCAGCTTTTGAAGCACGGCAGGCGCTTTCGCCTTCGGCAGTTCCTGCCAGGACTTGTAAGAGACGGCCGTCACCATCGGTACGCCTGAGACAGTGAAGTTCTTCTCGCAGGATGCGGCGAGGGCAGGGCTTGAGAAGGCGATCAGGCCAAGAGCTGCTATGACATATTTCATTTCGGATAATCCAATCGTGGGTAAGGGCTGAAAACTACCGGCCGTATCAGAATGTCGACCGTTTTCCTCTGTAGGTGGACGGAGGCGGAAGAGCCTCATGGGCCTGCGCCAGCGTTTCAAGCCATGTCGCCAGGCCAGCGGGAACCTCCTCGTTGCCCGCTTCCAGCGCCTCAATCCATGAAAGTTCGCATTGCAGCGCGGACGCAATATTGATCGGCGTCCAGCGGATCACCCGCAGGCATTGATTAAAGCGTTCTGGTGACATGATGATTTGATGTTTTCCCCGTCTTTTCCCGGCGAAGCTCACTCAGGCGGCAGCGAGAGTCAATCTTTTTCTGCAACTTTTGATGGCCTGTTTCCGGCGCTCCAGTTGCATCCGCTGCCCGTTGCCGAACGCAAGGCGCTTGAAGGGGAAAGGCCCGGTTACGCAAATGAAACGGCCGGGAGGCGCATCGGCATTTCATCCCAAGGACCATTCCTCGCGATAAAGCTTAGTTAACTTGCTAAGTTTTCCCTTGCCCCGTCACGATGAAGCATGATAGTTAGCAACATGACTAAGCATTGTCAGGAACTTTCACTGATCTTCCAGGCTCTGGCCGATCCGACGCGACGGGCGATCCTTGCGCGCCTCGGCGGCGGGCCGGCACCGGTCATGGAGTTGTCCGCACCCACGGGGCTGCGTCTGCCCACGGTGATGCGGCATCTTTCCGTGCTGGAGGAGGCAGGGCTGATCATCACCTCCAAGGATGGGCGGGTGCGCACTTGCGCCATCGTGCCGGAAGCGCTGGAGCCGGTAAGCACATGGCTCGATGAGCAGCGGGCCGTGTGGGAGAGCCGGCTTGACCGGCTGGAGGCATTTGCAATGCAGGCCATGAAGGAGGATTCCGAATGACAACGAAACCGGGTCAACAAAACGCACGCGCCGAACCCCCTCTCACACAAGACCGTTTTGCGACGCTGAGTTTCGAACGGGAAATTGCCGTTCCGTTATCGGCTCTCTGGCAGGTCTGGCTGTCACCCGCCGCTCGGGCGGTGTGGGCCTCTCCCTCGCCGTCGGTCACAGTGGAATTCCTGGAGGCGGACAGCCGGCTGGGCGGGCGCGAAGTGTCGCTCTGCAAGGTCGCCGGCCAGCCGGATATTCGCTGTGAGTGCGGCTGGCTGGAGCTGCAGCCAACCCGCCGCAGCGTGAATTACGAGGTGGTCTCATCCGGCGGCGCAACGCAATCGGCAGCGCTGGTGACCGCCGATTTTCAGGCTGCGGAAGAGCGTAGCCGCTTGACCGTAACGGTGCAGCTTTCCTCGCTGGCCGAGGATATGCGCGATGGCTATCAACAAGGTTTCAGCGCCGGTCTCAACAATCTGGCCAGCGTGGCCGGGCGAACCATGGTCCTGGAACGAGTGATAAAGGCGCCGCGCAACATCGTCTGGAAAACCTGGATGAACGAGAAGACGCTACCGCAATGGTGGGGCCCTGAAGGGTTTTCCTGCCGCACGAAGAGAATTGACCTGCGAACCGGCGGGGAATGGGTCTTTGACATGATCGGCCCTGACGGCACAGTCTTCCCGAACCATCATCGCTATGTCGAGATCCGGCCCGAAGAGCGGCTTGCCTATACGCTGCTGTGGGGCGAAAACGGGCCGAAACATGCAGACGCCTGGGCCTCCTTCGAAGATCAGGATGGCGGGACAAAAGTTGTGCTGGGCATGGTGTTCAGCACGGAAGCTGAGTTCCAGCAAGCGAAGGGTTTCGGCGCCGTGGAGCTGGGTCAGCAAACGCTGGGCAAACTGGAACGCCTTGCCTCTTCAGCAGCGATCCTCTCGCCTTGAGAATGTTGTTCCGCGTCGTACGCAGCAACCGGACCCGCACGAGCCGCGCGAGGGGAGCGCGATATTAATCGCCAGCACATGGGGTGACGGCGGTCGTAGGCAGACCGCGCCGGACCCCAGAACCACATACGGCTGCAATCAGAGGCAAGTTCCTTGATGAGGCAACGGCTATAGCCCATCCGATCAGCGGGGTAGGGGCAACTGTGTATAGGTGAGCAAGTTTGCTACGCCCCAAGCGAGGAGTGGGGCGGAAGCATCAAACGTGCCCATTGACCGGTTGGTATCGTAGCGCATGGCGGGATGTTGCTTCCTCAGCCTTTATCTGAAGTCCCATCGGAGAGAATACTATCGGTTATTACAAGAGGTCCGTGAGCATGGAAACTGGGAAGCTTGGCTGGACTTTCCTAGCCGGCGTCGCCGACACTGCCAATCAAGCGTTTAAGGCAGCTATTCAGATCGTCGATCTTTTCAAGGAAGATCGCGAGCGGACCACCATGGAGAGTGGTAGAGCAGGGTCGACCCTTCGTATTAACGTTTTTCCAGCAGGATCCTTTTCACACAGCGAACCAGATTGTTCAGGTGACGGGTTTGTCCGCGCCAACGGTCAACGCCGCACTCGCCGACCTAAAGCGATTGGGCATCGTTGATGAGGTTACCGGCCGCAAGCGTGGCCGGGTGTTCAGCTATCAACGATACCTTTCGCTTCTAGGAGAAGGCACCGATCCCTTGCCTCTCAATTCATGACAAATAGAGGGGCCGAAGGTGCGACTTTCATCAAGGCGGAGAAGACTGAATTTTTAGAAACTTTCTCTTCTAATTGCGGCTCGAAGAGCACCCTGGCGAAGCGCTTGAGCGCGATGTGGTTCGTCAGATCATGGAGCGATGCTATCCGGTTGGTACAATCCGCACAGATGCGGAGTTAGCCCCCATCTACCTTTCGATTTCTACTTTTGTGTCCGATGACGATGCAATTTCCGCAGAAATGTGCTGGTCGCACGGACAGTGTCTTCCTAGGTCTTCACCCCTTTCGGCACCAAAACCCCCGCCCACCGCGCGTGGTGCTCTCCGAGCGGCACATGCCTAAGGCGGCTGAGGTTTGCCGAAAATAAACCAGCGTGCGGCCGCACGCTCTGCCAGCTCTTGTCTGGCCAATTTAGACATCGGCGCCCTCGGTACGCGACAGGAAAAGCCCGTTGGGAAAAACTCGCTCCGCCTCAAAAAATCGTTGACACCCAAAATCGCCGCAGCTACTGTACCAATCAGTCAAGAGTTTACCAAACAGTACAAACCAACGATTTACAAAGGAAAACCAACATGTCACGTCCTCCGCTCCCTCCTTTCACACGCGAAACTGCTATCGAAAAAGTCCGTCTGGCCGAAGACGGCTGGAACAGCCGCGACGCCGCCAAGGTCGCTTTGGCTTACACATTGGACACCCGCTGGCGGAACCGCGTCGAATTCGCCACCAACCGCGAAGAAGCCCAGGCTTTTCTAGAGCGCAAGTGGAACAAGGAGCATGAATATCGCCTCATCAAGGAGCTCTGGGCGTTCACCGGCAACCGCATCGCTGTGCGTTACGCCTACGAATATCGCGATGACAGTGGTCAATGGTTCCGTGCATATGGTAACGAGAACTGGGAATTCGCAGAGGACGGCCTGATGGCGCACCGCCACGCATGCATCAACGAAATGCCGATTGCTGAAAGCGACCGCTTGTTCCATTGGCCGCTCGGCCGTCGTCCGGACGGCCACGCCAGCCTCAGCGATCTGGGTCTCTAATCATGGCCCGCATGGTCGCTGAAAGATCCGACGCCATCACCGCCCTGGCCGAAGTATTTCGCGAGCATGGATACGAAGGTGCGAGCCTTGCCCTGATCGGCAAGGCCACTGGTCTTGGCAAGGGCAGCCTCTACCACTTCTTCCCGAATGGGAAGGAGGAAATGCTCCAGGCTGTGCTCGTCGAAATCGAGCAATGGTTTGAAGATTCCGTCTATTCTCCACTGCGAGACGGAGACGATGCCGATGCCGCGATCACGGCGATGCTCGATGAAACCGCGAAATACTTCAGGTCGGGCAGGCGCGTCTGTCTCGTCGGCGCTTTGGCTGTTACCAATACCCGAGACCTATTCGCCCAAGCCATCCGAGGTTACTTCGTCGCTTGGGTGGACGCTCTACAAGCAGCGCTCGTCCGGCAAGGCCGTGACGCTGAGCAGGCACGCCTCCTCTCGGAGGACGCCGTTCTCGCCATCCAGGGAGCGATCGTCCTCTCCCGGGCACTCGACGATCCCGCCGTCTTCCAACGCGCAATCGATCAACTTCATTCTCGATTGGCAGCCGATAGAAAGAAGCTCGACGATAATGCTTCGGGTAGCGGGTCGCTTTGATCTCTCGCTGCTCCCTGGCCTGAGGTATTGTATCCGCAGGCTCACCGCTATGGCGGGCATGCGGGCTGCTGACGTATTGCATTTCGGGAATTCATCGTCGTCGCGATAACCCAGGTGGTTCTTACGACGACGTAATTTGCCGCAACGGTGCCGCTCAGCGGTCGATTTCCAAAGAGATCCCACATGAAGACCTTATTACTGGCCACCGCCATAGGTGCGCTTGGCGCCATTCTGTACTTGGCCACGACACTGAGCATGAGACCGGCCTCAGAGCGAGGCTTGCGGTCAAAATCGCTGAGATGGCGGTCGCGGCTTGTGCGGTAGACGGTTACAACGTGTCGGCGGCGGTGACAGATCGATTTGGAGCCCTCCTCGCCCTGATACGCTATGAGAAAGCCGATCCACGCACGATCAACACGTCTGCGCAGAAGGCAGTCACCTCGGTATCGTTGCACAGCCCCACAAGCGCGATGGTGGAAAACGTCATCGACAGCCCGCATGAGGCAGCATTCACAGATACTTCAGGTTACTTTGTTTCCGGGGGTGTTCCTATCAAAGCCGGCGATGAGACGATCGGCGCACTTGGCGTTGCGGGCGCGACGGACGGCGGCTTGGACGGAGATTGCGCCTACGTCGCAATCGAGGAAGTCAAAAGCCTCCTCAAGTGAGATCTCCACAAAATTGTGTGTCTTGAAACCGCGTCTAAGGCTCGGTGACTTTGGAGATTGGACATGACTGGCGCGGAACTGTTCGTTCGGGCCCTTGAGAATGAGGGCGTAGAAAAAAATTCTTGGCATCCCCGGGGAGGAAAATCTCTTCGTGGTCGAAGCCCTGCAGAATCTCGCTGTTATGCTTGGCGTCAGGCGCTCCTCCGTTACCGATGTTCTTCACATATTTGAAGGCGACAAGCTTATCAGGGCAAACAGGAGTTGCATCAAGGTCAGGAATTGAAATCGATTGATCGAAGTCGATGGTAAATCCTACGCGGCGCCCGAGGCGGAACACAATCGACTGATGGCGCTTGGAGTTGCCGGTATCGAAGTTTTGGAAGCCGTTCAGCAGGCGGGCCAGGAACGAAATCACCGATAGGTCAACTGCATTGTTATAATTCTGTCAGTGGCCGTATCAACCGGTTTTCTCCTGCCTCGCCGTTCTGTGCTGCCATACGGGCGTATCTAGCAGGTGGGATGCCGGTGCGTCGGGCAAAAGCCACGCTGAACGTACTTGCTGATCCATATCCGACCCGTTCGGCTACGTCCTCGATTGCGAGATCACCGCTCCGCAAGAGCTGCCTTGCCAACGCCATACGCCATGTCAGCAGGTATTCCATCGGCGCAACTCCGACTATTCGGCTGAAGCGCGCAAAAAATGCCGAACGGGAGAGTGCCGCCTCTTTCGCCAGATCAACGACGGTCCAGGGATGGCCGGGACGGTCATGCATAGCCCGAAGTGCCGCCGAAAGGCGCTCATCACCAAGCCCTCTGCCAAGACCCTGTGCCGAATTGATGTGGGTTGAGGACCGTAGTGCCTCGATCAACAGCACCTCAATAAGTCGTTCAAGAACGGGTTCGCGCGCTGCGCGCCGTTCCTGCGTCTCTTCGTCAATCAACTGCATCAACGTCGCAAGTCGGGGTTTATCCCGAACCAGAATCACGTCCGGCAACAGGGAAACGAGCAGGGCTGCATCCGGTGTGCCGAAGCTGCAATGTCCGATACGCATTCGTAGTGCGGGTTGGCCGTCATGTGGTCCCACACGAAAATGTCCCTCATTGATCTTCGTAGGAACCGTCGCCGGCAAGTCGGCTGTGGCGTTGGAGCTTTCATTGATGAGATCGCGCATAGCAGGCGCGAGAATGAAGTCTCCGGCCTGCAGGATAAACGTTTGTCGGCCACCGAAAGTGACCCGGCATTGCCCTTCCATGATGGCACAATAAAACGGCTCGCCGGTGCCCTCACGACGTATACGCCATGCACCGGCGCACTCCACCAGTTTCGACGCCCGGGCGGCGGGTTGCAGGAGTGTGACGATCTCGGTGAGCGGGTCTCTTGTCATATCGGGACTAATACTAAAGAAATGAGGACGTGAGAATATATAAAGTCTTATTTCGGGTCGCTACCATAATGACACAGCCACTTATGGAGAAAATAATGCCCGCAATTCTGATAACCGGTTGTTCCTCGGGTTTTGGCCTGGAAACTGCAAAACTGTTCCTCGAAAAAGGCTGGGACGTGATCGCGACGATGAGAACGCCCGACGAGAGCTTACTCCCTGCGTCCGGGCGTCTGCGTGTTCTAGCACTCGATGTCACCGTCCCGGACAGCATCTCACAGCTTGCGAAGGCAACGGGTCAAATCGATGTGCTCGTCAATAACGCCGGCTTCGGAGCACCATCTCCAGTCGAACTGACTGCATCCCAGACAGCACAGGCACTCTTTCAGACGAACACGATAGGCACTCTGGCGATGATCCAGGCCATCGCCCCGCAAATGCGTGGTCGCCGGGCCGGCGTCATTATCAACGTTACGTCATCGGTGACACTGAAGCCGCTGCCGGTCATCGGGGTTTATCGCGCCAGCAAGGCCGCAGTGAATGCGCTCAGCGAGTCCCTTGCTATTGAAATGGAGCCCTTCGGCGTTCGCGTCCACATCGTTTTGCCCGGACGTTCGCCGGAAACGAGTTTCGGCGCCAGTGCCCGCCCACACCTGCGCGGCATGGACGATGCGGACTATGCGCCTCTTCTGCAGCAGTTCGTCAGGAATGTTCAGGACGACAAGGGCCCCGTAACCCACGCGCGCGACGTCGCCGAAGCGATCTGGAAGGCTGCCACCGATCCATCTGCGCCACTGCGTATACCGGCAGGTGCAGATGCAGCGCAATGGATGGCTGAGGCGGGTCGGTAATCAGCGAAATTGCGATCCGTGGATTTTTCTGTCGAGTGTTTGCTGTACCCGACCATTCAAGATCGGGCACAGCGTTTCGAATTCTGGCTCAGACTTGCCGCAGGCCACCATCGACGCACAGTTCGGCACCGGCGATGTAACTCGCCTCATCGCTCAACAGGAACAAGGCAGCTGCAGCCACTTCGGCGGGGCGCGCCATTCGTCCCATCGGGATCGGAGCGACAATCGCCGCGCGCATGTCTGGCTGCACCGCAGCCATCATTTCCGTATCGGTTGGACCGGGTGCGACGACGTTAACGCGTATACCTTTGGATGCCAGTTCTGCCGTCCAGGTTCGTGCATAGGAACGCACCGCTGCCTTGGTCGCAGCATATGTCCCATAGGAAGTGTAACCGCCGCTATCGGCAATTGATCCGACAAGGACGACCGAGCCGCCTTGCCTCATCGCCGGCAGAGCCGCCTGGAACCCGAAGACCATTCCTCGAACGTTGACGTCGAAGTGGCGGTCAAAGTGTTCAGGCGTTATCTCCGTGATCTGGGCGGGCTCAGAAAGACCGGCATTCAAGACCAGCGCGTCGATACGGCCGTGTTCCCGTTTCACTTTTTCGACCGCCTCCCGCATATCTTCGGGAAGCGCGGCATCGGCGACAATGCCGACCGCACCATGACCGATGGCAGTTGCCGCCTTTTCGGCATCTTTGCTTCGGCGACTGGTGATGAAGACCATCGCTCCTTCGGCCGAAAGCCGCTCTGCAATTGCCAAGCCGATACCCTTGGCGCCCCCGACAATCAGGGCAACCTTGTTACTCATCCGAGCCATCGTAAGTCCTTTCAATTGATGGTCTCTGCATGATATACGTTAGATATCTGGTATCAATTACGCACCTTAAGTAGCCTAGATATGGACGAGTATACCGACATTGAAGCGCTCTCTCAGTGCGCCCTTAGAGATATGGCGCAGGTTCGCCCCGTGCTCGACAAGATCGCGGACAAATGGACAATCCTGATTCTGACGGTGATTTGTCCCAGGCCCTCGCGCTTCAACGAGATCAAGCGCCGTCTCGACGGCATCACCCACAAGGCTTTGGCCGATGCTCTAAAGAGGCTTGAGCGGAACGGTCTTGTGACGAGGACTGTCCTGCCGACCCAGCCTGTGGGTGTGGAATATGCGATCACCCCGCTGGGCCATTCGCTGCGGCAACCGTTTGAGGCCCTGTGCTCATGGGCAGCAGCCAACGGCGATAAGGTCGAGGCTGCTGCGCTGCGTTATGACAACAAGGCAAATCATCGCTGATATCGCGATGGCCGCTTGAGCACATGCTGGCCGGAAGGCTCGTCGTTTTTAACCGGAGAGCCATGCTCGCTAAGCAGGGCGTTTCCGCTAATCGTAGGATGGTTTGAATCTACGGTCGCCGAACAGTTCACCTCGTTGAACGAAAAGAGATCGGCACTATCTAGGAGAGATGCGGAAACTCGAGAAGAGCGATATCGAACTGATCAGAACGTGGGTGTTGTCGCCTGCGATGACGCTCGGGTCGTCCGTTCGAGCGAAAGGCATTCTGCAGGAAATGCAGGCCCGACTGACGGTGGCTTTGAAGAAAGCGATTAGCCTGGAGGGCAACGAGATCACGCTCGCGATGCCAGCCCGCGACAAAAACGCGTTCGACGCAGCTGCGAGGATCGTGGCCGGCGTGATGATGGAAGCCGAAACTTTTCCGGTGATCCCGCGAGAGATACAGGACATCCTCGCCATCAAGACGAGCGAGCGACATCGCTGGCTCGCGGATGGGCGTCTCAAGAGCGCCGGGACAAGAACCGTGCGGCTGAACGGCCGTGCCCGGCGGATCACCTTCCATGTCTTCGATCCGAAGGTGGTCGAGGACCTCCTCGATCGCGGGGTCGTGGAAGAGTGGCGGGTGGAGGACGCGGAGGCGAAGGCAGAGAAACGACAGAAAGCGGCCTATCAGAGGCGGCTGGCTCGATCGCTCAAAAAGAAGATGACACCGGGAGACAAGGCGGGTCATAAGGCCGACGAAGGCGCAGCCGACCTTCATGGATGGAGAGAGTTCGACCGGGATGGGTTCCTTCGATAAGCAATCGGACCCAAGGTCGTCGATAAGATGGTGCCTCCAGCGATTTCGCGAGGCTCTCCCTCCAGCGTTACGGAACGTTCTGTTGTTATCACGCAGCATCGATCGTGGCCGTGGGCCTGGGTCGACCCTTCGCGGAATGGAAGGTGGCATAGACTTCCGGCCGGGACGTCACGGAAGCCGCCCCCACCAGTATGTAGAGAAACTTCTGATTGAGGGAACAAACAGGACAAAATTCCCGTTGCTCGTCACAATAATTTCTTTGGAGGCACGTCATGAGACTCAAGCTGGCTTTAAGCGTGGTTCTAAGCGTTATCTTTACTGCGGCAGCGGCGGAAGCGCGGACCCAATTGCATCTTTACGGCACCGTTCCGGTGACGGGTAACCGTGTACTGGAGATGACCTATCAGGCAGCCCTCGACAGATGCAGTATCGAACGTTACCCATCATATGGCGACGTGGGTTTCTATGTAGGTGCCTATGGCTCCGCCCAGGTGCGCAGCTGCATGTATAGCAAGGGTTTCGTCGTAGAGAACGGTGAACCTTTCGCATACCCTGAAAAAAAAGCGACTTACCTTTCATGGTGACGAGATCACGAAACGTCGGACGGCGGACCGCCTGAGGGTTACAGCCTCGGAGTGAGGGCCGTCTTCGGAATTCACAAGTTGCTGGTCTCAGCGGCGAGTGATTTTTCAGCTGAGTGACCCGAATCCATATTGAAAATCGGCGACAGAGTATCGATTTCAGGTGATAAGCTGGAGGTCGAAATGATCTCCGTTATTTTCGCGTTGTGCGCGCTTGCGGCAACATTCTCTGCCTGTCGGTATTTCGCCGCCAAGGCTTTGCTTGTCGAAATCGAAATCGACAAGGCCATCGCAAGGCGGTTTGAATCGAGCGGAAAGGTTATCGAACTGGCGAATCTGCGAGAGGCAAATGCGGTCATGCGTAATCTTCTGCTGGACCTTCTGGAAAACGAAGCAGCTTTTCCAGTCCAGTCAGCACCTCCATCGAGGGTCGATTTGCGCAGGATGGGCGCCGCAAAGGTCCAGAGGTATCGGGAAATTCTTGCTGAAAGTCGGTACGTCTTGCAACAGCGTGGAGCCATTGGGGTCTTCGAAGACCACGGCTCATTTAAGGCCGACCAACGCAGGTCTTTAGTTTAGGAACAGCTTGCGCAGGGTCTTCAAGGGAGTGCTGTAGGAAGAAAGGCCTGAAGTTTTCCTTGTAGAGCGAACGAGGCATCTTCACGCTCATGGACCGCTTAACCCGATGCGACATTCTTGACAAACCGGTTCTGTGTTGACTCCATCTGGAATTGCCGACGTGTTTTGACTATCAGGGTAGCGCGTCGCAGCTGAAGCGAAGCAAAAAGTGTATTCGCATGAAAGCTGATAAAGGAATCCGGATGTCGATCAGTGTACAGAGAACAATTCCTGCCGAGCGGATGCGCCAGTTCCATCAGATGGTTGATCGGTGGCTGGAAGAAGGTCCGATCAAGCTCGCGACCAACGCAACAATAACCGCCATGGAGAACGCCGGCATCTCAAAGGCCGAACAGGCAGCGATCATCGAGGACCGCGACATCATCATGAAATACAATATGCGCCTCGGTGTAATCAGCGAGGTATTCGGTCCCGCCATCGAGAAGGCGGTGGGGTCGTATCGCTCGGGACGTGAAGCACAGGACGAGATCGCGCGTTTGATTTTAACTGCAATGGGTCTCCGACAGGACGATGACAGCGAACAGGTCACGTTCACCTTCACGACCCAGAGTGAGGCAGATGTATTCGAAAAAGTCACTTGAAACATCACATTCGGCCCACTGCGTTGCGTGCGGGTCAGAGCTTGGGAACGTGACCGTCAATGCGGCTGAAGAGCAGGCAAGATTAGCTCGGGGCTACCATCGATCAATGTGATCTCGTCCTGGCGAACTCATCGATTGTGCGAAGCATGTCGCTCTCGTTAATCTGCACCGACAAGGTTTCACTGTCGTGTTTGCGCGCCGCAAGAACGTTGGCGAGGGACTGCGCTTAGTCATTTCGGCTCTTCATCCTGAAACGCAGTGAGGAACAGCGAGAATCCGGAGCCAATAAATGGACGGCGGTCACTTTAGAATGGGTGATCGCTAAGACGCGCGTCCTACAAGAATTTGCCCCTTCGACAGGCGTCGACGGCGCCGGTTCTGTGTAACTTCCCCGTAATTTTCGGCGGCCATACGTCTCTGCCTCAACGGTCGATGGACTGCCGCCGTGGCGGTGAATGAAAGGACAGGCATGAAAAAGATTATCTCGGGCGTACTCGTTTGCGTGGCACTGACCGCGTGCAGCCAGACGGAAAAGGGCGCCGGCATTGGTGCGGCGAGCGGTGCTATCATCGGTGGGCTGGCAAGCGGTACCTGGGAAGGCGCAGCAGTGGGAGCCGCCGCAGGCGGCGCGGGTGGCGCTGTGATAGGCAACATCAGCGAACGTAACGACAGGACCCGCCGCGACCGCTGGGGACAACGGGATCGCCGCGACTACAGCTGCAAATACCGGGATTATTACGGTCGCTGCCGGTAGAGATTGCAGCCGGGCTGCCGCACGTCAAAGGTTAGAGTGATACCGACGAACTCCGGTTCTTCGGTTTCCGCGTCCGCGGCAGTTTTATGACATCCGGTAATCTGACGGTCATGACATCGCGAACGTCGAGTTTATCTCGACCAATGGCCGTCGTTTTGCTGTAAGGATGATCGGAAACGATAGTCCGACTTGACTGAGTAGGCGACTATGAAACTTCTACTTATCGAAGACGATCCAGAAATGACGGATGCCTTGAGGGTGGCCCTCTCGCAGCATGGCATCGTTCTTGATGCGGTTGGCGATCTGGCAACGGCGCGGGAAGCGATCGCCATGGCGGATTACGATATCGTCCTTATCGACCGGCAACTGCCTGATGGTGATGGCAGTACCTTCCTTGCGGATTTGCGTGGCGCAGGTTCAAACACGCGATCGATCATCATCTCAGCTCTGAGGTCTACCGACGAGCGCATATCCGGGCTCAATGACGGTGCTGATGATTATTTACCGAAGCCCTTCGAAATCCCCGAACTGGTCGCGAGAATGAGCGCTGTGCTGAGGCGGGTGCCGACAGCAGGCCCGTCCGTCCTGTCGGCAGGAAACGTCACCTATGATCGGGTTTCATGCGATGTGCATGTCAACGGCGTCCGGCTTGGGCTCACCCGAAGGGAACTGCTCATCATCGAGACTCTTTTGAGAAACCGCGGTCGTACCGTGTTGCGCTCGTCTCTTGAGGGGCAGGTCTATTCCTTTGACGACGAAATCCAGTCGAACTCACTGGAATCCAATATGTCTCGCCTGCGCCGAAAGCTTGGCGAAGCGGAGGCCGACATTGTTATCAAGAACATTCGTGGCATAGGCTACTACCTTCATGAGCAGAAATAGGATGACCAGCACATCCCTTCGCTGGCGATTCACTTTTGGTTTTATTGTCCTGCAGCTCTGCGCGGTCATCGCCTCGCTCAGCCTGGTTTTCTATCTCCTTTCTGGCCTCAAGCCCGATGTGGCGATCACGTCCATCTGGCTGTCTCAGGAAATCGCAGACTCGGTTCGTCTCGAGCCGAATGGCCGACCCCATCTGGTTCCGACGGCCGAGCTTAAAGAGATTATACAAGAAGCGCCTGACCTTTGGTTCGTGGCAGACCTTGGAAAAGATATTGTCCTTGCACACGGTACGCCTCCTGAGAAAATTGCCGACAACATGCCATTCCTGCGGGCGTTCAGAAGTGTCGAGCTGCATGGTGACCTGAACGATCCGCTGAGTGTCGCCCGCATGGAGCGTTTCGACACAGAGGCCGGTGAGGCAACGATTTTTGCAGGTGGTGTTTCGATGTCCCAATATGGTGTGACCGTGCTGTTGGGGAACCTTGCCATCGGCGTGCCGGCGCTGATCCTCGTCGCCATTTCCCTGATTGGCGTCCCGTTTGTCACACGCTGGGCTTTGCGGTCCTTCAGCGACCTGACCAGGCGTCTCGACAGGATCGATCTCGACACACGTGGCGCCCTGGTGGAAGAGCGGGGCTTGCCCACTGAGGTGCTTCGTTTGGTGCGCGATATCAACAGGGCGCTGCGCCGTCTCGATAGCGGATTCGAGGCGACGGAGCGCTTCTTTGTCAACGCGGCCCATGAACTTCGAACGCCGATTGCTGTCCTGCAGGTGAGAATTGATACGCTTTCACCGGGTGCGGATAAGACACACCTGCAGACTGCCATCAAGCGACTTACAGCGATCGCAAACCAGCTTCTCGACACCGAGAAGTACCGGCAGAAGCCCCAGCAGAATGCACCTGTCGATCTCAACAGCGTTGTGTCTAAGGTGGTTGCTGACCTTGCTCCTTTAGCAATCGCCGAAGGTTACGAGGTTTCGTTCGATAGCGATGCGGAAAACCTGTGCGTTCCCGGGGATGCTGAAGCTCTGGAGCGTGCATTCGTCAATCTGGTCCGTAATGCAGTCCAGTACGGAGGCGGAAGAGGACAGATATCGGTCAGTATTAAGGCTGACGGCAGCGTGACTGTCGCCGATCAGGGCTGCGGAATTGCCGGGGATAAGCAGTCGCGTATATTCGAGCCGTTCTACCGGGTCAGCCCTCACGGCTCAGGTGCGGGCCTGGGGCTCAGCATGGTCAACGAGATCGTCACCCGTCACGGCGGCTATGTTGAGCTTTCGTCCGCTCTAGGCAAGGGCAGCAAATTTGCCGTACGCTGGCGCGAGAAGCGCGTTTTCCAGCAGCGGTAGGGACCGGCGCCTGCGCCGGTGGGTCAAGGCATCTAATTCGTCGATGTTGGCTGGGCACGTCCGCAATCGCGTGATGTGTGGCGGGCGATCGCTGGCACACCATCACCATTGCAAGCATTCTGTGCCGATCGGTTGGTTTTACAGCGTTTGCCAAACGGATACGCCCGACGACCGCTCCCCGTAATTTTCAGGTAACTCTCGTGACAGAGAAAGCCCGCAAATCTCAATAGCATGGACTACGACTACATGACACGGCACATCACCCGCAAGCATTTCATCCTGGCGGCGGCAACCCTTGTCGGTATGCTGGTCGTCTGGCTCCTGTTTTTGCGTTCGCCGGCGAAGCCTGAACTGGTGACGGCGCAGGCGCGAACGGGTGACATTGAAGAGGTGGTGCTGGCGACCGGGGTTCTCGAACCGCTCGAGCTGGTGCGTGTCGGCGCCCAGGCGTCGGGTCGCATTGAGCATCTGGCTGTCAAGATCGGTGACATCGTCGAGGCTGGCCAATTGGTGGCCGAGATCGATTCTCAGACCCGGCGCAACACCTTGCGGGACCGCGAGGCCGCTTTGGCCAACATCCGCGCTGTTCACGCCGCGCGCAGCGCCGGTCTGGTGAAGGCCGAGAAGGATTTCGTGCGCGAGCGTGACCTGCTGGCAGGTGGTTCCACGCCGCGCGCCCAGTATGACGCTGCGGTTGCGATGCGAGACACAGCACGGGCTGAGGTTCAATCGCTGGACGCTCAGGTCGCCCAAGCGCAGGTCGCGCTGGAGTCTGCGGGTATAGAGCTGGACTATACCCGCATCACTGCCCCAATCGCCGGCACAGTGGTCGCGATCGTCACCGACGAGGGCCAAACCGTAAATGCCCTGCAGACCGCGCCGACGATCGTCATGATCGCACGATTGGACACAATGACGGTGCGCGCGGATATCTCCGAGGCTGACGTCGTGCGTGTACGGCGGGGCCTGCCGGTCTGGTTCAGCATTCTTGGCGATCCGAAGCGCCGTTTCGATGGGGAGTTGCGACAGGTGGAACCGGCCCCGGCCTCCATCGCCAACGAGAGCAGCAGCGCCGCTAGCCGGATTGGCTCAACCAACGGCGCGGTTTATTACACCGGGCTGATCGACGTGGCGAATGCGGATGGGGTCCTGCGACCCTCCATGACGGCGCAGGTGTCCATCGTCTTGAGCCGCGTCGGTGGCGCCGTGCTGGTTCCGCTCAGTGCAGTGGAAGGGGCGCGCCGGGCCGGTGATACGGCGCGTGTGCGCATACTGGACGCGATGGGCGAGGTCCAGATTCGACAGGTCCAGGTCGGCATCGATAACGGCGCGGACATCCAGATCCTTCGCGGTCTTCAGGCAGGCGAGACCATCGTCTTGGGAGCATCCACGGACGAACGCATGGATGGCCAGGCTCAACTGGCCGCGGCGAAGCGGTAGGGCGCGCTATGACGGAACCACTGCTCCGCGTACGTAGGGTATCCCGCTCTTTCCCCGCTGGCGACGAGATGGTGCGGGTGCTGAAAGACGTCGACCTCGACATCGAGGCCGGCGAGATGATGGCCATCATCGGGGCTTCTGGCTCCGGCAAGTCGACGCTGATGAACATCCTTGGCTGCCTCGATCGTCCGACGGACGGCAGCTACTGGATCGAAGGGCGCGAGACGTCGAAGATGTCCGTGGACGAACTGGCGACGCTACGCCGTGAGCGTTTTGGTTTCATCTTCCAGCGTTATCATCTGCTTGGCGATCTCAGCGCGGCCAGCAACGTTGAGGTGCCAGCCATCTATGCCGGACGCAGCCGATCCGACCGGCACAAGCGAGCGATCTCCTTATTGACCCGACTGGGCCTCGCCGAGCGGACGGGCAATATCCCGGGCAAGCTTTCGGGCGGCCAGCAGCAGCGGGTGTCGATCGCCCGTGCCCTGATGAATGGCGGCGAGATAATTCTGGCCGACGAACCGACCGGAGCGCTGGATACGCACAGTGGTGCCGAAGTCATGAAGATCCTTCGCGAGCTTCACGCCGAGGGGCATACCATCATCCTCGTCACTCACGACAAGAAGATCGCCGAACATGCGGATCGGGTCGTGGAGATCAGCGACGGCGTTATCATTTCCGACGAGCGAAATATATCCAAATCCGCCGCGACGGCCCGTCCCATCCGCGAGCACGCGCCGGGCGCTGGCTGGCGTGGCGCAATTGACCGGATGGCCGAGGCCTTTCGTATGGCGGGCGCGGCAATATGGGCGCACAAGATGCGCTCGCTTCTGACCATGCTCGGTATCATCATCGGTATCGCCTCGGTAGCGGCAATCTCGGCACTGGGCGTCGGCTCGCAGCAACAAATCCTAAGTAGTATCAGTTCGCTCGGCACCAACACGATCGAGGTGCGGGCAGGTAAAGGCTTCGGCGATCTGGAAGCGGGCAAGATACGGACCCTGGTTCCCGCCGATGCAGAAGCGCTGGAGAACCAGCCCTATGTCGACAGCGTGACACCAACCGTCACGACGAGCGTAACTGTCAAGCGTGCCGCCGTGGCCGTCAATGCGTCAGTCACCGGAGTTGGCGCGGACTTCTTTCGTGTACGGGGCCTTGAGCTGGCGCACGGACAACTGTTCGACGCCCAGGATGTTATCGCCTACAGCCAGAACGTGGTGATCGACGCAAGCGCCGCGCGAGACCTCTTTCCAGACCGGGTAAACCCGGTGGGGCAGGTCATCCTTCTGGGCACAATGCCGGCGAGGGTCGTAGGTGTGACGAAACGGGAAAACTCCTTCGGCCCGGCGGTTGATACGTTGACCGTCTATGCGCCTTACACAACCGTCATGGGCCGCATGCTGGGTCGTTCGAACGTCGACGGCGTAACCGTCCGTATCAGCGACGATGTCGATCCAGGCAATGTCGAGGCCGCAGTTTCGCGCCTTATCGAGCGTCGGCATGGGGCGAAAGACTTCTTCCTCACCAACTCCGCGACCATTCGCGAGACTATCGAGACCACCACACAAACCCTGACATTGCTGATTTCGTCTGTCGCCGTAATCTCGCTGATTGTCGGTGGCATCGGCGTGATGAATATCATGCTGGTGTCCGTGACCGAACGCACCAAGGAGATCGGCGTTCGTGTGGCGGTTGGCGCGCGCCGCAGCGACATCCTATCACAGTTCCTGATCGAAGCCGTCATGGTCTGCCTTGTCGGCGGCTTCATGGGAGTGATCCTCGCCCTCGGGATTAGCGCTCTTTTTAATTTACTGAGCCCAGACTTCAAAATGATCTTCTCTCCTGGGTCCATCATTGTGGCCTTCGCCTGCTCCACCCTGATCGGAATCGTCTTCGGCTTCCTTCCCGCCCGAAACGCTGCAAAGCTGGACCCGATAGAAGCCTTGGCACGCGATTGATGGCTGGAGAACTAGCTGCTTCTGAGTTCATGGCCAGATGATCGGCGATGTTCACAGTATGGTCGAACGACACTTCTGAATCAAACCGGTGCCTCCGATTCATTTCCGTCCCCGATCAAGATGCGGGTCGGCACGGCCGCATTGCCCTGAGACGGTAGCGGGTGCCATGGCTGGTAACCCCAGCCGGCCCCTCCACTTCTCCTGGATCGTAAAACAGACGATTGACCGAGTCATAGAGCAGGAAATGGTCCCCATCGACGTGAGCGACGGCCACACCATCACTCCAATCGCTGGTTGCTATCGGCGCGCCGATAGGCCAGCCGAGCGATTTCAACACCCGGCAGACGTTATCCCACCGCGTATAATGGACCGACCTGTCGCCCCAAAAGCGTCTTCGCGGGGCCGTATTCCTTCGGCGCATAACACCACCTGAGCCCATTGCGGTTGACAAAGATGATCCCGCTCAATAAGCGTCGACCATCAACGCGCTGGCGGCCATGGCTCTTGGGAAAATAGGGCCGGAGACGAGCCAACTGCTCGTCCGTCAGCCAAAACAAATTACTCATCAGTCAGGCCTCCTATACGCCCGGCTGAATCATAGCCGCCACTTCAAATCAATGGGTCCTGAACCTACGGCTGTCGGTTCGATCCCTTACAAGGCGAACGATTTTACAAGTCTCTGTGCGCTCAGGCCTCCGCAACCGAATCCTGTAAATTCGACGAGTCCACGATCTTAACATCAAGCTCCTCCTCATATGAGTCGAGGAGCTTTTTTGCTTCTCCTTCGTCTCTATCTCGCCAGCCTCCAGCTTCTCGATGAAATCAGCATGCACCTCTGCGACGAAGCGGTGTTCCCCCAGGTCCAGCACGTCCATTTGCCCGAGGATGGAGGAGATCAGGCCGTGGATTTCGAGGGTAATCCTACCGCCGCTGCTCTGATTGATGAACGGATAGCAACCGCCGTCCGTCGCTCGCTCGACTTTTCTGCCAGTGGGGGCGTGGGTAGAATTGCGGGGAAAGGCGATTCTTTATCAATTTTAGGCCTTACGTTTGCGCCTACGCAACTACCGAGACAACAGTTCGAATTTTTCGCGTACCCAATGGTGCCCAGGAGTGGCCAGTGTATCTGCCGGTAAACTGATCGATCACGATCGCGTGGGGCCGACGGTTCGATTCACATCTAAACCTTCATGCTTTTCAATCCCTCGGTTTTCCCAGGATCCAATAGCCGATTGCCGTGATGGAATCTTTGGGCATGCCTCGCTCGTCGCATAGAAGCCGGCGGACCGCTGTCGTGACCTTTGCTTCTCCCGCAACCCATATATATCCGATACCCGCTGGGAGCTGAACGGCTTGGGCGATCTCGAGCAGGTTTGTCGATCCTGGAATGTTGCCGAATCCGGTGTGCCAATTCATGTCGCAAAGCGCGTCGAGGTCGAGCAGCGCGTCATGCATGTCCGGGATCTCGATATGAGAGACACATGGGCGATTACATTTCTTCTCGGCAAGTATCCTTGCGGCCGCGGGCAATCCTGTTGCGTCGGCAATGAGAATTATCCATTCGGCATCGTCAGGCGGTGCATATTTGCCCTGCGGACTGGTGACGCCGATCTCGTCACCCGGGCGTGCCAAACGAGCCCAATCCGAGGCCAGTCCACCGTCATGGACCACGAAATCGACAGTAACGGAGGCCGTTTCCTCGTTCACCTGCCTGATCGTGTAAGGTCTAAGGCGCGACCTTGGCAGGTCGGTCGGCATCTGCCAACGGTCATCAACCAGCCGAGGCATCGTGACTTTCCCGTTCTCCGCTGGAAAAACCAGCCGCACCCATTCATCCGGAAATCCGCTCGATTGAAACTGCGCCATATCCCCGCCGCCGATTTCAACGCGTATCATTGATGGTGTCAGCCAATGCTTGTCGAGAACTTCGGCGCGGTAACATTGTTTCATGGAGTAGGGTCTCCCGTTTCAAGTGTTGGTCTGGATTCAACGTCGCTGGCGAATGGAATAGAGGAATAGTGGCCCACCGATCAGGGCGGTCAGGAGCCCGGCGGGCATCTGCCACGGAAAGATCAGCGTCCGGCCGAGCCAATCGGCAACAAGCATCAAGGCGCCTCCGGTAAAAGCGGAGGCAAAGATCTGGGGCAAAGGACGATGGATACCGAATTGCCGCACCATGTGGGGGGCCAGGAGGCCGACAAAGGTTGCAGGCCCTACGATGATTGTCGCTGCGGCGGTCGAAATTGCGCTGTAGAGGATGATGGCGCCCCGTGTTGCCGATACGGGCAGTCCAAGAGCGCGGGCATTGTCTTCTCCGAGCTCCAGTACCTCCAGGCAACGACTGAACAGCGGCACCACGGCCATTGCCAGGGTTGCGGCGGCTGCCACGAGCATGGCCTGATCCTGCGTTACACGATGGGTCGAACCGGAAAACCATGTCAGAAGCAGGCCGCGTGCGGGTCCTCCCATGGCAATCACAAAGGAACCTATGGCACCGACGATCGAAGAAAGGGCTATGCCGATCAGGATGATTCTGTCTGGGGCAAAGTTGGCGCGTCTGGCGAGAATGACGATCGCGGATGTCACGAGGAGCGAACCGATGGCACATGCAGTGAATAGGTCGCCCGAGGTGAATGTCGTAGAGACGAAAAGAAGCGCGATTGCTCCGAGTGTTGCGCCGGCGGATATTCCCATAACCTCCGGGCTTGCCATCGGATTAGCTGTTACGCGCTGAACGAGAACACCACTAATGCCGAGAAGAATGCCGGCTGAGAGCGAAGCCTCGACCCGCATGAGGCGCCAACGTTTGATCACCTCGATATCGGTGCACCATTCCCATCCCGCCGGGCCGCGGGCAAATGCGAGGCTCACGGCGAGCACGGCGACCATAATGAGAAAAATACCGAGCAGATGCCGCGGCCTGATCAGGACGCGTGGGAATGTCATCTGCCTCGCGACTGATTGCAACGTGCGGGATCTCGTTCTGGATAGAAGCACAAGCAATACCGGCGCACCCAGAAGCGATGCGAATGTGCCTGTCGGGAATTGGCCGTTCAAAAAGGCCGGTAATTGCACGATCTGATCGGCCAGCACGAGGAGCAGGCCTCCTAGAAGAGGTGCCCAAAGGACGAGCGTGCGCAACTCCCGTGCTCCGAGCGCACGGGCAAGGGCCGGCACTGCAAGGCCGATGAAGCCGATCGTGCCGATCGTGGCAACTACCGTTCCTGACATGATAATGGCGATGGCGAGCGATATGCCGCGCAGCCATGCTGGTTTCATCCCGAGCGAAATGACGACCGTATCCTCCATTTCGAGAAGGCGAAGGGCTCGGCACAGAAAGGCGGTGATCGCCCATCCGAGGAACAGGCATAGACCAAGGCAGAGCGCAGGTATCCAGCCGGTTTGTTCCAGCCGTCCGGTTTGCCATTGTGCGAGATCCTCGCTCCGTTCCGGATAGAGAAGGATGATGATTGCGCAAATCGTGCCGAGAGTTAGATTGACGACGAGGCCCGCGAGAATGATTACGATCGGAGATCGTTCCGCGCGCAAACAGATACCAAATACCCCCGCGGTGGCAAGTGCAGCGCCGGCTATGGCTATCGGGCCCTGGCCGATACCGAGTAGGCCGGGGGCCCATACCAGGGATGCGAGCAAGGCTGCCTGCGCACCCGCCGACGTTCCAAGTGTCGTCGGCTCGGCCAGCGGATTGCGGAGAGATTGCTGGAACAGCAGACCCGATAGGGAAAGCGCCGTCCCGCAGAGAAATGCAACGGCCAGACGCGGAAGTGCGGCCCAGGCGAAAAGAAGCTGCTGTATTGATTCCGACTGCTGCAATGACAGGGCATTGAGCCACTCAGATACGGGCAGGACGCGTTGGAGATTGATTGCTGCCAGCAGGAGGCTGAGCAACCCGACCAGCAGCACGAAAAAGGGAAGTGGGGACGATATTCGGGAGCGTCGTTCGAGTGCCTTTGCCATGTTATGTCGCCTTGTCGAACGTATCAGCCAGCCATTCTGCAAAGGTCGTCGCTGACAGCAATCCGCCGAAAACCGAGATCGGCGGCGAGATATGAATACGGCCCGCGCGCACGGCCGGCATCGACGCCCAGAAAATGTTGCGTTCGAGCCGCGACAGCATCTCGGTCGTCCGATCGTTCTGATTGAGGATCACGATTGACGCATCGGGAGACTGGAGCAGTTTTTCCGCTCCGATCGAGGCGAAACCAAAGCCGTTTACGGGGCCTTGCCAGGCATTCTGCAGACCGACATGCATCAATGCGCTGTCTGGCAGGCTGCCGGCAGCGTAGACGTTTACGAAACGGCTGGTACTGCGCAGATTAAGAAGAAACACGGGTTGCGGTGATGTTTGGCCGGTGATCCGTTGTAGGCGCGCTTCCAGTTTCCTTATCGCGGAAGGCTCTGACATTGTTGTTAGTTCATTGAGGACGCTTTCGCCAAAGCTCCTGGCCTTCTCTATCGGATCGCCACCGTTACCGTGGATGTCGCAAAGACGAACCGTGGCGATTTGGTCAAGCTGGGCGCGTGACAGGCTGCTCCACGATGGAAGATAAATCAGGTCAGGTTTCAAGCGATCGAGAAGCTCGAAGTTCGGCTCCCAGGTCGAGCCCAGATCTATGGTGCCGGCCGTGTCCGGAAGATGTGCGAAACTGGCGCGAAACCCCGCAAGGTCTGCAATCGCAATCGGCGTTATCCCGACTGCAATCAAGGTTTCTGCAGCGGCCCAGTCAATGGCGGCGACGCGCGGGGCGACAGAAGACGCCGCGCGCGCCGTAAGGCCTTGCAAAAGAAATGCCGCCGCACCGAAAATGACGGTGCGTCTGCAAATACGACCTTGCAGATGATACTTGGATTTTACCACTGGTAGCTGAGCTTGCCGAAAATGGTTCTCTGCGAACCATAGTTGCAGCCGTTGCTGGTGAAGCATCCGGGCACGTAATACTTGTCGAACAGGTTGCTGACGTTGATCGACGCGCTCAACCCCTTGGCTTCCGGAAACTTTTTGCCGAAGTCATAGCGGAGTGCAAGGTCAACGAGTGTGAACCCCGGCACCTTGAAGGTGTTATCGTCATTGCCCCAGGTCTCGCCGATATAGCGCACACCGGCACCAACACTGAGACCTTCCAGCGCTTCATGCTGTAACTCGTAATTCACCCAGAGCGACGCCGCATGGCGGGGAACACGGTAAGGCGTGTTCCCGAGCTGACTTGCCGTTTTTGTTTCCGTGATCTCTGCATCCGTGTAGGTATAGGCTGCCGCGAGGCTGATGCCGTTATCAAGATTGGAAACGGCCTCGAATTCCAAACCACGGGCGCGGATTTCACCGGTCTGCAGGGTATAGCGCGGATCGGCAGGATCGTAGGTCTGGACGTTCTGGCGTGCGAGATCGAAGGCGCTCACGGTGAATATGCCATCAAAGCCATCTGGCTGATACTTGATGCCAACCTCCCATTGCTGGGCCGTTTCTGGAACGAACACATTGCCGAGGCTGTCGGTGCCGACGACAGGGTTGAAGGACTCGGAATAGCTGGCGTAGGGCGCAATGCCGCCGTCAAAGAGATACGTCAGACCGGCCTTTTTGGTGAAGGCATGATCGTTTTGTTTGGTCGACGTTCCGGCGATGAGGTTTTCCGTATCGCGCCACGCCCAGTCCTGCCTCATGCCGAGTGTCAGAATGAGATTGTCGAGCTTGAGTTGATCCTGAACGTACAGACCTGCCTGAGACGCGTCGATGTCCGAAAGTGACTTGGTCGAATAGACGTTAGTGTTGACGGACGATCCGTAGACGGGGTTGTAGATATCGATCGCGCTTGCAGTGCCGCGCTGCTCCAACCAGCGTGATGTGCCCCAGAGATAATCCAGACCGACGATCGCCTTGTGTTCAATCGGACCGGTGTCGAAATCGAACCGGAAGCGGCTGTCGACGGCAATGCCGTCGTTTTCAATGTCACGCAGGTTATAGGTGCGGTTGAGCAACCGGTTGTCCACCAGCGCGCCGCTGGCCTGCAGGTACTGGCGATGGTTGGACATATGTGTGTAGCGAAAATTCTGCTCGAACTTTACGGTATCGTTGAAACGATGTTCGAACTCGTACCCGACCGCTGTTCGTTCGGATGTCTCATATTCCCAATCCGGTTCGCCGAGGAACCGGCTGAATGGGATGTGGCCGTTCGGATTCGGCAAGAGAACGGCGGTGGCCGGAACCTGCGCGTAGAAATCTCCCTCGTTGCGCTGATAGGAACCGAGAACGGTCAGCTTGGTATCCTCATTCGGCGCCCAGGTGATACTCGGGGCAAAGTAGCGGCGATTGTTTTCAACGTAGTCGACCTGTGTATCGGCCTCACGCACCATGCCGACCATGCGGTACATGATGTTTTTTTCTTCCGTCGTGCCGCCAACATCGAAACCGCCTTGATAATGATCGAAGCTGCCGACCGTTGCTTCGACTTCATTGACCGGGTTTTCTGTCGGTCGTTTGGAAACCACATTGATCAATCCGCCCGGAGCCTGCTGACCATAAAGAACGGAAGAGGGCCCCTTGAGAACCTCGACACGTTCAAGGCCGTATGGTTCGACAGCGAAGAATCCGAAATAGCCGGGGGTGACGGACCTAAGGCCGTCCTGATACATTTCCAGACTGCTCTGCTGGAAGCCGCGAAGATAGAGCGGATTGTCCATCATTTGCGCGCCGCTCGTTTCCGATCGGACACCTGCAGTATAGCGAAGCGCTTCGTTGACGCTCTGTGCCGCCTGATCTTCGATGCGGTCGGCGGTCACAACGGACACCGCCTGTGGCGTTTCGAGGATCGAGATGTCACCCTTCATTGCCGAGGAGGCGTTTCTTGCCACATAGCCGTCGACCGGGCCGAAGGCACTCTCGCCGGATACGACGATCGGTGCAAGGTTTGTGGAGCCGCCCCCTGCATCTGCTGTGCCGGCGGCCGCAGGCGAAATGACAATTGTTCTGGAATTGGTGAAACTATAGCTCAGGCCGGAGCCTGAAAGGATGCGCGCGATGGCTGTATCGGCCGACAGGCGCCCGCTGACGCCGGGAGACTGTTTGGCTGTTGCATTCGATGGGGCATAGGTGACCTGAATGCCGGACTGGCGACCAAAGGCAGCCAGAGCTTGGTTCAAAGGTCCGGGTGCGATTGAGTACGTCGTTTCGGCGGTCTGCGCGATGGCAGGTTTTTCCGCCGTCATCGTCACGATTGCCGCAACCGACGACAACAGCAGCGTTACTGCCGAAACTCGACCTCGATGCCTGTAATCGACATCCAATTTGCCCCAAAGTCCCATAGGTGCCCCTTCAAAATACGCAGTTTCAAGGCGCGATGAAGCTTTTTCATCGGCGCCCCGATACAGAAAACGGAAGGGGCCGCAAAATTTTCTCTTTTTTCTCAAGTTTTTTTAGAATGCCGAAATTATGGTGAGATAAGGGGATAATTCCCTGACCTTGCCGCCATAGGGTCGGACGACGGCTTCGAGCGCCAGATCCGGGTTTCTGAGGTCATAGACACCGCTGACCGGCTGGATTCCCAGGTCCGTGTCCGCAATCAGCACCCGGCCACGTTTCCAGCGGGCGATCCTTGTCACAACGGTAGTGATCTTCTCTTTTTCGACAACGATCATGCCGTCACGCCAACTGCCAATCTGGCCGACATCACGTGTTCCGGTGGAAAGCGTTCCGTCGGATGTCGAAAGGCTTAGCCAGTCTCCGGCATTCAAGGTCATAGCTGGCCGTTTGATCTCGGGCGGCAGGTCGGCCCGAACGATCCCGTGGCTCACCGAAAGATTGAACTGGCCGCCGTCTTCGCTGATATCGAAGGCGGTACCGAGTGCCGTGGCGATCATGGTGTCCATCTGAACGGCAAATGGACGTGCGCTGTCTCTGGCGACTTCAAAAAATGCCATGCCCTGGATCAGTTCGACGTCGCGTCGTGTGCTGTCGATGCGAGAGGCTATGGCACTGTCTGGCCCAAGCGTCGCGATGCTGCCATCGGCAAGTTCCACGCGTTTGATTTCCGCAGTCGAAGTGATGACATCGGCGCGCGCCTGAAGGATCAGGCCGGGAGCGGAATAGCCGGCCGCCATTAGTGCCCCAGCGCCGAGGAGACCACCGACGACAAGGGTGCGACGCGATATCGAATAGGCATTGCTGCGTTCGGTTCGACGTTTGTCCGTCAGAAGCTTGCCTGTCATGCCGTGGATTTCGAGCGCCTCTGCAAAAACCTGGCGATGCAGATCGCTGCGACCAAGCCAACGGGTTGCAACGTCAAGCGCCACCGGATTGTCCGGATCGCTCTTGATACGGATCAGTATATCCACCGCTTCTTCGAACAGCCGATCCTCGTCGGTTTCATCATCACTCAACGACATTTTTCCCCACACGATTTCTGCGCCATTTCCGGTCCCGCATAGGGGATAACGAATGAAAAGGCGGCTTTTTCTGCAGTCTGACGCGGAATGTTAGACATCCTTCAGCCGTGCGCGGATGTGGCGATAGGCCTCGCGGATGAGAGACCAGGTTCGGGTGGTCGAAAGCCCGATCGTCTCTGCGACCTCGGCGATGGTCATTTCCTCCAGCCGGTAAAGTTCAAACGCCCTGCGTGTCCGTTCGGGCAGTTCCGCGAGTGCTGCATCCGAGAGTGCCAGACGCTGTTTGTCGTAGACGACAGTTTCCGCAGACGGCTTGGGGTCGGCAACCGCGTTGGCCTTGGCCTCCGAGACCTGGCTGAAAGGCGCCTTGCTTTCTCGTCTACGGTGATCAATCAGGACATTGCGGGAAATTTGGAAAATATAGGCGCGCGGGTTGTGTTCCAGGGCGGTCGGCTTGGCCGTTATCAGCCTTAGAAAACTGTCCTGCGTCAGATCTGCGGCGGTGTCCTCCGTCAGGCCACGGTTACGCAGGAAGCTTCGAAGCTCCTTCGAGTAGCGCTCAAACAGGTCTTGAATATCCCAAACCATCACAAATGGGCCATCGACACTGGGTTCAAATGGACGCAACCGGGCACGGCAGAACTCAACCAAGTCACAGACGGCAACACATAGCTTAGGCGGGGCAGTTAAACTAGGGGGTATTGCTCATGTTTTTATGTGGCCGGACTTGAGCATCTAGATATTTGTTTATCGCACAGGCATCCAAGAATGCGGCCTAAGACATGGAAAATAAGAAAGATCAGTCGTTTAGAGAACGCGGCGCGCAGTGGTCGAAGGTTCGATTTAGTTCAAGAGCTTGGCCCTCAACAGCCATTCTCGAACCCACAGCTCGCGATGCAGTCAGCAGGAAAACAGCGCTATCTGGATCAGTGCATACACTTGCTGAAAGGCAGGGATGGGCATTGCCATTTCGGCAACATAGCCTGCTAAACATTGGTCTGTTCAAGAACGCATTCCTTTGACACTATGCCAAAAAGGAGCAATTTCAATGGCATATATCGTCACGGAGCCTTGTATCGACGTCAAGGATGGAGCCTGTGCGCAGGTCTGTCCGGTGGATTGTATCTATGAGGGTGGCCGGATGTTTTACATTCATCCCGATGAGTGCATTAACTGCGGGCTTTGCCTGTCTGTCTGTCCCGTCGATGCCATTCTTTCGGATGACGCCGCAGCTGGTCGAATGGATTTTATGGCTATCAACCGCGACTTCTTCGGTGCCGATATTAGTAATATTGGCTCACCCGGGGGGTGGGAAAAGTGGCGTTCTACCACCATGGATCATCCGCAGGTGGAGCAGTTCGGACGATAGGGGGCTTCAGGCAGAGCTATGCGCCGGCCATCTGTTCACGATAATACCGACGGGCCGCATCGGAGAGTGACTTTGCCAGACCACGCTGCTTTTCGAGCCGTGGCAGATCGGCTTTTGCCTGAGCGCGGAGTTCGCTGCGGGCATTATCAAAATCCACATTGACGAGCTTGCGATCTCTCATCACGGTCGACCCATCGACAACCAGCCCTCGGGCATACCGGCCGGTCATTCGCGTCATGAGCGTCTCAGGCACATCGACATCCGTGAAAATCGCGTCCTGCGTCAGACCACGATAGTCGATACAGACAAGGTCTCGGGCGGGGGGTGCATTGATAACCTGTGCTGCGTGATGAATGGCGGCTTTCAATGTGGTCTGCGCTGTCATTTTCTCATCCAGGTCGCACCCTGCCTGCAGAAGGCGAAAAAGTCTCATCTCACGCCAGAGATCCTGATCATCATCCAGGCTCGTTCCGTCAAGACCAATGGCGACTTTCAGACCGGCGCGCATCGCATCTGATGCAGGTGCGATACCTGAACGCAGGCGGAGATTGGCAGACGGGTTCGAAACCAGTTGGACGCCGCGTTCGGCGAGCAGTTCACATTCGGCCTGTGTCAGTTGCACGCCATGCGCGACGGCAAGCCGCGGAGACAGAAAGCCAATATCATCGAGATATCTGACGACGCCATTCGGAAACCGGCGGTCGAGCCAGGCGCGTTGCCGTGGGCTTTCCAGCAGGTGCATGTGCACACGGCGGTTATTGTTTGAAGATGCATCTGCGATGGCTTCAAGCAGGGCATTCGAACACCACTGCGGCCCGATCGGTCCATACTGGATATCAAACAGCCCCCCTTTATTTTCGGCTGCGACAATATCCACAGCCTCCAGCTGGCGCGCAATCGAAGCGTAGCGTGGGATGGTGTCCTCAACTGCGTCCCATTCGTCTGCCGACATAAAAGGCCTGAGCCGCGGTGGACCGCCGCCATAGGCCCACGGATCGAAGTCGAGCATGGGACAGGAAAGAGCAAGCCGGATGCCAACATCCGACGCCGCCTTGCACACAAGCGCGGCCTCGGTGATCAGGCTTTCCGCATTCAGCGAGTTGTGGCAATGCATCGTTCCGCCAACGCCATTCAGAGCAAGTCGGGAGAAGGCGACGAGTGCTTCCAGATAAGGGTCAGTGCGTGGGCGCAGGCGTAGCCGAGGAATCCAAACTTCCAGTGCGTCATCGAATGCAGCAAAATCGAGTGTCCGGATGCCGTAGCCGTGGTCATGTGCGTTGATCGGAGCTGGCATGATCAGGTCGCCGCCGCGTGCGCCTGACCGGTCTGAAACAGAAGCGTCCTGCACGTCTTCAAGTGTGGGGTTACCCTTGGCCGGCACGTGCAATAGGCTCAGTTGCATCAGGCTATTCCCCTATGTAGACTTTTAATCTGGATGTGAATTCTTCAAGTTCGGTGCTTAGATACTCGATCACCAGCTCGGTCGCACGGGTCAGTTGTCGACGCCGTGGCGTGACGATGCCGACCTCGATATCATTAACGCGCGAGCCGGATATGCGGATCGCGACAACCTCGCCAGCCTCCAGTTCACGAAGAAAACCAAGCGGGGTGAAGAATGCCACTCCTGCACCCGAAAGGATCAGCGGTTTCAGCATCATCTGGCTATTGGTGGCCACGAACGTCCGGCTGACACGATCGAGTGCGCCGAGTTCGACCGCGACCATAGAACTCATCACCTCGTTATCGAGCTGTAGTAAAAGCGGAAACTGGGCGCATTCCTGTAGGGTAAGGCTCTTTTGTCTGGATAGCGGGTGGTGCGCGGCAACGATTGCCATCAACGGCATTTTGACGCTGAAGACACACTCGATATCGTTGGGTCGCGCCAGATCGAATGTGACGCCGATGTCGCAGTCGCCCTCTGTCAAAAACCGGAAGATGTTGTTGTAGCTCTCTGTTCGGACGCGGAAATCGATCGCGGGGTGGCGTGTGTGGAACCCACGCACCAATTCCGGCAAAAACTGCACTGTCAGACTGTCAAGACAGGCTATGTGAACCCGTCCGGTTTTCTTGCCTGTCAGGTCGCCAAGATCGGATCTCATGATCGAATAGTCGTGTAACGTTTCGCGGGCATGGCGGAGCACGATTTCACCCGCCATGGTCAGCCGGAGACCATCGGAGAACCGCTCGAACAGCGGAGTTCCCAGCTCATCCTCCAGCTTCTTGATTTGTCGGCTCAGGGCGGATGTCGCGACGTTCAACTCTTCCGACGCCTTTCGGATAGAGCCGGATCGCGCGACTTCCGTAAAATATTTCAGGATACTTGCATGCATGCTTATCTCCGGTCAGCATCAGTGCGCATTTCGGAAATCAATAACACGCTCAGCACCCTCGCCAAACGGGGGGTCTTTTCTCCTGGAATGCCAGCACGCCTTCTTGCGCATCTTCACTACTCAAGGCTTTCAGCAAGGCGGGGGTTCTCAGCGCCTGCGCTTCGGAAGGCACGAGATGCCCGGTGCGGTTGACCGTCTGTTTGATCGCCCTGAGTGACAAAGGCGCACAGGCTACGATGTCGGCAACCCAACGGTTCACCGCCTCGTCCAGATTTTCGGGGGTGGCGACTTCGTTGACGATCCCGAATGCCTGCATGTCAGATGCGCTGAACTGGCGACCCGTGAGCATGACGCCCATGGCCTGGTTAAACGGAATCTTTCGCTGTAGCATGACCATTCCACCGTCCAGCGGCATGCGACCAACGCGGGCTTCCGGCAGTCCGAAACGGGCGGTGTCGCTGGCGATAACGATATCGCAGCCCAGCACCATCTCGAAGCCGCCGCCGAGAGCGAAACCGTTGACGCGGGCGATGACGGGAATATCGAGGCTTTTTCGAAACGCGATACCGCCAAACCCGTTCGGGCGGCTTTCGGCCCAGTATTCGAGGCCGGTTTTCTGGATGCCGGTCGCGCCGCCCTTGAGGTCTGCACCAGCGGAAAATGCCCGTTCGCCCGCACCGGTCAGCACCACGCAACTGATATCGTCGCGTTTCTCGATGTCGTGCCAGATACGCTCAAGCTCAAGCTCTGTCGCCGGATCGATGGCGTTCATGCGCTCGGGTCGGTTTATCGTCACGCGAGCGATGCGGTTCTCGATATTGAAGACAACGCTCACGCTGCGTCTCCTGTGAGCAGACCCAGCGAATGAATGATCTCATCATTATGTTCGCCAAGTTTTGGTGGCGGCAAACGAACAGAAACCTTCGCCGCAGACATTTCGATGGGTGAGCCGATGACACGAACCGGGCCAGCGGCGGTTTCGCCAACCTCCAGAATCAGGCCGTTGATCAACGTCTGTTCATCTTCGAGCGCTTCGGGAAGTGAGCGCACTGGCGCGCACAGAATATCGACGGCTTCAAGCCGCTTCAACCAGTGTGCTGTGGAGTTCGTGGCAAAACGCGCCCGGAAAATGGCGTGTAACTGGGGGCGTGTCTGCGCCTGGGCATCGAAATCCGCATGTTCGGGCAATGAGGAGAGATCATTGATCTCAAGTGCATTGCAAATATCGCGAAGCGGGTTTTCCTTGAAGGCGCCGACCATGACGATTGCGGTATCGGTGGTTTCGAAAACACCGCTGAGCGGAAAGGACGACCAGTTGAGTTCTTTGCCACGCATCATGTGCATGGTGCCTTCCTGCATCTGCATGGCAATCAGCGAACTATACAGACTGACGGCAACCTGCTGGCCTTCACCGGTTTTTTCACGATGCAGGAGCGCCAGCAGAATGCCCTGTACGAGATGCATGCCAGCCGAATAATCGGCAATCGTCGTCGAATAGATCGCCGTTGGATGGGTATAATCTGACTTGCGCTGCATGACGCCGGTCATTGCTTGCGCCAGGGTGTCCTGTCCACCCTTGTGGCGATAGGGGCCTTCGAGGCCGAAGCCTGTGCCAACGGCAAAGATCAGCTTCGGATTGATCTTTTTGAGATCGTCGTATCCGAAACCCATGCGCTCCATCACGCCGGGGCGGAAATTGTTCACGACGACATCGGCATGGCGAAGCAGTTCCCGAACGACATCGCAAGATTGCTTGTCCTTCAGATCGACGGACAGGCTGCGCTTGTTACGGTTCAGTGAGGTGAAGACCGGATTATTCAGCCCGTCCGGGTCCGACCCTACTGACCATCGGGAGAGATCGCCGATTTTCATCTTTTCGATCTTGATAACGTCGGCGCCATAATCGGCCAGCATCTGGGTGCAGCAAGGGCCAAGCATCACCTGCGTGAAGTCCACGACACGGATACCGTCGAGCGGAAGAGTTGTCATTCTGCTGCCTCCAGATAGCTTGCATTTGCAGAGGGGATATCACCGGGGTCGGCCCCCTGATTGCGAAGCATACTGCGGATCTTCGTGATATCAGCCTGTCGCGCCGCGACACCGGCATTAAGAGCAACCACTGCAGCCACGCCTGCGGCTTCGCCCATGGCCATGCAGGGCGGGATTTCGCGGCTTGATTTCTGGGCCTGCGGTGTCGCCGAATAGTGGCGTCCTGCGACGATCATCTGCTCCACATCCTTTGGCAGCATGGCGCGATAGGGCGTGTAATAGTCGCGGCCACGGCATATCGTATCTGCGAAATGCCGGCGATTCATCACGTCATCCTTTGTCACGACATAGGAGCCTTCAAGAAGACGCGTCTGGCGCACGCCTGTTTGCGGTGCAAAATCAACCACATAGGCATTTTCGAAGCCGGGCATTTTTTCACGGGCAAAATCCAGCAAATGGCCGATGCGGCTGCGGCCTTCGATCTCCGCAGTGGTAAGGTCGTCAACCTTCAGGCCGCTGAGCTTCGGCATATGCGGGCAGTTCAGCCATACGACACCCGGCAGTGGCGTTTTCAACCACCAGAACGACCAGCATCCGCCGATCAGGCGTTTCGCTTCATGATCGAGCTGCTTGAATGCTTCGGGCTCCTCGCGCTCGAAACGCTCAGCGGCATCGGTGTCGACGCCACCCCACCGCGACACAGTGGTAAGAATAAAATCGGATTCGGTGTTTGCCGCACCCGCATTGGCCGCGACGTCGAGATCGCCAGTCGTATCTATGACGATACTACCCAAGATAGCTTCCAGTCCAGCTTTGGTCTGGCAAACCACACCGGTGATACGGTTGCCCTCCATGATAGCGGACGAGAACCAGCTGTGCAGACGGAGTTTGACACCCGACTCGGCAATCAGATCGTAGGAGGTCTGCTTGAAGGCATCGGGGTCGAAGGCCGCGGAATAGCAGATGGGGTGAGGCATGGTTTGAGTATGGAAATCGAACAAGCCCCAGCGCGCCCAGCGTTGCCAGGCCGCCGGTGTATCGCGAAATTCGATCATGCGGTCACGCTCATCCGGAACCACGCAAAGGCCACGCTTTTGCATGCGCCCGATCATCTCGACGCAGATGCCCTGCACGGTGACTTCGGTTTCATTGACCATATCGTCAAGCACCAGCACCATGCCGCCAGATGCGAGGCCACCGAGATACGGGTAGCGCTCAATCAGGGTCACGCTCGCGCCATTGCGTGCTGCCGAGACGGCCGCTGAAATGCCCGCAGGGCCACCGCCGACCACGACGACATCCGAGCGATCCACGACTTTTACGCCGCGCGCTGGCAATTCAATTATCGATGTCATTTCATTTGCCTCCAGATAAGCCGCTTTAGTGAGCAGCAGCCGGCTTCCACCGGACAACTTTTGTTTCGATCAGCGATACGATTGAGAACAGAACCACCGCAGTCAGTGCTGCGATCACCACGGTTGCGTAAAGCAGCGGCGAGCGGAAATTATAGGTGGCCTCGATGATGAGGGCGCCAAGCCCGAAACTCGAACCGATCCATTCCGCCACGATCGCGCCCATGACACTGCTGGTGGCGGCGATCTTGAGCGCGGCAAACAGAAAGGGCAGGGATGCCGGGAGCTGAACTTTCCACAAGACTTCCCGCTTGTTGGCCGACAGAACCCGCATCAGATCCAACATGGCCGGGCTGACGGATTTGAGCCCCTGAACCATGTTGACGAGTGTGGGAAAGAAACAGATGAGACCGGCGATAATGATCTTGGGCGCGATGCCGTTGCCAAAGATCAGCACCAGGATAGGTGCGAGGGCTATGATTGGAATGGCCTTGATGAAGACAGCAATCGGATAGATCGCCCGTTCTGCCACGCTGCTGTGCACGAACCAGATAGCCAGAAGAATGGCGACCAGGTTTCCGAAAATAAAGCCCAACGATGCTTCCAGCAATGTCGGAAGAAAGTTCTTCCACAGGATGGGACCATTGTCCCTGAAGGCAAGAACGATTTCCCACGGACTTGGCACCATGAATGTCGGCACTTCGAAGGCCGTCACCCCGATTTGCCAAGCTGCGACGAGACCGATCGTCGTCAGGATGACAGGCATGTTACGGCTAAAGACGCCAATGGTCATATCAGCCCACATCGCCTTCCGGGACGCGGTTTGTATTTCGATCGTGTCTCTGGTCGAGATGGAATTGCTCACAGGCATTCCTCCAGCAATGTGCGCAGGTGGGCGGTAACCTGAATAAAATCGATGGTATCGCGTATGGCCAGCGACCGTCCCGCAGGAAGGTTCACCTCCAGAAACTCTTTTACGCGACCTGGGTTGGCCTTCAGCATCAGAATCTTCTGGCCAAGAAACGCGGCTTCAGGGATCGAGTGGGTGACGAAGACAATTGTCGTTCCCGTTTCCTGCCAGAGGCGTAGAAGCTCCTCATTGAGCTTGTCACGGGTGATTTCGTCGAGTGCGCCGAACGGCTCGTCCATCAGCAGAATACGCGGGCGGGTCACCAGCGCCCGCGCAATCGCAACACGCTGGCGCATGCCGCCAGACAGCTCATGCGGCAACGCTTTCTCGCGCCCGCCGAGACCGACCATTGCCAGCAAATCGTGCGCGTCGGCGTGATCGCGTGCCTTGCCTCCCCCGACTTCAAGGGGAAGGCATACATTGTCGATCACATTGCGCCATGGAAGCAACGTCGCGTCCTGAAAAACAAACGCGAAATCTCTATTCCCGCGTGCGGCCCGCGGAGTCTGGCCAAGTACGGATATCTGCCCATGCGATGGCTGTACAAGATCGGCCATGCAGCGCAGCAGCGTTGATTTTCCGCAGCCTGACGGCCCGAGCATGGTCACGAAGCCTCCTTCCGGAATGTCCAGAGAGACATCCGAAAGAGCGGTAAACTCGCTCGGGCCTTTTCCGAAACGCACAGAGACGTTTCTGATGGAAATTGCCGCTTTCGCGGTGGTCGGGCTTTCCTGGATGGTCCTTATTGCCAGCATGATCTCAGCCCAGATTCTTGCGGAAATCGCTTGTTGCCTCCAGTACGGAGAAACTCACGACATCATCGAGTAGGGGGACAGATTGCTTGAACTGACCGAGATCGGCATAAGCCTTGATCTGGTGTTCCCAGGTCGACTTGTTCATTGTCCCCCAGCCATCTTTTTTGGTGGTTTCGCCAAACGAATAGCCGAGAACCGGTACGGCAGCTTCAAGCTCGCTGGCCTTGTCGAGATTAGGGAATGCCTCGACCAGAATATCAACCGCTTCTGCCTGGTTGTCGCGGGCATAGGACCAGCCCTTTGCCGTCGCCATTGTGAAGCGCGCCAGAACATCGCCGTGCTTGTCGATCTGGTCGTCGGTGGTGAAATAGACGTTTGCGTACAGCTTGAGGCCCGCATCCCACAGCATCATCTGTACGGAGTCCGTGCCAAGCACCTTCATGGCGTTGATATTCGTATTCCAGCCGGTCACCGCCTGTGCCTGGCCCGTCAGTAGCTGGTTCATATCCGAACCCATATTGACGATGGTGACCTTGTTTTCCGCGATGCCGTTTTTGGCAAGCAGTGCGCGGAGTAGGATAACGGCAGTCGGCTGGGTGGCGATGGTTTTGCCGATCATATCTTGTGGCAAGCGGATCGGATTTTTCTCTGTCGAGAAATAGGTAAAAGGGTGTTTCTGATAACCGGCGAGAAATGCCTTGATCGGAATGCCCGCGCCACGCGCCAGCATTACGGCCGGGCTGGACGATGTCTGGCCAACGGCAGCCTGCCCGGACGCCACACCCGCGACACCATCGATGTTCGGGCCACCCGGTACGATTTCAAGGTTGACACCCTGCTCGGTATAAAACCCCTTTTTCTTCGCCACGACTTCGCCAAGAACGCCGTTTGAGCCAAGCCAGCCCAATTGCATTTTGACGTCGGCTATATCGACTGCATTTCCGGCGCGAACGCTGATAAAATTCTGCATTGTCGCCGCGCCACCCAAAATGGCGGCGTTCGCAATGAAACGGCGGCGATTCATTAAAAAACTGCTCATGTATGTTCCCCTTATAAGAACTAGCTTCGCGGGTAGCGTGCTACGGCTTATCCGCCGTTGAGGGGATCATGCCGAACATAGGCGTTCTAATAAAGAACAATTATTCGCCGCATTACTTGCCGAAAAGGCAACGCATGGATCGTGGCCCTGTCTGCCCTGTTTTTCATCATCGGGAACAGATATGATGCACGACAGATCGTGCCCTGCATGCCGACTGAACAGACTCTGGTACTTCCCTCGGGAGGATTTTGCGTATCGTCACGCGAAAAGCGCGTATGCCGGCTGCTTATTTTCAGATGAGGGTAATAGAATCAGTGATCCGTTGGGAACTTCCGGACTGGTGACATTTCCGAAAGCATGATGCGGGCGGTAGAGATAAGCGACGCTCCCACTCTTGTCCCCGGTGCAGGGCGGAATGAAACGCTCACGCGAAAGCCGTCGTCGCAAAGTGGCAACATTAGCGAGGCCGTTGCCGCAATGCGTTTTGCCGTTGGTGTGTTTTCAAGCATCATGATTTCGCAGACTTACGGTCGCGCTGCAAACCTGATGGTAACGGGCATCAGGGCATCAGGGCGTCACGGAGATTCGGCACGGGGCCGTGGGTTGCCGGCGTGGGCGAGCATATCCTTGGGGGCAATGTTGCCGAGACCATCACTGTGGCAACGGAAGATGACTCCCGGTTATCAGGGAAAGCGACTGCAAGCCGTGATTGCAGCCGGCGTCATGGAGGCCGTCTTCACTAGCCCCGGGGGGCATGCCGAAAGCCGCGCGGTTATGCAGTGCCTCACGGATTGGGAAGCGCTGCTGCAACCGGTCTAACGGGCGAAAACGCTGTCGAAATCGTTGAAACCCTTTACTTCGATGGGATTACCGCTCGGATCGAAGAAGAACATCGTCCTCTGTTCGCCTGGTTCTCCTTCAAAACGCACGACGGGCGGAATATCGAAAGCAATACCTGCCGTCTCCAGCCGGTTGGCAAGCGCAAACCATGCCTCCAGCGGCAGTACCACGCCCAAGTGGGGCATCATTACCATGTGGTCGCCGACTTTTCCTGTGCGCGATACTTCGAAGGGCTTGCCAAGATGAAGCGAAATCTGATGTCCGAAGAAATCGAAATCAACCCAGGTATCCGTACTGCGCCCCTCTTCGCATCCAAGGACATCCCCGTAAAAACTCCGTGCTTCGTCAAGATTGGTCACGTGGTAGGCGAGGTGAAAAAGTGATCTCATTGGCGGTTCTCCAGAATGATGTTGATCCCATCATAGGTTTACCGTAGGGCAAGTGAAACTATGAAATTGTGTCTCTGAGGATAAGCATCTCTATATGGACATTCGCTTCCTGCAAAGCCTGCTTGCTGTCATAGAAACGGGCTCTATCACGGGTGCAGCCCGCCGGGAGAAGCTGACGCCTGCCGCGATCAGCCAACGTATCCAGGCTTTGGAACGCAGCCTGAACTGCAAGCTTTTCTCGCGCGGAGCGCATTCCATCCAGCCGACCGAAACATGTCTGGCATTGCTGCCTCGTGCACGGCTTCTGGTCCGGGAGAGTGCTCATCTCATGGATGATGCGCTTGATGGAGATTTGAGAGGCGAGGTGAAGATCGGTGCGATTTCGACGGTGCTAACCGGACTTTTACCTGCATTTATCCGCGAAACGGCACGGCAAGCTCCCGATCTGAAGTTGCGGCTTGTCCCGGGATCGTCGCTATATCTGTTCGAGCAACTGCTCGCTGGCGCTCTCGATATCGCAATTCTTGTCGAGCCGCCTTTTGCGCTGCCTAAATCACTCGTTGGCCACAGAATCAGAAGCGAACCACTAGTTTACATGACCAGGGCTGAGATAGTTGCGGCTGATGTCTTGAAGCATGCTGCGGGGGAACCGTTCATCCGGTATGATCCCGTATCCTGGGGAGGCCGCATCGTTTGGAGATATATGGAGACTTTCGATCTCTCGCCCGATGTCGTTTGTGATCTCGATGCGCTGGAGACAATTGCGATCCTGGTGGCCCAGGGACTGGGAAACGCTCTCGTTCCGGCATGGCAAGGCCTGGTGCCAACGGGTTTTAACATCGTCTCCGCTTCGTCCGGCACGACATTCTCCCGCAACATAGTGCTTTTGCATGAAGCTATCCCGGCACGGCCAAAAGCTGTTGCTTTTCTTCTGGAATTACTCCAGCCCGACGATCATTGAAGATTGCGTATTTCCGAAGTTCAAGTTTCTTGCTTACGGTCTTGACCATGGCAGCCGTGAGCTTCGTGTCAGTGCTGAAGATCTGAACCGCACCGGATTTACCGGAGACCCCAACTCGTGAGAAGTAGGGTCTATGACAAGCAAGACGACGAACAAATTCTCCCCTGAAGTCCGCGCCCG
>NZ_JBNWCH010000019.1:0-9666 GCF_053522485.1 Agrobacterium sp. 22-209-1
GTCGCAGCTGTCCATGCGGGTTCTTCTGCGGCCTCCAGGGCAATTGTTGACCCATCAAAATCTGATGTCGTGTCCGTCATGGTCTCTCTCCTTGAGTTGGGAGAGTTTTAGACGAATTTTTCCGGATGATATGTATCTAAAAATCCGAATTTCATGCCTATTCCTCCGAACTTTGTGCGTTGCACAATGTTCGGATGTGAATGTGCGTGGCCGCTTGTCTCCGGTTCATAGTCTGACTCTCAAGCGAATGCGGGCCATGTGGTTGAGGCGAATGCCGTGCATCACGCCGGTAAATTGATAGAGCGACATTCCTGATAATGTTGCCGGGATTATGGAGGCGTTCGGCCCGCGAGTGGATACGGGCCTCATGGTAATTGCCGTTGATCTCGATTTTCTCGGTTCACGGAGCCTGTTATGGTGGTTAAGCCATCATACGGCACGGCCCAGACGAGCGGACGACACGTTTTCGCTGTCCTTGGCATTTAGCCTTCCAGATCATGGCCTGCCGTCGGTCGGACAGGCGTGCAATTTTGATTTCTAACGGGTGCTGGCAGGAGCCGTCGATGCCCATGGCGTGAGGCGGTTTATTGACGGACTGGGGGTGCCAAGCCCCTCGCTCACATCGCGTCGGACGATACCCATTTGTTGCGACCGTTCTGTTTGGCGTTCAAGAGTGCGGCGTCTGCTCGTTCCAGCACGCTACTCACTGTTCCTCCCGCCGGTGCGGTTGCAATACCGACAGATACGGTAACCGGGTCAAGCAGGCGACCACGATAGTTGAACGGCGCGCGTTCAACCGCATGCCGGAGTCTCTCCGCAACCTTGATGGCATCTTCAATACCCGCAGCCGGCATCAACACAGTGAATTCCTCGCCGCCGAAACGGAATAGTTCACCCAGTTCGCCGACGGCTTCGGAAAGGACCTGGGCAACATATTGCATCACCGCGTCACCGGCATCGTGGCCAAAGCGGTCGTTGAAGCGCTTGAAATGGTCGATATCCAGCATGAGACAAGCCAGTGAATCGTCTGGCTTCTCAATATGCTTGTTCAGCGCCTCATCAAGAGACCGACGGTTCAGGAGACCGGTCAAGGCATCGTGTCTGGCCATGCCAACCAGCCGCTGCCGCAGTTGGAGGTTTGCGACGGCAAGACCAATATTCTCGGCGAGGAGTTCCAGATAAAGTCGCTCTGTCTCCAGCGTTTCGTTTCTTGCGGGAATTTCGAGGTACAACAGGCCGACGGTGTCCCCCAAGGCGGTCAGCGGTATACAGAGACCGGTTCCGAACATCCCCTGGAGGTGATGGCAGACGACGTCGTCCCCGTCGGGATTGTTGGTGTGGGGACGTCCGCGACGCAGAGCCCAGCAATCATCGATCAAAAAATCAGACACGGAAAACGAAGGGTCGGACCATTTTCCGGTCGATTGGAGAAGTGTACTGTTTTCCTTGAGCACAAGCAGCCGGCCCGCGATAGCGGGAAAAATCTGCGGCATGAATTTCGCAACGACGTCGGACAATTCATCCTGATTCTGGCACGCCTGAATTCGATGCATCATTTGCAGGATTAGGTCCTTGATGCGTTGGTTCCTGCGGTGCTCTGCATCAAGCCGTTCCCGTTCCAGCCCGTTGCTGCGGAAGATGCGAATGGCTTGGTTCATTTCTCCAATTTCGTCTCGTCGCCCTTCGTCTGGTACCTCTATACTGTAGTCCTGCCGGGCAAGGCGCATGACGATATTGCTCATTCTGATAAGGGGCGCGGCAACCCGTCTGCTGAGGACAAAGTACAATACGGCCAAAAACATCAGTGCGGTCAGGGCAAGCATCACCTTGGCGATAGACCCGTAGAAATCACTTCGGCTTTTGGCCTGGTCAACTGTTGCCTGCGTGCGTGCCGCAACCGTCTCTCTCACATTTGCAACGGTATTCAGCAGACTTGTATGCAGTTGATAATACTCGTCACCGAACAGGACCTGTTGCGCTTCGTTCTGGCGCCCGGCGCGATAAGAAGCGATGGCCTCTCGTTCCATCGCATCCAGAGTGTCAGCGCTCTTGCGTATATCCTGAAACAATCCTTCTTCCTGCGGCGAGGCACCGCGCGCAGACAGTTTATCCACGGCTTCTTCGAGGTGATTTTCCTGATCTTCGTCGACATAGAACTTTGCCAGATGTTGCTCGTCGCCTCGCATAACGTAAAGACGCGCCTCCTCGGCGCGCTCATCCGCGATGATCACCAGTTCCTCGGCAAGATCGTTTAATTCGAGATGAGACTCGATTGCCGCGCGCTCTTGGGAGGCGCTTCTTGCCGACAAAATGAATGTGGTGGCTGATACTGTCGTCAGTATCAGCGTTACGGCATAAGCCAGGTTTGTGATGGTGCCAAGTCGCATGGTGATGCCAAATCTTGCCGCACGGTATCACGACCGGGTGCAGCGGGTCCAATTTGTGGGTTTGACCAATCATTTCGCCAAGTCTGTCTGATCCCCTATGGCTACGTCTTAGTCCCGCAGTCCAAAATGTCCAACGTGCTGTGTGGATTAAATTACCAAATCTTTAGTTGTGCGCCATTTCGCCAGTACCTAGCTTACCGGTAAGGCCGCATCCGATGTGGACATGCGCCGCATGATGATGCGTCGTGGTACTGCATTCTGCGCTCGTACTTTTGACTGGCCCATGCAGGACATAGCGTGCAGCCAGATCGTCTTCACCTGCTTTTGGGTGAACGCGGGAGTTTGGTAAAACGGGGCTTTTACCGTTCGTCTCGGTGAATGAAGCGCCCATAGCGCATAGGAAAGAAGGAGTTTCAGCATGCAGATCGGAATGGTTGGGCTTGGACGGATGGGCGCAAATATGGTGCGCCGCCTTTTGAAACATGGTCATGATTGCGTGGTTTTCGATGTCAATCCCGAAAATGTCGCTGCGCTGGTGAGGCAAGGCGCGACCGGTGCCACCTCGCCGGACGATCTCGTTGCGAAGCTTTCACCGCCGCGTGCAGTCTGGCTGATGCTTCCCGCTGCGATTACGCCGAAAATCGCCCGTGACTTTGCAGCGAAACTTTCTGCGGGCGATACAATCATCGATGGCGGCAATTCGTTTTATCGTGATGCGATTGACCTGGCGGCGGAGTTTGCCACCCATGGTGTCGATTTCATCGATACTGGCACGTCCGGCGGCGTCTGGGGGCTGGAGCGCGGCTTTTCGTTGATGATTGGCGGCCCGGTGGCTGCCGTGCAACGGCTTGATCCGATTTTTGCGTCGCTCGCCCCCGGAGCTGGCCAGGGCATTGCAGCCGATCCCGTTACCGGAACGGCGCCGATGGGATATCTGCATTGCGGACCGTCAGGGGCGGGACATTTCGTCAAGATGGTGCATAACGGCATTGAATACGGTGTTATGGCGGCCTACGCCGAAGGTCTGAACATATTGAAGGCTGCCAATGCCGGTATGCAGAACCGCGCGGCGGATGCGGAAACGGCCCCTCTCGCCCATCCGGAATATTACCAGTTCGATATCGATCTTCCTGCCGTGACGGAGGTCTGGCGGCACGGGTCTGTCATCGGCTCATGGCTGCTCGATCTGACGGCCGAGGCCCTGAAGCAGGACCCTGATCTAGACCAATATGGTGGCCGGGTTTCGGACTCCGGCGAGGGGCGCTGGACGCTGCAGGCGGCTGTCGAAACGGGCGTACCGGCTCCCGTGCTGGCATCGGCGCTGTTCGAGCGCTTTTCGTCACGTGGTGAGGCCGAATTTGCCGGCAAAGTGCTCTCGGCAATGCGCAATGCCTTTGGTGGTCATCTGGAAAAAGCAAAATAAGCGCGCCGGTAACGGACAGTTACGATCGGACGGGCCGGCTTCAGGCATAAGTCCTGGATGGAGATTGCACGCTTGGTCGAGGCAGAGGTCCGTTCCTTGCGTGAGCGAGACGTCGTGATGGCAGCCCACATGCTTGGTCTGCTCAATGGTTGGATCTTGTTTCGGGAATTACTGCCAAATGCTGCCAGGCCCACCATCGTCGCGGCGACGTTGACGGTGGCGCGCGCCATTCATCTTGAGGCCTACATCAGTTTTCTGGGTTACGGCATTCAGCCGCCGCTGCCAAGCTGGTGCAACATGTTGAACGGTGCCGAGCAATATCTCGACAGGGCGCTCTGGCTCGCCGTCGTACCCGGTGTCGCCATCACGCTCGACGTCACGAGTTCCAACTTCATTGGCGACGGACTTCGCGACGCGCTCGATGCTCGCAGCGATTTGAATTGAGAGTGCGGGCTGATGTCTTCTTTCTCGCCCTTTGGCGCCACGCTCTGGTGTGCGACGGGCGCTCCCGCACCGGTTTCGGAACCACTCTCTGGTCTTATCCAGGCAGATATTTGCATTGTCGGTGCCGGTTATACCGGGCTGACCACTGCGCTCGAACTCGCCAGGGCAGGCGTTGACGTCATTCTTCTGGAGCGGAAGGAAATTGGTTTTGGAGGTTCCGGCCGCCGTCCGATATGGCAGGACGACATCGAAAACGGTACGATCGTCGCCGTCTGGAAGACGGAGCCCGGCACCTACAACTACCCCCGCCGCGAACTTGAAGAAACTTTTGTGGTGGTTGAGGGCGAGGCGATCTATTCGCAGGCGGCACGCGCTCCGAGGGTTATTCCTCAAAGCCCGACGGAGGGTTTGAACGGCCGAGGCAAAAAGCATTTTTCCAGGCTGCCACACGCTTCTAAAAAAGCGCGCCGCGATGAACGCGACGCGCTTGCCGTTGACGACCCCGTGCGACCGCGGAGACGGACGGATTAACCCGCTCGCTTCAGCTGGAGGTGGGACACGCCAGCAGCCAAGTTCACGCCGGTACCAACTTCGGCACTGATCGGCTGCAGCGCGAAGTTCTTTGCGTTACCGCCGATCAGCGCGTTGGCGCCCACGCCCACACCGACCGAGGCGCCGGCAGATGCGCCAACATAATCACCGCTCAGCGCGCCGTCGCCAACGCGGCTTGCGGCCGTATTGAGCACGATCCAGCTCATATAGGTCTTGCCGGTCACGCCGATGTCGAGGCCAAGCTTGCCGATTGTGCCGGTGTAGCGTTCCGTCTTGCCGGTGCGCTGATGGAATTCGCAGCTCACCGCCTTGCTGGAGCCGACGACGAGGCCGACGCCACCGGCGATTTCACAGGACAGGGTGCCGACGCGTTCCTTCTGCGCGGTTTCCGTTGCACGCTTGCCGCTGTGCTTCGTTTCGGCGGAAGCGAGTGGGGCGATGGCCAGAGTTGCAATTGCAGTTGCAAGAACGAGTTTCTTCATTGTTTGTCACTCCTGTTATTCTTTACAAGTTGGATGCGTGGGGCAGAGGCATCCAGATAGGTATGGGGGCGCTGCCGGATCGCCAGATCGGCGATGATCGGCCGCGATGCGAAACATTCTGCGATGATGACCGCCCGTTCGAAGGCAGAGAGTGTTTCCACTTCGCCCGAGAGCACGATCCTGCCCTCGACGGATGTGACGGAGATCGAGCTGTCTTCCTGTCCATCGGCATAGGCGAGCACGGCTTGCAAGGCGGCACACAGGCTGACGTCCTGGGGGAGGCAGTTTGTGGCCGGGGTCAGTTCACAAGCAAGCATCATGGTGAAACCTCCTACCTTGAACATCAGCGGTTCACTTGAATGCCTTTTTGACGGCGTCCTTGGTCTGGCCGAGCTTCTCCTGCGCCTGGCCCGCCAGTTTTTCGGCTTTGCCTTCCGCCTGAAGCTTGTCGTTGCCTGTGATCTTTCCAGCCGCTTCCTTGATGCTGCCCTTTGCCTGACGGGCGATGCCTTCGATACGGTTGTTGTCCATGACGAATTCCTTCCATCGTTTTGAGGGTGCCGCTGTTGGTAACGGCATGATGGAAAGATAGGCCGGCAAAATCGCCGCTGGCAGAGCAATAGCTACTAGTTCGACTGGTACAAACTGACCTAATTTGCGGGTTCAGCCGCTATTTTTTTTTACTGCCGACAAATCCACGCTCCCGCGCCCAGATTACCGCCGCGGTTCGGCGGTTGACACCGATCTTGCCGTAAAGAGACGCGATATGGTTGCGGATCGTGTGTTTGGAGAGGTTCAGCCGATCGCTCATTTCCTTGTCGCTGCAACCGTCACAGATTAGCGATAGTATCTGCTCCTCCCGATCCGTGAGATCCTTCAGCGATGCGGTCGATGTGGCGCCGCGCGAATTTTGCCGCAGCCCCGCGAGCCGCTCAACAACGGTACGGCTGAACCAGGAGGTGTCGGCCATGACACTTTCGATGGCTTCGATCAGCTCGTTTTCGGATCTTCGCCGTTCCGTAACGTCCTGTATCGCCCAGATGACGCAAAGCTGGTCATTGATCTCTGCGCGTTCTGCCGAAACGATGCACTCAGCTACGCCGCCATCAGCGAGGTTCATGCGCAGATTTTCATTTCGGATAGGAATATTGTCCTTCAGCCGTTTCTCGATTTCGCGTCGCGCTGCCACATCGTCCCACAATCGCAACTCGCTTGCGGTTTTGCCGATCACCTCGGCTTCCATATGACCGCAAAGCGTCAGAAAAGCATCATTGACCTCCGTCAGCACGAAGTCGCTCAGCCTGGAAATTGCCGCCGGCGCGGGCGACAGACGGAAGGACTTGAAGAATCTTTCTTCGCTTTGGCGAAGCGCGTTCTGTGCCTTCCGGCGCCCGTCGAGATCCGCGAAGGTGAACAGCATGCAGGGCTCTTCGGCAACCGCGATTGTTTCACCTGCCACGATCACCAGCCTGTCACCGCCCGGAATGGGAATGAGCGCCTCGCGATGGCGAATGACTCGGCCTTCATGCAGACGCTTCAGCGCATCCTCACCGGTTTCGCACTCGGAAAACAACCCGAGTTCCTTGACGCTGATACCGATGATCTCCTCGCGGTTGAAGCCGGTCATTTCCAGAAAACCCTGATTGACGCGAATGAAACGCTCGTCTTCCAGCCGGCAGATCAGACCCGGCGCCGGATTGGCGTTAAAGGCGCTCTCGAATCGCGCTTCAGCCTCAAACCGCGGGGTCTCGTCGCGAATGATCAATACAAGCACATCGGGTTTTGCGCCGTCATCTTCAAGAATAAGGCCACGCAAGGTATGGACCCAGCATTCAGCCGCATTGTCACTTGGCGATATCTCCACTGTCACATCTTCGAATGTCTCTCCGGCAAGTAGCCGCTCAAGCGGATACTGACCTTCGTCGAGAAGATGATTGTTGCGATAGCGAAGCGTGAAATTGCGCCTGTAGCTTTCGGCGTCGGCGCCAAGCTCCGACACGGTCTCTATGCGGTGCATCTCCAGTGCTGCCTTGTTGGCCCATGCGATCGTTCCTTCGGTTTCCAGCAATATCAGCCCATCGCTGAGGCCTGCGATCAGGTTCTGTAACACGAGGCGGTTGATCTTCGGCAGGTTCACGGTGTCATCCTTCTAGCCCTGTGGCTTCTGGTAGTTTGTGTCGTCTCTAACGCCAAGCGACGTTAAGTGTTGCAGGACGCCACTTGGCCAGAGAACGAAAAATGAGGGATAGACGAGCGCTACATCCGTTTTGTGTGTCGATTTCCGGAATCGCCATCGCACTTTTGTCCCGCCACTGAAACCAAACGGGCCTCTTTTTCGTATCTATGCCAGCGGCCAACTAGGCGCTAACGGAGAAGACGGCCTGATGGAGCTTGGAAGGGACGATGCGCGGACGGGCCTGGCCGTAACCGATGACCTGACAAAGGCGACACTGACCGTTGCCTGGGTCATCATCCTCAACAAGCCGTTTTATCCGCTTTATGTCTGGTATCTGGTCGATGCCGATGCTGCTGTGGCGTCGCTTGTTACGCTGCTATCGCTGCCGTTTTTCCTTGGTATCCCACTTTTGGCAAAGAAATCCCATCTGGCTGCGCGCCTGGCGCTTCCTCTTGTGGGAACGCTCGATACCCTGTTTGAAACAGCGATATTCGGCCATGCATCCGGCACGGAGTTTTTCTTTGCCGCCTGCATCATGTTGGCGGCCATCTCGTTCCGTGCAGAGGAGAAACTCTGGCAATATGCGATGGCAATCCTTGTCTCTATCGCGTTCTTTAGCTCGCGCACATTTCTGGGCGCGGGGCTGCAATCCTGGTCGGCAGATGATCTTGCAACGCTTCTCAGTCTGAATGCGTTCTCCGCTGCCGGCCTCATGGCCTTTATCTCGCTTCGATATGCCGGCTTAACACGGCGAACTGAAACCTGAACCAGATTGACCGAAAGGAGGAGTTTATGCAGAAAAATCGCAAGCGCTTCGTGGGTGCGCTGACAGTCTCGCTACTTCTATTCTCGGGCTCGCTTGCTACTGCTGCCCCCAAGCCTGTTGCCGTTGATGCCGGTCACTATCGGGGCACATGGCTGGAAATCGGTCGCATGCCGATGCTTCTGACGGACGGATGCGTTGCCGGCTATTCCACTTACCGGCAGGGGAAGTCGGCCGATGAAGTGCTGGTCGAAGATGGCTGCCGCGAAGGCACGCCGCGGGGCAAGTTGAAAACCATCAACGGTGTTGGAAAAATCTTGGACTTCGCGTCTACCAAGGCGAAGATGAGGGTCCGTTACCCACTCCTGATCACGTTCAATTACTGGGTGCTCTATAAATCACCTGACAAGTCCTGGTTCATCAGCGCCAATCCATCCACAGACGATGTCTGGGTTTACGCCCGCAACGTTCCCTCCAAGGCGAAGCTCGAGAGGATGATGATGAAAGTGCGTGAGCTGGGCTACGATGTCAAAAAGCTCGAATTTCCCGCCCAGAGATAAACGCTGACGGAGCGCATTCATGATAGCCTCGTTTGAAAGCGACTATAGAGCCATCGTCATCGGTGCGTCCGGCGGTATTGGCGCGGCACTGCTTGCGCGCCTCAAGGCCGATCCGCGGTGTGCGCTCGCCCTGCCTCTGTCTCGCAGCCGCGACGGTCTCGACATCACCGACGAGACGACGGTCCGCGAAGCCGCTGCCCGTCTGGAGGACCAACGCGGTTCATTCGATCTGATCTTCAACGCAACGGGTGCTTTGGTAGTCGATGGTGCCGGTCCGGAAAGGTCGATACGCGCAATCGACGCCGGTCACATGGCGAAACAATTTGCAGTCAATGCCATAGGGCCTGCCTTGCTCCTGAAATATTTCACTCCGCTTTTGCAACGGGACAGGCGAAGCGTCTTTGTTTCCCTGTCGGCGCGGGTTGGCTCTATTGGCGATAACCGGCTGGGCGGGTGGATTTCCTATCGCGCCGCGAAGGCGGCTCAAAATCAGATCGTTCGAACCGCCGCGATCGAAATTGCCCGCACCAACCGCCAGGCCATCATCGTCGCGCTGCATCCCGGAACAGTCGATACGGACCTTTCCCAGCCGTTTTCGAAGGGCAGAGACCGGTTCACCCCGGATCAATCGGCTGTGCGCCTTTTGGAAACGATCAACGGCCTCGACCAGAGCCAGACAGGTCAATTTTTTGCCTATGATGGCTCAACTATAGAATGGTGAGTTCTGGCATATGTGGTCGCTACCAACATCCCGGTAGCAAGGGTGGTGCAGTGATTAGCCTGAACCGCACCGGATTTACCGGAGACCCCAACTCGTGAGAAGTAGGGTCTATGACAAGCAAGACGACGAACAAATTCTCCCCTGAAGTCCGCGCCCGT
>NZ_JBNWCH010000020.1:0-2500 GCF_053522485.1 Agrobacterium sp. 22-209-1
TGGTTGCGGGGGCAGGATTTGAACCTGCGGCCTTCAGGTTATGAGCCTGACGAGCTACCGGGCTGCTCCACCCCGCGTTACCAGCGTAAATCCCTATGGGATTTATCGCGACAGCATCACAGGGACGCTGTGATGCATGCTGCTGGAGTAAATTGCGGAGCAATTTATCTCCTTTAAGGGGCGCACCTGATTTTGTACGCCATTTTTATTGCCTTTAAATCTTTGCCTTGAATGACAAAAGGCCGCATGTAGCGGCCCTTTTTGTCGGCTGGGCCGAAGAGTGTGATTGAGAAGATTTTGAGTTGCGTTTTGCAGACCTGGCAGCGACCTACTCTCCCGCGTCTTGAGACGAAGTACCATTGGCGCTGGGGCGTTTCACGGCCGTGTTCGGAATGGGAACGGGTGCGGCCGCCCCGCGATAACCACCAGGTCGGCAAAACGCAACATATGATCCATGCGTTTCGCATGGATCATATGATTGCTTGTTTATTGGTGTACCTTATCCTGTTCGCTTGCCGCTCACAGGGGACACCAATTGGCCATACGGTCACCTCGCATATGAGGCAACGTCTGATCCAAGCGATCACAGACCATGTTTTCACATGGAAACTGTTGTTTCGAGAAGCTGGAGAGCCGAAGCTCTATTTAATTTAACACGTCTTTCTGTGACTGGTCCGTTTACCTGCCTTGCCCGAGGTCGAGCGTGGCAGCCATACAGGACGCTAGTCCGTCGCGCCTTCCGGTTTTTGCTGCCAAGCAAAATACCTTATGGCGCGCGCCGTCCGCAGGGCCTTTGGCCCGTGAGGACAGAAGATGATGTCATCGAACTTTGTTCGATGAACATAATCAATGGGAACGAAGAAGTCGATCGAGCTATTAGTAACGGTAAGCTTCACACATTGCTGTGCTTCCACACCCGTCCTATCGACGTGGTCGTCTTCCACGGCTCTGATAGGGAACACTCGTTTTCAGGTTGGTTTCCCGCTTAGATGCCTTCAGCGGTTATCCATTCCGTATATAGCTACTCTGCTATGCCCTTGGCAGGACAACAGATCCACCAGAGATACGTCCATCCCGGTCCTCTCGTACTAGGGACAGATCCTGTCAATATTCCTACACCCACGGCAGATAGGGACCGAACTGTCTCACGACGTTCTGAACCCAACTCACGTACCGCTTTAAATGGCGAACAGCCATACCCTTGGGACCTGCTCCAGCCCCAGGATGCGATGAGTCGACATCGAGGTGCCAAACAACCCCGTCGATATGGACTCTTGGGGGTCATCAGCCTGTTATCCCCGGCGTACCTTTTATCCGTTGAGCGATGGCCCTTCCACACGGGACCACCGGATCACTATGACCGACTTTCGTCTCTGCTCGACTTGTCAGTCTCGCAGTCAGGCTAGCTTATGCCATTGCACTCGACGACCGATTTCCGACCGGTCTGAGCTAACCATCGCGCGCCTCCGTTACTCTTTCGGAGGCGACCGCCCCAGTCAAACTACCCACCATACACTGTCCCGGATCCGGATAACGGACCGCGGTTAGACATCCACGAAGATAAGGGTGGTATTTCAAGGATGGCTCCACAGAAACTGGCGTCCCTGCTTCAAAGCCTACCACCTATCCTACACATGCCTTGGCGAATGCCAGTGTAAAGCTATAGTAAAGGTGCACGGGGTCTTTCCGTCTGACCGCAGGAACCCCGCATCTTCACGGGGAATTCAATTTCACTGAGTCTATGTTGGAGACAGCGGGGAAGTCGTTACGCCATTCGTGCAGGTCGGAACTTACCCGACAAGGAATTTCGCTACCTTAGGACCGTTATAGTTACGGCCGCCGTTTACTGGGGCTTCAGTTCAGAGCTTGCACCCCTCCCTTTAACCTTCCAGCACCGGGCAGGCGTCAGACCCTATACGTCGTATTGCTACTTCGCAGAGCCCTGTGTTTTTGATAAACAGTCGCTACCCCCTGGTCTGTGCCACCCCATCATACTTGCGTACAAAAGGGTCACGCTTCTTCCGAAGTTACGCGTGCAATTTGCCGAGTTCCTTCAACATAGTTCTCTCAAGCGCCTTGGTATACTCTACCTGACCACCTGTGTCGGTTTCGGGTACGGTCTATACGGTGGAGCTATTTCCTGGAACCTCTTCGCCGCCCAACCAATCCAATAAGGTTGAACAACACACGAGATCCGTCACTACCACCAGGCCCACGAATATTAACGTGGTTCCCATCGACTACGCGTGTCCGCCTCGTCTTAGGGGCCGGCTAACCCTGCTCAGATTAACTTTAAGCAGGAACCCTTGGTCTTTCGGCGAGGGAGTCTCTCACTCCCTTTATCGTTACTCATGTCAACATTCGCACTTCCGATATCTCCAGGGCCCCTCACAGGTACCCCTTCACAGACTTACGGAACGCTCCGCTACCACTTGCACAAAGTGCAAATCCTCAGCTTCGGTGCATGGCTTTAGCCCCGTTACATTTTCGGCGCAAAGAC
>NZ_JBNWCH010000021.1:0-4532 GCF_053522485.1 Agrobacterium sp. 22-209-1
TTCGTAGCGGCGGCGTGTCATCATAGCTCCTAATTCGGAAGCCTTGAATCACGCGGAACGCAATGCGCCAAGAGAATTTATGAGTTTACCGCCTAGGTCTGCGATGTCAAGCTTGCTTACTGGCATAGCTTCGCCAGCGGCCGGAATCGTGTTCGGCATTGTCATTCTCCAAATTGTCGAGAGGGTTTTGTCACTCCCTAAAAAGGGAGGCGGTGTTCATGCGAGTTCGAGAGCGGCGCCGCCGGTCAACTGCGGATCACGAGGAGCCGGAACAACCAGAGCCGCGCCATTGTCGCGCTCGGCACGTTCGAATGCTGCCTTCAGGGCTGGGTTGGTGAAGAGGCTGGAAAGGCGAACCTGTGCATTATTGCTTGCCATGATATTTTTTCCTTTCTCGATAAACATTTTATGTCTATGAATAAGCCATAATAATTAACCATGGTCAACAGTAAATGTTTACTCGTAAGCAGAAAATGTTTATACGGGTGACATAGCAAGAGGAACCGATGTTGAAAGCTAGCCAAATACGAGCCGCAAGAGCGCTCTTGAACTGGTCGCAAGGTGAGCTGGTCGAGAAGTCTGGCCTATCTTTGACCACGATTAGACGCATGGAAGATGATAAGATCGGACCCGAAAGAAGCTCCGCCGGGAACGTCGCGGCTATAACCAAGATCATTGAGGAGGCGGGAGTGACTTTCCTTCACGAAGGAGACCAGACGTCTGGTGGAGCAGGTGTGAGGATAAGCCAGTGACGCAAGATACCACTTCAGCCACAAGCATCATTTCGTATGAGACGCGCTACGGGGTGATGAAGGAAATCTACTTTGCGACTGCTGAACGGCAGTTTTCCTATGGAAAATGGCTGCTCGCGTCATTGCTGACGGTTCATGCCGGATCATTGTTGGCCATATCTCAGGCTGGGGAGAAAACAGCTAAGCTTTACCAAGCCTGTGGACCTCTCCTGATTTACGGCGTCGCGTCCACATTGATTTGCGGCGGGCGTGCATGGCCTCGAAAGGGTATGGCATGCGGGCATTTTGCTACGTCGACAACTACAGCTCGGCCTCATGCTTCATTCCAAAATGGATGTTTTGGATCACCAAAATCTAGGGACGTGAGCTATGTCCGCACTTACGTTGATGCCCCAGCAGCCGGCGGTAGAGGCTGCCTCCGATCTCTCCGACGCTGCCCTCGACTATGGCCGCGCTGCGCTGTCCAGCAACACCATGCGGGCTTACAGAGGCGATTGGCAGGACTTTGCCGACTGGTGTGCTGATCGAGGTAGATCGCATCTGCCGGCCGTCCCTGCGACCGTGGCGAACTATGCTTCCTCTCTGGCCGACTCCCGCAAGAAGGTGCCCACAATCGCCCGCAAGCTGGCTGCTATTCGCTTCTTTCACCGCGGCGCTGGTCTGATAATCCGACCGACAATGCGGGCGTGGCAGCCATCCTGAAGGGGATACGTCGCACAGTGGGCACAGCAGCCCGCCAGAAGGCTCCAGCAACGGTTGACGTCATTCACGCGATGATGGCGAGGATCAACGGTGACAGCCTCCAGGGCAAGCGTGACAAGGCGTTGTTGCTGCTCGGTTTCGCTGGCGCCTTCCGTCGATCGGAGCTTGTGGCGATCACCGTCGAGGATCTGACGTTCAGCGAGGAAGGTGTGGATGTGTTCCTGCCAAAGTCCAAGACCGACCAGGAGGCAAAAGGCCAATCGGTTGCCATCCTTAACGGTAAGGCGCTGAAACCCGCTGACAGGCTCAAGGAGTGGCTTCAGGCGGCCGATATTACCTCGGGGCCTATCTTCCGCCGTTTCAATCGTGGTGACCGTCTGACAGGCGAGACGCTGACTGATCAAGCCGTGGCGCTAATTGTCAAGAAGTATGCCGACGCCGCCGGCCTCGATGTTGCAAACCTATCCGGTCACTCGCTGCGCGCGGGCTTTGTTACCTCGGCTGCAGAGAACAGAGCGAGCATATCCCGAATCATGGAAGTGACCAGACACCGCGCACCGTGGAAACCTATGTGCGCCGAGCTGACCGGTTCAAAGACCATGCAGGGGATGGATTTCTTTGATCAGTCGACGGGATAAATCTTATGCTCAGCATCCCACCAAACCATATTGAAAACGTGCCCGGTGCGGAAACCCCAAATACGCTGCTTGCCACCCGTTCGAAACCGGAAGAGCTCCTCTTCGACACGTTCAATCTCCATCCACCGCTCTTGGGCTTCAGGGCACAAGGTGTCCCAACTTTGTGCATGATGCTTCTTGTGACGGTCGTTCCCACCGGTCGTCTGGCTCATGATTTCATGCCAGTGGAGGCCGCTCATCGCAATCATGGTCGCCCGAACAACGCAGGCATTATCGGGTCCATATGAAGAGTGGCACCAGTTTCTTTGCTCACCCCAAGACCAGGCGCCTTCCCGGTCCGCATGTTCATGGATCCGGTATTCCATTCGCATCTGCATGATGCTGCCGGGGTCTTTATCTGATCGTGGTAGCTTCTCCGTTATCGGATTAGCTTCAGCGCGCGGAACTTGCTGCGACTCTACCTGCACTTTTAAGCGAGCAGATTTTTCTTGTTCTTTCAGCTGCTTGGCAAGCTTGCGTTCGATGCGAGCTTCCTTTTTGCTCATGGGTTTTGAGCATTCCCCGGCTGAATTCCAGAATAATACTCATGCATGTCAGAGAGGAGTATTTCTTCTTCGGAAGGCTCGCCGTCCTTTACGCCGGCCCGCTCCCGCGCAAGCAGCCAAGGTGCTTCCAGGTGTGTTAGATCACTCAACCATTGTGCTGACTGCTTCCCATAGAAATCCAGAACCGCATCAATGGTCGCGCGTGCGCGCTCATCGAGGTTCGGCTCAGCCGTCGGCGGTAGGATGCTGTTTGGAACCACGCTGAACTGCCGATGATGCCAAGAATAAAGGGAGCGACAAACCGGTCCATTCGCCCATGCCTGTATTGTCTCGTTGAACAGCGGGCGTTCGTCCCAAACGAGCGACCACGCCTGAGAGTAGTAGACCAGTTTCTGCAGCTTCATGGCGGTCATTTCGCCGTGCGACCGCAGTATGTACTCTGCGACGTCTCTTACGGACATGACGGTTCTCCAATGCGCGTTTAACGACAGCATAACACAGCGCGGCGCAATTCGTTTCGTATAATGCATGCTATACGTGATTTGCGAATGACATGTAAATAGATGCGACAACGTGCGGAAATAAGACATTCGGCGCATAAAGCCTTCGCGTTATGCATCTACATATGTGCGCTGGCAACTGAACAATAACTCACGATAAATGGTCTTCTCGCTACTCATCCCAAGCAGCTTCGAGGTGTCCACCGAGCGCCTTCACGCCCCGCTGGATGGCCTTGAAGTTAGGGTATTTGCTTCTGCATCCACGTGACCTGAAATATCGGCCCGTGCCGGCCTCGTCGTCCACGTCTGGCATATACCAGCCAATTTCGTAAGCTCGCGATCGCAGTTGATCGAGAGATTGGACGCCCGTGATTTTGTACGGTTTGCGCTTACGACGGTAGCCGTAATAGTGAGCCACCTTACGGATGCGATCGATCTCAACCCCAGGAAACGCAGCGCGAAGTTCATCGTGGGTGGCTTCTGGGTACAGTTTGCGTAACCGCTGTTTGTCGATCGGGCCCCAAGTCCTTCTGGGTGACGTCAGACCCAGCTTCCTGCATCTGACCCTGATGGCGCACTCCGTCCTGTTGTACAGGATCTGGCGCAGGGCAAAGAAATCAGGATGGAACAAGCGGCAGATGAAATCCTCATCCTCGGTCCATAACTTCTGCCCGAAAAGGGTGAAGCCAGATCGCAGCATCCTTTCACGGATACGCTCCGCAGACGCTGCGCCTCTGACAAACTGCGCGAGCGACATTGCATCAAGCCGGCTTTTTCACTCTCAGAGTGCGATACGCGTTGAAGGTGCCTGCCTTGTCTGTGAACAGGTCGACCAGCGAGGATGGAAGGGAATTGAGTTCCCGCAACTGCGTGGCCAGATCAACAAACTGGAGCTTCAGGCGCTCGACCTCTGAAGCCTTCACCTCCTCAATCTTCGCCTCGATCTCGGCTTTCGCTCTCAGCAATTCCTGTAGCTCACTCATGGCTCGGTCTCCTCTTCTGGTGGGAATGGGACGACCTTAGTGAGGGCTGCGAAGCCTTGTCCACGCCTTCTCTATCGTACGCTTTCTGACAGGCTAACGACGAGGATTTACTGTTTCGATATGGGCGCCACCGAGCAGGAGCGGTCACAAATCGTCAGGCATAGTCAGGCACTTGCAAACGAATTCGTAATCTTCCGTTATGGCGAACTTCAGCCCTTTACCGTCACTGTCGAGGGACATCAGGTAAATTGTCGTCAGGCCGTTGAAGCGAGTAACGGCAGTAACGGTCTCTGGGTTAATCGCTACAACAGTGTGAACCGCACCGGATTTACCGGAGACCCCAACTCGTGAGAAGTAGGGTCTATGACAAGCAAGACGACGAACAAATTCTCCCCTGAAGTCCGCGCCCGTG
>NZ_JBNWCH010000022.1:0-3680 GCF_053522485.1 Agrobacterium sp. 22-209-1
CCTGCAGAGGCCGAGGAACGATACTACGCCATGCTGGACGCACCAGCATTGGCCGCATAACTTAAACCAAACGGTCTCCGGCAAAGCCGGTGCGGTTCACAATGTTTGCAAATTAGGTGAACGAGCCAATTAGAATTCAATTGGAGGCTTATGCCAGACACGCTGAGGTGTGGGTTGATGTAGAGAGAGTCGTTCGATACGAATTCTCTTCGTTCACAAACCTTTAAACGACCCTCCGTTAAATTGAGCCTTGAATGAGGTACACGCTGGAAATGAAACTCGATGAGCAAAGTCTAAAGTGCGAATTGCTAGCGATGTTTCGCAGGCAAAGGCTCATTGGATCATCGTCAGTTATCGCCTCAGAGTTTGTATTGGGGCGAACCGGCTGCCGAAGTGATCTGGCTATTTGGAATGGACAGTTCATCGGCATTGAGGTGAAGAGTGCACGAGACTCGCTTTCTCGTTTGCCGGAACAACTCCAAGCGTATCTGAAATTTTTCGATGAGGTAATTTTGCTTTGTGATGAGACGCATCTCGTAAAAGCGGATGCACTCTGCCCGGCTGGCGTGGGCATATATGTCTGGCAGGATGACGAGATAAAGGTTTATCGTTCAGCGCAAACGAATATTCGACACGATGAAATGGAGTGCGCGCGGCACTTGAGCGTCAAGAATCTACAATCGGCTCTTGGACTTAAGCCGGGGCATGGCTACTCGCGAACAGCGCTTGAACGTCAACTTTTAAATGCCTCATCAATCTGCATTAAATCCCTCGTCAAAGCCTCTTTCAAATCGACTTATAGGTGCACCACCGAGATTTTTCTGAATGCCACTAAAAGAAAAAGCATAAAGCCTGAGCACCTTCGGCACCTAAGCCGATATGCTGACAGCCGCGAAGAACAGGAGAAAAACTACGCTGACCGGAAAACTTTTTGGAGGCAGTGGGAACAACAGGCGCAGGCTGTCTTTGGCTAATCAGTCGGTCCAGCCAACCTCATCCATAGAACTACTTTGTCCGCCTGTTGCTTGAATATGCAGATGGATATTGATCCTCGCGGCGGTGCACTTAGTAGCGGTATCAATTATATCTGTTTCGTCCTGATCTGCGGTTCGTTTGATATACTCAGTGCCCCAGATGCCAAGATCATCCCAACAAGCCGCGCCCATAGCGTCTTTAGCGGCTTTCCGAAATCCCTCGTTTTTATCTGCTGCATCATCTACTCTAAAGAAGTGCCAACGCGCGGTGTTGGCAAGGTCTATCCTCGGCGCGGGTGTTCCACTGCCGCCGCCCAAGGCTTCAGCACGTGCGCTTCCCCGGTCGCAATATATAGCGTTTTCGTAACCTATCGCTTCGCTTACAACTTCATGGAATTGGCGCTCGAATATATCTTGATGGCTTATCCCCACAAAATTTTCGGGGAATGTTGATGCGCTCACAGAGATTGAGCAATCGGGAAGTACAGCACGTATATTTTGTATGGTTGAGATAGCCGTTACTGACTTAACTAGTATCTCTCTATTTTGCTTCTCAAAATCGAGAATGAAATGAATTCGGTCAGAAGGGAATATTCCTTTAAAGCGCCCTGCGATGTCACCTGCATACCGAAGCATTGGCTCTTGTAATCTCACCGTGACATCGCGCCCCAAGTCGGCCAATCGAACTATCTGAGCATCTATTTGTCCAAGATTGGTAAGTTGCAGAGCGGGAAGAAAGTTTTCGTTCTCCTTTATAAATTCCACATAGTTTTGGTAGCCGTCCTCCGAATTTCTTAGGAGGTCAAATGCGTCGTGAACTGGGCGTCGTTTTCCCTTGAAAGGTATGGGTTCTGTTATGTCGGCAACAATGGTTCGAAGACCTACTGCCGCATTGACGCGCGCGACTGTTCTTGCAAGTTCATTTGCAGTGGCCCACGGCTGGAGAACGACGAAGGGGAGCAGAGTTTCCTTCACTTGGGGCGCGAGTTCTTCAAGTGCCCTCATCTCCGCCTGTCGCACGCCGAGTATCGGAATGTAGCTATAGTCAGTGAAACCCATCGGACAGACCTTACTTTAAGCCGAGTCGAATCTTCATCGCTGATTCTGAGACATTAAACTTATCCGCGAGAAATCCAACAGTATCTTCGACTTGAAGTATCTGAGCCTTGTCAATCCATTCGTTCACCAAACTGTCGGGCATCAATAAGTCGGCAGCCAGCCTATTAGCTTGGGCTTCTCGCGAATCTGATAGCTTCGAACGATACAGAACGTCATCCTCGATTCCCCCTCCTATTTGATCCCGGTGAAGAAGATAATGCGCAAGTTCGTGCGCGACAGTGAACCTCTGGCGGCGAGCAGAGTCATTCTTGTTCACCTTAATAGTAAAGCTGTCGGGATTATCGGGATCAGGGCGTATCTCCCCCGATATGCCTTTCGGCAGCGGTGCCGATATGATCTTAACCCCTCCGATAATGTCTGCTAGCCGGGATAGCTTAATTGGGGGTTGCTGCATTAGAGGTGAAAGGGCTTCTCGAATCTGGGGGTCGAGCACATGCCACTCGCGACTGTTCATTTATGCCTCGCTCAGCTTATCCGTTGAACGGCGATTCTGTGTCTGCGTTATCTGCTTTGCCTTGGCGCCTAGCCGCATCAGTGTAGATAATCGTATCGATTTGCTCTCGGAGCAGGTCGCGTAGCGGGCTGGTCTCTTTCGCCAATTCCGCGCTCACATGTTTGATAATGGTTTGATCCACTTCATCACGGAACTTTCCCGATTGCAGCATGAGTTCAAGATGTCTACTGGACGCTTCCCTCGTCATCTTCTCAAATTGAGAGTAGCCCCAAACCGCTAACACAGCGACAAAAACGCCTAGAATTGTGATAATTGTCGATGTCGCTGTAAGTAAAATTGCGACGAGATCACTGTAGGTCATTTGTAATTCACCTATATCGTCGGGTGAAATCTTAAACTTGAACAAAACCGAGACGGTGAAAATGACGCCCGATAGAAGACCAATACCAAAAACGGGTAAGTAAGAAGGCTCATGCCGACTCAAATTCGCACCCCCTCATTTGTTCTGATTATGTTCCGCCTACTCTGCAATGGCAATGCTAAATTCCAACACGATGACCGATTAATTTTCGCAAAAAATCTGAGTAGATAATCGATACACAACGAATGGATCATCCCCCCGATGCCCACGTGCGGCATTCATTTTGTTTCCGAGGATTTACTGCCAAATGCGAGATGAGTTTCCACGAGAAATGTTGCGACTGTCCCGGCGAGGTTTACCGCAAGGCTTGCGTGACGAGGTGAAGGACGAACCGGTAGACGGCCCCCTCTGCCATGTGCATCAGATAGCCGGTTTCTCAAGGTACCTATCCCGTTAACGACGGTCATTGCACCTCCTAGAATAGCTTTAATGGGTTCCTCGGTATGTTGGTCAGGCGCTAGGTTAAGCGCCCTTGCAGCCAGCGCGTAAAGCCTTGGAAGGTCTTCTTTATCCGTATAGACAGTTCCTCTTTCGTCCATAATGCGCTTGCAGACAGTCTCAAGCAACGTCCGCGCCACCGTGATGGCACCTTCTGGATCGGACGAACGGCGCGCTAGAGCAGATCCTGCTCAATCCGGGTCATAGCCTGCAGCCCTGAAGTAGTTTGCGCATTCCTCCGATGTGAATCGGGGGATCAATGTGCCGACGGCAT
>NZ_JBNWCH010000023.1:0-1928 GCF_053522485.1 Agrobacterium sp. 22-209-1
CCTGCAGAGGCCGAGGAACGATACTACGCCATGCTGGACGCACCAGCATTGGCCGCATAACTTAAACCAAACGGTCTCCGGCAAAGCCGGTGCGGTTCAGTCCAAGAATGAGCAGAGCGTCAAGCAGTTGGCCCATCAAGTCGATTTATCGCAATCAGCGCTTTCTCAGCATCTCGCAAAAATGCGCGAGGCGGGTGTTGTTGAAACGCGACGTCACGGACTTGTCGTCTATTATCGGTTGATAATGCCGGAGCTGATAGGGTTGTTGAAAGAGGTGGTGCTTTTCGTCAAACTGAATTCTAAAAAGGCATGACCACCCAAATTCCTTACATCGAGGAAGCCTGTAGCTTTCACTACTTGTAAATGCTTTCACCATCGTCAGATTGCGGCCAGACAGTCCGAATTGGAATGTTCCTGACCTCGCAGCTGTGCCAAGTCCTCATCGAGTTCGCTGAGTCGCAGCATATGTGCAGTTATCTGCAATGAGATGATTTGCCGATCATCTATCGAGAAACGTTCCCACCTTTTGAGATTGTCTATGACCTCAATGAGGTCGAGACGTTCCTGTTCGAGCTTCTCCAAATTCCAGATCATCGCAACCGGGCTCCCGTTTTGACTTGCGTGAAACGTAGCATGGGCGGATCGGTTCAAACCGATAAGATTTAGCGTAAATTTTATCTAAATTGCCGTTTCGGCTTTTTCAGAGAAACCGCAGGTCAGCGCTTATCCGCGCCTGCGAGTCCGCCGCCAGCTGCAAAAACTCCCTAGAGACGTCGCCGTAAATAACGGTCGGCATAACGCCAATTATATTTGCAGGCCAAAACGCTAGTGCGGGGAATCTCCACGCATGGCAGGTCTTGCTCCATCTGGAGACATCAATGCCCCGCTCGCGAGGGTACAGGCATATGGGGAAGCTGTACCCAAATTACCTACAGACAAACACTCACACACACAATCAACCTCACAATAACCAAGCGAAGGAACCAACACTATGAGTACCCAACAGATACTCGATGGCTATACGCAAATGGTTGAAGAGAGAACAGCAGGCGGTTGGGAAAGTTATATGCTCACGCTGATGTTCAATGCGCTAAGCGGCAATGAAAAAGCCAAGAAGGCCCAGATGCGTTACACGGTGGAGCAGCTTTATGTTCGCGTACTGACCCGCCTCATCAAACGGCCCTATAAGACCCCGAGTATTCAGATGCCATTCTGGCTTGCCAGTTACGACTGGCCAGTGCGGAAGCTGTCTGGCTGGTCCACATCGGACAGCGCAATCAACGACGGGATGCATATTCACGTACTGGCAATGGTGCCGCCGAATGCGCGTACCGGACGCCGAGTAACGGACCTTATCGCGAACGCACCAACTAGTTTCCTGATTGGCAAGACTGCGCCCCTTTCCCGCATTCATGTCACGCCCATCGAAAAGACGCTGGCACGGGCCGCGGCATATACTCTGAAGTCAGTAGATAGAAAGAGAGCGACCCCGGAAGAGGTTATTGTTCTTCCGAAGTCGAAGCGCGAATTGACTAGTTGGCGTACGTGATTGGTGGACCGTCTGGAGGCGGTTACGCTTTCTTGTGCTTGATCGAGCGTACAAGAATGCTCGTGGCGGGGCCAATCGTGATGATCTCACATTTCATTTTGAACAGCTCGCCCTGCGGCAGACGCCTGAAGGCCTTCGCTGATTTTTTGATCAGTAAGTCCGCATGTACGATGGTCAAATCGTTCTCTGCTGCAAATGCCTTGTCTTTATCGGAAACAGGAGACCGGTCTAGGTTTTTTGCCTTTTCGGAGAAAACGCCCTGATCGGTCGCGTTCGAAGAACTAGGCCGTCGACTCATAAACTCTGACACCAGATTCTTGCGGCGACGAGTTTGACAGCTGCGAGATAGTTTTCCGGGCGCTTGTCGTAGCGCGTGGCG
>NZ_JBNWCH010000024.1:0-1425 GCF_053522485.1 Agrobacterium sp. 22-209-1
CGCCACGCGCTACGACAAGCGCCCGGAAAACTATCTCGCAGCTGTCAAACTCGTCGCCGCAAGAATCTGGTGTCAGAGTTTATGAGTCGACGGCCTAGAGGAATTTGAGGCCGCAGTCGACACTTATGCGGAAACTGAAGAGACGGTTCGGTGAACGGTTTCGATAAGATCGAGACTGCAGTCGTAATCCGCTACCCTTATCTGTGGAGGGAGGCTTCCCGCGATGAAACCGAAGGCTGGAAGCGTTGATGGTTTGCGTTGCGGTCCCTGATCAGGCTGCCGCTCTGAGGTCGAAATTCGCGTGGATGACTTCGTAGGGTACGTGAACCTTTCCGTCTTCGGTTTGTTCGAATATACCCCAGTCCGACAACGCGGACACGTCCTCGTGGACACGCTTGACGTCACGTTCGACGGATCGGGCAAGTCCGCGTATGCTCGATGGACCGATCTTCTGAAGATGTTCAATCAATTCCCACCTTTTGGGGGTGATGACAGAAAAAAGCTGTGCGGGCGACGAAAAGGTGAAGACTGCCACGGGCTCTGAGGGATTGCCTGAACGCATGGCGTTCGTTGCCCTTTCAAAAACCTCATTGAGGGCAGCTTCGCTGTCTGCTCGGATTTGAATCAAGGCTTCTCTCATGGCTTCTTCCTCCTCTTGATTATCTCCTTCCGAAAGTCGGACAGGAGGGCATCGGTCGTTGTGAACATGTAAGGATGCTCGTCGCCGTCAAGATGACAATGATCGCCTTTGCCGCGTTCGTTGTCGAAACCGACGATGCGCCGACCATCCTTGCCAAAAAACAGTCGATACTTGAACAGGTGCGTGCTACCGGGAACGGGTTCTGGCACCTTCCACACGACGATCTCGACAATCGCACCATCTGGCAAAACAGTTTTCGAACGTTCCACAAGTACCGCGGCAATCATGTTGTCGTTTATGCCATCACAACACGCCGTTGTCAAGGATGCCAACGCAGCTTTGAGGTTGATTTGGCGGCAGGTTGCAGGATGTTTATGCTTGGAATATTTTACCGATTTATCTGCCTTAAATACATATATTATTATTTTTATACTTGATGCAAGGAATAAATTACCGGTATTAACTTAAGTGAATGATCGCGGCGCGCTATTGGTTTGAGGCAGGGGAGTGTCGCTCGCAAACATATAATTTATGTAGGAGTTGCGCTAAAACATATAAATATTGTAAGTAGACAGTTGCTGTGAAAAGTGGGGAGTTTGATTGGCGGATTTTGCTTGTTGTTACGGGCGGGCAATTTGAACTGCCTGCAACCAAGTGATTTATATAGGTTTTTGCATGAAGGATGAATTATTTATTGGTGGAGCTGAGAGGGAATCTGATTATGAAGTGGACTAAAAAGGTGATGAAATTGGTGGCGATCAATCGTAATAACAATATCATGATAT
>NZ_JBNWCH010000025.1:0-851 GCF_053522485.1 Agrobacterium sp. 22-209-1
CTAGGCCGTCGACTCATAAACTCTGACACCAGATTCTTGCGGCGACGAGTTTGACAGCTGCGAGATAGTTTTCCGGGCGCTTGTCGTAGCGCGTGGCGATACCTCGAAACTGTTTGATCTTGTTGAAGAAACGCTCGACAAGGTTCCGCTGTCTGTAAACCCAGCGCGAGAACGAGAAGGAGCCCTTGCGGGTTGCCTTCGGCGGGATGTTGGCCCAGGCCTTTCGCTCGGCCGCCTTGGCGCGGATTGCGTTGGTGTCATAACCCTTATCGGCAAGCAGGATATCACCTTCGCCGAGGTCGTCTGTCAGCGCATCGGCTTCAGTGCAGTCAGCAATCTGGCCGCCGGTCAGACGGAGCGTGACTGGCCGACCTTCGGCATCGACGAGCGCGTGGATTTTGCTCGTGAGCCCGCCGCGGGAACGTCCCATGCAACCATCGTCTCGATCCCCTTTTTTCCCGTGGCCGCGTGTTGATGAACGCGAACACAGGTCGAGTCGATCATGACGATGTCGCCGTCATAAGCCTCTGAAACGGCTTTAAGAAGACGATCCCAGACACCGGCCTTACGCCAACGGACGAAGCGGTTATAGCAGGTGGTTGGCCGCCCATAACGTTCTGGAACTTCCGACCACGGCGAGCCGGTTCGGAAGCGCCAAAGGATGCCGTTCAGGACCCGTCGGTCATCGACACGAGGAACGCCGCGAGGCTTGTTCGGCAGTAGGGACGAAATGATTGACCACTCGTGGTCGGTGAGTTCGTAGCGGCGGCGTGTCATCATAGCTCCTAATTCGGAAGCCTTGAATCACGCGGAACGCAATGCGCCAAGAGAATTTATGAGTTTACCGCCTA
>NZ_JBNWCH010000026.1:0-781 GCF_053522485.1 Agrobacterium sp. 22-209-1
GTTCGTAGCGGCGGCGTGTCATCATAGCTCCTAATTCGGAAGCCTTGAATCACGCGGAACGCAATGCGCCAAGAGAATTTATGAGTTTACCGCCTAGCAAAGCGTCAGACATATTATTAATAGTGCCAACCGCACGCAGATCAGACTGCCGCATCAAACGTTCATAATCCTCGATATTAAGAAGAACCAGACGAGGCTTGTTGCGCTGGGTGATCGTCACCGGATGACGAAGCGCCTCAGCGATAATATCACCCGACTTCCTGGAAAGGTCACTCGTGGTGTAGGAATTACCTGAACCTGCCATCAAACACACTCCCATCTTGTATCGAGCGGATAGCACGGTCACAAAAGTAAATCCATAAAATACAGCAATCCTGTAAATGCTGCACTAACTGAGCGCTGTGATAAATTTCATCCCTTTCACTGAATCTCAGCCCACAAGTCTTTTCTCTATGGTCTGACAGGTGAAGCTGTAGCCTCCAACGTCCGGAGAAAAGCATTTGCAGCCTTGTGCTTGTACACCGGCTTCAATGCCGTAAAATCCTTACGTCGCGTTCCGAAAAGGGAATCTTCCTCAATCCTCATACCAATCGTCAGCCATTCAAGCCCGCTCCACTCCACCTTGCGAAGCGCTACCAGATCCATAAGCGCCCGAAGAGGCCTAGCAACGAACGCAATCGAGCTGAACCGCACCGGCTTTGCCGGAGACCGTTTGGTTTAAGTTATGCGGCCAATGCTGGTGCGTCCAGCATGGCGTAGTATCGTTCCTCGGCCTCTGCAG
>NZ_JBNWCH010000027.1:0-713 GCF_053522485.1 Agrobacterium sp. 22-209-1
GAGCACTGAGCGATGATCTTCGACTACGCGTGTTAAAAGCGTCTGCGGCGGGCATGTCTGCGCGCCAGTCGGCGGCGCGGTTCGGGGTTGGGATTTCGATGGTGACCTTGCCCCCAAGTTTTATCCAGTTTTGAGTTTGCTCCAGCGGTTTTGGGTTGCTGTATTCGGGGCGGTAGCGGCGGGTGGCGGTGCGGAGCCATTTCGGCTGCGCAGCACCGCATCACGTCGCGGGTTGATGGTCTTGGGCGAACTCGGCGGGTGTCAGCCAGCCGAGGCCGGAATGCGGTCGATGATCGTTTGTAATCGCTGCGCCAGTTTGAAAGCCCTGATCGAGCATGGGGCAGTGACGAGAGAGCGTTTCATTCAGAAACTCGTCTCGCAGCCGCCCGTTGAAGCTTTCGATGAAGGCGTTCCGGATCGGCTTGCCAGGCGCGATGTAGTGCCATTCCACTTTGGTCCGATCCGTCCATTGCAGGATTGCGTTGCTGGTGAACTCGCTGCCATTATTGCTGACGATCATCTTCGGCTTGCCTCGTCCCTCGATGATCCGGTCCAACTCACGGGCAACCCGCAGGCCGGAAAGAGACGTATCGGCGACGAGGCCCAGGCATTCACTAGGCGGTAAACTCATAAATTCTCTTGGCGCATTGCGTTCCGCGTGATTCAAGGCTTCCGAATTAGGAGCTATGATGACACGCCGCCGCTACGAACTC
>NZ_JBNWCH010000028.1:0-701 GCF_053522485.1 Agrobacterium sp. 22-209-1
AGCGAGAGGGTCACGACATCGCCCGCTGCACCGTCGCTCGGCTCATGAGAATGATGGGTCTTCAAGGCATCATTCGCGGCAAGCCCGTCAAAACCACCGTGCCGGACAAGGCCGTTCCATGCCCGCTCGACCGCGTGAACCGGCAGTTCCGTGCTCCCGCACCGAACATGCTGTGGCTCTCCGATTTCACCTATGTCGCGACCTGGCAGGGCTTCGTCTACGTGGCCTTCGTGATCGATGCCTTCGCCCGGCGTATCGTAGGCTGGCGGGCAAGCCGGACGGCGCAAGCGGGTTTCGTCCTCGATGCTCTCGACCAGGCACTTCATGATCGGCGGCCCGTCCATCGCGGCGGGCTCATCCACCACTCCGACAGGGGCGTGCAATACGTGTCGATCAAGTATTCCGAACGATTGGCAGAGGCAGGTATCGAACCTTCCGTCGGAAGCGTCGGCGATAGCTACGACAACGCTCTCGCCGAAACGATCAACGGCCTTTACAAGGCTGAGGTCATCCATCGCCGAGGACCATGGCGCAACTTCGAAGCTGTGGAGTTCGCCACGCTGGAATGGGTCGATTGGTTCAACAACCGGCGTCTACTGGAGCCCATTGGAAACATTCCGCCTGCAGAGGCCGAGGAACGATACTACGCCATGCTGGACGCACCAGCATTGGCCGCATAACTTAAACCAAACGGTCTCCGG
>NZ_JBNWCH010000029.1:0-573 GCF_053522485.1 Agrobacterium sp. 22-209-1
CTGCAGATATTCAGCCTGCCATCGCTGCCGGCAAGTACGAGCAACAGTCTTTCCGATGTTTTCCGGCTGACGCGGCGGCGCAGCGTTCAACTGGGGATGCTGGCAATCCTGTTGCTGATGACAGGGCATTTTGCCGGCTCGGTCTATGTGCGTCCCTTCCTCGAACAGGTGACGCTGCTTGACACCACGCCGATTGCCATCGCCCTGCTCGGCTTTGGCGTTGCTTCCGTGATCGGCAATGTTCTGGGGGGCCGGATGGCTGACACCAGTATCCGCCTTGCACTCATCGTTACCGCCGCCCTGATGGCATTTGCGACGATTGCCCTTGTTGTCTGGGGTGTTCACAGCGGCGCCGCATTCGCGCTCGTCGCGCTTTGGGGCCTTGCCTTCGGCATGGCGCCCGTGGTGCTGCCGACCAATCTTTCCCGCGGTGCACCCGATGCGCTGGAAGCAGCAGGCAGCCTGATGGTCGTTTCCTTTCAGGTGGCCATCAGTATCGGTGCGGTCTTCGGCGGCTATATCGTCGATTCCTACGGCGCCACTGCGCCGCTGGCGCTGACCGCGATACTGGCC